>JBCCQQ010000016.1:0-103371 GCA_039024555.1 Cyanobacteria bacterium P01_D01_bin.156
CAGCGGCTGGCCTTTATGCGCCAGGGCAAACTCTGGGCCATTGGGGCCGTGGCCAACACCCTTACCCCTGAGGTAATCAATCAAGTATTCGATGTAGAAGTGGCGATTTTGGATACCCCCGTGGGGCTTCAGATTTGTCCTATAGCTGCGTCTTCACCTGTCCCACCTGCTGTTGGATTAACCGAAGAAGCCGTAGTTTAGGGCTAACTCTGCTAGTTCAACAGTGTTTACATTTCACCCAATTACGTGTTCTTTAATTGATTTTTCCAGGATGAACATTATCCGATTATTGCGAATTTTTCTTTTCAGTACTCCTTGTTCTGCTTTGCTGATGGTAGCTCCTGCCATCAGCAAAGTAAAATGAAGCTTGTATAGAGGGTGCGATCGCTTGTGAAGAGGACCTACAGGTGGAATCGCCGCCCGAGGCCCCGCGCTTAGCTCAGGAGGCCCCTGAGGATACTGAAGAGGAAACCGAGGACGATGGTTTGTTGCTCATTACCGTCACCGGTACCCGTACTCCGCGCCCCATTCAAACAGTGCCGGTTACCGTGGATGTGATTGATGCCGATGATGTCAATCGCCTGTTGATTCGCGATATCTCTGACCTTACTCGCTATGAGCCTGGGGTCTCTGTTAACAACAATCTTCAGTTTGGTCTCCAGGGTTTTAATATTTGTGGAATCGACGGTAATCGAGTATTGATTCAAGTGGACGATATTCGTTTACCCTCAGCCTTTCAATCCGGTGATAGGGTCACCGTGGGTCAAGGCTTTAATGTCGATCGAGATTATTTCGATAGTCTAAAAAAACAAATGCTTGTCTACATAGATACAGGCGATTTCATTAGTAGCTAGTGACGTCGCACTACTGTTTTCCGTATAACGGTAAAGTTGAGCAGCGATGGGCACTCCTGAATACCAGACAAACGTATCTCACCCGTTGCTCCCACAAAGTGTTAGGCTGCCTTCGATGGCTTGCACTTAATTTCTTACATCAAGTAGGTCGCTTTGACATCAATGTCCATAAACCTGCTGCTGACAGCATTGAGCCACCAGCAAGATTAAAGCGTCGCTGTACTCTCGAAGACAATAAGAGCCTGCGGGCTGAGCCTGCAAACATGACATAAAGTGTGGCATTGATAATAGACAGTGCTACAAATGTGAGTGCAAGAATCCAGAGTTGAGGAGCGACTCTTGCATTAGTGTTAATAAACTGGGGTAAAAATGCAGCGAAGAAAATAATACCTTTAGGATTGAGCGCTGTAACCAGATAGGTATTTGCAAACAACTTCCAGCGAGGGCCAGATTGTCTAATGGCTGTCACATCCCTTGAGTGCACATCTGCTAGCAAAAGCTTGATACCCAGATAAATTAAATACAAGCCGCCTATCCATTTAATAACCCCAAACCAAAAAGCAGAGGCAGCTAAGATAGTTCCCAACCCTAAAAGAGACATCGCCATTGCAGTAGAGTCGGCAAGCGCCACCGCTGCGATGAGAGGAATATTAGCTTGTCGTCCATGGGACAACGAGTAGCTGATCACGGTAAGAATAGTTGGTCCCGGAATAATAAGCAGAACCACAGATGCAGCAATGAAGGCAAGCCAAATCTCGATAGACATGTCAACTTTTTCTCAATAGGGTTGACGCTAACTTACAGCAAAACATATTCGCAAAACAGTAACCAAATTGTTAGTAAGACATCAGCACAGTGAATGTCTTGACTGGATAGTCTCCCTTTAGCAACTATAACGCCCGGATCACTTGCATGTTCAGTGAGGCTTTATAGTTGGCCTTGGATTGGAAACTTATGCTACAAACGCTGCACCTGAAATATAGTTGCTTAAATAAAAACGACATTGTGTTGTTTTGGAAAGATTGAATTTACTTAGGCAAGATGGTTGAGAGCGCAAAGTCTAGAAGACCTTGAATCCCTGCGCTCGGTGCAACTAATAAAATCGAATCGTAACGTGCCCATCACCTGCTGCAGAGGTTATCCACATCATACTACTGAGCGACTTTCGACGGTCGGTGTGCATGGGTGTTGTTAGCGGCGATCGCTTGCTTTGAAGAATCCAGAGGTATGGTGCGTTCCCTACAAGATCTGACTCTGACGTTAGTAAGGTTTTAGGGAAATGTTAGCCGCCATCACGATGTAAAAAATGTTTAAATAGCCATTCTTCCCAATATCCAATATGTATGCTAGCTAATAGCATATGTTGACTAAAGAATTTTAAGCGCTGTTGGAATCATGAACTTCAAATATTGTCTTGTTAGTTTAGTTTTATTTAGTATCCCTGCAGCTTTTGTTCTTCCTGTCAGAGCAGATGTGCTCAGAAACGATGAATCTGGATTATGCTTGGATGTAGCTGAAAGCAGACATGGAGGTAATGTTGTTGTTGCTACTTGTGAGGGTAGCAACCGTCGTCCATACCAAGTCTGGACAATTGCGGGGACTTCGTATTTTAACAACGAATCCGGGTTGTGTTTAGATGTGGCTGAGAACAGGCATGGGGGTAACGTTGTTGTCGCTACTTGTGGGGATAGCAGCCGTCGTCCATATCAAGCTTGGCAATAATTCCGGTGCTTCCAGAATTCCTGTGATATCTCCTAGATATAGGAATGTGTTCAACCAATCCCCTGTGAGATCATAGAAACTGCTCGGTTAGTATTCTTCAAGTACTGAGTAAAGTTCTGACAAGATCATGCTACTTGCTTCCACACACAATATTAGGGTTCTACAAAATTTCAAGGTTGAATACTAACCGAGCAGAATTTCGCTTAAGTCTCCACCGAGAATTAGCCGGATAACGTGGAGCTGAGCGGCGATCAGTGTTTTGGCATTGATGCCTAGATTCCAAACTCTGTACGCTCCTGCGTCAGGTTAGGCAGATGGGGCTAATGGCCTGGTTCACCTCGGGACTATATTAGATTCCAACTGCTCACTTCAATCAGTTGTGTGCATGCTACATTCCTGAATGTGATTGCCGATAAGGACTATTGAAATTGGTTTGTTCGTCTAAGCCTCTTCACAGAACAATGATGAACACTGTGCTTGGCATACAAATTCTAAGCATTGGTTTATCTGTAAAAACAGATTCAGATTTGTTACTAATTAATCAGTTATTGAAATAAGTTCAGAATAACGGAAATCACTAGTAAGAAAAGCAAGTAGCTCATTAATCATTTCATCCTGTTAGCTAACCGTTTCCCCGTATTGCTTTTCTTTTTTAGGGCTAATTTTGTCCCAAGGAGTTTAAAATGTTTGATAAGAGGTGCATTAGCCACCTGCTCTATCTAACTGAAGATTCGTGACTGTAGCAGATGAGTGAGTTATTTAGTGGTACGGGTGAAGGTCTAGCCCGCCTGGGCTTAGAAATTTTAGGGAAAGGCAGCAATGTCATCAGCAGTGAATTTAGACAGCGTTGGTTTAATGCATCGGGTAAATATATTACCAATTACAAGAAACGACATTGCCAGCTTAAGGTCTTAGGTATGCGTGAACCAGTCGATTTAGCTAAGGTTTACACAGGTGTCAAATTACTGAATGATGACGATATTTCAGAATTTGAATCTACGGAAGCATTGGAAGATCTCTATCGGCAGACAAGATTTCGTGGCTACACAGGTATTTACAGCGATATGCTCAAGCGTTCAGGCATTAGTGTCGCAAATGAAAAACAGTATTTGATGGTATTAGGTGGTCCAGGAGCTGGTACATCTACTTTCTTACGTAAAATTGGACTAGAGGCACTGAAAGCACTTCACCATGAAGATTCAACATACAAACATCAGTGTGTACCAGTACTGTTAGAGCTCAAGCGATTAGAATCTGACGAGATAGATATTCCTGCATTAATTGCGAAAGAATTTTCAACATGTGGATTTCCAGAACCACAACAATTCGCCATCAATGCGTTGGAGCAGGGAAAACTATTAATTATTTTGGATGGTCTGGATGAGGTTCCTACAGCAAATCTCAAAAATGCTATTCATTCCATACAAGACTTTGTTGATTACTATGATGAAAATCGATTCTTAGCCTCTTGTCGTACTGCTGCATATCGTGGCAGCTTTAAACGTTTTAGTGACGTGAGTATGGCTGACTTCGATGATCAACAAATTGAACAATTTATTTGCAACTGGTTTAGCAGTGAACAGGATATTGAACGAGAGACAAGCAACAAGTGCTGGGAAGTTCTTCAACAAGCTGAAAACAAATCAGCTAAAGAACTAGCACATACCCCCTTACTGCTTACTTTTTTATGTCTAGTGTATGATCGAGCACAAAGATTCCCCAACAATCGAAGCACATTATATAAAAAAGCTTTAAGAATCCTACTTGAAGAATGGGCAGCAGAAAAAAGAATTAACCGTGATGAGATTTATGATGGATTAAGCATAGAGTTAGAGGAGGAATTATTGGCCGAGATTGCATACACAGGTTTCGTTTCCGATCAGTTGTTTTTCTCACAACGTGAATTAACACAGCAAATCAAAGGTTTTTTGTCCAGCAACTTAAATGCACCAAGGACGTTAGATGGCAAGGAAGTTTTGCGTGCTATAGAGGTACAACAGGGTATTTTAGTGGAAAGAGCTGAGGATGCTTACTCATTTTCACATTTGACTTTGCAAGAATATTTGACTGCTCAGTACTTGATTAACAATCAGCAATGGGACGAAATAATCAAAAAATATGCGGTTGAAGTTCGATGGCGAGAGGTATTGTTATTAGCATCTGGACTATTTACAGGAAAGCAAGGGGCGAATCCTCTTTTAACTTTATTAGATCAACAATCTTTGCAGTATTTGACGTCTCCTAAAGTAAGACGTTGGATTCAAAAAGTAACATATTCGACAATTAGGTCTCAAGGTAAATTTAAAGATTGTGCAAAACGGTCATCTGCCATTTTCCTTGCTCTTTCATTGGCTAAATCGCATCAATCTGACCAACTGCAGATGCAGGAAAAATTCGAGGTAAGGCGAGCTATTGAAAATATATATGAGAAAGAAATGGAACATGTTCTAGCTAATGCAGAAGAGCTAGCAAAGCATCTTGCTCCAGAACTTTTTTCAGCTCTTAATCCTGAACTTGTTCGCCTTCGAGCCCGAGCTTTTGCAGAAAGACTCTTTTTATTAAAGATTTTTAAGAGAGAAAATCTCGGGAGTCTTTTCCAAGCGTTGAAGAATCTTCAAAAAGATATACCAAGCCGAAATGCTTCCAAGGTAGAAATATATGCCTTTAGAAAAAAACTGTCAGAGGCGTGGTTTAGTGTCTTAGAACTAACAGAATATGAAGTTAGACTTTCTCCGACTCAATATGTAGTGTTGGCTAACTATCTGTATATTTGTGAACTCATGGTGCGATGTAAGGAGGCGGCTATACGAGTATCTCCTGAAGTATGGGAAGACATCGAATCACACATACTTAACATACCCGTCGAATAATTACTTCACATACTGTTTTTTGATCTAATAAATGTCAGCCAAAACGATTACCCTGCGCAAATAACTTTAGGAGCATTTGACATTTTAAGTATTGTGGAAAAACCATTCAACCCTAACAAACCATCAAGTGCAACATATGGTGATAAGTCTGTCTAACTATATATTCAGCGTCAGATTTGTTAGATAAGACCCATAATTTCGGATCTTATCCGTCACTTTTGGGTGATAACGCCCTTATTTACAGAACTTATATACAATTTTTGACACATAATTCTGGGAAAGCAGGGTGTTATACGTCACATTTGACAGTTAAGTATGCTGAATAGGGTGCTTATGTATCATTTTTGACTCATAAGCACTTTCAGATGGGCGTTGTACGTCACTTGCCAGGCCAACACCCAAGAGGCTCAATTCAGGCGCAGAATCTACATGCTGTCACCTAACCACACTGTCGTATCCTAACGGAACACATTAGCCCAAATACTCGGTAACAAAATCAAGAATTGCCTTGTATCCCCTCGCCTGATTTTCCTTCTTCACAAACCCGTGGCCCTCGTCTTCAAACACCACATATTCCACCGGAATTCCTCTAGACTGCACAGCCTCCACAATCTCATCCGACTCCACCTTCAATACACGCGGATCGTTAGCCCCCTGTAACACCATTAGGGGTTTAACAATGTGCTCAGTATGAAACAACGGCGATTTAGCCCGAAGAAACTCTTCATCATCAAAGTCTCCCATCTCCTGCTCCAGAGCCTTACGAAAAGACTCCCACCAGGGTGGAATACTCTGTAACGTGCGCACCCAATTAGACACACCAAAAATATCAATGCCCACATCAAAGACATTTGGCTGAAACGCCAACGCGGCCAGCACCATATAACCGCCATAGCTACCACCGATAATGCCAATGCGGTCCGGATCGATCAGGCCAGTCTCAATCAGCATCTGCTTGCTGGCTACCACATCCTTCAGGTCAACGTCACCATGTTTACGATCGTCTAGGTGGTAAAACGTTTTGCCATAACCAGAACTGCCACGGTTGTTGATGGCATAAACAGCATATCCATGGTTGACCAGATACTGAATCAGTGCAGAGTATCCCACTCGACTCTGGCCACCAGGCCCACCATGTACCCAGACTAAGCCTGGCACCTTTGTCTCCTTACTTGCCTGATGGGGTGTGTAGAGAATACCAGGAATCTCTAGGTTGTCGTAGGACGCAAACCGGATCACCTTGCCCGCTACCAAATCTTGAGAGTCAATATTGTTGTTTAGGGACTGGGTTAAACAGTTGGGACCCTTGTCGGAGAAGTCGTAAACAAACAAATCGCGGGGTATTTTGCTGTTGCTTGCATAAAACGCCATCCGGTCTTCAGAACGTGAAATAGTGACAGAGCTAATTTCAGCATCTGGCAGTTGGGGCAGGGCCACCGGCTTCATCGTCGCTGTGTCGTATACCCTAAGCTCTGTACTGGCATCGTTATTAATGCCGATCACCAGATACTTACCGTGCTTTGAAAAATAGGAATAGTTAATATCCCAGTCAGCGGTCTCGACCTTTTGACGCTCTCCAGTGGCCAGGGTATAGCGCATCAGATAGAGAAACTCGCTATCTTTATCGGTTGTGTAGTATAGGTGTTGTCCATCGGGAGTAAACCCCATGGGACGGTGGTTGATGTCCCCATCATGGGGCGTAATTTTTTCCAGATTGCCTGTGGTGCGATCGCACAAATAAATATCGCTATCGCCATTTGTCTCGGTCTTCGCCAGGGCAATATAGCGCCGATCTGGAGTAATATCTCCAAAATTATAGCCTGTGTCATTTTGGTAGATTAGCTCTCGCTGGTAGGAGCTAGCATCGTATTCATAGACATCAAAAAAGCGCTGATCCCGTTCGTTTGTGCAGAGGAAAAACGAACGGTCATCCTGTGCCCAGCCTGCAAAAAAGGCTTTGAGATTTTCACCAGGAGTCAGATCAGTAACTGCACCATCGGTCGCTTGCACATAGACATGGCTCAGTTCATTGCCACCGCGATCGCTACGATACAAAAATCGTTCATCCTCGGGAAAGTAGCCGATTACAAAAATAGAATCCGTTGTCGAATGGGTCAGCGGCTCAAGGGTGCGATCTCCAATATTAATGGCGTAGGCATTGTAAATTCCAGACGCATCACTACTGACGAGTACCTTACGATTGTCTGGAGAAAATGATGAGCCTCTATAGTTGGTTGTGCCGAGAAATTCTTCAATGGAGTAGGTTCTTGGACTGGCCATAAAGGACTTACCTCAGGATGTTGGGTTATTTGGCATCTCTAATTTCTGTAGTATAGCTAATCCAGAAAAAGCTCCATGGTGGCCCAGTCTGCATCCTATAACAGGATAAGCTGTTTTAGTTCACTACTATGAATCGCTTGTATGATAGCGTCAGCAAACCTTCCTGCCATCAATACCTGAAAAGGACGACCATAGTAATCTCTTGGTACTGTTGCAACAGAAATTAGGGAAGTGCGTGAAAATAAGACACCTTAAGAAGGCTTGGCGATACCTGGTTCCCCTTGGCAAGGGGAAACGTCAGGGAGGGGTCTGGAAAACTAGCGCAAATGGCCGAAGACCCCTCCGCCTAAGGCACCTCCCCTTGTTAAGGGGAGGACGTTGCTTAATAAAATCCTGCTTGGAATTTTATTTTTGTGCAATCGCCTTAGCGAGATAAAGACCGATCCATTCTGGGGCCAGCTAACGGCTGTAAAGTCGGACCAAGTGTATGGCTTTGACTACCATGGCTTGATTAACCCAAGGAGTATTCAGAGTGTTGAGCAGGTGTGTGAGACCCTGAGCTAGGGTGGAAATAATCGGGCTAGAAGCCGAATATACCCATAAGCCACGGCACAACAATGGATGTAACCACGGCAGATAGGGCCATTCCCAACCCGGCAAAGGCTCCCATCTCGGAACTCACTCGAAACGCTGAAGCCGTACCAATCCCGTGGGCGGCTAACCCCATGGCAATGCCCTTAATGCTGTCATCTTTTATGCCCATTAATCTAAACAGATGACTACCAATAACGGCTCCTAAAATCCCGGTGATAACGACTAAAACAGCCGTTAAAGAGGGTAAGCCCCCAATCTTTTCTGAAATACCCATGGCAACAGGAGTTGTTACCGACTTGGGAGCCATGGATAGCTGGGTTTGTATACTTGCTCCTAAAATGCGTGAGATCGCAACAGCACTAGAAGCACTAATCATCACCCCCAAAATCAACGTAATGGACACCGGTAGCCATACCTTTTTTAATCTCGAAATCTGTTTATAGAGCGGTATCGCTAAAGCAACCGTTGCGGGGCCTAGCAAAAAGTGAATAAACTGTCCCCCTTCAAAATAGGCTTCATAGGACGTATTTGTGGATAAAAGCGCCCCAATCAATAGGACAACAGCTGTCACTAACGGGTTAAAAATCGGATTGTACTTACTGTAAACATAGAGTCGGTAGCCAATAATGTAGGCCACCAGGGTCATGGTGATTCCCAATAGAGGAGAAGCGGAAAGGTATACCCAAATCCTCGCAACATCGGATTCAAACATCTTTTGATACCCCTGACCAACGGTGCATGCTCGACATAATGGCGGCTGTCGCAGCCATGGTGACAACAGTACTGAGCAGTAACGTCAGCACAATCGACAGCCATTCATTAGAAATGCGCTCGAAATGGGTCATCAGTCCCACCCCGGCAGGGACAAAGAGCAATGATAAATGGCTAAGCAGTGCTTCAGATGCGGAATCGATAGACTCAGGGATGCGTCTTCGCCACAACAGGGTCAAAAATAACAGAGCCATTCCAATGACTGGTCCCGGCACCGGCAGCTGTAGCAACATCGTAAAGGCTTCCCCTATCAGCTGATAGAGAAGCAGTAGGGTAATCCCATTGAGAAACGTCATTTTCGTTAAGGCGAACGGATATCAATTAAAGGATGCTGGTAATCCTTTGCATAAATGTATCCGTCAGATTCAAAACAATCGCTAGATTTATGGATCGTTTTATTCAGAACTAGCAACAAGTTATTCAACAGTGCTTGGAAAATCTGTATTAAGTCACTAGCAGCAAGGAGTTTGGCTACCCAGCAGCAGGGGCAATCGGCTTAGCCACTCGCTTATGCCAAAGCGCTACTGCAGTCTAGGGCGTTTGCAAACTTCTTGAGATCGCATATCATGAAGCAACATTCGTGCACAGGTAAATGCAGTTTATTGGTGCCGCCTTGATTAGCCAGTATCATCCAGCTTTATGGACTCTCAGACTTGGTTATTGATCCTTTGCTTTTTGGCTATATCCGCATGTGGGCTAAGGCTTTCCTGGCTTTGGTGCTATCGACCAAAATATGAAAGATGGCGACAGCGATCGCAACTGAATGCTCAGTTTGGCAAGTTTAAGCGGTCTAAGCGGCGGGTATACTATGCGCCACCTAAATGAAAACTAGCATCAATAGTTAAATCATTAAGTTTTTTGCCATTGGGTTGCTTTACCCAGTTACCTATTGACGTAGGTATTGGTAAGCATTCCTAGCATTTTTCCTACGAGCTATCTTGCTGAGCTTCTCGACTTGTTGGAACTTTTTTATCTTCTAACTTATTACGAGTTCTTGGCTTAAACATAAAGAAAAGCCTGCACCGTTAGGCACAGGCTTGGTTGAGAGAGGAGTCTCAATCGGCGATCTCTAGAAAACGTTTATACTCCGCGCGAGCTTATGCTTGGGCAATGCTGTCCAGAGCTTTATTAACCCGCTTGAAGTCAAAACCCATGGCTCGTAGAGCATGCCACAGATGGCCCTGCAGGAAGAAGAAGCCAAGGAAGAAGTGAGCATTGGCTAGCCAACAACGAGCCGTATGGGCCTGAAACGGCAGCTCAATGGTATCTGCAAAGTAAGGAGATACCCCCAGCTTTGTATCTAAAATAGGTCCATAGAACTCTACCGGATAGGCCAGTGTGTTTACCGCACAGAAGTAAGCGGCAACAAATGCAGCTAGTGCAATACCACCCAGGGAGTAAGAGAGAATTGCCTCACCCGAGAAGGAGAGAACCTTCTTAGCCCAGCCCAGTGGTGGAACTGCAATGTGCCATACACCACCCAAGATAAGCAAAGTACCTACAAAAGCATGGCCACCAACCAGGTCTTCTAGGCTATCAATGCTAGCAAAGTGAGTCTGATAGCCATAGATAGTGGCAATATCCAACGTTGGATTGGTGATCAAACGAACTTCACCTAAGGCTGGATCGTATAGACCATGCCACTTAGTGGCCCAAAGCACCAAAACAAGGGCACCAATACCCAAAAACAAAAGATGGTGACCTAGGATAAAGCCCAATTTCTTAGGATCTTCCCACTGGAAGTGAAACTTCTTGGCTCTGCCAGTTGCCTGGCTCAGGTCTTCTTCACCTTTGACCAAATGGAATAAAGCACCCGCAGCCAATACAGCGGAAGACACTAGGTGTACAACACCAACGACAAAAGCAGGATAGGTATCTACAAGACCACCACCGCTAACGCCAAAACCAAGGGTGGCTAAGTGGGGTAATAGGATCAACCCCTGCTCACCCATGGCGATAGAGGGATCATAGGTTGATAGCTCAAACAGGGTGAAGGCACCGGCCCAAAAGGTAATTAGGGCGGCTTGAGCAACGTGCGCTGAAATAAATAATCCAGACTTATCGGCGAAGCGGGAATTGCCCGCCCACCAATCGTAAGTTGGACTTTCACCATACGCTTGCATAGTGATGATGTCTCCGATAACGACAGCAGTCCCGCGATTAAACGAAACCTCATTGAAAATGGATTGATGTGTAAATGATTTTCAATGGCTTCAGCCAGATTGCCCTATGGCATGGGGTACTGGCAACTAATGACATCAATTCTTAATAGTGGTGATGCAGATAACATTTTTAACAGATAGAGACCTTTCTATTTTTAAGTAGTCTAGGCTTGATTTTTAGCTTTTTTATAAACCAAGGATGGTCTATCTTTAAAGAAAACCTTTCTCAAAAGTAAGCCTTAAAGTAATGATGACACGACTTGGAAGTTAAGCATCGGCCCATAGAGAACAGGGACGCTCAGGACTTTCTCTCCTAATGGGAAGTATCAAGGCTCTCCCCATTAGGCACACTGAGGTTTACCTCCCTGTTCTGGCAGGATGAATTCGTTGTAAGGTCGGGCGAAAGTTTTGGCCCGCATGGGTTACGCGGGGCTAACCCATGCTCCATCCTCTTTAAACATTACTCAAACTGTGGGGGTAGCTCCTGGGGAGAGACCATCCCTGGTTTAGACGGTACCGGCAATGCTCTACCATTAGCCCCATTATTCACTCCGGCAGCTCTGGCACCCGCCGCACCCGCCGCTCCAGCTTCTTCCTCAGCTGCCGCATCCCCAGTATTCACAACAATGGTCGGACTCTCAGGTGTGGGGTCAAATGTCGTAATCGTAATCGACCGGATCAGCTGCTCCCCAGCTACATTGGTCACCTGCAAAGACAACAGCGTTTCCCCTGGCTCAGGTCCCAGAGATACCGGCAAAACCCCTTGCACTGGCACATTGCCAGGGGCTGGCATCAGAGTTACCTCAGTCCCCGGATTATTCTCCACCTCCCAGGCCAACATCAAACTTACCGGCGACTGTCCCTGATCAACCGGAATTAAATAGCTTGGCTTGGCAGGCTGACCATTGAGGGTGAATGTTAACAACTGGGGGGGACGGGGCTGAATCTGGGTAGGTTCACTAGTGAACAAAATCGGCTCTGCGGGTTTACCAAGTTTGGGAACCGCCATCAACTCAAAAGTGTAAAGTCCCGCCTGTCGCAAACCGGTGGGCACATTTTTACACACCAGCTGAGTTTCTAAAGTACAAAAGTCCCTTAGTTCCTTAGGCACCCCATCCAGAAAATTAAAGGAAAATTCTGGTGTGGCCACCACCCCTTCTACATTACGTCCTACTAGGTGAAGACTGTTTAACCGGTCAGGCTGATCCACCACCCAATTTACCCTGGCCACATAAGGGTCTTTTTCCAACGGTGTTGGCACAAAGGCCCCTAAAATTTCAGTTTTTTTCTCTTCTTCTGCGGTCTGTTGTTTGGCCTCTTTTGGCTTCTCTTCTGCCTTTTTTGGCGGCGCTTCCGCATAGGTAGCCGAGGTGGGCACCAGCTCTACAATGGTGGGCACCGGGGCAGGGGAAATAGCTATGGGCAACGCAGTTGCCTGGGCAGGAGTGGCATTACGACCCTGTTTAGGAATCAACGAGAGGGAAAAGGTATAGTCTCCAGCCCGTCTGGCATCGGTACGCACATTCCGACAGGTGAGCAACCGCTTTTGTTGAACACACAGGGGCTCTAAATGGGCCGGTAACCCTTCAGAAAAGTCAAACACTAGGGGACCGCTCAGCAGTTCTCCTTCTCCGGAGAGACCGACAATTTCTAAACGCTGAATCCGCTGGGGATGGGTAATTTCAAACCCCACATGCACAGTATCTTCCTGGGCGGCATTATAGACAGTATCTTCAGTGGCAAAGCGCAAAATTTTAGCCGGGGCCGGGGGGCGAATTAAAAACCACCAGGCCAGCCACACTAGACCGATAAAGGAGCCCAGCAACAACAGAATTACGGGTAAAATCTGCCACCAGGGTCGAGCTTCCCACATTAACAACCCTTGCATGGGCATTTCGGGCAGCGGCTTGTTCTCTGGGTCCTTGGCGGTGACCTCAAAGTTGATCATCCGCCCGCCGCCAAACAGCGGACGCTTCCATGGACTTTTTGGCTGAACCGAAATCTGACTAATTAGGGTTTGGTGGGGCGCTAGGGTGAGGGACTCGGGCTGAATCTGGTAGTTGCACAGGTCGCCATCTTCTAGCCCCAAAATACTGAAATCCAGCTTTCTAGAGGTATTGCCCTGGTTGTTGGCTTGGATGCTGTACATCCCAGCTTGTTTCTGAACCCGACTGACCAGGGTTCTAAACCGGGTTTCTAGCTGGTAAACCGGCTGAACGGTGATGTACAAAACATCCAACAGTTTTAGTTTGGGATTGTTTTCGGACTTTAGCTGGATGGTGGCCAGTAGAGTGGTGGCCAAGGCATCCAGCGGGGGAGTCACTGTCAGGAGAATCACCCCTTCCATCCCCGGATTGAGATCTAGGTAGGGCTCTGTAACCGCCAGACCCGGTGTCTGAAACCCTTGGGGATAGTGAACAGCAACCCAGTCCTCTGGCAGGTCGCTACACTGGAGCCGAAACCGGTCTACCCGGTTGGCCCGGTTATAGACATAAATTTGAAACTGCAGCGGATTGCCGGGCAGGGTGCTCACCGGCTTAGCACTGGTGGTGGCCGGATCTACGGCAAAGGTGGGATCGCTGACTCGAACAGCAGTTTGGGCCGGTGGCAATACCTGGAGGGTGTGTTCGTAGCGCTGGGGGGGACTGTCGGGATAGTGATTGGGGGCATCCACCACCAGACGGTATTGGTAAGCTCCCGACAGGGCCGTGGCGGGCACATCAAAACAAAAGATTACCTCTTCTCCCTGACCTGGGTCGAGGGCTAGGCGGGTTTGGGTGGTGGAACACCAGCCCTGTAGAACAGCAGGGAGTTCGTCTAGGTAAACATCAATGATGGCGCTCTGGTTGCCTTTGTTGTTAACCGTGACGCTGATTTCCAGTGGTTCCCCCGGCAGCACATGGTCTTCTCCCGAAGAGGAGAGAATAATCCCAATGGGTTGGGACGTGATGTTTTCGAGGGATTCGGCGGCGATGTCGAGGAGCGATCGCATCGGGACGGAAAACTGAGTCATGGCTAGGTGGGGCTAAGAACAGAAGCGTTGGTATCTTTCATTGGCACCCACTAGGGGCAGGCTTTGTTATTGGCTTTGGTGCGATGAAGTTTGACCCAGTGGGTATCGCTACCGCTAACCACCAGTAATTTTTTTTCCTGCTGCACAACATCAACGCTGTTTACCGGTTGCTTAAAGCTTGCCAGCTGCTGCTTTCTCATTACCTGCCCAACGGTGTTGAGATACCACAGCATGACTCGACCATCGTCACCGCCGCTGACCAAATAACAAGCATCCCGACTAAGGGCAACGGTATTAACTGGCTCTCCCTGATGCCCATCGGACCAATCATCGCTAGGCTCACAGGTGCTAATGTCGCTCAGACAAGAATGTAGATTCCACAGGGTAATGCGCCCCTGATTGTCGGCAGTGGCAAGATGGGTGGTGGTGGCATCCAAACTGGAAATATAGTCGTTGGGTTCACCGGCAGGATAAGCCAGGGGCTGCTGTTGGCCAGTTTCCACATCCCAAAGGAGCAGTTGGTTAAACCGACCGGCCACGGCAAGCAGCTGTTTTTGAGACGCGCGGGTATCAACGATGGGGACTATGGACTGGACCGCAAAGGGAAATTTTTTCTCCTGTTGGGGAACGGTTTGCCCGCCCAAGGATGATAAATCTTCTAGCCCCCAGCGCAGCACCAGACCACTGCCATGGGCACTAAAAAGACTCTGGGAATCGTAGCTAAAGCGTAAATCAAAGACCCGATCGTCCCGTTGAAACACAAAAGACTTCGGCGCTGTTTGAGAGAGAAAATCCCACAGCTGAATCTCACCATTTTCTAAACCGGCCACAAATAAATCGTTGTTGCGGGGACGATAGCGCACCACGCGCACCGCTTTATCAGAATCACTCAGGGCCGTGCGATCCTTTAGCCTAGGCAGCACCTGCCACCGCCGCAGGGTATGGTCATCGGCACCACTAATAACGGTGTTGCCCTGGCCATCAAACTGTACCGTATTCACCGGTCCCCGATGGCCCGATGGCCAGTACAAAGCCGTCAGGGCCGCCAACAGCACCCCACCCAAGCCTAGACCCTGTACCCACAATGGCACCTTGGGTTTAGCCAACAGTTCTACGGTTTGGGTGGCGGGACGAATTTCTGTTTGTTGCAGCTGTGGACGCAGTTGAAATCGCTGTCGTTGAGGCCAACCGAGTAGGGCAGGCTGGGGAGAAAGGGTAAGCTCCACGGAGGCCATGGCACCGGGTTTTAACTGTACCTGGGCCGGACTCAGCTGAAGCACCTGGGACGTGGTGGCCGGTGGCGTAACGGGCTGACGGCGCACCCTGGCCCAAACCCTACGGTACCAGGGAATATCAATGCGATTAAGGCTGATGGCCACGTCCTGACGCACATTGCTCTGGTTATCAAAGCTGACGGTGTGGTGGGTGGGAAGAGATTTTTTAACAGATTTTTCTGCGGACGTATCAGCTTCGGCTTCCTCGATATCACAGCTAAAATCTATCCAACCCGTGGGTAATACGGTAAGGGTGGCCGCCTGCCGCACAACGGGAGCTTCGATTTGGCTGACTTCAATGGTAAAGGGATATACCTTGGCCTCACTGGCGAGGGGCGGCTGGCAGATAAACAAACCATTGGCACTACCCTGGGGAGCCACCTGCAGCCGACGCTCGTGACCATCGGTAAGCCAGACCTTGGGTAGCCCCTTCACAACAACTCGGCTGTTGGTAGTATTGCGGTTAGGATTGTATAGCTGCACAGGAATTTCTAGCAGACCTCCCGGCACTGTCTGAAAATCGGTAACCGGCACCTTGAGGGTAGGTGGGGTAATACCGGTCCCTGCCACCACCAGATTCACCAGCTGTCGATCTTCTTCCCCCAGTTCCAGACAGGTGACATTGACATTGAGGTTCATTTTGCCGTTAAAGCCACCGGGGATGGGGGGCACTTCCAAAATGTTCACCACAAAGTTCACCCGATCTCCGGCGGGAATTTTGGCAGAGAGATCTGGGGTAAGGCGGTACCAGTCAGGTTTGCTTTGGTGACCCAGCCCCGATGCGGAGAGTTCTAGGGCAAAGGTGGCAAACTGATCGCTGAGATTGTTGACCATGACCTCAAACTGGTCATTGCCCGCGCCAAGCTGGACAGTGTGGGTAGAAAGCTGGGTGAGAATCTGTTTGGGCATGGAGTGGGATTTGGGAGTTAGGAATTCGGAGTTCAGAAGTGGGAATTGGGATTGGGAGTTCGGAATTTGGAATTGGGAGTTCCGACTTCCGACTTCCGAATTAGTGTGATTATGGGTGGGATGATGAGGTGGAAGGTATTGATGGGGCAGCCTGGGGCGCTGCGGTGCGGTTGGTGGTTTGGGCTGGCGGTGTTAACCACTGGTGCATCCGTCGTCGTTGGGCGGCAAAGTTCAGCAGGTTAATGCCCAATTCCTGGGCGCTGCGAATCTCTTCGCGGGACAGTTCCAGGGGACTGTCTAGGGTCCAGGCTTCGAGCAAAGGCCCCACTAATAACAACAGGCCGCCCCAGCCGTATAGGCCGATGGGTCGGGTGTTGAGGGTGGGCAGTCGATGAAAGTTAAAGGGCTGCGATCGCACCACATGATCCATATTTAGGGGCTGCGGGTCTAACCCTTCCCGTTGTACAAAGGCCAATAGGGGCTGACTTAGCTGGTCCACCGCATCGGCAATACAGGACTGGATTTCTGCTAATTCTCCTTGGGCAGATTCCTGCAGGCTAGGGGCTAAGGAACGGCGGCTGGTTGCGATCGCTCGGCGCAGTTCTGCTTCTACCTGATAGAGATCGCCGAGCTGATCTGAATCGGCTTCTACCAACAGCACTCCGCCCGCTTGTAAATATTGGGCCACGTGATATTCATCGGGACGACCCAGCTGACAAAATTCATCGTAGTCAAAATGGGTTAGATCGCTGCGCAGCGCCTCCGGTGACACTTTGCCCAACAACCCCGGATACAGTCCGGGTAGGGACGAAAACAATGCTTCAAACTGGGCAATGGCCGGACTGCGGTGATGGGACCAGGCAGAGATACTTGCGGTTAGCTGGGCTCGGGGTCGTACCCGCTGACGATGGCGCAGATCCAGCTGATTCAGGGCCGGAGCAAACACATCCTCGGGAGCCGTAATTTTTATACTCCCCACCCCCAGTCTCACCCGGCACAGTTCCACCTCATCTGCAGCGGCGGGTACATCCTTTTCTAAAATCTGAAACGCTTCTTGAATAATCTTTGGCTGAGACGATTGTTCTGAATGTTTCAGCACAATATAAATTGTCGTCTCATTGACCGGCTGGGCCGAGAGATAACAACTTTCTGCCTGGGCTACAAAAATTGGATTCCCCTGGTTGTCAATGGCTAATCCTGGCTGAATTGTTAACCAGCGAGGCTGCCGGTATTTACTAGGGGCGGTCTCAGGAACAGGACCGACACTTACCCCTAAACCGCTAACAATGCCACTTTGGTGTAATGCTTCGTAGTGAATGGCATGGCGCTGTTGGTGATACCCATGGGCAATGCGCCAGTGGTCGGCGGTAATCAGCATACCGTCATCGACCTGTACGCGTTGGAGGGGGGAAGAGATAATGTTGGCGGGTTTCATGGGGGAAAAGAAAGGGGAATGGGGAATGGGGAATGGGCCTGTAGGGGCTGGCCTTGTGCCTGCCCTGATCGACTGGTTAGGCGATATATCGATCGAAAGAAATATTTGATGCGTAGGGAATGGGTCTGTAGGGGCAGGTTTCATGCCTGCCCTAAATCACGTTGTATTCGGCCTCGGTTCGATGGCTAAATCGTAGGTACAAAAGGCGGGTTTCTCCTGTTCGATAATGGTGCGAATGAGGGTTTCATCTAGGGGATAGTCGGCGGGGGGCCGCAGCCGCACGACAAAGTGAAAGGGAATGTTGCCGCTGAGGATGGTGGATTCTCCCATGATGGTTTGACCCAGTACGTGGCCCTGGCTAAAGTTCTCGTGAATGCTGATGGACCGTTGAGATTCATTAGGGACATGATCGTCTAGGGGTAAACCACTGGCTAGATGTAAGTAAAACCGCAGCCCGCGCCGGGTACCGCGCCAGCGATAGATCTCCATGGCATAGCGGATCAACGCTCGCTGTTGGGCCAAACTCAAAGGACCTTGAAACGTCCACCCCACCCAGTGGGCCAAAAAGGGCAACATTGCCTGGGGCGCAGTCAGGGGATCTAAGTAAGCCCACTGGTGGTCAAGAATATCGACGGTGGGTTCAAAGGTGGTTTCAAACACTTTGAGAAACCGACCAACAAAATCGATATTGCGATAAATGTCGGGCAAAAAGTCTAGATACAGGCTGGGGGGCCGCACCAACACCTGAAACGGCTGCATCTGTTGTTGGCTATGGCCCTGCTCGGTCGTGGCCGTAACCGTTAGCTGACCGGTATGGTCCAGCTGCAGGGGTAGCTGATCGGGGGAGAGGGGACGCTCAAAAAAGTCGGCAGCGATCGCAAAATACACCACGGCTTCCATCTGGTACTGTCCCGGCAAGGTGGAGCCCTCCGTGCGCAGCTGCCACCAGTCCGGAGGCACACTTCCCGTGATGGCAAAGTCGAGATGGACCGGGGCATCGGAGTGGTTTTTTATCCGCACCACCAGCTCGCTTAACTCCCCTGGCTGCAGGTTGAGCTTAGTTTGTAGCGACTGGGGAATTAGGGCCTCCCGCGAGAACACCATCGGTGACTCTGGCGCCGCTTCTGGTAGCTGCAGCGGTGAGAGTTCAAGGCTGATTAATTGTCCCGTTGTGACCTGTGCCATGGAGTAGTGGGTGGGAATTCGGAATGGAGAATTCGGAGTGCGGAAAGGGAAAGGGAAAGAACGCTTTTAGGTAATTAAACTAATGGTGTGGCCCGAGCGCAGTTGGGCATCGGCCCAGGAGCACACCAACCCTAGGGGACCTGGTTTGACCACATTTTCTGGCGCTAGCTGGCGTACCCAGTCATCGCCCTGGCGACGCACTTCGTACAGCATGACGGCCCCCAGATACCGCACACCGGTTACCCCCTGCAACAACGTAATAATGTCCGACGGGTGAACGGCGGTCCCAAAGGGCCATCCATCGCCCTTGCGTCCGCCTACTAAGGGATTGAGGAACCGGTACAGGGCCACCTGGAGATCGTGCAAAATCGCCTGCTGTGCCTCAGGAGAGCCATAGGCCGGGTCAATGGCCACTTCAGTTTTGACACTCACCCCCACATAGTCCGGGGCCATCAGTTTTACCTGTACCCCCAGAGGGCGGCGCTCATCTAAATATTGGGTGACCTGCTGGGTCAGGGTAGGTGTGAGGTCAAAGGCGTCTGGGGCAATCCCCATGGCGGCATCAATGCCAGCAACATTGGCCTGGGGCACCACCATCACCGCTACCATTCCCGGCTGATGGTTAATGGCCTTGGGACACATACTGCGGGCCACGGCTCCCTGACTGCCCTCAATGGCTAAGGTCTCAAAATCTTCTGGGGTAACGGCGCGATCGCGAGTGCGCAACAACCGGGGCACCCGCACCACTGCATCATCGAGGGATTCGGCATCGGCTCCGTGGTAAGCGGCCCTGTGGTTAATGACTGAAGCTACATAGGGCACCGCTGACTTAATCACCCGCAGGGTGTGGGGTTGCACATTTCCCCGCTGCCCGCCGCCGGTGCGATAGGCCCGCATGGTCAGCACGGCCCCCCGTGGTGGCACCGCTCCGTACTGACGCTCTAATAGTTGGGGGGTGGCGGTAAGCACATTGGTGCCGTTGGTCTGTTGTTGCGATCGCACCCGTGTTGCTGTTTTTAGCTGCCCCGGCTCCCGGATCAGCGGGCCAAACTGGACCATCCCCGAGAGAGAATCAATTGTATAGTGCCAATCCTCCGGGCCAGAATCGGCAAAATCGTTGACTTCCTGCCAATCTTGTTGAATGCCATTGGGCAAAATCACCGACAGAATCTCTGACTCTTCCCGTGGCAGCACCGGTTTACTCTGCAGCTGAAACTGCTGCCCAGGCTGCCCGTTACTTTCTCCTAGCAGTTCATCCCGAATCAGGGTGCACTGGCTGGCATCAATGGTGCCACCAATGGACCGTGCCCCCACACTCAACAGTCGAGGAGAGCTGGTATAGGCGGCCACCCCCGCCGTTGCTTCAATACAAACACAGCGAACCCAACGCCCCCGGTAGCTAGCAAAATCTGTCACCGGAAACTGTTGTGGCAAATGCAACACCACTTCACCCCGCTGGATGTCGCTGTCACTGCCCGTATTGTAAAAACTAAACCCCCGAGTTTCATCGTCACTTTCTTGCAACAGCACCGGTACCCAACGATAGCCGTTCCACGCTTCCCAACGACGGGGCGGCATTTCTGGTCGAATACCGGTCGGTGTGGCTGTTTCCCCTTCAAAATTTAGGGCAATCACATTGCCTTCCAGGGATTGTTCTGGAGCCAGCACTAGATAAAAACTGTTGCCCGTCTGGGGTGTAGAATTAAAAATTTCCTGTTCGCTACCGCGCCACTGGCCATCTGCTTGGCGGGTCCAGCGTACCGAA
Organism: Cyanobacteria bacterium P01_D01_bin.156; assembly: GCA_039024555.1. GTDB lineage: Bacteria > Cyanobacteriota > Cyanobacteriia > Phormidesmidales > Phormidesmidaceae > Leptothoe. The sequence goes on from JBCCQQ010000016.1 coordinate 20,835, forward strand.
AGACGATCTTGCAACACATTTGGTACAGCCTCCGCCGTTTCCGCTGTCAACAGATGGTGAATATGGGGCAGGCCAATGGTTAAAGGACGATCGGTACTAAATACAATTGCCTCATCTATTTCAGTACGTTCAGTCGCCACCTCCACCGCTCCTGAAATCTCGTAAGGCTCCGGTAAACTGGCCGCCAAATAAAAGGTGATTGGCGTATGGGCGGGGGCGGGAGGCTGCAGACGAATACCCAACAACTCCAAAAAGGCAACATAGTTGCGGCGGGGCACCTGGTTAAACCGCATCATCATCTGATCGGTGAGCCAGCCAAACAGCTCCACCATGGTGATGCCGGGATCGCTAGGGTTGTGGTTGGTCCACTCGGGGCAGTAGCGCGGCACCCGTAGCAAACATTCTTCCACCAAGTCTTTAAAGGTGCGATCGTCTAAATTTGAATTTGGTAGTTTGGGTAAAAAGTCAAATTCCATCTGATAAGTTAGCAACGGCTATGATGATGGTTCAGTGAGAAAAAATGGATAAACCAAACTACGACGATGGTGAGTTTCTCGAATGCGATAGTTAAGCATGAGATTGAGACTTGCGGTCTCCGGTACAGGTTTGGACGTTACCGATTCTACTAAAACGCGAGGCTCCCATTTTTGGATGGCTTCACGGGCATAAATTTGGGCCAAAAGTAGCGTGTCATCATTGAGGGGAGCAAAGACCAACTCATGGAGCCGAGACCCAAAATCAGGGCGGTATACTCTCTCGCCTAGACGCGTACTGAGGATAATACGGATAGATTCTTCTAGGTTGCGATCGCCTTCACTGAGCTGCACACCTCCCTGGAGGGTGAGCCGAAAGGGAAATCCCCAACCCTGACCTAAAATTTCTGGTGATGACAATTCTTGATGTAATTTCATCTGCAAAAATTAATTACTAGCAAGCTTGATAGAATGAATTACTTTCAATTCAGCGAAAATATTTCTAATTTGTTATCAATAGAACTACGTAGATGGCTAAGTTTTTAAGTGAGATCCAAATAAGTGAATTAGCTTCTCGATCATCCTAAAGTCCATCTAAATAAAGGATTTTGCTTCATTGACTGCTTGGATTTTATATGTGAGAGCAAATAAAAATCACCGACTTAGTATCAAAAAAAATTGTCATCTTTTTTTTGTTATGTTAACCGTCTACCGTATACAAAACTTCCGTATTATTAACGATTCACGAACGTAGGTAGCATGGGGTAAAAAGAGATTACATAGATAAATTCTATTTGATTTGACTGTCTCAATACCGTTCTGATTTTTGAGGCTCAGACATTTTTTCTAGCTTGGAGGTGATCTTTCAACGGATAAATTTACCTGTCCCAACGATCAGCAACGGTTTTCTATCTACTGCGTGAGTAACTAAAGATATGGCCAAAGAACAGGTTGTTAAGCTTTTTCGCGAAGCTCAGGCAAATTCCACACTGCGTGACACATTGAATACAGCCCCTAACCCAGAGGCATTTGTAGCAATGGCAAACAAAAGAGGATTTGTGTTTACTGTTAATGAATGGCGTGAAATGACAAATTTCTCTGTGGAAGAACTAGAATGTGAGCTGTCTATTCCCAATGTTCCTGGGATTTAGTAAGGCAAAAACTGAGCAATCGGTGGTAGACAACTAACACTCAGGCCCAAGCGGTCTAAACACTAAACTCTAAAATCTCTTATCAAGCCTATGCTTAGTCATAGGCTTGATAAGAGATTTTTTTTGGAGGTGACTTTTGATTTAAGCGTTTTTTGTGATGGTATTGCTTTGCTTGAGGAGTAATTAGAGCAGTTGATATTATCTTGATGGAATCGATTACTGGATTGCTGATTTTGTTGTGTTCAACGCCTTGTGGCATCAAAGGTTTGGATAGAGTGGCGGTTCACCCCCACGCTGGTGGGGACAACTGTTGTTTTTGTTGGGGGAGAAGGACTATGGAAGCGGTTCACCCCCACGCTGGTGGGGACAACGGATTTTTGTGGCGACCTAAAATGTTGCCAAATCCGGTTCACCCCCACGCTGGTGGGGACAACTCTCGGCACCTAGGCGAACGAAAGTTGCTACATCCGGTTCACCCCCACGCTGGTGGGGACAACACTGTCACCTCTGCCGCGCCTTGTCCTTACTGGCGGTTCACCCCCACGCTGGTGGGGACAACGGTTGGTTTCTCTCTAACTTGGAAGGGCAAACGCCGGTTCATCCCCACGCTGGTGGGGACAACTAACACTTGTTAGCAACTTCCCGGTACCATAAACCCGGTTCACCCCCACGCTGGTGGGGACAACGTAGGTCTGCCAATGCCGCCGACATAGGGTCTACCGGTTCACCCCCACGCTGGTGGGGACAACCTATGGGGTGCTCGCGTTCGAAGTAACGACCCTGCGGTTCACCCCCACGCTGGTGGGGACAACGGAGCTGGATGATAAATCCAGGCGGTAATTTCTATCGGTTCACCCCCACGCTGGTGGGGACAACGCGCATATAGTCTTTATTTTGGATTTTGAGAGTCGGTTCACCCCCACGCTGGTGGGGACAACGATTCGGTGTCAGTGGCTGGATTGTTGAGTGTACGGTTCACCCCCACGCTGGTGGGGACAACCATATTGGCTACTTACAAAATTATCAAGGTTTTACCGGTTCACCCCCACGCTGGTGGGGACAACTATCATCCTGTTGATAGGAGTAGCGCCGGAATCCGGTTCACCCCCACGCTGGTGGGGACAACCTGCTTTTTCCTGACACATCCTCGTCCACCGCTAGCGGTTCACCCCCACGCTGGTGGGGACAACATACTGTCTCGCAATTCTTCAACTGCCACCACATCGGTTCACCCCCACGCTGGTGGGGACAACTGTGCACCATGCTTCACGAACAAAGCGAGCGTCCAGCGGTTCACCCCCACGCTGGTGGGGACAACTAATTCCTCCGCCTATTCGGCCAAGAGACTCCCTACGGTTCACCCCCACGCTGGTGGGGACAACGCAACCGTTTTTTAGGACGCTCTCCAACCAAGCACGGTTCACCCCCACGCTGGTGGGGACAACGGAGCTGCTTTGTTCTCCTTGCGGAATGATGGCAACGGTTCACCCCCACGCTGGTGGGGACAACAATCTGCCTGCACCATTTCGGCAAGGCCCTTAATCGGTTCACCCCCACGCTGGTGGGGACAACTGATGCCCACGCTGGGGGTGCTGTCTGGTATCTCGGTTCACCCCCACGCTGGTGGGGACAACGTCTGACTTCTGAAATATTGTTGCATGATTACGGCGGTTCACCCCCACGCTGGTGGGGACAACGCGCGCACGTAAACTATGGCATTCTTAGCTTGCTCGGTTCACCCCCACGCTGGTGGGGACAACGAGCGTTGCCAATGGCGGGGGTGGGTGAGGTGGTGCGGTTCACCCCCACGCTGGTGGGGACAACAGCCGCTTCAGCCGAGACCAGGACAGGGAAATAACGGTTCACCCCCACGCTGGTGGGGACAACCACCATGAAAGGTCTACATCAATACCTAAGCTTCGGTTCACCCCCACGCTGGTGGGGACAACCAGTTTGCCATAGATTAATCGCCTGTAAAAGTTCGGTTCACCCCCACGCTGGTGGGGACAACTGGAACGCGAGTTTTGTGGTCCATCCGAGGATCTGGTTCACCCCCACGCTGGTGGGGACAACGATCAACCCCACCCTGGAGCTTGGCTAGCATGTCCGGTTCACCCCCACGCTGGTGGGGACAACGATAGTTAACAGGCCTATTTAGTTACTCAGGCGCTCGGTTCACCCCCACGCTGGTGGGTACAACCTCAGTGGGACATCAGTATCCACCAGACGATCAGCGGTTCACCCCCACGCTGGTGGGGACAACGGAACTGCTAGGACCGTACACCCCGGCAAAAGGAGGCGGTTCACCCCCACGCTGGTGGGGACAACATAGTCTTCTTGCCGCCCTATGGTCACACTTCAAAGGTTCACCCCCACGCTGGTGGGGACAACGCTGAAAGAATTCGGAATAAAATAGACAGCTCTGCCGGTTCACCCCCACGCTGGTGGGGACAACGAAGAGCGGACTAGGCGACCGCCCGTAGACACACCGGTTCACCCCCACGCTGGTGGGGACAACGCGGCGATATCTCCTGAGATCGTATCCTGTGGCACGGTTCACCCCCACGCTGGTGGGGACAACGCTGTATCTTGATCTTTTCCGGCTTTCTGAATTCGGTTCACCCCCACGCTGGTGGGGACAACTGAGATGATCTCTCATGTAGTTTGCCAGCCTGTTCGGTTCACCCCCACGCTGGTGGGGACAACCCACACCGCCATCAAAATCAACTAAGTAATCATCGGTTCACCCCCACGCTGGTGGGGACAACCTTTTCGTTGATGCCATTCCACAGAGCCTGCATCGGTTCACCCCCACGCTGGTGGGGACAACGGTACTGCGCTCAAACAGGGCTCTATCGATGTTCCGGTTCACCCCCACGCTGGTGGGGACAACCCATTGGTTACTTACTCCCAGAGCTGCGAACAGCCGGTTCACCCCCACGCTGGTGGGGACAACGGGAACTGCACCAGCAGTATCAACAAGGGACTCGGTTCACCCCCACGCTGGTGGGGACAACACTTCCAAAATAGCCGAAATCATTCAACTTTAACCAACAGCACCCCCTCTATGTCTACCAATGACCTCGACGGATTTCCAAGCATTCGAGCATCAAACCCCTGTTCATTCCGCTTTGGATAGATCATCACGGCAGATCCCCGTCCGAGTTTCTGCTCAATCAACTGCCAAAGCTCATCCCGAACTAACGCCGAAACTTTGCCAGCAAACACACCCGCCTTAATCTCAAACAACCAACGACTCAGCTCCCCACGCAGGACAGGCTTCACATTTTCCAAAACCACAACGATCATCAGCCCTCCTTATCCGCCCAATTTTTACCCCCTTCCACCGACTCCAAAACATCGTCCCAAAGAAAGCAAATCGGCTCCGCTTCATCGTCATCCCCAAAGCCCAGCACCCGGTCAATATCCTTCACCAGACGTGCCATTAAACGATAATCGCTGAACCGCTCCCGGCATTTTTGCCGCACATGGCGATCCAGATCAAAATACGTTTCCGCCACCGACTCAAAAGCAGCCGGAACCGTTGTTTCCGCCTTGTACATATCAGCAATGTCGTACACAAACGACAGCGGCTTACCCGTATGAATAAAGCCCAGTGCAGGCGAATACCCCACCGAATGCAACGCCGCCTGACACACCGCATACAAGCAAGTATTCGCAATGGATAGCGCCCGATTAATTGGATTTGCTGCATCCCAATTCTCAGTTTTATAGTTACGCCCGGTCCACTCGACATCCGTTTTTTTACTCCAGCGTTGATACAGGGTGCGTACTCGGACACCCTCTAGCCCACGAATCTGCTGTAGACTCAGATTCTCATCAGGCGTTTCATCAAATCTAAACTCATACATGCGTCGTACTACTGCCAACCTTTGAATAGAGTCGGCCCAGAGTGTTGCCTGATGGATTAACCTGCGAGCATTGCCCGCACCACTACGACCATGGGCATAAAACCGCATCAGATCTTGACCCACCCACTGTACCTCGCAGGCGTTGTCGGCCAACGTTTTGATGGCAGCATGGGTGATGGATGTGCCCGGACCCAGTAGCAAGGTGCCAATGGCAGCACAGGGTACAAAGAATTTACTTTTTTGCTTAAAAACCGCGATCGCACGTTCATCTTGTTCTATCCGACAATGTTCGAAATAGAGAAAACTAATGCGATCGCGGGCCTTGGGCAGCGTTCGTAATCTGGCCATAGTGACGATATAAAAAGACGATCAGGCGCGGTAGCGAGCCACCGATAAAAGACCGCAGCCATAGGACTTCCCTCGGCCCAATCCCTGACACAGTGCTTGGATAAATGCACCGCTGTCGGTGACCTCTAAAATGCCTTGGTACAGGGCGGTGGTAATGCGAATGGGAGATTTACCCTTTTTGCGACCAAATACATTGGGTGATGGGATGATATCGGCACCATGGAGGCGGAAGCCGTTGCGATCGCTCTGGCGCTGTAGCCATGCCAGCTGATCCTGCTGTTTGAAATAGCCAACCGTTTTGCGGGTTTCCTTATCCCGTTTGCTGGGGTTAGCCCTGAGACGAAACTGTAATACCTTGCCAGGTTCAAAGTTGTTGGCATCGTAGGCAATCGATTTAGTATTCTCCTGTTGCAAATAGCCTTTAGGTAGCTTAGACCAGTTAGGTTCAACAGCAGACTGTACCAGTATCTTATTACTCTCCGATTCTTGTCGGAATAGAATATTCCATTCATGACGAGGGTTCCAAGCATCTGGAGTATGTTGTTCTGCCTCATCAGGAAATGCCTGCATAATCTGTCGATGTAGCTCATGGGCATTACCTAAATCTCGTCGCACTTTACGAGCATGGTCATTGAGAATTAACTGGGAGAGAAACATTGATTTTTATCCAAAAAAGAAGACTCTACACAACGACTGCCAAAGAATCGCTTTTGCCAATCAATCGGTACATCTTGCCTCACATCTAAACTGTTCGGCACTTCCACAACGCACCGCAGCTGTTGCGGTAGTTTGTTAATGGATGCCTGAGAACGCTGTAATTTATGCTCTAGAGCCTCTATGAGGGGTAAATCATAGAGGCCAATTCTGACAGGACAGCTAGGAATAAAGCTTTTGCGCCCAAGGTAAAGTTGCCAAACGGGAGCCAGCAAGGCATTATCCAAAGAATCAAGTAATGCTTGATCTTGGCTTTCTAAGCCCACCAGATAATCACCATCGGCAACATAGTAACGATGGCTAATGACGGTGCCCCCCTTGCCCCCGCCGGATTTAATCCCATCCATTACGGTGTGATAATCCTTTTGGACAACACCTTCTTGATTGATGCGGACTCCCATTTTGAGGGCAGATAGGTCCGCGACAGGTTCCCAGCGGGGTCGCCCCAACGCGGCACACAGTAACCCAATCACTGCTGATTTTGTCGGTTCGCGTCGGGTATCTCGAATGGTAAATCGACTGTGATCGCCCCAGCTCATCATCGGTGATCGCATTCGCATGAGTAATGTGGGCATGGTTAGTTACCTCCAGGAAAGGCAGCTGCGATCGCATCTTTAAGCAGTTCTTGAACAGACGGTTTTTCGTAGTCTGCTAGATGCTTTAAATGCTCGGCCAGTTGCTCACGGGTAACGATGCCTTTAAATGCCACTGAGTCATCCCCATACATTTTGCATAGGTCTGTCCAATGCTGATCTAAACGAGAAATTGCATTGCCCAATAAACTTTTGTTATTTCTTGGTGCAACCGGTTCTTCAAAGGCATCTACCAATGAAACAGGCTGTCCCTTACGTACTACAACCATGACCGCAGCGGGTAGGCTGTGGGCCGCAAACCCATTTTGATGACCGGTGGGAATGGCTTGAATAAAGGCGTCTGAAAAGGCTTTGGTGATGATGGCTCCTTGGTCATCACTACCTAGATTTTTTTCTAGTTGCTGGGTATCTACCACCGTAAATCGATAGTATGTGGAGCTGTTATACCCGGTTTCTCCCAGGTGATCGGCCCCGGCGTCATCATTACCATCCAGGTCACTGGTGTCGCTCAGATCGTCAACCGCTGTAAAGAAGTCGAACTCTTGCTGTAGCTTGTTAACACTAATGGCATGGGCCATCTGTACTGAGGCATCTACGTTGACCGAAGGCAACGACGCCATCATGCGACCAAAGAGGGCAACGTCGCCCGGCTTACCCGTAGTTGCTAAAGATTTTTCAATGACTTTGCCAATGTTGGGATCTTTCTTGGGTAGAGCCGGTGTTTTACCCGTTAAGCCAGGTGCGATCTCGTCCCAGTTTTTGATCAAAATATCGGCAATAGCTGCAATTTCAGTTTGTCCCAAAAACAAGATCGTTTTGGTTTTACCTGGTTTCTTTGGATCCTCATCTGCCCCTAAATGACTCAAGGCTAACTTAGCGGCAATTGCCGCTTGTTCTTCCTCAATATCTGCCGCCATCAAAAGCGGCTTCAGTTGAGATAGCCAAGAACGAGACCGGTTGGCAAAATTATCAGGATTCAAGTCTGAATGCTGCTGATAGTGAAGTCTAACCGCCCGCTTTTGGCACTGGCTAGAAATTCTGGCCCGAGGACGTCCACCAAAGACCGTTGACTTAGGCATTCCGTTCTCATCTCGGTTCAGGTTAGCGGGGGGAAAGCTCTGTAGAACATGGATTTCAAATTGCATGGTTTTTCTCCTAAAAACTTGAAGGGTTGATTAGCCGTGATAGTGGCAAAGCACCTAAACGCCTGTTACGCCGTCTAAGTCTTCCTTGTTGTCATTAGCATGCGGTGCATTCCAAAATGCTCGTGCCCACTTATCTTGAATGTATTGATCTGGATGGTCCCAACGGCATAGATCTACCAACAGTTGTGGATAGTTGATGGAAAGCTTGTTAGATTTCATTAGTCGCACCATGGCGGTCAGGGGCGATCTCAAATCTTCTGATGCAGTATCTAACAAGGCACGAAATCGACGCTCGGGACCACCAGAACTGTCTTCGTTGATTAAGCGACGGGCACTGTGACCAAACGTGTTCTTATTTTCTGGATCGATATCCTGGGGATAGTAAGCCAGTAAGCAGGTCACCAAAAGCCACTGCTCCAAGTTGTAGGCTTCTTCTGAGTCACTCAGGTATCGTAAGACCAAAGGATAAGTCGCCCGTCGATGTCGCGGATCACCCGTCAGTGCCCGTTTGAGATTTGCCTTTGCTCCATTGTCGTATTCAATAATGTTCTGGATTTGGTCCAAAACATCCGCTGCACGTTTAACGGCAGGTGAAATAGAAGGTGTTGTTGTCATCATTGTGTTCAGTTAAATGTGCAGTTCAAAACACTAGCTAGCCTTAGCCGTCTCGGTTTTCTTTTTAGAAGACTTCTTTTTGCCTTTTGGTTTAATATCTCCTCGCAGTTTGGCCAGGTGATAGTTCAGGGAACGTAACGCCGCTGCCCGTGCTTCATAGTTACGAATCGCAGCGATGGATTCGGTGAAGGCATCTGTTGCCACCTGTTGAATAGTTTTCGTCCACTCTGGCAATGTCCTGTTGCCGTAATAGGTAACGCCATCGGCCATCGTTTCATGGTCATTGGGTAGATCAAATAGCAACTTGGGAAACGCCTGGTCCAGGACAGCCCAATATCGAGATTCCCCATCAAGGGCGTTAGCTAATGCACCGGCATCGCCATTCTTGAGCACTTCTGCCAGTGCATGATAGGGACTGCCCTTAAATGAACGAAAAACATTTTGATGCTCTTCTACCTCATTTAAAGCAGACACTAGGGCTTGCCATAGCCTTTTTTCTCTGAGATACAGCATGGGCGCAGAAAAGTGCTCACTACTCCATCCCAAGGGTTTAGCATTATCCACCGATAGCCCCAGCACTTGAAGGCTTAGCCGGTCCTCTGCTAATTCCTCCTCCTGCAAATCAGCAACCCAGCTGATAATTCGAGGCCGCTCCCCAGCATCGGAAGATTGTAAGAACGCAGCAGAATCACGCCATAGGGAGCGGCTAAGATTGAGGCGAACGGTGAATTGCCCTTTCTTTGTTTTGTTATAAGCAACCCCACATTCCCACTGACTGGCATCCACATTTTTAGGAATGCGATCGCCACCATGGAAAGCGACATTAACCGCCCGATCTTGCTCAAAAAATAATCGCACCCGACGCCACTGATAGGTCAGATAGTCAATGTAGCCGTTGGGAATCCGCTCAAGCGCTACGGCAGGTTCCCGTTCCCAAGAAGGCAGGTCGTCTCCATTTACAACACTGGGAATTTCCTTCTTGGGGTTGTACTGCATCAGATTGAGCAACAACGTTTCCTTAAGGCTCTGCCCCCGTACTAAAACATTGGCAGCGTCCATGGTGGGAATCACCCCTGCTGAAACAGATGAGCCGGTCTTTCTGCCGCCCACATCAAACCAGTGCAATCGCAACACTAGTCTGGCGGCTTCTGGAATTGACAGTGAGGCACTACTCCACTGGTGGTCGTGACAAAACACCGTGCTGGTATTGTTGCCGTGTAAAACATGGGCCTGATAAATCTCAGCTGCTGCATCCTGGGTGATGGTGACATCTTGCATAAATGGCCGTTCTGGATGCAGCAGATCAAAGTAATCAGCATGATCTTTAAGATAGGCAATCGCCTTTTTGCCATCATCCTGTTCAATCTCTTCCCAGTGATCGATATCTTTGGGGCCTTGGTAAGCTCGATGCAAAACGGTCAACAGGAAACGGTGAATTGTCAATGTGGTCGGCGGATTGTCACCTTGGATTTCCTGGATTGTGTTCCAGTTTTCAAATAATTCAATTAATGAAACGTCTTGTAGTCGAAAATCTTGAGATACCACCGGTATCCATTTTTCTACAGTTAGATTGAACGACACTAACATCACCTCCTCAAAGTCAGTTATTCTTCTGAAAAACAACACCCTTCAGAGGATCTAAGCTGATCCTCCACTTGCCCACATCGGCTCCATTCTCCATATCCAACTCCACATAGCGGCAATTTCTAAGCAAGGCCGATGTCCAACTGTTCGGTGGCTTAGTTTTTGATAATTCATTGACGATTGCTTTTTTTGAAATGCGGGTGCTGTTCGCCAGTAGCTCTCGAATTACCGGTAACGTAGGTCGAGTCTGCAAGTTAATGGATTGACAGTCTCCAGTGGGTAAACACAGCCCCTGGTCAGTCCGCTTCAAGAAAATAGTCGTAATGGAAGGCTCGCCTAACCGTGTTACTGCCGCAATAGTGGCTTCGTCATCTTCATCACCCTGGCGCGTAAACTGGTCCGGGCTATTGTCGGCCCTAGGAGGCGGCAGCTTAACTCTATTAGCCTTTGCTCTGTAAGAATCCTCGGTGTCTGCTCGATAATCTGCTAACGACGTTTGCCAGTCTTCCTGGTACTGAGGCTCTAACTCTTCAGGAATATCCGCATCCAGGTGATAAACTGCCTCGATTAGGCTATCTGTTTCTTCTGGTAGCTGAACACTGGTGCGATTTCGCAATGTTAACCAGCTTCGCAACAACACATGACGATCATAGATGTAGCCACTTTCCTCAAAGTCTGCTTTAGCACCTGCCTTAATGGTTGGTTCTACAATCCATAATGCTGGCGATCGTAATCCCGCAGGTCTACGCTCCCGCATATGACGATGCAACCGACCCGAACGCTGGAGCAGTAAATCTATCGGAGCCAAATCGCTAATCATTAAGTCAAAGTCCACATCTAAACTTTGTTCAATTACCTGGGTGGCGACCAGGACATATTTTTCAGGCCGATCACCCTGCTTGCCAAATTTATCTAGGCAATCTTTTTCAATCCGTTCTCGATCAGAAAATAAAAATCGACCATGAAAAAGACCCAGTTCTTGATGAGATTCAAAGTGAGGCTGCAAGCGATCATAGACCTCTTGTGCTCGACTAACCGTTGAACAAATGACAGTTGCACATCCGCCATTCTGAAGCTTGTCTTTAAGGGAAAGTACCCATTCCTTATCCGTCACCCAATGGACTGCTAATTCACGACATACATGGTCAGAGGCTGGGAATGACTTTGCTGTAACTGTGTCATTAGAAAAAGCCGTAATGCGTGGGTAGGGTGTCTGAGGCAACTCTGGAGCAACAAAATCATCCTCTTCACTGTGGGGGATACTTCCTTTGGCATAGGCTGTGAGCAGTCCCTGGCGTGTGCTTGTGGGTAATGTGGCCGACAATGCAATCACCGGAGACCCCAGTAATGCCAACCACTCCAGAAAACGCTCTAGTAAAGTACCTGTGTATAGATCGTAGGCATGAATCTCGTCTAAAATCACGGTTCGTCCGGCTAAACCAAATAGTCTGACAAATTGATGGCGAGATCGCACCACACCCATTAAGCCTTGATCCACAGTACCCACACCATAAGGGCTCAGCATGGATCGTTTTCGAGCCGTATGCCATTCACTAGCAACAACTTTTTCCTCCTTGTCATAGACCTGATCTAAACGACAGATAGTCTGCCGATACTCTTCCTTGAGTGCTGCTGCCGAATGACTCAGCGTTAAATTGATGACTTTTTGGTCATAGCGCTTACTTAGAAAATCCTGAACTCGCTGAAACATTGCATTGCTGGTGGCTTGTGTTGGCAAACCAATATAAAAACCTCCGGCTAATGTTTGATGTTGTAAATAATCAGCTAGATACAACGCGGCTTCTGTCTTGCCCTCTCCCATGGAGGCTTCTACCATCACTAAGCACGGTGGTTGGAGGGTCTGTGAGAGTGCGATCGCAACTTTTTGCAAATCCCGTGGATTATCAAACCCAAAAAGTTCTTTAAACGTCAGCGGATCACCATCCTGATGACAAGTCCATCCCTGTTTCTCAAGGGCATTTTTAGCCTTTTGCTTCAAATCTTGCTTATATTTATCAAATGATGTGTTATCTGCGTAGGGAAAGCCAGATTCTTTTTCAGGGTTGGACGCTAACCAATCAGACACAGTGGTTAATCCTGCCAACAGCATGGCCGCTGCATTATCACACTGATTGGGTAGGTCAGCAGCAGTTAATTCAACATAGTCTCTCAACTGCTGAAAAATAGTCAGACTATGCTGCTGCCAAATACTTCGCTCATCTGTTCCAGCCAGAGCACTATCTAATTTCTTGATATCCTCGCTGGAAGGAAAGAAACCATGATGACCTCCAACAATCGTGGCTAATTTTTTAGCTAGTCGTTGGGCATGACGTTTGGATAAATTATTGCCAACACCAACATCAACCAAAAAATCTGGCAATGTCGCCGCTGTTACAAGCCCATGGGGAGTTTTATTTTTACGACGACTCCAGGGTAAAGAAGACCAACAGTCGTAGAGTGTTTCACCAGCTAAGATTTGCCCCACATCGCTGACCTGAAACTGAAAGGCAGGACTGACTTTACCCAAATCATGGCTACCGGCCATAAACCCACAAAACCGAATCATCGCGTCTTCATCGGTCAAGCCTAAGCCATCCAATAGCCGTTTCTTGGCCACTGGGCTTAGGTGAGAGCGAACAATTTCCATGGCCACCGCTGCTGTATCTGCTAAATGACAAATCACCGGATGATATTTCGGCTGACCATTCTCAAAGTCTCCTTTACCCGTTTTCGCCCAAAACCGTGGCTGACTCATGGTGAATTCTCCTGTCCATAGTGCGCCTTCATCCCCTGTACCTCATCCCTCACCATTGCCACCAACTCCGATGGCTCTAGCACCTTTGCCCCCTGCCCATAAAACAACACCCAGCGTTTCACCTCATTCAACCCCCGTACCTCTAATCGCAATGTCAGCGAGCCATCTTCATGCTCTTCAATCCGCTGACTCGGATGCCAGCGTCGTTCGCGAATATAAGGAGCCGTCGGCCCATCAAACCAAATTGCTACCTCTTTAGGGGTGCCCCCCACCTCATGCTGAAATGCCGACTCCACATCCCGTTTGCGATCAAAAGACGGATGTACTTCAAATTTCTCGTCTAGTAACTTAATTTCCTGTATGCGATCAACGCGAAACCAGCGTTTATCGTTACGTTTATGACACCATCCAGTGATGTACGGATTATTCCGAGAAAAATGCAGCAAATACGGATCTAGCCGCCGTTCCGAGACCGGCTTTCCCGGCGTCCCATACCGCATCCACACCTGTTGCCGTTGCCGACAGGCTTTTTCCAATATTTGCCACACCTCCGGGTCAAGATCCAACTCCGCTCCAGAGCGAAACATCACATGCTCATCCACTAGCTGATGCAAATCTACCCAGCTTTGCTCAGGCAAACGTTTCACTAACTGCTCAATGGCAGACTGTAGCTCTTGACCATAGGCCGAACCCCCATAGGCCGCCAGCATTCGTGCCCCTAGCGTAAGCGCAAAAATCTCCCCACGGGTAAGCGCAACAGACGATAACCGCCACTCCGCATTAGTGTAGTACCAGCCCTGTGTGCGACTATATTCTATAGGAGCATCAAACCTATCTCGCATATAAGCAAGATAGGTACGCACCGTCTTTTCATTACACTCTAGTGCTGCCGCTAATGAATCCGCCGTTTGGCGTTGGCGAGAACGCAGCAGCTCATCTAGCTGCAACAGCCGTTCCAAATCGAGCATGTAAGATGTCCCCAAGTGTTGCAGACACCTTATATAATCAACCCGGTAAAATCATATCCGACTCATTCTTTAAAATAAAAAAATAGATTTGCTTTAGTATTTTTGGCGTTGCTGATCCTCGGGATGATTTTTTTCTGAAAGAGTCTGGCACAAGCGAGCGTCGTTAGATCGATCCATCCCATAAATCAGCAACGGCGTATTTTTTACCCATGGCCTTGTACCAGAAACAAGGGTGTTAGGCCCACCCCTTCACTTCAGTATCAGTCAGAGGACGCTCTAGCTTCAAATATTCTCTTTTTGCTGCTTGTAACAGATGCTCCATTCTGACCGGTTCGTCCGCATTTGCTGCGATAAATGCTGCATTGAGGGCGATGTTGCGAATATTACCGCCCGCGATGCTAAGTTTTGCCAGACGTTCATAAACCAAATTTTCGGTGGGGGTATTTGTCGGAAAGATTTTGCGCCAAATTTTAGTACGCTGCTTAAAATCAGGAAACGGAAATTGAACAACAAACCGTAAACGCCGCAAAAAAGCCTGATCCATGGAGTTTTTTAAGTTGGTTGTTAAAATTGCTAACCCCCGATATGACTCCATACGCTGTAGCAAATAACTGACCTCCATATTGGCGTAGCGATCTTTAGAATCACTGACATCGCTACGTTTACCGAAAAGAGCATCAGCTTCATCAAAGAGTAAAATGACTCCGCCTCCCTCAGCGGCATCAAAAATGCGACGCAGATTCTTTTCCGTTTCGCCAATGTATTTGCTGACTACCGCACTCAGATCCACCCGATATAAATCGAGATTAAGCTCCTCGGCAATGACTTCGGCTGCTGTTGTTTTACCGGTACCGCTAGCGCCTGAAAATAGTGCACTAATGCCTAGACCACGACCGCTGCTGTCGCCAAACCCCCAGGCTTCATAGACCCGTGCGCGCTGGGCTACATGGGCAGAAATCTCCTGGAGGCTGTTATATTCTTTTTCTGGCAGTACTAGGGTATCCCAGGTAGCGCGAGTCTCGATACGTTGGGCTAGTTCATCTAGCCGAGGACGGGCCTGGGTACGACAAAGATTCCATAGGGGAGTCGGGCTATCGGTCTGACTCTGCAAACAGACGGTGTGGATAGCACTGGAACTCAGATTAAATTGGGAAACTAGGGCGTTGATGGCAGGCTGCCATGTTTTAGCACGTTCGCCCAGGCCCTTGTGCCAAAGCTGTCGCTGTTCCTGAGGTGTGGGGAAATTGACGTCTAGGGACACCAGGGTACGCTGGCGCTGACGGCGACGCTCCTGACTGGCAATGATCAGGGGAAGTTGGATAGTGTCAATAAATGTTGCAGCAGCATCCTGTCTCTCTGTGCTTTCCACCCCCAACTCTTCGCAATTTAACAACAGAGCCATACGACTCAGCCGATATTCTCGTTCACATAGCTGTTGCAAATTTTTTAGCTGTTGCCAATCGGTCGGTAATGCTTTTACCGAGAGTTCCTGTAGCTCCAGCCCCAAACGACTACAGGCGGCGGCAGCAATGATTCTTAGACTGTTACCATCCATCCCAATCAACTGCACACCTGGTAAAACAGTGTTATGTCGGGTCCAGGTGTGCTCTATCGTTTCAACCAACCGGCCATGGGAAGGGACTAATTCTGAAGACGGTTGGACAGGGCACACCAACATTTGTAACCGCTGATCCAGGTACTGCACCCCTGTTAAATAGTGCAATACTCGCTCATCAATCCGTAAGGGGCTGGTTACCAAGGCATTTCCCCCACCCACTTCTAACAGTTTATGCCGTCTGAGGGCAGCGCTGGGGGTTAACGCTTCCCAGTTACTGTTTGAAAACAGATTTAGAGCCAGCCCAAAGGTGGGATAGGCATGACTGCTAGCTGTCTGGCATAGTTGGGGCCAGCGACCATCCAGTTCCATTCCCGCACAGAGGAGCAGTATATTCTGTTCAAACTCTGTAAGCTCAAAACAACGAGCCAACAATTCTAGGGCAAATGGCTGGCCATGATAGTTGCTTTCTGGGCTGTTGGCGGTCGCTACCGCTGATTCAGGCTCCCCTCCCGTATGGGTCTCCAGGAGGCGATGTATCTGAGATATGGTGTGGCCTAAATGTTGTCGATTAGCGGTATGCCAATTGTTTACAGAGAGGGTACGGGGAATGGCAGCAATCATAGTCGTTCGTTAACTACCCTGCAATAAATCCTGCAAATATTGAATGGCCGCTGTTGGCTCCAATAACACAAACTCTCCATCCCGCAGTAGCTCATACTGACCACCGCGATAGCCATGGGCTGAAATTAGCTTTTTCTCCACTGCTTCGGTCGCTAAATTGTGGAGTTGGTTGACGCTGATGACTTCAAGTTCTAAGTTCATTTTCTGTTTTAGGGTTTCAAGATCGGGTTCGGACGGTTGGTCAGCATTGGATTCAGGTACGTCACTCATAGTACTTATTGAATAACAACTCTAGGGCTGTTAAACCAGTTATACGTAGGACTACTGGGCTCTGTATCCACACCTAACTGGCTATCAGCTCCATCCACCTGTAGACGAATTAAATATTCGCTCGGTTTCACGTTGTTAAATGGAATTGTCAGTTCAGTTCTGGAGTTCTGGTCTGGACGGGCTTCAAATAAATAGACAGCGGGGCTATCCACAGACCATTCATTCAGGGCAACAACAACGCGCTGACCACTGCCCACAGGCAGATGGGTAGAAACGTGCAAATTACCTGTGCGCGGATCGTCGTCAATGCCTTCAACATCAGACACATGCACAGCGGTCAAGGTGGGACACAGCATAAAGGGATAGGCATTAGAAGCGACGGGAATAGATGTTTGAGGATTGGGATAATGTAATACCTGCAGAGGTTGTATCCCGGCCTGGAGGGTTGTTGCTCCACTAAGGGAAACAACAATTTCTGTATCATTAATAGACTGGGGCGTAATCTCAGCGATGCCGACTTTTATTTTGGTATGGTTGCCCTTGAGCTGTTGCCCCACGACTCGTAATGTGGTGTTGGCTTCAATGGGAGATCTGGGACCTGTTTGGGCCAGTACCTTATCGATGCGTGGCTGATGGGCAAAGGGCACAATTCGTGAGCGGGGTTCTCGAACGGGCAGTGCCTTCTGGGCCGACATTTCACCATCTATAACCACGGCCATAACTTTATAGGCCATGGAGAGGGAATAGGGGGTTTGAAAAAAGGTAGACCAAATTTTTGACAGCTCATCCATATCCATGGAAACAGGATTAATGGTGATTTGCTGCGCATGGTGGGTGAGGTCAGAGTCCGCTAAGAATGTGGCATCCTCAATGGCGGTGTCAATCATGTCTGAGGTAAGTACCGTTTTGTCACTCAGAGTGCGCACCACGCTACCCAACAGTCGCTGGGGTTCTAGCTCAGTTTCGTTGCCGTAGGCGCTGAGCATATAGTACAAATCTAATGATGAATGACGCCGAATCGGTCCTTTTTTGGCGCGAAACGCGGCAGTGTCATGGTTGCGGAGGGCCTCGTTATAGCTGACCTGGTACAAAAACATGTTGATGCCAGATTCAGGGGTGCTGCTACCAATACTGTTGGGCTTTAGAGTGGTGACCCTGGCACCGTCCACATCCTGCTGAATCGCGCCCTGTAATAGCCGCTGGAGTGTAGCCGTAACGGTTGCGATCGCAAGATGATTACTCATTCAACAATAGTGTGACTAAAGTGTAATTAAAAACTGACCCGCTATAGAAATGCCCAATCTAGGGGCTAAATTCAACATAGTTTGATAAATGGGTACGCACCACCCACATTTTTCCTAGAGATGTCTACACTGATAGTGGGACTTTGCTGATTACCCCATTAGTAAAGGCGACCATTCACAGACAGTAGCCCCATGGTGAATAGTGTTTCGCTCCTCAGTCAATCGGTTGACCCCTTACTTGACCTGATCCAGTCAGAACTGCATCCCCAGGTCAGTTTGGTCAGTATTCGTCCCTACGACCCCATTGCAGTGCGTCATGTGCCTATGCCGTGGCAGCTGCTGGGGACAGGGAACTATGCCGCTGTCTTTGCCCACCCTGACTACCCCGATCTGGTTGTTAAAATCTATGCTCCTAATCGTCCTGGATTTGAAGACGAGGTGGAGGTGTATCGGCGAATCGGTTGTCATCCTGCCTTCTCACAATGTTTCTATGCTAAAGACAATTTGCTAGTCCTCAAACGGCTTCACGGGATAACTCTGTTTAATTGTCTCCATAGAGGATTACGCATTCCCAAGCAGGTCATTCTAGATATTGACCAAGCCCTAGACTACGCTCGCAGCCGTGGACTGCGTCCCCATGATGTCCATGGAAAAAATGTCATGATGCACCACGGACGGGGATTAGTTGTTGATATTTCAGATTTTTTACGTCCGGGCTCTGGTTCCGCATGGCACGACCTCAAACTTTTTTATTATTGGCTTTATCGACCCATTATCTCTCCTCTAAAAGTTTCCGTTCCATTATTTCTATTAGATGCTACACGGGGACTGTATCGATGGGTGCGGGTTTTGTTAAAGCGAAAAGCCTAGCCAGAAACTAATTTTTGCTGTTGCTGATTTACGGGATGGACCGATCTGACAACGCTCGACTGTGCCAGACGCTTTCAGAAAAAAACATCCCTAGGATTAGCAACGCCTAATTTTTGATAGGGCCATCTCCTCAATAAATTGGCCATAGCAGACTCTTCAGTATTTCTTACTAGGTCCCGACGTAATTACAAAACTAAGAATACTTAATTTGACTTTTATTGATACCGAAGGACAAGTTTAGGGAAAACAGTATTCAGAAGACTGTTCTAACTATTGTTGTATAACTATTTTGCACAGGCTTTTGTTATCAATGCACCGTGCATTTGGTAACTAAACCTAATGGGTAATCCAGCATTTTCTCATTTCGTTCGTTGAAACGATAATTCTCTCCCGTTAGACAGAAAAACACTACAGACACTACAGATTGATCTGGATGGAGGATAGCTAATATGGCCTTAGATTACTTTGCGCCTGGTGTATACGTTGAAGAAGTCGATCGCGGTAGTCGCCCCATTGAAGGGGTGAGTATGAGCGTTGCTGGTTTTGTGGGCTTCACCGAAGATGTGCGCGGCGATGCCGAACTGTTCGAGCCCATGATGATCACCAATTGGGCGCAGTATCTAGAGTTTTTTGGTAAACCTGGCTCCGATGGTTTTACTGATTTTGGGGCCTATCTTCCCTTTGCGGTTCAAGGCTGGTTTCTAAACGGCGGTGGCCGCTGCTGGGTTGTTAGCATTGGTACTCAGCTACCGGGTTCTCCTAAGCCTGTGGCCGCAGACCATGCAACAAAACTGATTACCTCCAGTGGTAAGCCTTCTCTTTCTTTCTATCTCAAGGCTTCTGAGTCAGAAGAAGGGGGTACTTTGGCCCTGCCCTCTAGCACCGGTCGTCTGACGGTCAGTGTCTTGGATGGTGGCCCCAAACCTCTGCCTGAGGATGCTCCTGAAGATGCGGACCCCCCCCTTAATAATGGCGAATATTTTACCGTTGTGGTGAGAAACGGGGACGACATTCTTGAGCGGTATGATCACCTGACCATGAACCCAGAGGCGGAGACGGCGCTAGCAGACTATGCTGTTGCCCAGCTGGAATCTTCTGAGTATATTGTCATTGGCGATATTTCCCAGTCGGGTCAGGCCCTCTCCCGTCGTCCGGCCAACGGCTCTTATGAAATTGCACCGCCTCCCTATGTCGGTGAACCCGATCGCTTTAACCGCGATCTCCAAGGAAATCGTGATGACCGTACCGGTATTCAAGGTCTATACGAGATTGATGAAGTCTCCATGGTGGCCTGTCCCGATCTGCTCCTAGCCTATGAGTGTGGTTTGATCGATATTGACCAGGTACACGGTGTCATGGAAATGATGCTGAGCATGTGTGAGAATTCCTTCCCTGGACCGGCTTATCGGATGGCCGTGATTGATCCTCCTCCGGTGAAGCCTGGGAAGAGCATGACTCCCGTTGACCCCAGCCGTCAGCGCCCTGCGGATGCTGCTAAATGGTTGAGCATGTTCAATCGTCGCTCCATGTTTGGTGCTACCTATTATCCCTGGATTAAGGTGGCTGATCCTCGCAACGGTGGACGTCCCAAGCTGGTTCCTCCTTCTGGCCACATGATGGGTATTTGGTGCCGCACCGATGAGTCTCGCGGTGTGTTTAAGGCCCCTGCGAACGAAACTCCTCGGGGTGTGATTGGTCTGGCCTACGAGACCAATATGCGCGAGCAGGAGTTGTTGAACCCCTTAGGCATTAACTGTATTCGTAACTTTGCTAGTTACAACCGTGGCTTAAAAGTGTGGGGGGCTCGTACCCTGGTGGAGCCCGACAATGTACAGTGGCGCTACATCAGTGTCCGTCGGTTGTTGAGCTACATCGAGAAGTCCATTGAAATCGGGACCCAGTGGGTTGTTTTTGAGCCTAACGATCCAGATCTGTGGGCTCGGGTTACTCGCACCGTGAGTAATTTCCTAGAAAGACTCTGGCGAGAAGGAGCTTTGTTTGGCTCATCTCCTTCTGAATCGTTCTACGTAAAGTGTGATGGTGAACTGAATACCCATGACACAATTATGCTAGGCCGACTATATGTGGAAGTTGGTGTCTGCCCCGTGAGACCGGCAGAATTTGTAATCTTCCGCATTAGTCAGTGGGCTCCTAACCAGTAAGGTTTAGCGGAGAATCTGAGAATCTCCAAACACTCCCATTCCCTCCTTTGCTCTCCTTTTTAGGGGGGGATGAAACAAACGCCATTACTGCAAACGCCGTAAAACAATGCCGTTGCTGATTTAGAGGATGAAACGATCTATAAAACTGATCAGTTGTCTAGATATGACAAATCCATCCCGAGGATCAGCAACGCCAAAAAAAATCAACAGAATGATAAGGAGGTAGACTCATGTCTGATCTAACTAAACCCATTGCCCCCAGTAGTTTTTACATAGAACTTGCTGGTGTGTGTGAAGGAGAACAGTCCGTTTTCAAAAATGTTAATATTCCTGACTATGCCCCTAAGGTTCAAGGGGGACAGCAGGCCATTGGCACCACTAAGGGGGGTAAAACCATTTGGCAGGTGAATACCGCAGGTTTTGAAGGGTTGTTTAATTTTGACTGTGTGTGTATTGCCAGCGGCGATGGTGATAGCACCAGTAAAAAGCTCTATGAATGGTTCGAAAATTGTTTACCCGCTTCCAATGGGGGCAAAAGCAACTGGGGTGGCAATAAAAAAGAAGGCAGTATTACTGCCTACGACACTGACGGCAATGAAGTTGCTAAGTGGATGTTTGTTGAGGCTTGGCCTTCTAAGTATAAGTGTGCCGATCTCGATGTGAGTGCTGATGCTTATATCGAAGAGACTTACACCATTACCTGCGAGAAATTTAATCGGGTTTTGTAGTGGACCTTTAGGTAAATCAGGAGCCGTTGCTGATTTAGGGGATCAAACAATCCATTTGAGGATCAGCAACGCCAATCAAGAAAATAGTTGAGAACAGATCATGGTTCAATATTGTACAAATTCAAAATTTTACTTCGAGATTGATGGTGTCACAGGTTTATCAGTGAAAACCTGTACCGGTCCTGAGATTGAGCTTGAGGTAGCAGGTGGCGATACTGCCATCGGTGTGACTAAAAATGCCATTACCCAAACCCAATCCACCATCGGCGGTGTGAAATACAACAGCACCATTACCCTCACCTATGTAGCGGGTAACGAATCTGATCACCAAAAACTATCGGACTGGTACAACGATTGTCATCCAGATACTTACTCAGGTGGTGGTTCCAAAGCCATGGACAGTCGCAAAACAGGCTCTCTCGTGGTTTATAATCCCAATGGTGAAGAGGCCATGCGCTATAACTTTATCGATCTGTTTCCAGGAACCAAAAAACAAATTGGTAGCCTTTCGGTAGACAGCGGCGGCAGTCTGGCTGAAGATACTCTGGAGCTATACTTCACCCAGGTTATTCGGGCAGCTTAGCGACTATGTTTCCTGAGATTTTAACCAAGGCCCGCTTTTATTTAGAACTTAGGCTGGATGGTAGCGTTGACCTGATTGATGGTTATTTTATGGAGTGTAATGGCTTCCAGCGATCGCAAGATGTGATTGAGATCTGTGAAGTCACTCCCCAGGTATGGGGTCAGCAGGGCCGCAGCCACGGCCATGTAGTTCGTTCCAAAATTCCTGGTAACAGTTCTTACACCAACATTACCCTCAAACGAGGGCTAACGGTATCTACCGCTTTTTGGGACTGGATGGATACCATCGGTGAAGGCAATTGGGATGCCCAACGGCGCAATGGAGCCTTGTGTATCTATGGGCAATCTGGTCTCGAACAGTTTCGATTTGAGTTTACCGGAGCTTGGCCCGTTAGCTACAAAATCTCTGATCTCGATGTTAAGGGCGCGGATCATAATGTCGAAGAAGTGGAGATTGCTGTAGAGTCGCTCAAGCGAGTATCCGATGAATGGATGTTAGGAGCCGCTGCCCTGAGTATGGCCATGAGCTAACAACCTGGAAAAGAGACTATTTCCGCCCCGTCTGCACAGGGCAGGGCGGTATCAACATTGACTCCAACCATCGCCAACTTCTCTTCAAAAGAGCCTGTACTGTCCCCTCTGCTAAACCTTTTTCTCTTAAGGAACCATGGTTGCTATTCAAATTTCGAATGACTTGGGGCTACCGTCACCAAAGGCAAAGCCCTCTATTCAGCCCATTGTCTCCCCCCCGGTAAACATCCCCGATAGTCCACCAAAACCATCGGTTAGTGTAACCTCTGGCCTAAGAACAGAATTCACGTTTGAACTGCCCACAGGCTATGCCGACGCCACAGGACAGCTGCATCATCGAGGTGTCATGCGTCTGGCCCGCACCGTAGATGAAATTGAACCCATGTCTGATCCACGGGTCCAGGCCAATCCGGCCTACGCCACCGTGATTATTTTGGCACGGGTGATTTTATCCCTGGGTTCGCTGCCAGAGGTGAGCCCCATTGTGATTGAGCACCTGTTTGCAGGCGATCTTAACTACCTACAAAACTTCTACCGAGAGATTAATAATCTGATGGAGTAGACCATGGCACAGTTAGATTTGGGGACCGGAGCTGAGCAAGCAACCTTTTTGCCCCCCAATGGTTCGATTTCTAATCCAGTGGGGTTTGTGGGGCCAGCGATTTTGCAAAGCACCCATACTTTAGAGGTGAAACGCATGATGGCGAAAGTGGCGGTACAGTTAGCCAATGATCCGATGGCGATGGAACAGTTTTGCGATCGCATCCACCAGTTACTTCGGGATGACCTGCAAGCCCAACAAGAACGAGCCAGTGGGAGACGCCATTAATGTTTAACGAGCTACTTGCCGCCAACCAGTTAGGCACCTCTATCTATGGTGATCTATACGGCGACAGCCGCAGCACTACGTCCAACGCCGCCGATTACATCACCACCAATCGATTTTACGTAGAAATTGAAAGCAAAATCACCGCCTGTTTTACCGAATGCAGTGGCCTAGGCGTCACCATTAACAGAGAAACTGTTGCTGAAGGAGGACTCAATGATCAACAACGAATTTTACTCGGAACCCCTGAGTTTAAGGACGTCACCCTCAAACGCGGCATTAGCGGCAATCAAGTGTTCTGGGACTGGATTAGTGCACTATTTCAACCCCGTACCTCAGGGACCAGTCTCAACCAATACCGACGCAACATTAACATTTTGGTCTTTAACCAGGCCGGACACACTCAACAATGTTGGACCCTGATTGGTGCAGTCCCAGTGGGGTGGCAAGCACCTTCTCTCCAGGCCGATGGTAGCGCTGTTGCCATTGAAGAACTCACCTTGGCCTATGAGGGGTTAAATGTCACCTTTGGCAGCGGCGGTGGTGGTGCCACTATGCTAACCAGTCGTTCTGACACCGGGTACTTTGCGAGTAAATAGGGCTGCGCGATGTCAAAGCTAAAGGTTGATTCTAGGACAGGATGTGGTGGGTAGGAAACAAAGTTAAATAATGGCAAAATCTCTAGGCCATACATCCCCATTAGGTATCGCTCGTTCCCTAGGCAGTTGGGTCCAAAGACGTTCGTTGGGGTCTATCCCCCTATCGATCCTTGATCTAAAAACATTTTATCCTCAAGGTTTTCCTGTTGTCCCTTCAGATAATTTAACAACACAACCTGTAGAAACAACATCTAGCGAAAACACGGTTGCTCGTCAGGTCGATGCTGCCCCTCTCGAAAACGCAGCAGCTCAGAAATCTTTAGCTTCCGCAGAGCCAGCAGTTCCCTTCAGAAATCAACTGCAGCATTATTTTTCATCTGAGGCAACAGCTCCAAAGAACAATGTAGATAACGTCTCTAACCAAACCAGAGTCAATAGGAGCATACTCTCTGAGAGCGTATCACCACCTACTGATATCCCCGCAGAGGCACAAACAAACCAGACTTCTGCAACGCCGCCGCAAGATGATTCAAGGCTAGCTCAAGAAAATCCTGTACAAGCTACTGAAACTGACCATAGTCAGCGCTTGGCTGCCAATATTTTCCCAGCAGTACAAAATACAGATGTTGGTAATTCTTTCCAATCTCCAACCGTAGAAGTCCCAGCAGCATCCTCGGTACAGTCTGACAGCAGTGCTATACAGCGAACAGTATCTGACACTATTGAGTCATTCACTGCAGACGATATTTCACCTCAGATTACTAACAACAGTAACCATACTCAATTTTTAACCGAGGATTCTCCAAACCCTACTAAGCAGTCCAATAGCGAAACGATAGAATCTGCTGCTACGTCTGATGAGATTACGACATCAGACGACTCTCACAACAGCTCTAAAAGTCCGGGCGGAACTACTCAATTCTTGTCAGAAGAAAATCTTTCAGAATCTTTAATACAGCCTAAAAGTAAACCTGTACAACGAACACCATCTGACAATATTCAGTTATCGGCTACAGACAGTGTTTCACTATCGAGCACAGATAAGCTAAATCCTGTTCAATCTCTTACAGAAAGTCCTCAACGAGGATCTGTAGACCAGTCTGAGCATGAAACTATACAACGTACTATCTCGCCTCAGAAGCGGACTACGGAGAGTTCTCAACAGCCTTTTACACATACGGCGAAAGGGAATCAATCCCTGCAAAAGAGCTCTCAATCAGAGCTAATAACACAGTCCGATGGCAATAAACATATATTGTCGCAGACTCCAGCAGACAAGCCTCAGTTAGACTCTTTTTCATCATCTAATGATAACAGTAGTCATTCCTCTGTGGCCAATAGTTCTCAATCATCAGTTTCTGAAATTGCTCAATCGATTCATAATCTACAGCCACCTTCACATCAGCCCAATCCTCTACAGCGGGTGACGAGCAATTCATCATCACCACCTACTCCAGGTACTGCACCCAGCAATACATTGCCACCTATTGGACCGACGCTCACTGATATTAATCAGTCCATTCAAAGTCTGCGCAACCCCACACTGCAGCGAGCGACTGATTTGCCTCATAGCAGCAGTACAGAAAATCAGGCACCATCATCAAACACTCAAGCTACAACCTCTGTATCCAAAGAACAACTTTCCCATCATACTGCTCCAGCAAACTCTACTGATGTGGAACAGTCCGCTATTCAAAGAACCCAAGACAGTTTAGAATCGTCACCGCCTGAAACCGTTTATCCTGCGAGTTCAGCGGATAAATCGTTACCAGATCAGCAAAGCTATCTACAGAAACAAACGCTGTCTGAGGCACCATCAATCGAGCAAACGCAGTCAGTTAACGTTGAGTTTACGACACTTCAGCGAACGTCTGATCGAAGTAAGTCCGGCACTATAGAATCATCCCCAGCATTACCAACAAACGAAACTCACCCATCTTTTATGAGTGACGCATCTGGGGACATTTTTCCAGACGTGGGCAATATTCAGCGGCATACATCTGATGACAGAAGAATATCTGTACAACAATCGACTGCATCAGATACATCTGACGTTTTACAAACTACCTCTGCCAATCTAGAGCAGAAGAATATAAATAACAGACCATTTTTATCTAACGCCATCTCATCAGAGTCTGTCCAACGTTCTTTAACAGAATCTGGCACCAGCCAAAACAGTACAACGAGTGTAGATGAGGCGTATCCTTCCACCCAGAACCCAGCAAGACAGTCTGTATCTACAGAGAGTTCTGCAGTTGCCCGTACAATTGAGGCGAATACACAGATTCAAAAATCGGAGAATCATTCGGCCCAGAGCTCCGCAGATAGTAAGTTGGGTTTGCATCAGGGCTCAAGTAGCAGTGAATCTAAAACTGACTCATTAGATAGTATTCAAGGGACTATCGCCTCAATAGAAACAGCCTCAAATACTGACGCTGTTAGACTTCAGCGTCAAGTTTTCGAGCAGTCTGTTCCTGAAGATACGCCTGAATTGTACCGTGCTGGTGATCAATTTACCTCTGAGACAGCTTCTGAGGATACTTTTCAAAAGGCCAATGTTTCGTCGAGTGAAGCTCCGGCAAATTCTATCCAACGGTCAGAGGATGCCCAATCTACGCCTAGCTCCAGCTTTAGCACTTCTCAGGAAATCACTACTGATAAGGCTACATCAGTTCAACGAACAACTCAGTCTGAATTAAATCCAATACCTGATACCGAAAAATCTGCAACAGCGCCTTCCTTTACACAACACGATATTGATCAAGGCACTAACCAGCCTTTAACATCCCCTAACGACTGGAGAGGTACTGACACGTCTGCTGAGCAAGTTACCCCCCAAACACATCAGTCTAAACCAGTCATTCAGCGACAGTCGGGTGATACCCATTCAGATACTAGTTTGCCCACTCAGAATTCCAGTCTGGAGATTCCTAATACTTTACGAACAGACAGTCAGTCGATCGCAAACGCGTCAGAACTGTCTACACAACAGACAGATGTAACTGTACAACAGGCTTCTAATACTGCAGAAGTTAGTCAGGCCCATGCAAAAGATGCTTTAGAGGGAAGTGCGATCGCATCTACCTTCCACCAGCAAAGTAGCCCTACACAACTTCAACGCTCTATATCAATTGATAATTCACAGCCTACGGAAATACCTGTTACTCAGAATAAGGAACATAGGTTATCTAACCTTGAACCGTTATCAACCTCGGCTCATCAAACCGTTGTACAACAGTCTATCGAAACAATAGCTCACGAAATAAAAGACCTACCTGTACAAAAACAACCTGTTAGTTCGGTAGAGGATAGTGAGATCGCACCCTCTCCTCCTCATTTAATAGAAGCATCAACGGAGGCTATCTCAGAAATTCAAAGATCTCCACAGCCAGCTAACTTAGGAAAGATATTTGGAGATATCTCACCCGTTGAAATATCCTCAGACCGTCAGATATCTAGCTTAGATAGCCAGGTTAATTATAATCCTGTTCATAATTCCGCTGAGTTAGTTCAACGAGCTACTGAGGAACATACTGTAAGTACTGAAGACATCCATATTCCCCATCAAACCTTCCCTCACTCTGACGAAAGGTCTCAGGAAACCGCAACAAATCTTCCTGCCCAGTCTTCTCCATCAGATTTTGGTAATGCAGATGTGATTCACCGAGAATTAGAATCACCTGAGTCCATATCCCACAGCCACAGCCAACCGGACTCTGCTCAGCCTGTCACAGTCAATCCTGTAGATGGCTATATTTCTCAATCACAAGCCCTATCTCAAGATGTAACCCTACAGCGCTCATTAAATGAGAACACGATATCAGCTGTAGAGTCTGAATCCTTTAACGCTTTAACAGTATCTAATCAAAATCTTTCCAAGACAACAACTGGTCAGATTTCTATTCAAAGGAGTATCGAGCAGACTAATACCGTAGAGCCTGACTCCTTTGAATCTTTGACGGAACTCGATCAAAACCCTTCTAGTACGATAGCTGACCAGACTTCGCTCCAAAGAAACCCTGAGCATATTAGTACTGTAGAATCCGACTCCTTTACATCTTTAACGTTACCTGATCAAAACTCTTCTAATACAACAGCTGGCCAGACTTCTATTCAAAGAAGCCCCGAGGATATTAATACTGCCGTAGCCGCCGAAACCATATCTACATCAGAGGCTTTTTCTCCGTTACCTGATCAGACAGCAACCTCTCCTGCCCAACCTGTTTCTTCTTCACTACAACGATCGGTAGACTCTGCTACAGCTGCTTCCACTAATAGAGAGGCTAGTAATGCCTTATCCCAAGACACTTTCTCAGGGGAATTGGATGCCTCAAACGTACTCAGCGTCGATGACGTTACGTCAAATACTATTCAACGATCAACCAATGGGTCTGTGGAGTCTCAACAAAAGCTATTATCAACGGACAATTCGTTGCTTGACTCACCCGTTTTGGGCCAGACTTCAGCTTCTCCAGACTTACACCAACCTGTTGCTAAGGCTCATGACATTACAACAGATGCCATCCAGCGATCAATCAATACACCTATCGATTCTCAGCAACAGCAACCATCGACACTTACCACGACTGCGGATAGCAAACATTCTCCAGAGTTAAGACAGTCAGAAAATTCACAAAATCTTCCTAACACTGTCGATCTTGCCCATACTCTTCAGCGTCAAGCCGATAGCTCGACAGAGATTTCCTCACACCCAAGTGATGTTAAACCGACTATCACAGATGATAAGCAAACCGATGCCCAGATTGACTCACCCAAACTAACTGACAGACAAGGAGCCCACCCATCCCATGGCCAGGAAATTGCTATTCAGCGAGAACCGAGCGACTCGATAGATGGTGTTGTTGGCCACATGTTGCAGGATTCATCGATACAGTTTGAAGATCTTGATGGCAGCGTTACTTCCATAGAACCCAACCAGCCTATAACGTCGGTTGTTCCTAATACGTTAGAGAATACATCTGATACTCAAGTACAACGGTCTTTGTCTCCTCAGCAAACGAATACAAAGATCCAACCATCTGAATCCAGTATCAGTCAATCAACTGAGGTAGCAGATCTTAGTCAAGGTTCTAGCACAGATGCACCAAACCCTAGCAAAGTGCAGCGCTCCTTAACTGAACCTGGCAGACAGGATATAGATATATCGGCTCAGGAAATAGCAAAGTCTCCATCAACAGCCTCCCAGACGATTTCTTCAGAGACAGCAGACGTTAGTAACTTTCCACCACTTTCAGAGGTTCTATCTGCGTCCTCATCCATCGAACAACCTATGCAGGATGAAGCGACCACCCATCCATGGAGCGCCTATCAAACAGATTCAACTCACATCAGCCATAGCCAGCCTGGCCAAGATACTGTTCAACGAGCTAGCGATCGCAACTCCC
This sequence comes from Cyanobacteria bacterium P01_D01_bin.156, assembly GCA_039024555.1. Lineage (GTDB taxonomy): Bacteria > Cyanobacteriota > Cyanobacteriia > Phormidesmidales > Phormidesmidaceae > Leptothoe. The sequence continues at coordinate 50,449 of JBCCQQ010000016.1, forward strand.
CCATAAGCAACAACCCCTCCCCTAGCGAACCGTTACGGTCCCATTCCCCACAGACAGCTCAACCCCGCACTGAAAACAGTACAGATATTAGTCAGCAACCATCAATAGAGGCAAACACCCTTCAGCGCACCTCTACGCCTGGCAATCGTCTAAACAATCGCCTAGAGCCAACTCCAGTACAAAATATTCCTTTCCAAGAGACTCAAACTACGGAGCCAATATCAGTGTCTGAGTCAGCATTGGAACCTCCAAACACAGTCCAATTTGAGCATGAGCCATCTGTTCAAGGGGAAATCAACCCAGCACAAACAAATTATTCACAGCCGTCAGGCTCCAGGATACAACGATCTGCTGAGGGTTTGAATGCCAATAAGCCGCCTTTCATGCAATCATCTTCCCATGAGAATCAACTAACATCTGAAGTCCAGTCTTCAGCAGATTTGAATCCTACACAGGGCAACTCTCTACAGAAATCTTCTACGTCTGATGCCATTGACTCTCAGGAATCAATGGAACGTTATCCATCTATTCAATGGGATGCTGACTCCATTGAGCAAACATTAGATACACAGGACACAACAATAGCCAATAGCCCACAGCAATTATCAGACTCCAGTCGGTTTAGCGAAGATACTTCGAAAATTTCTATTCAAAAATACTCGACAGAGAATACCCCTATTTCACCTTTGCAAGATTTAGCTTCCCCATTAACGCATTTTCATCAGTCCATTGAAGATAATGCCTTACACAATCCAGATAAATTTGATACTCCTAAAACGGTATCGCAAGGATTTGTAGACAATAATCCATCTGTTCAGTCTGACTTCACACGGGCAAGATCAGGGTTACCGCAAGAATCGATAGGCCAAAACTTTCCTCAGCAATCCTCTAAGCCTAATCGGACTGCAGTAGAAGCTCCAGAAACGTCTATCCAACGAGCAACGCACCAAATAGGTCCATTGGGCAGTGTATCCTCACTCCGTCTGCCAAAAGTTCTAAGACCTTTAGGTGTCCTTAAACCACTACCGTCCTTGCAAAAGGCCACTTCAGAACCTGCGCAATCAACCGTGGCAGAAAGGGCTCAGCCTATTGTCCACAGTTCAGATTTGCCCCCTTCTAAAATTCAGGCTAAAACTGCTCAACCCCAAGAAAACAATGATGATATTCACCCACTCAAATCTAACAACGCAATCGCAGACATCCAGATAGAGAATTCTCTTATTCAGAAGAAACCAGAAGACCCTACCCAGAAAATTGGCCAGGACAATAGCCGGACTCCCTCTTCTGAGACATCTCACACCGCCACAATTCCTAGTGAATGGTCAAATCTAGCAGATTTGGTAAATCATTTACACCACAATCCAAGCAATACAACATCTCAGCCTTCAAACCAATCTTTACCTCAATCTTCCTCCTCTAAGCAAAACAGTTCGCCATCCTCATCTCAGCAGGTTACTCAACCATCATCCACTCGCTCATCATCATCTGCCTTTAAGCCAACTAAGGCTCCTACGGTTACTGTTCAACGTCAAACAGTGAGTTCAAATAAGCCCACCATTATCCAAGCGTCTCAAGATTCCACAACAACTCAGGTAGGCAATGCTCCCCAGGAAGATGAGCCGAACTACAGCCAATATTTAGAGCTGTTGGCCCAGGAAGTCTATGGTCTTTTACGGCAACGGCTGTCCCTAGAGCAGGAACGACGAGGTCCAAAATACCCAAGGTAGCTATTGGTATGCTTCCAATTTAAACCATCTTTGTAGCCGTACATTTATTTGAACCATGAGCCAATTTGTTAAAGCTAAACTCATTGCCCAAGGTGGTGGCAACAATATCGAGTTTATGTTCAATCCAACCCAGCTGAGCTTTACTCGAAATATGAACCTAAACTCCAGTGGAGGAGCCCGCACAGATGAGGGCATTCCCAAGATAAGTTTTGGCTCACCAGATCCCTTAAATATTACGCTGAATGGGCTAATATTTGACACCTATGAAACCGGTGAGAATGTCCTGGATAAACATATCGAGAATTTTCGCCAGTCCGTTGAATTTCTCGATGGGTCAGAACGTCCTCCCATGTATATTTTTACGTGGGGGAAACAAGAATATTTACGCTGCTTTGTTCAGACCCTTACCTACACCCTCAATATGTTTCTGCCCGATGGAACTCCAGTAAGAGCTTCCGTGGATGTCACCCTGCAAGAAATTGGTGAAACCAGCGGTTCCGGAAATACAGGTACCCCCAGCCGTGGCAGTAGCCGACGATAAGCGAGTAAAAATACGGTAAACGCGTAAAAATACGGTAAGAAGATTCTTGTTGACTGACATAAACCGGTAATTGCCGTCATGTGCGCTGGTCTAGCCAACCCTTAAAATCAAGTTTCATTGCTGTTGCTGACATTTATAGATGATCCTGCATCAAAAATCAGCAACGCTACTTAATAGCGGAAAAAGCTAGTATCCCCATGGCTGCCACTAAGTTTGTTGCGACGCCTACACTCAAGATCGATGGTCAGGCTGCCTCCAGTGAACTGATGGAGGATATTCTACAAATTGTGGTGGAAGAGAGCCTGCATCTGCCAGGGATGTTTACCCTATCGATTCAAAACGACTACTTTGCGGGTGAGGAAAACTACAAGGTTTGGAAACACGAAAAGCTGTTTGAAATCGGCAAAACCATAGAGATTGGGTTTTCCGCCAGCACCACCGATTCTGATGAATTTGACGAAGAGAACAAAGGCAATGTGATCAAGGGAGAGATCACCGCCATTGAAACTCACTTTACCAGTGAGGCCCAGGCCCCTATCATTGTGCGCGGCTATGATGCCTCCCATCGACTACACCGAGGCCGCCACAGCCGTTCATTTCAGAATAAAACCGATGCCGATATTGTCAAAGCCATTGTCGCTGAGGTCGGAATTTCTGTTGGTACGGTAGATGCTACCGGAGGTCCCTATGGCTATGGGGACATTGGCGGGGCCAGCGGCTATGTGTTTCAGCAAAACCAAACCAACATGGAATTTTTGCGTGAACGAGCCGCTCGTCATGGGTTTGAACTGTATGTGCAGGACGGTAAACTCAATTTTCGTAAACCGACAAAAGATAGCACCCTCTCTCTGGAATGGTTAGAGGATATCCACAGCTTTCGTGTGCGGGTGAGCAGTGCCGACCAGGTAAAAAGTGTAGAAGTGCGGGGCTGGGACTATAGCCGCAAAGAGGTGATTGCTGAAACAATCAGCAAAGCGAAACAGGTTTTAACCGATACAGATAATGGCGAAGGTAGTAAAACCGTCAGTGTTTTTAATGGTAAGCCCACCACACCCACCCTAGTCATGGTGGACCAGCCCATATCCCAGGCTCAAGAAGCTAAAGCCATGGCCCAGGCTCTCTACGATGAAGTGGGGGGAGAGTTTGTACAGGCTGATGCCCGAGGTGAAGGAGACCCCTCCATTCGTCCTGGACGGGTGGTCAAACTTACGGGTATGGGCAAGTATAGCGGTAGCTACTATGTTACTGAGACTCGCCATGTGCTCCATGAGCGCATTTATAGAACAGAATTTAGCGTACGGGGACTGCGCGGTGGAGATTTACTACAGACGCTGGAAACCAAAAATACTCTGCAGCCTGGACAAACCCTTATGATCGGCATTGTGGCCGACAATAAAGATCCCAAAGGATGGGGACGGGTACGGGTCAAACTACCCACCCTGACGGAAGAGCACATGAGCAACTGGGCTAGGGTTGTATCCATAGGGGCAGGCCCTGCCCGTGGCTTAGACTGGCTACCGGAAATTAACGATGAGGTACTGGTGGCCTTTGAACATGGGGACATCCACCGACCCTATATTCTCGGGGGTGTTTGGAATGGTAAGGATGCTCCACCGGAAAAAACTGAAGAGACCATTGTCAATGGTAAGGTCCGTCTGAGAACCCTAAAAACAAGGCTGGGACATACCCTACAGTTTGTGGAAGAAGACAAGGGTGACAGTAAAAAGGGCGTGTATTTAACCACCGTCGATAAACATCAGCTCCATTTAAATGACACGGATAAGTATGTCGATCTCAAAACCAAAGATGGCCACCAGCTCAAGTTTGACGACAAAAATAAAAAGATAGAGCTAAAAACCAAAGGTGGCCATCAAATTGCCATGGACGATAGTGGCAAAAAAGTCGATATTGTTTCCACCGGTAGCCTCAATGCTAAGTCGGGTAAGACTGGCAAAAGTGAAAAGATCACTATTAACGGTGGCGAGATTACGCTCACAGGGGCTACAAAAATCACTTTGAAAGTGGGTAGTAACAAAGTAGAGATTAGCAACACGGGGGTCAATATTTCAGGCACCCAGGTCAATGTCAAAGCCAGTGCAACGGCAAAAGTAGAAGGGGCAATGGTAGATGTCAAGGGCAGTGGCACCGTAAATGTACAGTCTTCAGGCATGACCAAGGTAGCTGGGAGTCTGTTGAAGCTTAACTAGGTCTAAAAAATAAACTGGAGGTAAACAAATGGGAATGCAAGTGGTGGCAGGGGCTATGCTCAAATGTCCCTTTGGGGTGGCACCGAGTGTGTTGAGTGTTTTACCCAAGGGTCCACCAGTGATGGCCTGCGGCCCTTTAGCTGCCACCATTATGGACTACGCACCCATGGTAAATATCCTTCCCTTTGGCATGTGCAGTTCTCTGGCAAATCCTACCGTTGCCAGTGCTACGGCTGCAGCTTTGGGGGTACTCACTCCCATGCCCTGTGTCCCGGTAATTCCAGCACCGTGGGCACCGGGCTCACCCACGGTGCATATTAATAACTTTCCTGCCCTCAACAACAGTTCAAAATGCATGTGTACCTGGGGCGGAGTTATTTCCATCGTAAATCCAGGACAGTATACGGTGCAGATCCCCTAATGTTTCTCTAGAACAGGTTAGAGAACAGTGAATTCACGGATGTAAACTATCTATGCGGGTACTTTTACGTATGCTTCCAACCCCATGGTTGGCCAAATATTGTTACCGATGGTGAATATCTCGTAGATTGTATCAATTCCAATCCGGGCATTCTCAGAGAGCGTTGTTGCTAATGTAATGGAAACAGCCCAAAAACAATCGTTCCTGAAATCGCCATGTGTACGCAATGTCAGACTCTTTTCCCAAAACTCCTTCCCAGCAATTAAGGCTTCTAGGCATTTTGGGTGGGTTAGGTCCCTTAGCCCATATTGAGTTCGAACAGCGCTTACTACAGCATAGTGTCCGGCGAGGAGCGCAGTGCGATCAGGACCATCCTAACTGGGTTGTTCTCAGTGCTGCATCAACGCCAGATCGAACTAAAAGTCTCATGGGAACTGGGCCAGACTGTGTCCCCTACTTGGTAGACAGTGCCTGCCAGCTAAAAGCCATGGGAGCTGACTTTTTGGTCGTCACCTGTAATACCGCCCACAGTTTTTACCATACGGTACAAAATCAGTTGGATATTCCCTGGCTGCATATGATGAATGCCACCGTGAAATACATTGCTGAGAGCTTTCCGACCGTGCGACAGGTGGGCATTTTGGCAACAGATGGAACATTGCGATCGCAGCTTTATACCACCAGTCTTGCCCAGTATGGCATCTCCCCCATTTTGCCAACCCTGGGTTCGTCCATTCAACAACGAGTAATGGAGTCGATTTATTCTCCCAACTGGGGTATCAAAGCCACCGGCACCTGGGTTTCAGATATTGCCCTAATCGAGCTGATTGTGGCCTCACGCTGGCTAGCGGAACAAGGGGCGGAGCTGATAATTGCTGGTTGTACCGAACTCTCTATCGGCCTGGCCCGCCTGAGTCAATTGCCTATCAATTGGATCGATCCCCTAGATGTGATGGCAAATCTTGCCCTTGACCTTATCTATGGCGTTGCACCTACCCACTGTGAGCGATTATCTCCCCTGATGAATACTTTTAGCAGCAGTACGTCCGGTTGAAAATTCAGCAACGGCATACTGCCTAGAACTTTGAGAAATATCTGTTATCCCAACTCACCTGCAAGACGTTATAAAAATCTCCCATGATTCACATACCGTTACCACGTCCACCCCACTGGCTATCCCGGCTTTTTCTCGTAGCTGCGCTGGTTCTCAGTTTTAGTATTTTATGTGACCAGCCTGCTCTAGCTAGTCCCCTACGGTTTGGCAATGAAGGGGCCGCCGTTGAACAGCTTCAGACCCAATTGCAGTCCCTTGGCTATCTAGAGTCGGACGTTAATGGTCTCTACGATGAACTTACCCGCCAGGCTATCCAGGCTTTTCAGAAAGATCTTGGTTTACCCGCTGATGGTGTTGCAGGTGCCAAAACCCAACGCCAGCTAGCCGAAAAAGTGACCGACAGTCCCCGCAGTGCCATGCCCCCCGACATTCAGCGCATTCTTGACCGTGGCAAGCTGATTGTTGCCCTGCTGGGTACCGATAACTCACCCTTCTTTATGGAAGACGCCAACCACCACTCCACCGTTGGCCTTGATATAAAAATTGCCCAGGGGCTGGCCGAAGCCCTGGATGTGGATTTGGAATTTAATCGCTCGGCAGAAACCTTTAACGAGGTGGTAGATAAGGTCTATCAGCTAGAGGCCGATATCGCCATTTCTAAACTGAGTCGCACCCTCAGCCGTGCCCAGCGGGTGCGATTCTCTCGTCCCTATGTCACCATGCGCCAAGGGTTATTAGTCAACCGATTACAGATCGCAGAACAAAGCGACGGTAATCAGGTGATTGAGGCAATTCGTAACTTCAATGGCGATGTGGGCGTTATTCAGGGGTCGTCCTACGGAGGCTTTATCAAGCAAAAGTTTCCCAAAGCAACTATCAAGGAATACCCCACCTGGGATGACATTGTGGATGCCGTGATTCAGGGTAAAATCCAGGCCGCCTATCGAGATGAACTAGAAGTAAAAAAGGTGATTCTCAAAAATCCAGATGCGGCCCTGAGATTACAAACCATTGCCCTTACCGATACCCAAGACCAAATTGCCATGGCGCTACCTTGGGACAGTCAAAATTTGCAGGCTTTGGTGAATCAGTATTTAGACACCTTTAGCCTGAACTATACCGCTGATGATGTGCTGGATGAGTACGCAGACTATCTGCAGGAGTAACAAGTATGACCATTAATCCGACTACAAAACAACCCCGGCTAGGACTTGGTGCTCCATCTATCAAATGGCTGCGCAGCCCTTGGGCAATTTTGATCAGCGTTGTTCTCGCTGTCTACATGGGAACGGCCCATAAGGAAACGGCTGTACTGCTGGCCCCCCTGGGAGACTTTTATCTAGGGCTGCTTAAAATGTGCGTTTTGCCCATTCTGTTAGCCGCCATTACCACAAGTATTGGTCGTCTGATGGGTAGTAAAGACGCAGCGCTTTACGTTAAACGGATCTTGGTGGTCTTTCCTCTAAGTCTGTTAGCCGCTAGTGGTTTAACGGCTCTGATTGCTGCCATTGCTGGGCCGGGGCGCAATCTATCGGCCCAAACCTTAGAGTCTTTGGGGGTGCTGGTTAACGACTCGGGTATTGATCTCGAAATGGCGTTGACGGGTCCCCTACCGGAGGAAGCAAAGCGGGGCATTGGTACATTTTTAATTAGTCTGGTTCCTGACAATATTTTTTATGCCCTAAGTCAGGGAGAAACTCTTAAGGTACTCATTTTCTCGATTATTGTTGGTATTTCACTGGGGTTAGTTCGCGATCGCGTCACTGAACCTTGCTTCGAGATTTTAGAAGCCATTTACCGCACCTTTAATCAGCTAATCGATTGGCTGACCGTCGTTCTACCCATTGGTCTGTTTAGCCTATTGGCCTATCAGCTTTCTCAGCAGGGTGTGGACGTCATGCTATCGATGATTAACTTTGTCCTGGCTGCCCTAATCACATTTTTTATCATTTATGTGATCTGTACATTAGTGGTTTGGCAACAGTCTAAAGTCTCCCTACTCAAAGTTTTAGCAGCATTACGAGAGCCGACAATTTTAGCTTTAGCCACTTCCAGTAGTTTAGCCTGTCTCCCCTCATCCATCGCCCAGCTAAGTGAGGCCCTAAAGTTTAATCGCCAAACGGTCAATCTCGTTACGCCCCTATCCATTACCCTGTGTCGATTTGGTTCTGTTATCTACTTTGCCTTGGGCTCCGTATTTGTCATGCAGCTATACGATAAGCCCATTAGTCTGGGAAGTATTCTAATTGTGGTGGTGGGCTCCATTTTTGCAGGGATGGCCACTGCTGGGGTTACTGGAATTCTCACATTAGCCATGTTAGGAATTGTTCTAGAACCTTTGCAGCTACCCTTAGAAGCTGTTCTAGTGTTGTTTGTTGCTATTGATCCCATTATGGATCCATTTCGTACCCTCGGGATTGTTCACACCGGCATTGCAGCGACTGCCGTAATTGCGGATAAGTCCACTGGCAATACAATCATAACCAATCTCAACTAAACAGCTTGTTGGTTATTCTGATCGGTTCATATGCAAAATCGATAGCTGCAAGTAACCTGCTATTAACTTAACGGATGCGTTGTTCCAGCGTTTCTCTTCTAAACTAAGGGAAGAAATGCTGGAATAGTTAGGTGCAATGCCCCAATTAGATTTTGCTATCTGGAATAGGCTACTGCAACAGTATGTAGATAACAGAGGTCGAGTGGCCTATGATCGCTGGCAGCAAGAATCTCTTAGCGAACTGGAACAGTGGTTAAGCGATCTGGCCAGTGTAGATCTGCAGAGGTTAGAACGCCCGATTGCGATCGCAACCCTTCTAAATCTCTATAATGCATTGACCATTCGCCAGGTACTTTACCAGTACCCGATTACATCCATTCGACCTAGGTTTTTAGGGATTCCCAACTGGCTAGCCTTTCTGCAGTTCTTTACTACATCGGTCTACCGTCTAGACGGGCAATCCGTAAGCTTAAACAATCTTGAGCACGGCATTCTACGTCAGCGGTTCCTGGACCCACGGATTCACTTTGCGTTAGTCTGTGCGTCCGTGGGCTGCCCTTTATTAAGAGCAGAAGCCTACACACCAGAAATGTTATCCAACCAGTTGGAGGAGGACTGCGATCGCTTTATTAACAACCCAGACAAAGTCCGCTACGATGCTGTCAGCAACACGCTATTCTGCAGCAAACTATTCAAATGGTATAAGGCAGACTTTTTAACGGTGGCTGACTCAATTGCAGCGTATTGCGATCGCTACTATACCGCTGCCCAGATACCGGCCTCCGTAAACGTGGTTCACTCACCCTACAGCTGGGAATTAAATCAACGTATATCTTCATAAAATTGCTTGAGCCACTGTCCAGACACCCCCATGCCCCACAGAGAACCAACAGCTAGATAAATAAAATTTGCCTTTAGCGCCCCCCACCTAACCACCCGACGGTCCGAAGACTGCACCAGGCGATTGACCTGATAAATGCGGCCCAGCCGAGAGAGTCTCAGGCATAGATCCGCATCTTCCATAATTGGTAAAGTTTCATCAAAACCGCCACAGGCCCAAAAGTCTGTTTGTCGACAAAACATTACCTGGTCGCCAAATAAAATCCGTAATCCGTCTCGGACGTAACGATGGGGGCGAAACAACAGGGCTGCATAGTGGGTTTTTATAGCATTGTGCAAAGAGATACCCCAGCGAGTTATGTGTTGGCCCGCCATAATTGAAATAAAGCCACCACAGACAATATCAGGTTTTTCTAGAGTTGTTGCTATGAGTGCTGTTACATCATCGGGTACTCGAGTGTCCCCATGGAGAAAACATAAAATATTGCCGGTTGCCTGCTTGGCTCCTAAGTTCATTTGTACAGAACGTCCCGGTCGATCAGCAAAAATCACCTTAGTCCCATGGTCCTTGGCAATGGCCGCAGTATCATCACTGCTACCACCATCCACCACAATAATTTCATGGGCAGGTGGATCTAGAATGGCTAAATGGCGCAGAGTGCGATCCAAGCAGCTGGATTCGTTCAAGACTGGAATAATAATAGAAACTTGAGCAACTGTCACAAATATCTATGGAGCGCAACAACCTTGCATTTTACGATCAACAGGCTGACCAGTGGTGGAACGAATCGGCGACCATTTTTCCCCTGAGCAAGCTGAATCCGCTTCGATTTGCATATTTTGATCGGCTGATTCCCCAATGGAATGGTCTCAAAGTGTTGGATGTGGGCTGTGGTGGCGGCTATACTTGTGAGTTTTTGGCCCAGCGAAAAGCAATTGTAACCGGAATTGATCAATCAGCAGCCTGCATTAAGGCCGCGCATCGTCACAGGACTGAAAAAGGACTAAACATTGACTATCAAGTAGGTGTGGCCGAACACCTACCATTTGATAATGACTACTTTGATGTCGTCACCTGTGTAGATGTGTTGGAACATGTCAAAAGCCCCAGAGCGACCATAGCTGAAATTGGGCGGGTACTAAAGCCAGGGGGCCAATTTTGTTTTGATACGATTAATCGTACCTGGCAGTCGCGGTGGCTAATGATTTGGCTACTAGAGGATATACTCCGACAGATTCCCAGAGGGGTTCATGATTGGGCAAAGTTTGTTAAGCCAGAGGAGCTGGAGCAACTGCTACTAGAAACAGGGTTTGTTGAGGTGTCCTTGGCAGGCTTTGATTTATTTGGCCATAATCTCATAGCTCAGGTAGCTAACCTGATGCACTTTTTAAAAACCGGCGGGTTTAATGTGCAGTTTGATGGGGATACCCGAGTAATGTACATCGGTACAGCACAGTTGGAAAAAACAGCGTAGAATTCTTTTGCTAAATTTGAAGATGTCTCTTGTAAAAAGCTCGTCTAGCCCTAAAATCCTTGGGGCTAGACGAGCTACGGTGTTACCAGTTGATACGCTTACTAAAGGTAGAGCCTAGGCAACCAGAGCGGGCTTCTCTTCACTACTATCTTCAGGAATCCTTAGGTCCTGTACCATTTTCTGAATCTCTGGCGGGGGCGGGGGTGTTAAACGAGAAACAACTAGCGTCACCACTAAGTTGAGCACCATACCAAAGGTCCCAATCCCCTCAGCTGAGATATCAAAGAACCAAGTGGGCATGTTCAAAAACTTCACCCCAATAATGTAGGCTGCCGTAAAAATTAGTCCAACAAGCATGCCCGAAATAGCACCCTCACGGTTGGTCCGCTCATCAAAGATCCCCAATACAATCACCGGAAAGAAGCTAGATGCTGCTAGCCCAAACGCAAAGGCCACCACCTGCCCCACAAATCCCGGTGGGTTCGTCCCAAAATAGCTGGCAACAACCAGGGCAAAAGCCACCATAATCCGACCAACAAATACCCGCTGCCGTTCTGACGCATCCGGGTTGAACATTCGATAGTACACATCGTGGGCAATGGAGCTGGAAATGACTAGCAACAGACCTGATGCGGTTGAAAGTGCGGCAGCTAAACCACCTGCAGCCACTAACGCTACTACCCAAGGAGCCAGCTGCGCAACCTCTGGGGTAGAGAGCACAACAATGTCACGATCAATCGTAATTTCATTGCTGGCTTCATCGGGAGTCAGCTGCAAGAGACCGTCTCGATTTTTATCTTCAAAGGCCAACAGTCCCGTATTTTCCCACTTTTGTACCCAGTCCAACTGCTGCACTTCTTCAACACTGGCACCATTCAGCGTGGTCACCAAGTTATAGCGAGAAAACATCGATAGGGCCGGAGCTGTTGTATATAGCAGTGCAATAAACAACAATGCCCAACTTACAGAGAATCTGGCTGAACGAACATCTTTTACCGTGTAAAAGCGGACAATAATATGGGGCAGTCCCGCAGTGCCTAACATAAGGGCACTGGTAATTGCCAAAACATCCAACATCGATTTGTTAGCAAAGGCTTGGGTGTATTCTGCAAACCCCAAATCGAGCTGAATTTGATTGAGCTTAGTACTAATATCGCTAAAGGTCATTGCAAATTGAGGGATGGGATTTCCCGTAAGCAATGTTGCCAGACCAACAGCCGGAATTATATAAGCGATAATAAGTACATAATATTGGGCGACTTGAGTCCAGGTGATGCCTTTCATTCCACCCAGGACTGCAAAAAAGCCCACAATAATCATGCCAATCAGCACGCCCGTGTTGACATCAACCTGTAAAAATCGACTAAACACAATACCGACCCCTCTCATTTGGCCAACAATATAGACCAGTGAGATAAATAGAGCCGCAATGACGGCAACCAGCCGTGCCCAGTTGGAATAGTAACGATCACCAATAAAATCAGGCACCGTGTATTTGCCAAATTTTCGCAGATACGGAACTATTAACAACGCTAGAAGAACATAGCCTCCGGTCCAACCGATGAGATAAATTGAACCGTCGTAACCGAGAAATGAGACCAAACCAGCCATGGAAATAAATGAAGCAGCAGACATCCAGTCTGCTGCTGTCGCTGCTCCATTTGCTGTCGCCGGCACGCCCTGATCGGCGACAAAAAATCCTTTACTATCGGTAACGCGCGAACTCCAACCGATGTATAAATACATCAAAATGGAACCGCCTACAAACAGTCCTGTCCAAACCTCAACTGACATATTATTTACCCTCTAAATCATAGCCAGAAAAGGCCGTATACTTTGAATCACTGGGGCGAGAATGATATCGTTTGTCAAGCTCGTCTGTTTCAAATGCATAAAAGAATGTCAGCCCAACAAACGATAGAATTGAGCCTTGCTGAGCTACCCAAAACCCTAGCGGTAGACCAAAAAACTGAATCTGATTGAGCAGGTCTACAATTAAAATACTACAACCCAAGGCCACTGTCCCCCAGGCTGTCAATAACAGTTGAATGGTAGCGACGTTGGTATCCCAATAACTTTGCTGTCGAGAAAAATCTCTCATAACGTTTAGATATATAGATCGACTAAAGAACAGATAGCCCTGATAATTTAATGCTTGTTTAGATTATGCTGCATTTAAATGAGACGTTATAGCCAAAAGGCATGAACTGCCTAATCTTCATTCGATTTTTAACATTTTTACTCTGAATAGGTCAGCAACCGAGAGAAAACTCTATGGTTTAGCTAACCCATTAGCTCTGCAATAAATATTCCTTACAACAACCTACACTTTCAATGGTGTTCCCCAGGAAAAAATCAATTTCCAGTAAAATTGATATAAAGAGAGCTCATGCCTAACAAGGATAGTTCAATCTCCAGCTGTACAGGGCGTTAGATAGCATAGCTATAGGTGCCTCGCTATTCTAAAGAGTCTCATTAACCATGAGTTCATCGCTATGGAAAAAGGTCGGTATGTCTAAAATATGCATCATCTGTTCCCCATAGGGAACCATTCCTTGAATGAAGCGATGGTTCATCATAGGGGGCACAGCTGTTTCCATGGCACTCGGTTTTAACTCAAATAGGGCATCTCGAATTTCCTCGATTACTACGGCTGCTAAGGCATTTTCCAGCTCAACTACAACAGCCATCGGATTCTTAGATAGTGTTTTAGCTGAGAAGCCTAAGGGCTCGGTAATATCAACAACGGTGACCACTTCACCCCGCAAATTGGTATTGCCGACAATATATCTGGGACAACAGGGTACGGGGATTGCCTGAGTAACTGTGATAAATTCCCGAACATAGGTGGCATCAATACCAATAAGACAATCGTCTAGGGCAACAACAATAAGTGTCTTTAGAGCTGTATTTGCTTGAATGGTTTCAGGTAGCTGTCTTAACCCATCAGCTCTCTGGCGAAAAATACTTTTTTCCTGCGCGCTAGCATCGGGACAAAAGGCTGTGATAATTGTCTCTGCTGATAAGGTGGTTTTGTTCTGGTCTAAACGATTGTCATAAAAGTCGTCTACTAGAAACCGAGTAACGGCGATTACCTGCTGTAGCTCGCCTGGATTAAACCAAGCTTGGGGCTCATTTAGAATGAAAATATTATTCTCATTCAAGAGCAGACCGGCAAAGAACCCCTTAGTGTCTGATGACATCCAGGCTTGATGCTCAGGCAGCTCGGTCATTGTTCCTTGAATTGATAAATCTCTAACACCTTGGACCTCATTAGCAATGACACCAACTTTTAGATCATTCTGCTTTAGGATAATTAGGCTATCGGCTAGCTCATAATGTCGAGATTGTTCTTCAGGGTTGACCCGGAAATCGACCACAGGAAGAACATCCCCGTGTAAATCGATCACCCCGATAATTCCCGACGGTGCGTTGGGAACCAATATAAGCTCTGGTAGTGAAAAGACTTCTTCTAAATAGTCGGCGTTAATGGCACTAAGATGCTGGTTAACTTTAAAGAGGCAATAGGAGGTTTTCATAATGTTTCTCTAATCTATGTCTTTTAGATTATTTTCGAGCTGTAAGATCAGTTCCGAGGCTTTACGATTTCCTAGTCTGGCAATTCTGCTGTCATCGGGCAGCTGGCGTAATAGATTAAGGGCAACTTGTTTCATTTTGATATCACTACCTTTGAACAAGGCATCAAGATCTTGTTTGCCACCATTGTCAGTATTTTCCTTAGGTGTCGACGTTGTTTGCAGGGGTATCGATTCAGAGATCGCCTGAGCATTATTATTGGCTGGACGCTGATAGGCAATCGACTCGTTAAATATTTTGGTGTGGAGCTTGTCTAAATTTTGTTTGTGGAGTTCTGCATGACCTACAAGCAGATATCCTGAAGGAGAAAGAGCATGGTAAAACTTATCTAGGGTGTTTGCGATCGCTGAGTCACTAAAGTAAATAAAGACATTTCGACATAGAATCAAATCCATATCTTTGATGTCTAGCGTTGGATCTAAAAATGAGCTATCTACCAGATTAACGACCTTAAAGTTGACCATCTCTCGAATAGCATCATTAATTTGATAATCGTTATTGGCAACTCTAAAAAAGCGTGATTGAACAGTGCGATCAACACCCCTGAACGACCAAGGGCGATAGATTCCCGCTCTAGCTTTTTCAACGGCTTTTGAATTAATATCGATACCAAAAATTGTTAGATCCCAATTTTTTAAGTCTGGAATTAGCTGGGTGAGTAAAATTGCAATGGAATAGGGTTCTTCGCCGGTTGAACAACCCGCACTGCAAATGCGTAGGCTTTTTTGACTGTAATTGCGTTTAATTAGGGTGGGTAAAATATAGTTGTTTAATATATTAAACTGACCCTGGTCTCGAAAAAAGAAACTCTCGGTGTTGGTAATTGCTAAGATTAGTAGCTCCCACTCACGATGACATCTATCGGTATTGTCGTTTAGCAATAGATAGTATGCTTCTGGACCATCCAACCCGATCGTACGCAGTCGATCAAAAAGAAATTCTTGAAACGTGATCTGATCGCTTTTTCTCAGAACCAAACCAATGCGATCAGTAATTAGATCAGCAAACGCTTGTTGTAATCTTAGGCTGAGCGGCTGCATTGGTGACACGTGTTTTAGGTTGGATTAGTTGTTTTCTTAGATTCAGAGGGATGGCTAGCTGACCAGCTGTAAAACAGCTAGTGCGATCGCATCTATGGGTAATACTTGGTGGACTGCCCCTAATGCGATCGCTTCCTTTGGCATGCCAAACACCACTGAAGTCGATTTATCCTGAGCAATGGTCGTTCCCCCAGCCTCAGCAATTGCCTTCATCCCATCCGCCCCATCACGCCCCATCCCCGTAAGTAAAACACCAATGGTCTTTCGGCCATGGACTTTGGCAATAGATGAAAACAAGGTTGTCACTGAAGGACAATGGCTATCGCCAGGAAGCGCCTGGGAATAAACAAACCGACCAGACGAATCGAGGGTAAGGTGCTGACGTTCAGGGGGAAAGTAAATAATGCCGGGTCTAGGACGCTCACCCACCGGGGCAATCCGAATCGAAAGATTGCTGGTACCGTTTAACCAATCCAGCAATCCCTGCAAAAATCCTCGACTAATGTGTTGCACACAGACAATGGGCAGTGGAAAATTCTCAGGCAAGCTAGCAAACAAACTCTGAAGTGCCATCGGTCCTCCAGTTGAAGCCCCTATCGCCATAATGCCATCCCTCGGATGCAGGTGACCTAATCCACCAGCCTTATTGTTGTGCTGGGCTGGTCGCTTTTTCTTAAACACCTTTACCCCAGATAAGACTTTAATCTTATTAATTAAAGCCTGCTTGAGTAACATATTTTCAGGATCTAGACCAGCCTTGGGTTTAGGCAATATGTCAACGGCCCCCGCCTCAAGTAGTTGAAAAATACGGTGGGGATCATCTTCTTGCACAGATGCACTAACCACCAATATAGGCCGAGGATATTTTGTCATCACCTGGGCCGTAAACTCCAGCCCATCCATGGTCGGCATAAAAAAGTCAGTGCAAATCACATCTGGTTGACTGGTGGGAATGAGTTCCAATCCCTCCTGACCAGTGCGGGCTGTACCAACAATTTTAATTTCAGTAGACGAGGTCAAAATACGTTTAAGAATAGTTAGCGCAATGGGTGAATCTTCAACAATAAGAACGCGAATGGACATTAGCTATGAGTGTGCCAACGGAAATCTGTCGTAGCTGATTGAGAGAATGAACCAATCTAATGACAATGCTATTGATCAGAGTTGCTCAAATAAAATCCTCCCGAGGAGAAACCATACCAGCTTTAAATCAGCCTTTTTAAGGTATCTAAAAGTACCTCTTGGTTAAATCGACCTTTGAGAATGTAGGCATCAGCACCCGCTTCAGCACCCCGCTGTCGATCGGCTGTCGAATCTAACGTTGTTACCAAAATGATTGGTAACTCATCATATTCTCGCTGCTGTCGAATTTTTCTGACTAGGGAGAAGCCATCTAAATAGGGCATTTCCACATCCGATACCACTGCATCAAACTCACCGGTTTGGAGCATGTCGTATCCTTCCAAACCATTCGTTGCCGTCACCACTGCATAACCAGCCCCTTCAAACAGGCGTTTTTCCTGAATCCGTACCGGGGGCGAATCTTCCACAAGAAGAATACTGGGTTTATGCTGCGAGGCAGATTCAACGGTTGGAGAACTGACAGCAATGGGCTGTTGCTGTGATGACTTAAGCAGATCTGACGGATTGAGAATCATACAAATCTCTCCCGTCCCCAATACGGTGGTACCGCTCACGTTACGAACGCGTTTGAGCAGTGCTCCCATGGGTTTAACAACGATTTCTTGATTATTGAGCAATCGATCAACCAAAAATCCAGCTTGGTTATTCCCCACTTTGAGCACAACACAAGGGCGAGCCCCCTGACTTTGGGAACTTGAGTCAGCAACCCAGCTGTAAATGGGTGAGTTTGGTAGCTCTAATGTATCGACTAAGTTGCTAACAGGAATTGTCTGATCGCCCAGCATGATTGTATCTTGCTCATCCTGAGTAACAATCTGTCGGGGAGAAATCAGCAGCGTTGTTTCTAGAAACTCGATGGGGATAGCAAATGTCATACCTTTGCTTTCTGCTAAAACCACGTTAGCTGTACTTAATGCTGTGCTGATTTGCAGACGAAATGTACACCCTTGCCCTTGGGTCGATTCAATTTGAATAGCGCCTTTTAATGCTTCCACCTGAGCACGGACTACGTCTAAACCCACGCCTCTACCAGAAATCTCAGTGATAAAACTGCGGGTGGAAAATCCTGGAGCTAAAATCAGACTATGGATTTGGCGAGTGGTCATAGCTTCAAGTTCTTCAGGGCTATGGAGCTTACGTTTAATCGCTGTTTGTTTAATTTTTTCTGTATCTAGCCCCCGACCATCGTCGCCAATTTCAATGGTTAAACTAACCGCTGTCTGATAAATTTTTATTCGCAGATGGGCACCAGCAGGTTTACCTACGGCTAAGCGTTCCTCAGGTGTTTCTACACCGTGGTCGATGGCATTGCGCACCAGGTGCAGCAACGAATCTTTAATACCCTCTAAGATTCGTTTTTCGGCGGTGGTCTCTTCTCCTTCAATCACTAGCGCCACATCCTTAGACTGCTCTCTGGCCAGATCACGTACCATGCGCCGTATGGGCTGAAATAGGCTGGATATGGGCAATAGCTGTAGGCGCCGTACCTGTTCCCTAAGATCTTCAGAAATGAGTTCTAGTTTAGAGTTATTACTTTCGACCGTGGACTTTAGGGTTAGGATTAAATTTTCTAAGCGTTCTTCATAAGAAAGAACGGAAACGGGCTGCGGCTTGTCTTTGTTTTCTCTCCACTCTTCCCATAGGGAAAACAGTTGCTCGGTCTGAGATAACGTTTGGGAAATTTGAATACGGGTAACGGCTAACTCTTCTGCTTGGGTAGTTAATACATCCAAATCGCGAGTTTGAATGCGAATGGTGTCCGTTGGCGCTCCCCTATCCTTTGACGTCTCAAACGTAGGCGAGGGAACCTCATCGGGAACAGGGAGTATGGGCGAAATCGTCAGGGGAGCATCGGCTACATCAGGAGCCGCAGGTATCGCTTTTCTGAGGTTCTCTAAAAGTTGCTCAGAATCAATATTAGCTGGATTACCCGTAACAGCTTCATTGATAAAGGTGCCGATAGCGTCCAATCCTGCATAGAGCTGATCGCTGACGGTTGAATCCAGATCCATCGTCTGCAGTTGAAGACTACTCAGAATATCTTCAAGGGCATGGGCTAAGGCTTCTACCGTATCTACCCCCGCACTTCTGGCATCACCTTTAAGGCTGTGAACCTCCCGCAGCACCGTAGATAAGGCAGCCTCATCCTTGGCATGCTGCTCTAGGTGCAATAAATTTGCTTCTAAACGCTGTAGCCGTTCTGTACTGGTAATGCGATAAACTTCACGCAGCTCAGCATCTGCAATGGTGCTAGCCGCTATTGCCGGTATCTCAATAGCCGCATCGGCCAGAGTGGCAGTACCCAGCTCATCAGCCATATCGGCTGGTTCGACAAGGGGTGTCGTTTCATCCGTGCTCTCAACTAGCCCTTGAGCCCCTAACGCCACTAGCAAGACTTCAGCATTGAGGGCCACTTGCTCTAGGGCTTGGTCAATATCAATGCCGCAGGGTTCACCGGACGTAGCTGAGTAAACCAGCTGACTGGCGAGGTCTAGTCCCATTTGAAGATAACAACCAATCTCCTCCGTCAGGGGTACGACCTGATTTTGGAGCTGTTTGATCACATCTTCCATGGGCTGGATTAAATCCGCCACCGCATTGAGCTCGACCGCTCTAGAATCGCCCTTAAGACTATGGGTTTCTCGTCGTAACAGTTCCAATAGGTCACTATCTGCTGAGCCGTTCTCTAGCTGATACAGTCCCTGGCCTAGGGATTGCAACCGGTCTTCACTAGTGGTGCGATATATCTCTCGTAGCTCGTCATCTTTGATATAGAGATTGCTAACCTGAACAATCACTTTTTCGGTTACACCATCAGCTGCCGAAGACGACATTACTGTAGTGATAGCTGCTTTTAAGGAGTCAAGGGTTTGAGCCACATCGGAGTCATCAGAACTGCCTGCAACAGCCCCATGAACTAGCTGATCAATGGCGTAGATCCCCTGGCAGAGACAATCGCTAAGGTCGAGCGTAAAGTGAACCTGTTGCTGTTCCAGGGCGTTGACCACTATTTCCAGTTCTTGGAGAACGGTAACAATGGTCTGCAGCCCCATCCGGTCAGCATCGTCTTTAAGACCGTCAAGCTCTTGGCGAAGATCTTTGAGAACTACTTGACTATGGGGATCTTGCTCTAACTGGAGCAAGCCCATTTGCAGCTTTTGTAGCCGCGCCGCGCTAGTTTCTTGATAGAGACGGCGGAGTTCTTCATCTTGAGTCATCATGGACCTGAAACACCTGTTAGAACTACGGTCGGGCTATACAACTTTTTTCAGGTACATGGCGGCTTCATTGAGTCTTTCCGTACCCTGTCTTGTCTGGTTCAAGCCGGTGGCCGTTTCTTTGGTGCCTCGATTGATCACCTCCATGGCATTCACAACCTGTTGAATCGCATCTACCTGCTGTTTTAGGTTGAGAGACACTTGCTGGTTGTTTAATACCACCTGACTAACTGAATCTTTAATATCACCAAAAGCTGACTCGGTTCGTTTGGAAATTTTCACACCAATTTTTACGGTTTTGGTTCCTTCTTCAGTTACCATCACTGTCTCGTTAATGGATTTTTGAATATTGGACACCAGGTTGTTGATTTTGTCAGCAGACTGCTGACTTTGGTCGGCTAATTTACGAATTTCATTAGCGACCAAGGCAAACCCTTTACCGTGTTCTCCTGCTCGTACCGCCTCAACCGATGAGTTTAGGGCCAACATGTTTGTTTGGTTAGCAAAGTCAATGACCAGCTGTGAGACATCACTAATTTGACTGGCAAGACCGCTGAGATTGACAATTTTTTCTGCGATCGCGTCTACCTTCTCTTCCAGCAGAAACATCCCTTCCAAACTTTCGCTGACAGTCTGTTCCCCTTCCTCTGAAGTCACCAAAGCCAGTTTAGCCGCTTCTACAGCTGCAGTTGCCTGTCCAGCCGCATGGCGAGACGACGCTTCCAACTCATCCATAGTCGTGGTGGTTTCATTGACCGAAGCGGCCTGCTGGTTAGCAATCCGTTCTTGGTCAATCATTGTGGAAGCCATTTCCTGACTAGAGGAGGAAATATCAGCAGCCAGGTATTCAAGCATGCCAATCAGTTGTCGTCCCCGCAAAACAGCCAGTGGAATCACAATGCCAAGGGACGCTAAAACCGCTAATGCGGCTGACGTTGTAAATGAATTAACAGAGGCTAAAACACTGTCTGACGCAACTTCCGTCACCGCCACTAAGGAACTCGAACCATTCGCTCCGAGTTTAAGCGTTTTATACGCCAATAGCTGATCGTCTAGTTCAATGGTCCCCTCATTACCATCCAAGAGGCGCTCAGCAACCTCCGCAGGAAACTCAGACGCTAAATTAATCTCTTTGCCTAACTCAAATCCCCATTGTTTATCAGCCAGGGGATGCGCCAAATAGTACCCATCCGCATTGGTCAATGTCGCTTGTACCCCTTCAAACTGACTCGACGAATCATCCAGATTATCAAGGACAGTATCTACAAATACAGTGGCAATCACTGCACCCCGTTTTTGACCATTGTCATCAATGACCGGAGAACCGTAGCGAATGACGGGTTGATAAGGGTCTTTAATGGTGTCACCCTCGCGGTTCAACTCAATGGACGAGATATAGATCTCACCTGAAGACAGCTTCATGGTTTCAATGAAGTCAACGCTATCCCCTCTATTTTGTCGTTGCTCAGCTGTCAACGCCGTTATCGACCGGGCCTGGGCCGGTTCATCGTTCGCCTCTGATTCACCTGACGCCTGCTCCGTTTCATTGCCACCAGGATTGCGATTGGGAGCTTCTGTATTAACTACAATTAGCTGATTGCCTGCTTCATCCAAGTACTGAAGCTCTTGAAAATCTTTTTCGCTGAGCATCGCCGAAAAGATTTCCTGCAGTTGACTAGCCCACTCAGCATAGGAAATATCACTTGTGGGATCGATGCCATCATTGTTGCGAGCACGCACAATCCCCTGAACAGAAGGCACTTGACTGAGAAATACAACATCATCATCGGCACTATTTAGAAAAGCCCCAATCTCTTCAATATTTTCTTGAGACTCCTTCTGAATTAGCTTTTCCGCATTCTCTAGTAGGGAATTACTGGTGGAAATTGTCCCCAAAAAACCCACTACCGATGCTGGAATTGTGGCACTAAACAAAAACAGGAGCAAAAATTGCTGTCTGACTTTGAGACCTTCAAGCTTATTGGAAACATTACCAAACATAGTTACTAAACGTATGAAATGAGAGGACTAAAACAATAATTAGTAATTCAAGTTGAGAAAGTAGACCTAAGCTATGCCAGATGCTACAAATCAACTATCTGTAGTCTTAAATAAGGAATACCACTTTACAAACCCATAATGGCGCACTTCTAACGGCAACGACAACAGCACAGACTTAGAACAAACGGTAGAATTTATAGATGATCTGCCCTCTTAGCAAAAACTATGTATGGGACACTACATTTAGTTGTTACGCCACTTCTAAAAAACCAGGACTAGATGCTCAACTCCATCAAATCAAGCTCCAACAGAGAAAGTGGAGCCTACAACAAAACGCAGAAGATAAGGGCCTGTTAAAAAATAAATCGTGGTCCTACGGATTTATCAGTCCGGTGGGTGACCAGGCTGAATGTTGTTCGCAGACCTTTTTAATAAAAGACCTTAGCCTGAAACTTATGATTCTATCTAATGGTTGGAGTAATAATAGTGCAGAGAACGCTAATAACTATCGTTTCTCCGTAAAAATAATAACTTAGTCTTGACTACAATATTCACTGAAGATTTTGAATATCAAGACTTATTTATACCTTTTTTAGAATATCTTTATATCAAGCATGTCTGGAACAAGTTTAAGCAAATTCGACAACTTTCCCGGACGGATATTCAAGCACTTTGAAGTAGCTAGAAACTACAGAATATTCACGGAGTTGTTTTTGATACAGTGTTTGCACTAAAAACACTGTGATACTAGTTCGTATCTATTTTGTTGCACAGCTGCCAATTATAGTTTTAGATCTACTATATTGTTTAGGAGTGCATATCCTATCTCGTAAAATCATATAGTCACTAATCTCTCCAACTAAGAAATCAGTATTTAATAGTGTCCACAATTTTGCTTGCAGCAAAGTGAGATATTCTTTCTCCTTCAAGCAGGGGATAGCTCGGTACATTATTAAATTGCCGATTCTACGCCTCAAAACATCGATTCAATTATGTTTGAGCAATCAATGTTTGGCTAGGGCACATCCAGAACCTGACAAATTCTATTGAAATCTAGTGTTGCTGTTCCTTGGGATGATGATAGGTTATCATTTTGCTCCCTTGAACGGTCCTACAAAAGAGCGTTTTATGCTGCAGCAACGGCGAAAATCTTTCTCAAGAAACTAATCTTAAAACCTTTAAAGCTTAGACTCCTTAAATCAGATGGATATCAAAGAGCTAGCCAACCTATTAGAGCTACCCAGCAAGCAGTTTGAGGGACATTTAATTCTAAATGATCAGAGAACAACCTGTACTCTCCACTTTTTTCAAGGACGGCTGCTCTATTCTGCCGATAAGTTACATCCAGTTCGATGCTGGAATCGTACAATCGGTGAATATTTTCCAAATTTTCACTTGAATACTGACGTTGCCCAGCTGTCACAGAAGCCATATTGGCAGCTATATTTACTCGATCAGGGATTTAGAGAACAACAGTTGAGCTTAGTGCGGGCTAAACTCATGCTCCGGGCCGTTGTTCAAGAATGCCTATTTGAGCTTAGTCAGCGCACCCACGTAACCTATCAGTGGCAACCGGCACCGCTGCCAATATCTCGTTTATGCAGCACGATTGCCCTTTCACCCTGGGAAATTAAAATGATCATCAACAAAGTTGGTGATATGCGACGGTCATGGCAGCAGTTGGGGCTGACGGTTCAAAGTCCTAAACTTTCACCAGTCTTAAAGAGCACTATCAACAACCAACGGCTTCCCATTAGTCAGCAATACCTTAACGGTGAATATACACTGTGGCAGATCGCAACCAAGCTATCTAATCCCATTGATAAAGTTACCAAGTCTCTTATACCTTTTATTCAAAATGAGAGCTTAGAACTAAAGACGATACCCGATCTCCCTTTAACGGCGGTTCAGCTATCACCACCACCTGTATCGGATATACCTGAACAAACAACAGCTGTAACCGTACCGCCAGCTCCGGCTAAGATTTCATCATCGGTTATCTCCGCTAGACCCTATGAATTACCCTCATTGCGAACTACCCCTGTAAAATTATCAGCCCCTGAGCTAGTTCCTCAAACGCCTAAGGCTATACCTGTAAATCGTGATAAACAGCCTCTAATTGCCTGTATTGACGACAGCCCGGTACTTGCCCATAGTCTTAAAAAAATCTTATCTGAGGGAGGGTACCGCACGCTAATTATTCAAGAGCCTATGCAGGGGTTTGCTCAATTAATTGAGCATATGCCTAGTCTAATTTTACTCGATGTAATGTTGCCCAATGCTGACGGTTACAACATCTGTCGGTTTTTAAGAGATACCCCCGTCTTTAAAAAGACTCCTATTATTATTCTGACGGGACGTAGTAAACCTGTTGACCGTGCACGGGCAAGTATGGCAGGCGCAACGGAGTTTTTGGTCAAACCGCCAGAAGCAGATGCACTGTTACAGATGGTAGATAAGTATCTTAAGGCTACTTTTTAGAGAAGATATGGGGGGCTAGCCCGAGTTTTTTGGTGCTTTGCTTATCCCTCAACCCGGTTACGACCAGCTGCCTTTGCACGATATAGGTTTTGATCGCTACGCTTCATCCACGATATCCAATCTTCATTTAATTCTAGGCTTGCCACCCCGACGCTTACCGTAACCGACCGTTCGGAAAAAAGGGCCAATAGAGAAATTCGGCGGCGTAAGTCTTCGGCTATCTGCTGGCCAATTTCCTGATTGGTTCCATGGAGCAAGACTAAAAACTCTTCTCCTCCCAGGCGAAAGGCTCTATCCATTTTGCGAGTACGATGCTTAAGTAGCTTACTAATATGGCATAGGACATCATCTCCTACATTGTGACCATAGGTATCACTGATATCCTTAAAGTGATCAATATCCAATGTCACTAAAGTCATGGGCACACTGAGCTGTTGAGATTGTTTAATGACCTAGTCTAGGGTTGCCTGTAGCAGTGTCCGATTTAACAACCCCGTGAGTGGATCTGTTTGAGCACTCAGTAGTAACACCAACAACAGTAAAATGGCAGGCACCAAGCAAAACTGGATGACCCGTATTCTATAGTGGTTGCGATGTACAATTGACCAGGCATTAAGCGCAAATATCGCTAGAATCATCCAACAAATGCTACTAATTAAATACCGAGCCACCCCAAAATTATGAATGGCAAAGGAGATTACAAAAACCAGGGCCACCAAAGCAAGCCTTAAAAAAGACTTACGAAAAAAGTCAGACAGAGACTGTAGCTGCGTCAGAGACGAATCCATACTGAAGCATCGGGTATAGCAATTGGAATGGCTTCTGTTAGATTAGTTCGATAACAGAATCTTGAAACGTGTTAGCTGACAACAGCTAGATCGCAACCAACGGATACATCCTAGGCAGAGTCTACCCTAAATGGCCATGGGCCAATACAAGATTGACTCGTTGTGACGTAAATGTATAGACATATAATGGTCTAAACGTATAGTAATCTCGGACAGTGGAATTTACCATAAATTAATCTTGATACTGTTACGCTTCTCTCAAAAAATACATTTTCTATGTAACAATAAATTTAGCTTATAGCAAAGACATTAAGCCGTTCATAGTGCATTTCTACTGGAATCAATGATTTCTCTTGCTAGTGTGCCTACCTGCTTTAGTAAGTTTTAGCACTATTTTTCTGAGTGTTTTGGGTGCCCTGAGACGATAGGGAATTACTCGCTCTGATTCTCTATTGGGTGAAAAATGGTGCATTGCTTTTTCTAAGATAAGATTTGAGATAACCGTTTAATGGGTAAAGACGGGT
Source organism: Cyanobacteria bacterium P01_D01_bin.156 (assembly GCA_039024555.1). Lineage (GTDB taxonomy): Bacteria > Cyanobacteriota > Cyanobacteriia > Phormidesmidales > Phormidesmidaceae > Leptothoe. Next base: position 76,003 of record JBCCQQ010000016.1, read on the forward strand.
CAGCGGCTAGTTTTTACTCACACTTTCAATTATTTTTTGAATTTACTAAGTCAACAAACCATGTGATGACAAGCCTTAGCCATACAGGCTAATCTTGTTATTAGCAGAGACCAAGTACTCTGCAAGAAACGCTATAGGCATTTTCTGGCTGTAATTCTCTCTGAGAATCAGCAGTATTCTATTCTCAATTAATAAGTAGTTAGATATGGTCCTTTTGAGAAGGTACTGCTAACGTCAGTACGGATCTAAGGGATGCACTATATTACTGGGAATACAGCCTATTAAATTTTTACAGCGTTGCTGCTCCTTGGGATGATTTTATCTGCCAAATCCAGCACTCTGAATGGATGTACAGCTCGGTTTATCCTCTCAATCAGCAACGGCAATTTTACAAATAGAATACTTTTAGGGTGATTAGGAGGCAATTTGTGCGCTCAACATCGGCCTTAGCACGTAGATGTTTTGTGACCGATGACAGAAGAGGATGCATTATCTACAGTCCTAAAAAAATAAAAGCAACAGTGTTTTATGAGTTCCACAATGGCAACTGACCAAGGGTAATTATATCCCATAAGACAGAGAGATCGAGAGATAAAATGCATAATTTGTTCGAACTTGTTGTTTTTTTACGTGAAATCGTCAAATCTCCTCGAAATGGTCGAGTTCATATTCTTGGAGAGGGTATTGAGTGGTGTATTGACATTATCAATGGCCGACTATTATTTGCCACTCATTCATTTCAATATTTGACGGCGCTGGATACGATCTTGCCAAGTTTGGGATATGAGGCGGCTTTACCCATTTACTGGAGATTGTTGCAAGCGCCCCAGCATCAACCTCCTAGCAGAAGCGGGGGGCTTAATACCCTTAACTGGACATCTACGATGGTGGGGGCCTTGATGCAGTACAAGGCGCTGACGTTTGCCCAAGCTGAACATGTTCTAGTTAAGCTGAGCGAGGATACAATGGAGTCTCTCTTGGGACTGGAAATGGCCACTGTACAGTGGTACCCCATCCCTACGGCCCTATGGCATGCTAGCACCCGTGGTGTAGATATTACGACGTTAGTGACTCATTTATCTGGGCGACTAAATGCTTGGGAATCCATTTGCGATCGCATCATATCTCCCCACCAACGCCCTTACTGTGACAATCCCGATGATCTGTATCAGCCGGTACCACAGGGCTACTTATCTCGAGACATGCTAAAGGCATTAGCACAACTGATGCAGGGTGCCAGTATTCGTCAATTAGCCCAGGCCATCAAACAGGATGAAACCAAGCTAGCTCAGCTGTTGTACCCATATGTACAACATCGAGCCATTAAACTCTGGCCTCCAGTGCAGCCTTTGGACAAATTGCCATGGATCGCTAACAAAACAAAATCGCGTGCAACAGCTCCCCCTAAAGCTCGCCGTCCCTATGGACGTAAATTTGCCTCTACCACATCTATCAACGGTAGTTCCATAGCCAACAGAGCATTAGCAACTAACAAAAGTGCCCATACTTCGTCAGCCCCCAAAGACTCTAATTCCCTCAATAAAGACTCACCGAGCAGCTCAAAGTCGCGTCATTTGATTATTTGTATTGACGACAGTCAGGCGATGTTGGAAACCATTGAAAGCTATTTGGATCCAACTCAGTTCGAACTGGAATTTATTACCGATCCAGTAGCCTCTGTCTCTAAAATCTGTGCCATGAAGCCTGATTTAGTGCTGATGGATGTTTCCATGCCAAGTATTAATGGACATTCTCTTTGTGAAATTCTAAAGCGGAGTTACATCTTTAGAGATATTCCCATCATCATGATCAGTAGCAACGCTAGTCCCCTCAGCAAGGCTAAGGCAAAATCTTCGGGTGCGACAGACTATTTAGAAAAACCCTTTTCTAAAGTACAACTTGTTGAGGTTCTAAATACATATCTAAAAACCACAGTTTCTTTATAGCGGTTGCATCAGGTTTGAAGAAATTGGCTGTAGCATAAATGGGCGCAGTACTCATTAGGGTGGCTATCTGGCGAAAAATACTACTGTAGTAATTGTAAGTAATCAACACATGGCTAAGAAAATTTTGGTAATTGACGATGTTAAATCTGAGCTGGAGCTGATTAGTCACTATCTAGAACAAGCAGGCTATGCGGTAACAGGTTTTGAAAATGGTTTGGAGGCCTTTGATAAAGCAAAAGTGGATCGTCCAGATGCCATTGTGACTGATTTGGTAATGCCCGACATTACGGGCTTAGAACTCTGTCGTAAACTTAAGAAAGACCCCGATACAGCCGATATCCCCATTGTTGCTTGTACCACTAAAGGTCGTAAAATGGACCAAAGCTGGGCCAGAAAACAGGGTGTGGTTGGCTATGTCGTAAAGCCATGTACCGCAGAGCAACTGGTGGAAGCCGTACGATTTGCAACGATGTAGTCAGCGATATAGTTTTCCTAGCTGTTTTGGATGACGATGCCCTATGCAACTCTCTTCTAATCAATCGTATCAGTCACTAAAACCTGCAGATCGTTTACAACAACTCCTGCCCGAGTTATTTACGTCTCAAACGATTGAGGGGGAGCAATTTTTGCGCCTACAGTTAACTTCAGAGTTAACTGTAGCGATCCCATTGAGCTGGGTTGAGGAAACACTATTGGTATCTCCTCAACAAATTACCCCTATCCCTAATATGTCATCCCATGTGATGGGGCTTATGAGTTCTAAAGGGCAGGTGTTTTGGGCCATTAACTTACTGCAATTATTAAACTTACCCATAGCTCTGCCTTCATCTCAACACTATGAGGTGGTGGTGATTCGCGTATTACCTCTAGAACCTGTGACCAACATTGCTTCAGAACAGCTTTTTCTAGGATTAGTTGTGCCTAAAATTCGAGGTTCTATCCGTCTAACCCTTGAAGACATTGTCTCACCAGAAACGGAGATCGATATTAACTTATTACGCTATTTGAGTGGTCAGGTCGTTGTGGATCAGCAAACGATACTGGTGTTGAGTGCTGAAGTTATTGGCACATCTCAACATCCAGCCTTAGATCGCTAGAAATAAAGTGATTTAAGAAATCGGAAATTAATAATGTGTCAATTTCTCCCCTCCTAGGAGGGGGCAGCATATCTCACGTTGTTTCAAGTAAAATTACGGACGTTATTAAACCCTTATTCCTAAGCCATTCAAACTTATGGGCTAGCCTGTTAGCGTTCTCAGGCTAACAACAGTATAAAACAGTATTCTTCAACAGTTTTTTTGCACTGTGCTCAGTAGCTTCCACTAGATTAATTAGGGCCATAGTTTCTTTTAAGGCATTAAAAAGCACCAGTCAATTTAGATGGTAAACATCGCATACGCGGTGATTTACCATCATCGACTAGCATCGATTTAATTTTTACCCTGAACCCCCAAAAAAGAAAATCGTCATGACAGCTCAACAATACTCCCTCGACAAGCAACCTCGATCTCAAGATTTGGAACGAGCACCAAGTCAATCTTCACAGTCATTGCGGATGATTTTAGGTCAGGGACAACCCATTAGCCGACGACTGATTCAGGTTTTATTGCCGGTTACATTATTACCCCTGGCAGTAGCCAGCGGCTTGGGAATCGCTGTTACCCGCAACAGTGCACGAGACACCTCGCTCGCTCTGCTAAAGGAAAAATCCTTTGTAGCTAGTGAGGCTGCAGATATTTTTGTAGAAGATAACTTTAAGATTGTTGAGAGTGTATTGCTGAGTCCCTCTGTTGTGGATGCACTGAGGCAATCGCGCCAGGATGTGGAGGAAGATGACCTGATCAATCAACCTATCGATGCCCTAGAACAGCGATTTGGCCAAACCAAACTACTCAACCCTAATGCTCTCCTCAATAACTATTTGTCAGATGTGGTTGAAGTAGAAGGCATGGGAGAGTTGTTTTTTACTGAGAGTAATGGGTTTAATGTTGCCTACAGTAATGTAACATCCGATTTTGTTCAACGGGATGAAGAATGGTGGGAAGGTGCTCGGACATTACAACAGTTTATTGATCCCATTGAATTAGATGAATCTGCAGGTGTTGTGGGCCTATCTATTTCAAAGGCCATTACCCCCAATAACTCGGATGAGTTTTTAGGTGTTATGAAAGCTGTGATACCGATGGAGGCGATGAACAATCAAATTGCCACCTATGCGGCTACGGCCATCAGCGGTTCTAGAAAGATTCAGCTGCTAGACGTTCGTAGTGGTGCAGCCTTTTTAAGCATTTCTGCTGATGAAATGTTGAATACAACGTCAGATGTGGATGGTGGTGAGGCTATTCAACAATCGGCTCGGGCATTGCATGGCTTGCTAAATCGGACTACAGAAGACACAGATGCCCTCAGCACTGAGCTGACCCAACAGATATCTGGAAAACTGATCGAGCTAGACCGAATTGAAACGACAACGGGTAAAGAGCTGCTAACCTCACTGGTTGAATTTGATAAAAAACAGTACAGTTTGACAACGGTTCCAGGTACTCCCTGGGTTGCGATCGCATCGGTTTCTACGGCTGAAATCAACGCGGCGGGTAATGATCTGCTGCTAATTTTTGTCTTGACAGCCATAGTGTTGGGATTGGCCATTACCTTTTTGCTGCGGATATTTGCTGGCCAGCTATCGGCTCCCCTGCGGACCCTGACCGAAACAGCCCAAACAGCTATATCTGGGGATCTAGAAGCCCGCGCCACCCCTACAGGCAGTCGTGAAACCCAGATCCTGGGGCAAAGCTTTAACAACCTACTGGAACAAATTCAAACTCTGCTGAGCCGTCAACAGCAGCTAACCGAAGAACAAAAGCAAGAGCGGGAAACCCTAGAAAATGAAATCACCCAACTGATGGAAGAAGTGGGTGATGCTGCTGATGGCGATCTATCCGTGCGGGCCAAGCTGATTCCGGGGGATGTAGGGATTGTTGCTGACCTCTTTAACGCCATTATTGAAAACCTTCGAGATATTGCCGTTAATGTAAAACAATCTACAGGGAATGTAAGTCAGTCCCTACTCGATAATGAGCAACAAATTCGGACCTTGGCGGAGCAAGCGCTTGAAGAAGTCCGTTCTCTAAAAGATGCCATGGATGCTGTGCAGGCCATGGATAATTCCATTCAAACGGTGGCAAGCAGCGCGAACCAGGCCTCTACCCTCACTAACAACACCTATTCCACAGCCCAGGCTGGCTCCCAGTCCATGGCAGAAACGGCCAACAGTATTTTAGAGCTCCGGTCTACCGTAGGTGAAACCGCCAAAAAAATTAAGCGTCTGGGAGAATCCGCCCAGAAAATTGCCCAGTCCGTTGGCTTGATTGATGAGATTGCTCTAAAAACAAACTTGTTGGCAGTGAATGCAAGTGTTGAAGCATCCCGTGCTGGGGAGCTAGGCCAAGGCTTTACGGCGGTAGCAGAACAGGTGGGTGCCCTAGCGGAACAATCGGCCGGGGCCACTAAGACCATTGCCCAAATTGTGGCTGAAATTCAAACTGAAACTCAGGAGGTTGTAGTCGCCATTGAGACCGGTACAGCCCAGGTGGTCGAGAGTAGTCAACGGGTGGAAGCCACCCAACAACAGCTGGAACAGGTACTGGCCCAGTCTGAACAGATTAACCAGCTGATGCAAGGGATCTCGGCCTCCACTGCAGACCAAACCATGGTATCCAAGGCGGTGGCTGACCTGATGCAGAAAGCTACCGAAACCTCTGAAAAACAATCCCAGTCTTCCACTCAGGTGGCTCAGGCTATTCAGGAAACTGCCCAGGTAGCCCAGGAGTTACAGGCATCCGTTGAACAATTTAAGGTGGAAAACTAAGCCATGGCACTAGACAAAGAGCAGCAGGCCCGCCTAACGTTTTTAGCGGAAGCAGAAACCTATTTTGGAGATATTGAATCCGTATTGCTGGGGTTAAAAACAGCGGAAGATCGCCCCGCGCAAATCAATATTGCCATGCGGGCAGCCCATTCTGTAAAAGGTACAGCGGGCATGATGGGGTATGTGGAGCTGAGTCAAACAGCCCACTATCTGGAAGATGCCTTTAAAATTCTCCGTGCCCGTCAGCTCCCGGTGGATATTCAGCTAGAAACATTACTGTTACAGGGTGTGGACTGTCTACGCCATGTGCGACAGCAGTACCAAGAAGAGAAACCCATTGATCCTGAGTGGTTAGCCACCGACGTTACCCCTATCTTAGAGCAGTTAAATCAACAGTTGGGGGAATTCACCCCAGAAGATGAAGCAAAACTGTTATCCCAAGAGAATGAAGTCAATCTTGACTTTGTTATTTTTACCACCAGCGTTGACGATAGCTTAAACGAGTTTGAACAACAGCTTGCTCAACTTAAGGATGCTGAGCTTCAACAGGCTCTGATCAATGCCTCTCAACAAATGGCTGAGTTTGGTTTGATGGCCCAGTTAGACTCCTTTGTCGCTCTATGTGAATCGATTCAGTCGCACAGCATGGCGGCCCAACCTGAAGAACTCCATGAAATTGCCGATCAAGCGATTAAAGCCTGGCGTCGTAGCCATTCTTTGGTAACCCTAGGTCGTACGGAACGACTACCCCAGTCCCTCAAGCGACTGTCGCCCCTAGAAGAGTCTCTAGAAGAAGCCCTAGATGCAAAGCCCCCTGAAATCATTTCTGACTTACCGGACGAGCTCCCGGCACTGGAGGATTTCCCTGCCTTAGAACTGCCGTCATCGAACGGCCTGCTTACTCCAGGTCCCGCTGTTGATCTAGAAGCCCTGCAAGGACAGTTTGCGGCATTGGCCCCCCCCATAGTGGAGCCACGGGACGAACAACCACAGGATGCCACTGCAATTGTGCCGACAACCGAGCTATCGCTGGTTCCCCTCAATTCGCCCCCACCTATTTCCTCTCCTTCAGCGACACAGACGGATACCGTGAGGGTCTCTGTAGAGCAGTTAAAAAACATCAACAGCACCTTTGAGGCCCTTATTCTTAACCGTAATGCTCTCAATTTGAGACTAGAGCAGCTGCAGACCTACAGCGACCTCATGCAAGAGCGGATGATGGCTTTGGCCAGCTTTAATCAGGACCTACGCCAGTGGTACGATCAGGCAGCTACTGCCAATCCTCAGGACATAAAGACTCTGGTAGCCAGTGGGCAACCGGAAAGGCAAACGCCCTATTTAAAGAATTCTGTGGCCGCCTCTGATGGCCTGGATGCCCTAGAGTTTGATCGCTACTCCCAGCTGCATTTGATGGCCCAAGAACACATGGAGACCATCGTTAAGCTGGAAGAGGTCAGCCAAGATATTGAACTGGGACTCAATGACATTGGCCAGGCTCTAAGCAGTTTGAACTATACCAGTCGTACTTTGCAAAGTCGTATCACCCAGACCCAGATGCGTTCTTTTGAGGAGGTGGTCCGTCGCTTTCCTCGGGTGGTGAGAGATTGGTCTGTGCAGTACGGTAAGCGTGTGACGGTAGAACTGGAGGGAATGACCACCCTGATTGAACAGTTTGCTCTGGATCAGCTCAGCGATCCGCTGATGCACTTGCTGCGAAACGCATTTGACCATGGCATTGAACCGCCAGAAGTGCGTCAGGCTAAGCAAAAACCTGCTGTGGGGACGATTGCACTCAAGGCAATTAACCGAGGCAACCAGGTGGTGATTACCCTCAGCGATGATGGGGGGGGAATTGATCTATCAAAGGTCCGCGATCGCATCCGTCAATACAATCTGCCCACGGACCAAATTGACACCATGGACCGTCAGGAGCTGCTGTCCTTTATTTTTGAACCCGGTTTTAGCACTAGTGGCTCCGTGACCGAACTGTCGGGACGGGGGGTGGGTATGGATGTGGTACGTAACAACATTAAAAAACTGCAGGGCACCATTGAGGTCAACACCGAGCCCGGTGAGGGCACTACATTCACGATTCGGATTCCCCTATCGTTATCAATTTTGCGGGTCATGCTGCTGGAACGTAACGGTTCTGTTTTTGCCCTACCAGTAGACATGGTGCAAGAAGTCATCCGCAGCTCCACCACAGAACAGAATCAGTCCACCATAGACTGGAACAATTCCCCATGCTCCCTGGTACGTTTAGAAGAGTATTGGCACCATCAACCCGGTGTGCGCCCCTTAGAGATCAGCGGTGAGCCCGTTATCAACCACCCCATGGTGATCGTCGTTGGAGAAAACAATCAGGCCTGTGGATTCACCATCGATCGATTTTGGCAAGAACAAGAAGTGGCCATTCGCTCGGTGGCTAGCCCCATTCCCCTACCCCCTGGATTTAGCGGTGTTACCGTCCTGGGAGATGGACGAGTTGTGCCCCTGATTGACCCCCTACGTCTAATGGAGTGGATTGAGGTTTTACCAGAAACGTCTTCCCAGGAGCCATTATCAATCCTGGCAGAGAATCAGATAAACGCAGCCAGGATTTTGGTGGTCGATGATTCAATCCACGCCCGTCGCTATCTGGCCACCACCCTAGAGCGTTCTGGGTATTTGGTGGAACAGGCTAAAGACGGTCGTGAAGCCGTAGATAAGCTATCCAATGGACTCATGGTTGAAGCCGTTATCTGTGACATTGAAATGCCCCGCCTCGATGGCTACGGTGTTCTAGAAGAACTCAGGTATACTCCCAAATTTAGTGACTTGCCGATCTTAATGCTGACATCCCGCAGTAATGAAAAACACCGCAAACTGGCGATGAATCTAGGCGCTACGGGGTACTTTTCAAAACCATACAACGAGCAGGAGCTCCTACAACAGTTACAACAGCTCACACAATCCAAACCCGTTATGGCATAAATCTTTTCACCACATCAGGTTCGGATGTTTGCCCTTTTACCAGTTACAGTGCCTGACTACACTGGATAAAACTTCGGAAAAGTGGCAATGGTTCAGCTCAAGCGGTGGCAGTGGATAGTCTTGGCCCTACCGGTGGTCAGTGTTGTTGCATTTGTCATGGTTGCCGCAGGTGTCCAACTGCGCACCTGGGGGCTGACTTGGGTCTGGGCCGTTATTTTGCTGGTATTTGCGGGGTGGCGGTGGCTGCTGGTGCACTGGACCCGGCCTCGGGAGATTGAGCGGATTGTTGCCGCTGTGCAGGCAGAGCTCACCTCACCTGAGGCTCACGTTCCGGGCAACCAAGCCTTAGAAACCTCACTCCAGCCTATTTTGTTATCGGCCCGAGAAGATTCTCCCGTGTGGGACGATTGGCCTGCTTTTTGGCAACGCTGCCAGGCGGTGGTCGCCACGGTTGCCAACCACTATCATCCAGATGTTAAATATCCCCTGCTCAACATCTATGTACCCCAAGCCTATGGCTTAATTCGGGGCACGGTGGATGATATGGATCGGGCCATGACCCAGCTGGCTCCGGTACTTAATCAAGTTACCGTGGGCCAAGCCTACGAAGCCTATGAAATTTACCGCAGGTTAGAACCTTCCATGGGTAAACTCTGGCGAGTCTGGAATTGGAGCCAGTGGTTAATTAATCCAGCCGCTGCCGCTGCTCGTGTGGCTAGCCAAAAAAGTACGACCCAGGCCAATCAGCAGCTACTGGTCAATTTGAGTCAGCTGCTGCGGGAAACCGCCCTGCGCAATTTAGCCCAGCAGGCCGCTAATCTGTATGGCGGCGACACCCTCCCTACCATTTTTGAGTTAGAACCGTCAGCGGCTACTCCGAGCAACGTTAAAACCGCCACCCTAAAATCCATCTTAGAAACTGCCACACCTAGGGAAACTATCCAAAAAAAGCCCGTTTCCCTGATGCTGGTGGGACGTACGGGAGCGGGTAAAAGCAGCTTAATCAATACCCTTTTCAAAACCGATTTAGCCGAAGTCGATGTGCTGCCCAGCACCGATAAAATCCGTCAGTATCGCTGGCAGTTAGAAACGGGGGAAACCCTAAATCTGATTGATTCTCCAGGGTATGAACAAATTAACCGCAGTGACTTTCGAACGTTAGTGCAAGAGCAGGCTGCGATCTCAGACCTACTTTTACTGGTCACACCGGCCCTCGACCCGGCCCTACAAAGCGATAAAACCTTTTTGCAGGATCTTCAAGACCCCCAGCCGCCCACTCTGGTGGTTCTGACCCAGGTGGATCGGCTCCGTCCCGTACGGGAGTGGCAGCCCCCCTACCAGTGGCAAACGGGTCAACGTTCTAAGGAAATCGCCATGCGAGATGCCGTTGCCTATCGGGTTGAAACCCTCAGCCAACCTAACGTGATTCCTGTGGTAACCCACAGTGCCAATCGCACCGCTTGGAATGAAGATAGTCTGGCCTTAAAACTGGTAGATACCCTCGGTCAAGCCAAACAGTATCGTTTAGCCCAATTTTTAACCAACCAAACTGCACTGGCCCGAGCCGCCGCCAAAATAATTGATCAGTACACATTTCAAATGACCACCACCCGTGGGGTTGCAGAGCTGCTCAAAAGCCCAATTTTGCGATACTTGTCGCAAATGATGACCGGTTCCCAACTGCTTGCCACCGCCCTAATGGAAAAAATTCCTGTGGAGCAAGCACCGGTAGTCATCGGTAAACTTCAGCTGGCCTACGATCTGTTTAATCTGCTGAATCCAGACGATCACAGCTTTGATCTGGCAACCCTATGGCCGCTGCTGCTAAATAACGATACTCTGCCAGAACAAAACGCTTGGGCATTTGGCCATACGTTAATGGCCTACTGGTTGGGAGAAACTCGCCAGCTCGATCAAACGTTTGACCAGTATCTGCGGGAATACGGTCAGGATGAAGCATCTGCAGTGTGAGGCGATCGAGGATACCAACATAAAGCGGAATGATTTTCCTAGGAAACTAGAGTTAGGAATTCGGCATACTGGTTCTTTCAGGTTTCCGGACTGTTACACAACTTGGAAGATTATAAATAGCGAGAAGTTAAAGCCGTTATTTTCAAGATTGTGATGAAAGTGTTGGCTGGGTGAAAAACCGGTTGCTTGGGGTTCCTCCGAGTTCCCCAAACCCCTATGGGCCGGGCGGAAACCGCCGCCCTACGACCCTCGGGCTAGAGGGCTTTGGTCAATAGCCCATTAGGTTGGGGGGGAGTCGGTAAAGCGGTTTAGAATTTTACGCTCGGTCGCGCAAAATTCTAAAAAGAGTGATTCCATCGATGTTTTGCTAATCGATACTTAAAGAACGTTTTTTTATAGAGTTTTGATCTCCGTCCCATGAAAGCCTGACATGGACATTAGACACCTTATTTTTTACGGTGTGGAGCGAACGCGGAGCAGCGTAACCCACAGAACCAACGACCCTATCAATGGTTGTAGCGTTTAGCCAATAACCTTTTGTGCGACGGGAAACCCCAGTATGCCTAAATGGGACGGCCTATATATTTCCGAGAAGGGACGTTGAGGTCCCCAGAACAGGGAGGTAAACCCCAGTATGCCTAATTGGGAGAGCCTTGATACTTCCGAATAGGAGGGAAAGTCCTGAAACCTCCCTGTTCTCTATGTACCGATGCTTAACCTTCCAAGTCGTGTACCGTTAGGTTGTCCAGAGGACTGATTCTGATTGCTGAATTTTGAAAGGGAGGGCATGCTGGACTCTCCATGATCGAGGTGATTGTCCTACTTTGCATTGTGACTCGATTTGCGAATCTGGCCAGACTGGTTGGGTACCGTATAGTTGGACTTAGACTAAGTTTTTCGAAAATACTGATGGCATCAGCATTAGGCCAGTGGCGACAGCGGATTCGCGAATCTAAAAATGACTGGGTGCAACATTATTTCAGCTATCGTATTGACTCTGTAAAACAGCCCTATCGGGTTGCCTTCCGTGCTCGGCCCTATCGGTTTTTATTGCTATTGAGCCACATGCGGTCCGGCTCATCCTTACTGACTCATGTGCTAAGCACCAATCCTGAGGTGATTGGCTATGGGGAAACCCACACCAGCTACGCCAATGCTCATGATTTTAAGGGACTGCTAAAAAAGGTTTACTGGCAGGCCCAGGATTTTCGCACCCTGCAGGATGTGCAAAACCTTCGCATGAACCACCAATATGTGATGGATAAGTTGTTGCACAACAAAAAGTTTTTGGACCATGATTTTCTCACCTCCCAACAGATTTATGGTCTCTTTTTACTGCGAGAACCGGAGCGCAGTTTAGCCAGTATTGCAGACCTAAAACCCCACTGGAACCAGCGGGATACCATTGACTACTATGCAGCCCGGTTGGCTATGCTAGTGAACTATGCGCGGTTAATAAAAGACCCGCAGCGCATGCTGGTGGTGACCTATGAGCAACTGTTGGACAACACATCTGAGGTGTTGGAAGCACTACAACAGTTTTTGCAGACCCAGGCCCCCTTCACATAAGAATATAAGGTCTTAAAAACGACTGGCATGAAAGGGGTGGGAGACTCTAAAGGAAAAATCAAAGCCGGTAAAATTGTGCGATCGCAACGTCAGCTCTCTCAAGACTTTGCACCAGACATCGTAGAACGTGCTAAACAAGCACACGATGAGTGTAGAACAGCTCTCACCCAGCTATGCCAATCGGTTTAGTCCACCCGCAGCTATCCTAGGCCATGGCTTCACCCACCTGACCATGGAAACGTTCACCAAAAATAGCACTGGCAAAACAATAGTATTTAAACTCCAATAAATTATGGAACGGATCTTCGAGAAAAAAGGTGCAATGTTCTAGGGCAGAGCTTTCAAACCGACGCTTAGGCTCTTGGTAAAACGATAATCCTTGCTCCTTGGCACGCTCTGCCAGTGCCTGCCAGTGTGCCTCTGTCTCAAATACCAAACCAAAATGTCGAGGATAAATACTGCCTTGTTCATGGAGCTGGTCGCGGGTGACATGGGCTACTAACTGATGCCCCTGAAAATTCATAATCAAAGCGCTGGGAGACTCTCGACCGGGCTCACAGCCAAGACCATCAACGTAGAATCGCTTTGTATCAGGAATATTGCCAACCGGAAAAGCAAGATGAAAAAGATTAGCCATTGCTATCACCGTAAAATGTCCCAATAACGATTGCTGATTTAAGAAGATCAGCAAAGACTCACAACATTATAGAGAGGCAATCTGGACTGCTACAGTCGCAAAGCGATGAACTCACTACGGATACAGAGAAAAAAATCCCCCAACATTACTGTGAGGGATATGTCAAGGTTCATCTACTCATTCACACATTCTTAAAGACCAACCACGGTCCGGAAGGTTTTAGCTTTTATATGAAGAAACTGCCAATTTTATATAAATCAACTAAACCCCGAGTAGTTTGCTTTCGTAAAATCAAATTTTTTCGCCGTACATGTCCTTCAACCTATGAGTCTTGACCGAACCGGATAAAATCTGCCTGTTCTAGGATCAGTTCAGCAAATTCCCGCTGGCCGCTAGCTGCAAACAGCTGAGCCGCTGTCTCATAATTTTTGACGATTTCTGTGCGCAAATTGTCCGGTAGGCTTTCTGGTCCTTCAAAGGCTTCTCCCAGCCTTAGTGCCTGGTGACGTAACAGTGCATCGGCGCGTCCTAGATAAGCATTGGGCTGATCGGGAACCAGCAAAATTGCCGCCTGATAGGCTTCCGATGCCTCACCGTAATCTTCCGATTGCATGAGTTCTAAGGCCCGATCATACACCTGCTGATAGTCAGTAGCAGGGTTGATTGATATGCGGTAGTTGCCCCCTAACTGTCCATAAAAGGAGCCTGCTAATACCGTATATTCCCCCGTTTCCGGTAGTTCTGCCACGATGGTGGCATGGGGGCTGCCATCATAGTCATCATTTTGTTCCCATATGTCACCAGCCGGTGTTAACAACGTCAAAAAGGTGTCAAACTCATCGCTGACCATTTCAATAACGACCACGTCTCCAGCATCTGCTGTAAAAGTGTGTGGGTTTTGTTGGGGCTGAAACTCCACACTATCCTCTAACAACAGTTGGGCCATCGCCGGTAGCCCCATGCCCATCGCCAGCCACGCCCCCAGTACGAAAGAGCCTCTTAGTTGACGGCAATCCATCCATCGGCGGTGACAACCGACTAAACTGGGTATGGAAAATCTGAGCATAAAACTCCTTATTGCCTCTATGGGCGCTATTACGACTGACAGCAGGGATAAACCAAGGATGAACCACCATATCAGGCAATCTTTATCCGTCACCATTGTGCCCTGGCAGCAAATTTTAGCTGTCAGCTGTCTTTGCCTAGGGCTAGGGTCTATCCGTCCAGAAGCTGCTGCTGCCCAAGAATCCTACCCACATCCGACTCCGGCAAATAGCACAGGCCAAATTTTGCTGCCTGCCACCGACGATGTACCTGAGGAAATCTTACGAACTGAAATTATCTTTGAAGCGCGTTCTCCCCTGGACGGGACAGTCATGTCACCCGCTGATTACGCCCAACTGCAAGCAGAGCTAGCGGCGCCCCAAACATCTCCCACGCTAAATTCCGATATCCGCTACATCATTTTTTTACTACAGGCCCGTCGTACCTTTAAGCCCGTGATTCCCTTTTTGCCATAGGTGGGGAATCGTAAATTCTTCATATTTTCTAAAAAACAGTTGCTTTGTAACAAGCAATTGTTGTTACGCTCTGTTAACCTAAACTTCATAGTCCTTAGCAAGCTAAAGCTAGCTTGGTTAAGTGTCTTCTTTTAAAAGCACAATTTTATATAGTTAGGTTTAGGTATCTATGGCACTAACCACGGCCCCAGAGCAAATCGACCGGATTGTTGGTAACTACCACCACAATCCCTTTGACGTTCTCGGTCCCCACCGTATTCGGCTGGAGGGTAAAGACGTATGGACCGTGCGTGCCTATCTGCCTAAAGCTGATGCTGCTTGGGTTGTGCTGCCTGATACTCGTCAGGAAGTCTCAATGGCCAATGACCACCATGGCGACTTTTTCGAATGTGTGCTCGATGTAGAGGATCTAGCTAGCTACCAGCTGCGCTACAAAGAAGCTGGTCATGAGCATGTAGTCTATGACCCCTATGCGTTTCGTTCGCCCTTAGTCACCGAATACGATGCCCACCTATTTGGGGAAGGAAATCACCATCGTATCTATGAAAAACTGGGTGCTCACCCCACCACTATTGATGGTGTAGCCGGTGTGTACTTTGCCGTGTGGGCTCCCAATGCCCGTAATGTATCGATTCTAGGTGATTTCAATGCCTGGGATGGTCGCCAGCATCAGATGAATATTGGCCATGGCGGTATCTGGGGTTTATTTATCCCTGAACTTACTATTGGCACCGCCTACAAGTATGAAATTAAGAACCACGAGGGGCACATTTACGAAAAGTCTGACCCCTATGGTTTTCAGCAAGAGGTTCGACCAAAAACAGCATCCATCGTTGCCGATTTAGATAGCTATCAGTGGCAGGATGAATCCTGGATGGAAACCCGTCGTCACCAGGACCCGATGACTCAGCCGGTTTCGGTGTATGAGCTACACCTAGGCTCCTGGATGCATGCTTCTTCTGGTGAACCTGCTAAACAATCAGATGGCACCGATGCTCCCGTCGTGACCGTGGCCGATCTAAAGCCCGGTGCACGATTTCTCACCTACCGTGAGCTTGCGGACAAACTGATTCCTTACGTCAAGGAACTGGGCTTTACCCACATCGAGCTACTACCCGTTGCAGAACATCCCTTTGATGGGTCCTGGGGCTATCAGGTGACGGGCTACTATGCTGCCACTTCTCGCTACGGTTCTCCCGAGGACCTAATGTACTTTATTGACCAGTGTCACCAAAACGGCATTGGTGTACTGGTGGACTGGGTCCCCGGTCACTTTCCTAAGGACGGTCACGGTCTAGCGTTCTTTGATGGCACCCATCTCTATGAGCACGCTGACCCCCGTAAGGGTGAACACAAGGAATGGGGCACCCTGGTCTTTAACTATGGCCGCAATGAGGTTCGTAACTTCCTGGTGGCCAATGCCCTGTTCTGGTTCGACAAGTACCATATCGATGGCATTCGGGTAGATGCAGTAGCTTCCATGCTCTACCTGGACTACAACCGTAAAGACGGGGAATGGGTGGCCAATGATTACGGTGGTCGCGAGAACATTGAAGCGGCTGACTGTCTACGTCAGGTTAATCACCTGCTGTTTAGCTATTATCCTGGCATTCTCTCCATTGCAGAAGAATCCACTTCCTGGCCGATGGTGTCTTGGCCTACCTATGTTGGTGGTCTAGGCTTTAACCTCAAGTGGAATATGGGTTGGATGCACGACATGCTGGATTATTTCAGCATGGACCCCTGGTTCCGTCAGTTCCACCAGAACAACGTCACTTTCAGTATCTGGTACGCCTTTAGCGAGAACTTTATGCTGGCCCTGTCCCACGACGAAGTGGTCCACGGCAAGAGCAACATGATTGGCAAAATGCCCGGTGACGAATGGCAGAAGTTTGCCAATATGCGGTGTCTGTATACCTACATGTTTACGCATCCCGGTAAGAACACCCTGTTTATGGGGATGGAATTTGGCCAGTGGAAAGAGTGGAATGTGTGGGGTGATTTGGAATGGGAGCTGCTTAACTTCCAGCCCCACCAGCAACTCAAAACATTCTTTACTAGGCTCCATGAGACTTACAAGAGCGAGCCTGCGTTATATACCCAAGACTTTGACCAGCAAGGCTTTGAGTGGGTTGACTGCAGCGACAGCAGCCACAGCGTTGTGGCCTTTATTCGCCGTGCAAAAGACAGCGATGAGTTTATTATCACAGTGTGTAACTTTACGCCACAGCCCCATAGCCACTATCGAGTAGGCGTTCCAGCCAAGGGTTACTATCGGGAAATCTTCAACAGTGATGCCCGCGACTTCGGCGGTAGCAACATGGGTAACCTCGGTGGCAAATGGTCCGACGACTGGGCATATCACAACTGCCCTTATTCGTTGGATATCACACTGCCCCCACTGGCAACTGTAGTCTTTAAGCTAGACCCAGCTCGGACATCGTCAGCTGCCCTATCTGGGTTCGCTTAAAAAGATAGTGCGGGGGGCATACAGTCTCCCCACTATCTTTATTACTGCACAACTGTTTGCCAATTCTTAGATTTGGGACCAAATAGCTGGGCGGCTTTTTGTTCTGCGGCCTTGAGGGAAGGGTGCCATTCTTCAAAGCTGTAGGGTCCATCTATTTCATTGGCATATAGATAATAGCCATGGCCATCGTACTCTATTGCTAAGCGAAGCACTGCACCGGGTGTTAACTGAGCTGGTCGGTTAGGCACATCTTTGGGGATTTGCCACATAGGAATTTGCTTAACCACCATTGAGGGCATAAATTATGAATATTTTGCCGTTAGAGACAAATTATTGGCACAACTTTTTTCTTATACGCGATCTGGTGTGAAATTCTGCAATGGCTTGGTACGGAGACCTTGACAACCCTAGGCAATACTTTGGCTTAGTTTTCGCTACGAATGTAAGTTTGGCTCTGCTCTTCGGCGGTTAGATCGGCTAAAGAGATGTCGTTTCTTAGGACACGACCGGTGGGACCTACAATCTGACGCGGCAAGGTTTGAACATTTACAATATCCATTTGATTCATGTTGTAAGTCGTGTAGACGGTCTCGCCGGTATCAAAGAAAAAGTCCAGCACGGTTAGGGTCTGCATGGCGGCATCAGTACGGTACAGCCAGGTGCGAGGGCCACTGCCCAGCGCACCACAGTGCAGAAGGTTCAGGTCACCCACATGGCCTGGGTAGTAAGCATGGTGGTGACCACTCATGTAGGTGTGAACATTGTGACGTTCCAGCACGGCCCGGAGTTGTTCAGAGTCGTTGAGGAATTCACCGTAGCGATCGCGACCTTGGGAAATGGCATATAGCGGCAAGTGGCCAATGGCGATGCGAAACCTAGCCTCTTGCGCTGCCGCACTACCCAGCTGCTGGTCTGCCCAGGCTACCTGGTCCGCAGGCACATTTGCCGATGATGCATCCCAAACGAGGTAGAAAATATCGTTCTGTTTAAAGCTGTAATAGTAGGGAAAATCGCCGGTATCAACGTACTGTAAATCCAGCTCGTTTTGATGGGCCTGCCAGTAGCGGGTAGTGATCTGGCGATCGATATCGTAGATATAGCCACCATTCTGATAGGTTTGGTTAGATGCATCGTGGTTGCCAATGGTGAGCGCATAGGGAATATTGGCCTCACGAATAGGCTTAAGAATCAGATTGTCAAATCCTTGCCACATGGATTCCACTTCAGCAGTGGTTAGGGATTTGCTTTGGCCCGCCACCATGTCGCCCATACACAGCACAATATCCGGTTCCCACTGGGGCAAGATAGAAACCCCTCGCATCACCTCGCGACGATAGTCCACCGAGCCATAGCGGGAGTTTAAATCGCTAATGACAACGGCTCGCACATCGCCCCGTTGGGGAGCAAAGAGTTCAGCTGGGCCGATGGATTTACCAACGTTGGGATGGCGGGCCACAGGTAACTCACTGGTCGTAGACACGAGTTCATCAGGTGTGCTGGTCACTGACTGGGCCACAGGTCGAGCCGAGCAAGCGCCGATGGCCAGGCTACTAAGGAGAAGAAAGCGACGCCGATTGAACATGGTGAAAGCGAAGAGTGTGAGCTGTCTTATGGGCAAGGTAACCCAGAGATTGACGGTCGTAAAGTATTGTGGATGCCGGAACAGTGCGGGCTGCGAGTGAGTCGAGTCGTTATCGGTAATGGTTTATAACAACTATGGACCCATTATTTTGGCTGCCAGTTTATGCAGCTAGAACTATTCTGAATGGAATTACTTCAATTGGATTTGATGTAGTTAACGGTAGACGATGTTTGATTGTGCTCCTATGAATCTACGTTTTTTAGCAGGGTTTCTGGCGACGATTGGAGTCCTGGCCACTGCAGCCCCAAGCCGAGCGCAAATGCCCCTATTACAACTAGAAGGAGCACTGGAGCTGGGAGATGCGCAGTTTGAGGATGGTACTTTCTATGATGAATATCAATTCGAGGTAGAGGCTGGTGATGCGGTTGTTATCACCTTAGAAAGTGAGGCGTTTGATACCTATTTGCTGTTATCAGATGAGGCAGGGGAGTTTATTGCAACTAACGATGATTTTGCTGATGCAACTAACTCGGCGATTGGCATTGTCTTATCTGAAGCGGGCACCTATCTAGTTGGGGCGAATGCCTATGAAGCTAATATTCAGGGAAACTACAGTCTTCGGGTTGAAAAAACCTCTGCAGATGATCCAAGAGTGCTGTGGTCAGAAGCAGACCGATTTAAAGTTCGAGGTGTAGCAACAGCTGGGCAAAACAACTATTTAGACGCTCTAACTCTTTTTCAGCAGGCGCTGACTCGTTATCAAGATATTAGCGATGTTTACAGCACAAGCAAAACACTACGGAGGGCAATAGCCACAACAGTTCAAAGCATTAGCTCAATGCATCGATTGTTGGGCAATTATCCTGAATCATTAAGCTACTACACCCAGGCGTTAGCACTCCTTGAAGAGATTGAATCAGATTATGGTAGTAGTGAAGCACTACGTACCAGTTTGGCGATCAATTTGAACAATATTGGTGTTGTAAATTTAGCATTGGGAAACTCGGTTGAAGCACTAGATTACTACTCCCAGAGTCTGATGATTTCTCAGGAGCTAGCTGACCGGCCTACTGAAGCGGCTACTCTTGAAAATATGGGAGATGTAAGCCAACTTTTAGGCAACTATTCTGAAGCGTTGGACTACTACAGTCAGAGTCTAACAATTGTGCAAGATTTGATTGATCGTGAAGTAGAAGCTGTAGTGCTTAACAAGATTGGCAATGTAAATCAGGATTTAGGCGGCTATCCTGAAGCGTTGAATTACTATAATCAAAGCTTGATAATTGCACGAGAGAACAACATCTCGGCGATTCAAGCTACGGCTCTTAATAATATTGGTGAAGTGAGCCGTGCCTTGGGGAACTATTCCGAGGCGCTGAATTTTTATAACCAAAGTCTGGCGATTGCTCGGGAAACAGGCGACCGCGAAATTGAATCTAGAAACCTTAACAACATTGGTGTTGTAAAACAACTAACAGGGAATTATCCTGAGGCGCTAGATTTTTATGCTCAAAGTCTGGCAATTACTCGGGAGATAGGCGATCGTGAAGCTGAGGCAACAACACTCAACAATATTGGTGAAACCCATCGGTCGTTGAGCAACTATGCGGAAGCATTGGAACATTACGACAAAAGCCTGGTGATTTTGCGAGAGATCGATGCTCGTGCAAGTGAAGCGGTCACTCTCCAAAATATTGGGCTTGTGAAACAGCTGATGAGGAACTATCCTGAGGCGCTAGATTTTTATGATCAAAGTTTAGCGATCTCACAGGAAGTCGGTGACCGTGCAACCGAAACAGTCACTCTTCAAAATATTGGTACTGTAAATTATCTAACAGGCAACTATTCTGAGGCGTTAGACTACCATATAGAAAGTCTGTTAATTGCCCAGGAAATTGGCGATCGGGCTACGGAAGCTAAGAATTTTCAAAGCATTGGCACTATCAATCAGGCTTTGGCCAATTATCCCAAAGCTCTGGAGTACTATGACCAAAGCCTAACGCTTATACGAGAGCTTGGTGATCGCCCATCTGAAGCCGTTATTCTGATTAATTTTGGCGCGGTCCATCAACTATTAGGTAACTATGCTGTAGCTTTAGACTACTATGGCCAAAGTTTAGTACTTACACGGGAGCTTGGTGATCGGGCAAGTGAAGCGATTGTTAATAACAACCTTGGCCTTGTTAATCAACTATTAGAAAACTATATTGAGGCCTTGGATAACTACGCTCAAGGCTTGATGATTGCCCAGGAAATTGGCGATCGGGCTACGGAAGCGACAATTTTTAATAATGTCGGTGAGATAGGCCGTTTGCAAGGAAATGATGCTGAAGCGCTGGTTTATTTTAATCAAAGTCTTTTGCTAGCAAGAGAGATTGGTGACCGGGCAACGGAGCTCAGACCTCTCAACAATATTGGTCTAGTGGAACAATCGCTGGGAAACTATAAAAAAGCACTGGAATACTATACCCAAAGTCTAGTAATTGCCCGCGAAATTCGCGATCGCGAAACTGAAGCCATAAACCTGGCTAACATTGGTTTACTGTTTCATAAGCAATCCCAGTCTGACCTGGCAATTATTTTTCTAAAAGAGGCCATAAATACCTACGAAAAAATCCGCACCAATAATCAGGCGCTTTCCTCAGACGCACAGCAGACTTATACCGATACCGTCGCTTCTAGATATCGTGATTTAGCGAGTTTACTACTTGCGGAGGGGCGTATTCCGGAAGCGCAACAGGTTCTGGATTTATTGCAACTGGAAGAATTGCGAGAGTTTACCGATACCCGCGCTGTATGGACTAGTGAGGGTATTCGCCTAAGCAATCCAGAACAAACTGTGGCCGATGCCCATGGTAGCCTAATTGCTTTGGGTAGCAGAGTAGTGGACTGTGAACGCAGCAACTGTACTGCCCTAGATACGCTGTACGATCAGCAAGAAGCTCTGCTAGCTCAGTATGATGCTGAAGTAGCTCGTTTCGCCGAAGCTGTTAGAGATAGCCGTCGAGCTGATGATATTTTTCAAAATCCTGACAATATCAGTGGCGATGCTCAAAAGCTATTAGAAGCATATGCTGCAGAGGAGCAAAATACGCTGTTGGTGTATCCTTTTGTGCTGGAAGATAAGCTGTGGCTGGTATGGGTCACTGTGGGCGATGTGGTCGGCAGTATTGAAGTGCCAGTTAGCCAAGTAGAACTGGCGACTACGGTGCAACAATTTGGAGCTTTACTAAAGTCTCGCTCCAGTGACCTCTCAGAGCTACAAAACACTAGTCAAAAGCTCTACAGCTGGATCATTGAGCCCATTGCTGCCGAGCTAGAGAAAAACAACATTGACCATCTCGTATTCGTCAATGACCGAGTCACTCGCTATATTCCTATGGGTGCTTTGCACGATGGTGAAAACTATCTGCTAGAGAACTACACCATTTCTACAGTGCTATCCCCAGCCGCGACCGACATGGGCGATCGTTTGGGGCCAGTCCTCAGTTCCAATGTGTTGGGTTTGGGCCTTACTGAAGCGGTAGAGAACTTCAACCCATTACCCGCTGTCAGGGATGAGCTGGCTGGCATTATCAAAAGCCAAGATGGCGGCATCTATCCAGGGCAATCATTCCTCAATCAGGATTTTACCTTTGATGCGTTTAAGGACAATGTGCAAGGTAATCGCATCCTGCATGTGGCCACCCATGCTGCTTTTGAGCCCGGTCGTCCGGAAGAGTCGTTTATTGTCCTGGGTGATGGCAGCCGTATGAGAATTCCTGATATTGAGACGATGCAGCGGCGTCTGCGAAATCTGCATCTGGTGGTTCTATCTGCCTGCCAGACGGCATTGGGGGGTACCAATCAACAAGACGGTACGGAGATTACGGGGCTTAGCTCTTACTTTTTAGAGGCGAATCGGGCAGAGGCGGTGATTGCGTCTCTGTGGTCTGTGAATGACCGAAGCACCAGCGTACTGATGCAGCGTTTTTACGAAAATCTAGCCGCTGGTGAGCCTAAGGCCGATGCCCTACGCAAAGCTCAGCTTTCTCTGCTAGGCAGTGACCAGGCCGGTGGTGGGGATGAGCGCATTATTGGCCAGCGACAAGCAGACGAGCCAGGGGCTGCAATACTTTCACATCCTTATTTCTGGGCTCCGTTTATCTTGATCGGTAACGGGTTGTAAACACAATTTTGTTCAAACGCGGAATTGTAGTATTCAATTTTGATGTAATGGATTGTTTGGCAAGGCTTTTATGAATCTTCGTTTTTTAGTCGGGTTCCTCGCTACATTTGGAT
The DNA here is from genome assembly GCA_039024555.1 of Cyanobacteria bacterium P01_D01_bin.156. Lineage (GTDB taxonomy): Bacteria > Cyanobacteriota > Cyanobacteriia > Phormidesmidales > Phormidesmidaceae > Leptothoe. Next base: position 98,820 of record JBCCQQ010000016.1, read on the forward strand.
TCTTTTCGCTCCCCAGTCTTGCACAAACAGATGCGGTACTTCTACAGGTAGATGGCTCCCTAGAACCGGGAGATATGCAGCTAGAGAATGGCGAGTTCTATGATGAGTACCTAATCCAAACAGAGGCTGAGCAAGCAGTACTGATTACTTTAGATAGTGAGGCATTTGATACTTTCCTATGGCTGCTAAATTCTGATGGAGTCATTGCTACCAATGATGATTTCAAAGGTACAACCAACTCCCAGCTTGCGGTTGTTTTACCTGAACCAGGAAGCTACAGAGTTATAGCCACTAGCTTTAATTCTGCGCAACAGGGTTCCTACGGCCTGATGGTTAAAGCTGTTTCTGCAGATGCTCCTGAAATATTGGCATCAGAAGCAGACCAACTCAACACTGCGGGAATGGGGCAGCTGAATCAGGCAAACTATCCGGCTGCATTAGATCTTTTTCAACAATCTCTGGCTATACGACAAGACATTAAGGAGCGTTATGGTATTGCAGAATCGCTCAACAATATTGGCTTTGCCTATGACAGTCAAGGTAACTATGCCGAAGCCTTGGGATATTATCAGCAGGCCCTGGCAATTCGCCAAGAGCTGGGCGATCGCCAAGGTGAGAGTATCGTTCTTAGCAATATTGGCACTATTTACGGTAGTCGGAGTGATTATGGCCAAGCCCTAGATTATTTTGAGCAATCATTATCCATTCGCCGAGGGCTGGGCGATCGCCAAGGTGAAGGTTTAGTCCTCAATAACATAGGCTTTGCCTATGAAAAACTGGCTAAATATTCACAAGCATTAGATTATTACCAGCAAGCGCTGGCTATTTATAAAGAGCTTGGAAACCGTCGTAATACGGTCTCTACCTTAAATAATATTGGTGCAATCTACAGCAACCGAGGGGAACACTCACAAGCCCTGGGCTATTATCAAGAAGCCCTAGCAATATCGCAAGAGTTTGGAGACCGCAGTAGCGTAGGCTCGTTGCTTAACAACATTGGCTTTATTTACAACATTCAGAGTAATCATTCCCAGGCGTTAGAGTACTATCAGCGATCCTTAGCTATCCGACAAGACATTGGTGATCGTCGAGGCGAAGGGGAAGTGCTGAACAATATTGGTTTTGTATTTAGTAGTCAGGGAGATTATCCTCAAGCTCTAGATTATTACCTACAATCCTTGGCTATCCGACAAGGGATTGGCGACCGTCGGGGTACAGGAGAAGTGCTCAGTAATATCGGTGGCATTTACTTTAGTCAGGGAGACTATCCGCAGGCGCTAGACTACTATCAGCAGTCCTTGACTATCCGGCAAGACATTGGCGACATTCGAGGCACGGGTGAAGTATTTACTAACATCGGTACTGTTTATTACCAACAGGACAACTATGGCGAAGCGTTAGAGTATTATCAGCAGGCATTGACCATTGCTGAAGATATTGGCGATCGCAATAATACGGGCTCAATTCTAAATAACATTGGCTTTATTTACGATAACCAAGCTAACTATTCACAAGCGCTAGACTACTATCAACGCTCTTTAGCTATCCAGCAGGCAATTAGCGATCGCGAAGGTGAAAGTATTTCACTCAATAATATTGCCAGCATCTACGAAAGTCAGAATGACTATCCGCAGGCGCTAGACTACTACCAGCGGGGGCTAAGTATTGCCCAAGAAATTGGTGTGCCTGAGCTAGAGGCACGCTTACTGGCCAATATTGGTCAATGGTTTCAGCGGCGGGAGCAGCCCACCCTAGCAATTGTTTTTCTAAAGCAGGCTATTAACAATTATGAACAGGTTCGAACCAATAATCGAGATTTTTCCCAAGAGTTACAGCAAAGCTATACGGAAACGGTCTCTGGAAAATATCGTGCGCTGGCCGATCTGTTGCTTGAACAGGGTCGCATTCCTGAAGCGCAGCAGGTGCTGGATCTATTGCAGCTAGAGGAAGTTAGAGAATTTACGGATATTCGGGCCATATGGACTAGCGATGGTATCCGCTTAAGTAAACCAGAGCAGACGGTTGCCGACGCCCACGGTAGCCTGGTTGCTTTGGGAAGCAAGGTAGTCGCATGCGAGCGGGATAATTGTGCTGAGCTAGACAGTCTGTATCAGCAGCAAGAAAGCCTGCTGGAGCAATACGATAGCGAGGTAGCGCAGTTTGTTGACGCTATTAGCGCTAATCGTCGAGATGATGATGTCTTTCAAAATCCTGACAACGTTAGTGGCGATGCCCAAAAGCTTCTCGAAGCCTACGCTGCAGAAGAGCAAAACACGCTGCTGGTGTATCCCTTTGTGCTGGAAGATAAGCTGTGGCTGGTGTGGGTCACCGTAGGAGATGTGGTTGGCAGTATTGAGGTGCCGGTTAGTCAGGGAGAACTGGCGACTACGGTGCAACAATTTGGAGCTTTACTAAAGTCTCGCTCCAGTGACCTCTCAGAGCTACAAAACACTAGTCAAAAGCTCTACAGCTGGATTATTGAGCCCATTTCTGCCGAGCTAGAGAAAAACAACATTGACCATTTAGTCTTTGTCAATGACCGAGTCACTCGCTATATTCCCATGGGTGCTTTACACGATGGTGAAAACTATCTGCTAGAGAACTACACCATCTCTACGGTACTATCCCCAGCGGCGACGAATATGGGTGAGAGTCTCGACTCGGTTACCGATTCCAATGTGTTAGGTTTGGGGCTAACCGAAGCGGTGGGAAATTTTAACCCGTTACCCGCTGTCCGCGATGAGCTGGCTGGCATTATCAAAAGCCAGGATGGTAACGGCATTTATCCAGGGCAGGCATTTTTGAATCAGGACTTTACCCTTGATGTTTTTAAGAATAATGTGCAGGGTAATAACATTCTCCATGTGGCTACCCATGCGGCTTTTGAACCCGGTCGCCCGGAGGAGTCGTTTATTGTTCTGGGCGATGGTAGTCGTATGAATATTCCTGATATTGAAACGATGCAACGTCGTCTGCGTAGCCTGCAACTGGTGGTTCTGTCTGCCTGTCAGACGGCCTTGGGTGGTACCAATCAACAAGACGGTACGGAGATTACGGGGCTTAGCTCTTACTTTTTAGAGGCGAATCGGGCAGAGGCGGTGATTGCGTCTTTGTGGTCTGTGAATGACCGAAGCACCAGCGTACTGATGCAGCGTTTTTACGAAAATCTAGCCGCTGGTGAGCCTAAGGCCGATGCCCTACGCAAAGCTCAGCTGTCGCTGTTGGGGAGTGATCAGCTGGGTGATGGTGGCAGTCGGATTATTGGGCAGCGGGTGACGGAGGGGCAGGGTAGTACTTTATTGTCGCATCCGTATTATTGGGCTCCGTTTATTTTGATTGGCAATGGATTGTAAATAAAAGCTTAGGAATAGGGATGATGGTGCAATAGCAACCAAACAGATCCGAAATTTGAATTGTGATGTTGTAAAAAGGGTGTAAGCCCATGTGTAAAAATACTTGGTAGGTCATTGCCTTCTAGCTTTTCCATGCCCCAATCTCGTCAGCTTCTGAATACGTTTTTTATGATGACTGCTCTGGGGTTACTATTTCCCCAGGTTGCCCGATCAGCATTGGTAGAGCGAGCTAAACCAGCCTGGTCAGACTATCGTCTGGAGGGACTTCAGAGATTAGAGTTCCCACTGGCAAAGCAAAAGCAAATAGCCCAGACTGACCCAAGACAATCAGAAGCAGAGCGGCTAAATGCTGAAGGAATAGAGCAATATAATCAAGCAAACTATTCAGAAGCCTTAGACCTTTTTCAGCAATCGTTGGCCATTCGTCAAGACATCGGTGACCGTCTGGGCGTCGGAGAGTCGCTCAACAATATTGGCTTTATCTACGATAGTCAGGGGGATTATCCCCAAGCGTTGGACTACTACCAGCAATCGTTGGCCATTCGTCAAGACATCGGTGACCGTCTGGGCGTCGGAGAGTCGCTCAACAATATTGGCTTTATCTACGATAGTCAGGGGGATTATCCCCAAGCGCTGGACTACTACCAGCAATCCTTAGCCATTCTTCAAGACATCGGTGGTGACCGTCGGGGCGAAGGGATAATGCTCAACAATATCGGCGGCATCTACGATAGTCAGGGGGATTATGCCCAGGCCCTAGACTACTACCAGCAATCGTTGGCCATTCGTCAAGACATCGGTGACCGTCGGGGCGAAGGGATAATGCTCAACAATATCGGCGGCATCTACAATAGTCAGGGAGATTATCCCCAAGCGCTGGACTACTACCAGCAATCGTTGGCCATTCGTCAAGACATCGGTGACCGTCGGGGCGTCGGAGAGTCGCTCAACAATATTGGCTTCATCTACGATAGTCAGGGAGATTATCCGCAAGCGCTGGACTACTACCAGCAATCGCTCGCCATTCTTCAAGATATCGGTGACCGTCGGGGCGTCGGAGGGTCGCTTAACAATATCGGCAGCATCTACAATAGTCAGGGAGATTATCCGCAAGCGCTGGACTACTACCAGCAATCGCTCGCCAATCGTCAATACAACGGTGACCGTCGGGGCGAAGGGATAATGCTCAACAATATCGG
>JBCCQQ010000017.1:0-102251 GCA_039024555.1 Cyanobacteria bacterium P01_D01_bin.156
GGGAGAAGGTTGTCGGTACATTTCCCGAAGTAGGTGCAAGGGTTGTGAGCATTTTAGCTAGTTTCCCGTGCACTTAAGCACGTCGCAATAGATTGAAACCCTTGCAAAATCTGGGTGCCTGACTTTAACAGCAAACCCTACTTAAGGTGGCCAAAGCTGCTGCTGTAGATTTTGCTACGGCTTGCCAAGAATAATTTTGCATGAATAGTTCGTAGGCTTGGGCTGCCATTTGTTGAGCAGATGGTTGGTTTTGCCAGAGATGCATGACCTGGTCAACGATCTGTTTTGGGCTGTTGCCTATACATAGGTGATAATTATCCTTAGCCTGTAATCCTTCTGCTCCTTTAGTGGTGCTTACGACTGGGCAATGGCTAGCAAAGGCTTCTATAATCTTTAAGCGAGTTCCTCCACCTTGGCGGAGAGGGACTATCATAACGCTGGCTGTCTGCAAGTACGGTCGGACATCGGCTACCATACCTGTGATGTGGATGTCCTGATCGCTGTTGGCAGCTGTTGTCATAGCAGGAGTTGGGTCGCGTCCCACCAGCCATAACTGGCTATCAGAATAATATTTCTTCAGGGTTGGATAAATCTCGTTTATAGCTATTAAGGCTGCCTCTTCATTCGGTTGGTACGAGAACTTGCCTAGAAATAAAATCTGATGATTATCTCTGTTTTGTTGAGTTGTGGGCTGATAGAAGTTAGCCTGTACGCCATTGGCAATGATTTTTACAGTATTACTAACACCATAAAGCTGTTGCAACTGCTGGGCGTCAACGGTACTACATACCCAGGTTTGGTCAACCTGTCGTACAAACTTTTTTTCGATGTGGCGGATTTGTTTGAGTTTGTAAGGCTGAAGTCGATAGTCTTCTTTACTACCCTCGATATTGTGGTTGTCTAAGATAATGGGACATGGGTAGTTTTTGACAACCGGTAGGTAGGGATAGAGCCACAGCTCTTCAAATACGATGAGTGTTGGTTGATATGTGTGTAATAACTGGCGCAGCTGTTTGCTAGCTGCTGCTGTGTAGAGCCAGTCAGAATAGTAATATCCATCAGGCCGCAAAGGCCCCAGACGGTTTTTGATTTTTTCATGCCACGGGCGATTAGGGCTGGCAATATCGTAGTGACTGAGCTGAAACCCCTTTTCTGCAAGGGCTGCTGCTGTACTACTTCCCTTATAAACGGAGAAAATGGTCACATCTCCCTGGCGCTTTAGCAAATTAAGGGTTTGCCAGTTGCGTAGAGCCACTCCCCCTGTTGGGGGATAGGGAGGAACTTGAACAATGACAAGGCTACGCCAGGTGCTCATAAATCACGATGGATATCCTATGTCGTCAAGATAATGGGCGTAGGGCGTTTTAGAAAGAAAACCAGTAACCTCTTGATGATTTGCGATCGCATCTTGCCAGCGACTAGATGATTGTTTGCGATAGTCACTTGTGACTGGTGATGAAGGAACTCCTAAAAACTCACAAATCTGATCCACTGTTTCCTGGTGTTGCACAGTACGTTGAAGATTATCTTCATAGGTTAACGATAAAATCTCCAACCCCTGTAGTAACTCTAGTTCATAGCTTGCTAATGTTTCACTACGCCGTATCCAATCCACTATACTTTCAGGCTCAACAGTAATGGCCTTAGCCTTAACAAGGCTATCGGTCTTTTTTTTGTGAAACCCTAAAACTCTAGCCCTAAGGTTAGAAATGGCGTGAAGAAAAAGATTCCGTCGGCGTAGATAGATAACCTTGAAACCAGCATTATTGAGACGATGTAAGAATTGCCGTCGTCTCACAATAGGCTGAACATCACGAATCTGATAACTCAAAATTTTGCAACCATAGGCAGTTGCATGGGACTTGGCGCAGCAGCTCTGCAAATAAAGTTGGGGTAATAAAACTCGACGACTTAAAATTTCTCCATCGCATTGGATAGATTGAACACCATTCAACAGACTCACCAATGTCGTGCTGCCAGAGCGCCCTCGACCAAAAAGGACAAACTTAACCGGAGTCAGGGAAGGACGCTTCAACAGATAGCTAGCTGTTTGTCGAATGTGTAAGTGAGGGTTTTGAAAAGAAAATGTATTCGTTAGAAGTTTCCCTATCATGCTTTTTCTGCGCCAATGTCATGGGCTCGACGAAGGGATTGTCCCAGCAATCTAGTGCGCCACACCATGAGCTTGCGTTCCAGCTTCCAACGTAGTTTGGCTAGATTGAGAAGTATGTTTGCCCATAAGGTTAACGAATTTTGAGTATGCTCGGCATATCCATATCGCTTTTGTAAGGTCCCTGTCAAACTGTCCACAATTTCGATGTGGGCTGGCCATAGCTCCCGTTGCCATTTATCGATAGCGCTGTATTCTAAAGGCTTCAAAGTCTGGTTGAGGTGGGACAATGCCCATCCCTGACGGTTGATAGTGGATATATTGTCAGCAGATCGCTGAGCCAATAATTGTTCGGAATAGTCCTCATTGAGAAAGCGGCAAATTCCTTTGAGAGTTAGCTCTGGTTGCTGTACTAAGTCTTCGTATCGGATGAGTTTAACGTGTCGATTGCTTTGCCATTGCCGCTCATAAAGTTGAGTGCTTTGACACCATTGTTGAGCATGGACATGGACGTAATCACTGGCCCAGTCCATTTTTAACAGAGATGCCGTTACCGCCCTAGGATCTCTCAGCATCCAGAGCACCTGCGCATTGGGAAACCAGGTTAAAAGTTGGTTTAGATGTTGATAGTGCAATGGAGTCTTTTCGCCCCAGCGAGGCTTTTGCCAGCGCTCCGCATAGACTTCTAACCATCCTGTAAAAATAGCTGCATGGTTAAGAGAGCTTTTGGCCAATATGGCTTCTAGGGTTTTGTTGCTATCTATATCAAAGTAAGAGAATCGTTTACTTTGACTCAGGGCCTGCCAGAATGTCTCAAAGTCATGGATTTTACTCAGGTCTAAGTGACTATATTTGGGGACCCAATAGGTTAAAAAATGAGTCTCAGGAGAAATCGCAATGCGAGGGTGCCCTGAAAGAATCGTGGTTAACAGTGTAGTGCCCGAGCGGGGCATGCCAACAATAAAGATGGGCGATGGACCTGGTGTGGTCATAGGCTATGGGCCGTTACGGTGCATTGGAAGCAGACGATATCCCCTGATAGTTGGGGGCTTTGTAGTGGCGGCTATAAGAGATAAAATGACTTGTGAGACAGGTTGCCCGGCAAGATTGGAGAATGAAAAACTGCCTTAAATATGACTCATGTCTAGTGCATTTAAGGTTTTGATTCTAGAAGAACCTGTTTTAAGACTGAGTCGATGGGGTGCATTTGGATTTTATACTTTTGTACTCCATCGTTGAGTTGTTGACGAACACTATCGATGTCCTTCAGTACCCTATCGACACAGCTGCAGGCTTGATGGGCAGTAAAGTTTTCCATTGGTATGCTCCATGCTTGTTGGTTGATGGCGTGCATAAACCCGGTTACTTTGGGGGCATATTCGATGGCAATTACCGGCACTCCAAGGCCTGCTGACAAAATTACGGCATGGAGGCGGGTGCCAATCATCATATCTAACGTACTCAAGTGGTTGATTAACTCATCTAAGGAGCCTAAGCGACCAACAGGGATCAGTTTTTCTGAGTAACGACTCAGATTGAGAACTTCAGTAATGGCAACTTCGTCGTCAATTGTTGGCTTATATCGCTGTCGAAAATTCTCGGGATAGGCTTGGAATGGGATTAAGTGTACTTTGGCATTATGGGTTTCAACGAGCTGGTCTATGGTTTGGGCCAAATGGTTATAGAAGCTGGCATTGCTCATATTGTTTCGTCCAGCGATAGCCCGTACGGAAATGCCAATATTGGGGCGACTGTTGTTAGGAAAAGTCTGCAATGGTGAGACGGCTTCAAGCGCCAAATCGCTTATTATATAAACTGTTTTGCTAATCCCTAAGGCGGTGAGACGCTGGTAAGAGTCTGGATCTCGTACGGCGATAACATCCACCTGATTCAGTGCGGCTTTAATTCTTGCTTTGGTTGCTGGTCGCCATAGGTTGCCAACGCTGATGCCAAGCACTAGAGTTCGTTTCCCAGATGCGATCGCTTTTTCCAAGGGGCGTAGCCATTCACCTGCCACATCACGATCGGCGGCATCCCGTAATAAATCACCGCCACCCAGAATAAAGTAACGGTGTTGCAGGATTGTCGTTGTCTGGCTTATCCACTGTTTTAAGCGAGCTCGTCTGCGCGGAGCATAGCGGTTATCTAGAGCCCTCAGTCCGTGGCGTTGTTGGGTATCGTCAGGATCTTTGGAATAAACAGTTAAATCATGATTTAGTCCACAGCGCTTCAGCCAATGGCATAGCCCATGCAACATAGCTTCATCACCCAGGTTGTGATAGCCATAAAATCCACAAACTAAAATACCCTTATGCCAAATCATGATGTCAATGGACGTTCTGAGTAGAACTGTAATCACAAATAACGGATTGAACGCTATGGCATCCAATCCGTTATAAACATTATGTTACTGAGCGTAGAGAGATGCTGCTGCTGACACCATTAACTGATTGAGCCAAGATTGAGCCAATGGTGCCTATCGAGCCTAAGGAATCGTGATGAAGAATCGGAATGCACCTACCTGATTGGACTCTACATCGAAATTAGAGTTGGGACCACCCAGTACTACTCCACCGCCAGCACCCCCATCCTCTGACCTTCTTGCAGGGATATCTGCAGGAAATTCACCAGGAGCCGATATGCAGGAATCAGCTAACGGTGACTGAGGTTGTCGAGCCGAAAGTTGACTATCAGGGCCAAAGTCACTGTCATCCAATACAGTTCCTGCCGTGGATAGTGCGATCGGGCCAGCCAGCTCTAAGCTAGACCTATCCAAAACACTGGGTACCTGCAGTTCATCACAGATCTCAACATTTTCAGCCGTTCCTACACCAGCATTCCAAAAGTAGATAGTGTACTCAACCCTGTCTCCCGACTGAAGATTTAGCTCTACGTCAGTCACACCTACAGGCAGCGTGCCACCGGAGCGGTCGTTTAGAAGTGTGTCACTACCATTGGCAGTGTCACCGTCATCATTAAACCCATCAATATTGGGGATATTCAGTGAATTACCGTTGCGAGTAACATCCGTAATCCGTTTTATCAAACGCAAGTCAGGTCCCAAGAATACCGGTGTGGGGTCGTTTTCACCAACCTCATTGGGGTTGCCGTCCCCATCAGGGTCTGGGTCAGTGCCGTTGTCAGAGGCGTCATCTACCTGAGTTTGACTGGTTGTCCCAATACCAGAAGTAGTGGCCTGGTTGTTAAACCCATCTCCATCAGTATCGTCTGGAAAGTCAGGTTGATTTGAGTCAACGGTGATCGTAATGGGGATGGTTGCACTGGCCCCTTGCGGTAACGTCGAGGCGGTAGCGTCTAACAAATTAGAGTCGTTAGTGATGTTATAACCACCATTCAGCGTAATCGCAGCGCCGTTGTTCTCTAGTATTGTGCCAAGACTAAAGCTCGTAATATTGCCATCACCAAATGTGGGGTTGTTAGTGAGCGGGTCAATAAAGTCTTCAACAACCTGTACGTTATCGAGATCTTCATTGCCAAGGTTTTCAATGACAAGCTCGTAAGTAAGGTTAAAGATGCCGCTGCCAGGAGATGTTTCGGTCGCATCTCCTGAAATCTGCTTAGCAATACCAATAGCCGGTCCTGTTGGGAAGACTACCGGAGTCGGATCGTTTTCACCATCCTCATCAGGGTTGCCGTCTCCATCAGGATCGGGGTCAGTACCATTGTCAGAATCGTCATCTACTGGAGTTTGGCTGGTTGTGCCAACACCAGATGTGGTGGCCTGGTTGTTAAACCCATCATCATCAGTATCGTCTGGAAAGTCAGGTTGATTTGAATCAACTGTGATGGTGATGGGGATAGTGGCACTGGCTCCTTGAGGCAAGGTCGAAGTTGAGGCATCTAGCAAATTCGAGTCATTATCAATGTCGTAATTGCCATTAAGGGTAATTGAAGCCCCATTAGTCTCTGTTACGCCACCAACATTGAAGGCCGTAATATTTCCGTCGCCAAATGTGGGGTTGTTAGTGAGCGGGTCAATAAAGTCTTCAACAACCTGTACGGTCTCGAGGTCTTCACCACCAAGGTTTTCAATGACGAGTTCGTAGGTAAGGTTAAAGATACCGCTGCCGGGGGCTGTTTCCGTCGGCCCATCTGAAACACTTTTAGCAATGCCGATAGCAGGAGCTGTTGGGAAGAATACCGGTGTCGGATCGTTTTCATTATTGGGTCCATCCGGATTATCCCCAGGAGGATCGGTTTGTTCATTGGGGTTGCCATCATCATCAGGGTCTGGGTCGGTGCCGTTGTCAGATTCATCATCTACCTGAGTTTGGCTGGTTACCCCCACACCAGATGTGGTGGCCTGGTTGTTAAACCCATCATTATCAGTATCGTCTGGAAAGTCTAGTTGAGTTGAGTCAACTGTAATGGTGATGGGGATAGTTGCACTGGTATCTTCTGCCAAAGTCGAGGCTCCAGCATCCAGTAAGTTAGAGTCGTTAGTGATGTCGTAGCCAGCATTAAGCACAATTGAAGCCGCACCACTGCCTGTTACGGTACCAACAGTAAAATCAGTAATATTGCCATCACCAAATGTGGGGTTGTTGGTGAGCGGATCAATAAAGTCTTCGACAACCTGCACGGTGTCAAGATCTTCATTGCCTAGGTTTTCTATGGTGAGATCGTAGGTAAGGGTAAAAATACCGCTGCCAGGGGCTGTTTCAGTAGGTCCTGCTGAAACTTCTTTCGCAATACCGATGGCAGGAGTAGCAACGTTTGGAGCTTGGAAGGCAATGTTGCCAATGGCAATAGCGTGGCGATCATTAAAATCAGTACCTGGGCCATTGGCCAGCACTAGTGTGATTGTATCGACCGGATTGGAGAAATTAACCTGAACATTGCCCTCTTCAAAGTTGCCAACAGTTGTCGGCGTTGCAAGTGCTGGTTGTCTAGGAGAGTTAGCGTTTCGTGTAGGGTTGTTTGGATCATCCCCTACGCCTGCACCAGTAATAACCACCGAGTTATTTCCTGGATTTTCTTGGTTAAAGTCTCCTTCGGGAGATGTTTCACCGCCAGCGGTCAGACCGCCAACAGCAGTACCTCCAACACCTCCTACAAAGCCCGTCAGGGTGACTTGGTCTTGCCAGCGCACTTCGTTGCTGGTATTAAAAAGCACGTCTACGTCAAAGAGCTGAAACTCAGTCAGGGGGACTGTAATTGGGTTACCGGTACTCGTCTCAATAAACTCGATAGTGACTGTCGCCGGATTACCGTCATCGATGGGAACAAATAATGTTTCCGTATCTGCTGGTGAAGGGCTTACAAAGTTGGAGTCAGTGAGCGTGTTGTCCGGGTTATTGCCGACAGATAAATCGGCTCCTGTAACTGAAATACGGACATCAACGCCATTACCTTGTAAATCAGTGTAGGTGTTGGTCGTAGTCCCACTAGGAAAGTCAACATCGTTCCAGTTCAAGGTTGTGTTGACTTGGGCCATCGCTGCAGAAGCACTGGCTAAAACGCCAATAAATGGCAGGCCCCAAGCTAGGGGCTGAATAAGTCTGCCATAGCCAGGTCTTTTTTCTGAATGCCCAGTACCAGTGAACGGGAGCCCGATCAAGCTGTCTTGCTTTGAATTGTTATCACAAAATTTCACGGCTGAATTCTCTAATAGTGCTCTAAGGGTCCTGACAGATGGGTCTGACAAATCAATCGGTCAACGCAAACGTTATTCAAGCTGTAAATCTGTTTCCAAGTTCTCGTAGATGATGTCGAGGCCGCGAGTATCGTTGAAGATAAACTCGGTGCGGCGATCGCGAGCATAGTCAATACGCCCGGTTCCGTCAGATACTCTTCGGGTTTCTCCAAAGGAGCGGATGCGCATGCGTTCAGGGGCAATACCCTGCTGTAACAGATAATTTCTAGCCGCTAAGGCACGACGTTCACCGAGGGCTTGGTTATAGGCATTGCTGGCACGGGGGTCCGTATGTCCCTGAAGTTCTACAGTGATAAAGGGATATTCCTGCAGTACCGCCACAATCTCATCCATGATGGCAGCTGCTTGGGGATTAATATCTGACTTGTCGAGGGCAAAGTGAATATTACGAGGAATCCTTAGAGTAACCGGCTGTTCATCAGCGGGGTCTTCCGGTTCTGGTGCCGGAGGAGGATCCTGGGCGATTTCACAGCTGGGCATCATGGAACTCACGGGGCCATCATTCAAGGTACCTACAGAGGTAATGGCTGATGGTTCGGAGGTGCCGTATACTGTATCGGTTGCGATCGCGCTCAACAGCGTCCCTTCCGGTGCATTTACTTCCACAGTAAACTCTCCCGTATCGTCAGCAGCCATGACGGTAGTGACGAATTGATTAAGCGCTCCATAGTAGCCTACGCGATCAACCACCGTATAAATATCAACGGCTGTCCCTGGATCGGCGATACCGCTAAGGGTGGTCAATCCCCCGCTGATTGGAAAAACATAATCATCAAATTCGGGCGCATTTACAGCCCCGTTGGCCGTATCTCGCCGTCGCATGGGTGAATTGCGTGGCGGATTTGGACCGTCAGTACGCTGATAGTCTTGAATGCCAGTGTCGTCGTTAAAGGCCAGATCAACACTGAGACCGTCTAATGCTGCAAAGCTGTTGTCGCGAATAATATTACCCGTATTGCGAGGGTAAGATGCGATCGCCACCCCTGGCCCTGGCTGATGTTGAATCGTGTTGCCAGTTACCTGATGGCCGCTGCCCATCAGGTACACCGCGGCTCGTCTAAACCGACGACCATTAAACCGAATGTCGTTGTTGTAGATACGGGTCGACCCTTCCGGCTTAAACATAAATACACCGCTGCCGTCGGTGCCGCACATCAGATTGCCATAAATTTCTGCACCATCGATGTTGCCATCTAAACGAATGCCGTCAGGAATACCCGCTACACCATTGGTGCGCATGGTATTTTCAGTCACCTCCATGCCCATGGCCCGAGCACCGGTAATAATGCCGCTGCCCTCGTGGAATTCAATGCGGTTACGCTGGATTACAGTATCGAGACCGTTAAAGACAAATACACCAAGGGCTGACATTTGTTCTTCTGCAGGCATCTGTCCCGAAGGAGACATTCCCAACCAGTTATCTTCTACAGTCACACCCACTGGAGCGTCCGATTCATCGTCAGGGCGTAGGGTTTTCCAGCCAGGTGGGTTGGGTAACCCAGCATCTATGGGAGGAGCCAGATGAGAGATAAAAATATCGGCAGGTGGAGTGGTTTGGGTAGAGCGATGTCTGGAAGAAAAACCGTAGATGCTCAACCCCCGTACGGTTACATCATCTGCTGTGATGGTTAAACCCCGAAGCACCTCTGACCCGTTAGCTGCCGTCAGTGCAACAACGGGTGTAGGCACCGGAGTCACCATAGTATCGGTGGTAGAAACAGGGCCATACCCAGGCTGGCTAGTGCCATCTACTAGGGTGCCTGCCGTTGTAATGGCAGGCAACAGAGACGTCAGAGCAATGGTGGTTTCACCAGACAAACTAAAGTTAATGACCGGACTAACCGCCGGAGTCACCATGGCTTGTTCTGCTGAACTGAGGTTGGTGACCGGTAGAGTGCCGTTAACCACCTCAATGGCTTCCCTTAGGGTCAGTGCATCGTCGGCCCGCACCTCACCATCATCAGCAGAATTAACAATAACCGCATAGGAAGCGGTGGACTGGGCCATCGCGACTGGAGCGCTCAATGGTAAGGTCATGGCCAATGCGGCTGGTCCTACCAAACTAGAAATGTGCATCATTGGTCTCATTATTCCTCACCCCCATTAGTGGCCACTGTTTCATCGCTAGGCTCTGTCTCCAAGGGATTGCCACTGACTGGCTCCTCGATTGGTGGTGAGCCATCTGCTTCTATCAAGGATTCTTCCTGCTGAGCGGGAGCCACTTGCTGTAGCCCAAACTGGTCCCACAGCTCATTCACCTTAAAGGTCACACCTAGATACGGGCCATCATCACTGCGATAACCACTGCCGCCTAGGGAACGGTCATTAATACTACCGAAGCTATAACCTACACCCAGACGAAGATCTGGAGTCAGATAGTAACCAGCTTCAAGGGCAAAGCCCACTTCGTCATAGTTGGTTTCTGGCTGAGTGATATAGCGGACTTCTCCGGTGACATCCCAGCGATAGGCAAACCGGTGGGTGGCTCTAAACTGCCCTAGATGAATCGCATTTGATGAAGTAACTCCAAGGGAATCAAGGTCCGCATTGGTTGCCCGTAGCGCATATTTACCGTAAAACTCCCAACGCCAGCTAGGGGCGTAAATACCTTCCATGGCCAGGGTATGTTCCTGAATTGAGTCAGAACCCGCTCCCACCAGGAGAGCATTGGGAGTGCTGGAGGGGTTGATGGCATATTCGTAGCTCAACAGCGCATTAAATTTATCGCTGTGGGGGTTTCGATACGCCAAACCCAAGCGGGCACTAGTGGAACTGTTAAGCCGATCCGTGATCGTTTGGTTAGAGAAATTGGCATGTTCAATCCGAGCCAAGGTGGTTAAAGCATCGGATAGTTTACCCGCAGCCGATGCGGTAACTACTGTATTATTGCCATCTTCAGAATCACGGTGCTCAAATCGAGCACTGGCTTGGAAACCGGGGTTGTCAGTGTACTCTAGGCCCAGAGTGTAAGTAGTCCCACTCACCAAGCCTAGGGAGGATGCGGACTGTCCTACGGCGTAGGGTTGGATTACTTGATTGCCCCCAGTGATTGATGACAAACTGCTGCCAAAGATCCGCTGGAAACCAAGGTCCATATGCAACCCAGGACTGAGGTTAATACGATGGTTTAAACCTAGGGCGCCTTGGCCGGTCATCCCGTTGTTCGCCCCCAAAAGGGAATAACGACCGGTTAATTCGGTGTTATCTGTGAGGTCATAGTTGACCAGGGCATCAACGGTGGTTAGAGCATCTGGGGTGACATCGTCATCGTGGAAGAATCGCTGGGCAAACCGCAAGGTCACCTCTGGCAATACATCCCAATCCAGACCCACTACAGTCTGGCCGGGATAGGCTTCGTCTTCATCTCCTAGAGCAATATCAGTTTGGGTACGGAAGGTTAGCTTCTCCGCTAGAGGCCAGGTGAGACCCGCCGATATGAGATTTGATTCAATATCAGTGCCGGTTTCGCGATCGTTGCGATCGCGATGCACCCAGTCCAAGTTACCCGTAATGGTGCCAAACTGTTGCTGTATGCCTGCCCGCACCGTAGTGATGGAATTATTGACGGAGGCTCCATCTGTGCGTACCAGACCAGGGTTTAGCAGCTGATCCGTTGTGGTTGGGATAAGGTCCTCATTGCCCTTATTTTCTTCGCGGTCAAACTGAACCTGAAGCTGAGTGTTATCGCCCACGTTGTAGCCCAGTTGGCCACCCCAGCGGGTTTGACCAGCCCTAAAACTCGTCGTTGCCGTATTCCGAAAACCGCTTTCCGCATTCCTAAAGTAGGCGGTGCCGCCTAAGTCAGGTGTAATTTGTCCCGTCGCTTCCACACGAAAAGCCGTTCCCTCTTCATCGGTTACGGGGCTATCCAATTCAGACCGGGCAAATTCAGCCACCAGCTGACCAGCATTGCCTAAAGGTAACAGCGCATCCACACCTAACAGACTAAAGTCTTGGGCTCCTTGATCTTCATAAAGAGCGGATGCACCGACCCAGCTAGGATTTTCTAAACTTGTGTCAAAGTTGTATTGCAGACGCCCAGCGTACAATGCACCGCTGCTAAACAACCCATCATCCTCTGCTCCACCGTCTTCTACCTGGTAGGTGGCCACAATCCGACGCACTAAGGCTGGCCCGAATGGATTAGAGTCCACAGCAGATACAGGACTATTAAATAAAATCGCCCCGCGATCATAGTCGATGGTGTAGTCCACACCTCGCACCAGGCGCACCCGTTCAATAACAGTGCCAGGACGATTCAGTTCCTCAATCTCGAAGAAGAGATCTTCGCTGCCTGCCAATATCAAACGGCGAGACAAGAAATAGTAGCCACTGGTGCCATCGGGAACAATCGTATCCCGCTGCAGTGCCCGTACATCATTGGCGTAAAGGGCAGTCAGCTGTAAACCATTACCAAAGGTGTAGTTGCCCTTGAAGCCATGTAGCTGACGGTTAACAGCGGAAAACTCTTGGGAGAACCGAGCAAACTCTGACGTGTTGTAGTCCCCCCACATAAAGAAGTTGGACTCATAGCCGACAATTTCAGAGTCCTGCTCAAACCGCACGTAGAAACTGTCGATGGACGGGGTCAGAAACTCGGTGGTAGAACTGTCTCCATAGGTGGGATAGGTTTGCTCGCAACTCTGAACATCGCGATAGAGACGATTGTCATTACATCGTTCATTCAGGGCGCGATCGCTATTAAAGGCTGCTGTTAACAACCAATCTCCAATAGTCCCTGTTGCAAAAATTCCAGCATCCAGGTCAGCTTCATAATCGCCGATATCATCCTCGGCAAGAAAATCAGCATAGGGCCCCCAAAAGTCCGTTGCTCCAGGTCCAATGCGAAAATCTACAACACCAGCCACTAAGGATGGACGATAGGGCGTAATAAAACTTACCTGGGTGTAGGCATCCAGTTCTCTTTCAGGCTGTTGGGCTGTGGCTTCATCGCCTACCAGACCTAAGGCTTCGCGGGCAGACGCACTGGCACGTATCGTAACAGGCTGAGCTTCTGAGGCCGAGCGTAGTTCAACCTCAAACTCCCCCTGACGAGCCAAGACTTGAAACCCACCCCGATCGATATCGTAGTCGGCCCCAATAAATGTGCCAGCAGAGACGGTGAGGGTAACAACGACATCCTCACCCACAGGACGGCCTGCACCATTTAAAATGGAGCCTTGCAGGACCATGGTGGAGCGTCCATCAGCGGGCAGAAAGGCATCCCCTGCAGGAAATACCTCTAAGCTTAGTTCATCTCCCAACTCGTCCTGAATCAGCGGTGGCAGGTTACTGGGGACTTGACGAATAATGGTTTCATCAATAAAACCTTCGGCTTCGCCTGGGTCCTCTTCCACCGGTAACGTATTCTCATCTAAAAGGTCGCTAGGCAATTCATCACTGGCTTGCCCTAGGAGCTGTCCATCTAGAATCTCTGCCGATATTGAGTTTTCGGCTGGAAGATCGCGGGTTAATTCACCAGATTGCTTGTCTGAGCTCTCTGTAGTTGGCGAAACCACAGCGCTGTTGGAAGGCACGGCGCTAGTTTGTTCTTGTGCGGCTCGGACCGGCTGGAGCAAAGCCACTACACCCGCTAAGGTCGTGAGTAACCCCAGACAAATCGAATTAGATAACAAACGAATCATTAGTTCTGGCCCTCCCCATAAGTCGGTGTTACTGCAAAGTTCATCCGTGCTAGGCCACCCGGTTCAAGTCGAACCAATCTAGACTGACTGTTGTTTTCCAGCCGATAGAGGTTAGGAGCCAAGGTATAACCCGGCAAACTGCTGAGGTCGAGCACACCCACGCGATTGCCCGAAACTACATTTGCCATAGAGAAAAGGCCATCGGGGTCAGCGATAATGCGATTACCATCGTCGAGATAGATCACGGCATTGGGAACACCAGCTTCACCTGGCTGCTGTTCTCCATCAAAGTTTTTATCCACAAAGACTCGACCGATGATAGTGCCACAATCCGATAAGATGCCGGGGCGAATAGTTAAGCGAAACTCAGCCTGGTCTGATGGAAAACCGGGGGCGGAAGCGGTAGCCACGTTAACCCCAGAGCCTCGTACCGAGTCCGGAGTTAATGTGACGGCATAAAGAATTTGCAACGCAGAATTAGCTGGTAACACATCAAACTGAAAATCAAGTTGCCGGCCTGAGGGTGTAAAGGACGTTAAGTTGGGTGGAGTTGGGCTGGTGTTTACAGAGTCATCGATGTATTCCAATCCCCGTGGCAAACTATCGGAGACTCTCAGTGGAGTTGCTGGAGAGCTGCTGAGATTTTCGACAAGTAGGCGATAAATTACGACGTCACCAGGCTCTGCAGCGGATTTGTCAGCCGTTTTCGTGATCCGCAGCAGTGAATCACTGGTGCCAGGTACTTGAATGGTCGTATCGTTACCGGCAGGAGCTAATCGGCTGCGTCGAGTGGGGTCGCTGGGGTCATCCAACTCTCCAGCAACGGTATTAGTCACCTGCACCTGTGCCGCTACCGGCATCACAGGGCTATGGGTGTAAACCAACAGGGTGCTGAGTAGAACACCCATGAGAAAAAAACTTACCGTCTTGAACAGGTGTCGAAAAACACCTCTAGAATGCTTCTTCACAACTCTCACCACACCTCACAGGCACCAACAACAAGGCAAACCGCCATTAACATCGCCTCTCCATTCACAAGCAACTTGAAGCAGCTATCTGAGATAACAAAGGTTTAAAGAGTTATTTGTTTCAGACACTGTGTAACGGAATCGCAAACTATGTGTTCAGTAAATTTCCCAGCTGCCCATTGAGACAGGGTTACGAAAAATTACTTACGACGCAGGTTGATCAATCCAGTTAATCAAGGAAGTTTGCCGTATTTATACGGTTATTCCTATCTCTGGTCAAGGATTATTACACTCTGATTTGAAGAAGTGCAATACCTCACACCGTTCAACAAATTCTAGGGAATGGTACGGAGACAAACGCCATCAGGAAAATTTGATGACAAAATCCCCAAAAAATCGAAATCCTAGTAATTTCACGTAGTAATTTCGTTGGGATCGTGGCTCTCATGTCCTGATCTAAGGCGTTTCTGCCACTTGATTAAAGATCATTTAAACAAGGATGAAGAATCGTTGAATTTTACACTCCGACACATTCAGCAGGGTTCTGTAACGACATGTTTGGAGCTTCCATGTTCTTTCTGCAGACAATATCAAGAGAAATTGCTCAAATGACTGTTCTGGATGATTCATTGTTGTATGAAAGTGTTAAGTAAGACTTAACTTTCTGTCGTGTAATCATCCGTTTGGGAGGAATTAATACCCCGGTGTTGCCATATCCTCTTTCTCAATTGCCAAAATTTTCTTGTTGAGTCGGAGCAAGTAATTATGGGGTTTGAAAAAGCGCCTTGTGGGAAAATATATTTTCAACGCCCAGGGGCAATTGGATGTAGTCGCAAACGCTTGTCATGGTTTGCTTAGGGGATACAACAAGTTCTCAACTCTTTTCGCTGTGCAGAGTTTCAAGGACTAAATCCTTTTTAGGGTGCAGCAATGTCTAGCAATTTATAGCAGAGCTGATTTAAGTTCCTGACAGAAGCTTTCAACTTCAGCGACTCCTGTTGTTGTTGCTTGATCGCCTGCTAGTCGTTTTACGAAGGCGCTACCCACGATTACACCGTCAGCTCCCCAAGTCTTAAGTTGAGCAGCTTGTTCAGGGGATGAAACACCAAAGCCTACGCCAATAGGTTTGTCGGTGACAGTGCGCAGCTCTTGTAAAAGATCCTGGACGCGATTTTCAATCTGGGTGCGCATACCGGTCACTCCGGTGACGCTAACAAGGTAAATAAACCCTTGGCACTGTTTTGCGATCGCAACAATTCGTTCTTTTGGGGTAGTGGGTGCTACCAACAGGGTGACCTCGATGCCGATTTCTTTGGCTGGCTGGAGTAGTACATCCATTTCTTCTAACGGTAGATCTGGGACTACTAAGCCCCGAGCACCCGCCTGATAAATGTCCGTTAGAAAGGCTTTAATGCCACGATTAAGAATCGGGTTGTAGTACGTAAAAAGTATGATTGGTGCCTTCAGATCTGGCGACACGTCTGCCACTAATTTCAGGACATCATCCAGCGTCACTCCCTGAGCCAATGCCCGAGTTGCTGCTGCCTGAATCACCGGGCCATCTGCCAGTGGATCAGAATAGGGGACTCCCAGCTCAATCAAGTTTGCTCCAGCCCGATCAAGCGCGCGCAACGCATCTGCAGTGGTGGCTAAATCTGGATCGCCCGCCGTGATAAACGGAATAAGCGCACAGCTCTGCTGGTCGCGCAATGTCTGAAATTGAGCTGAAACTGATTTACCCATAATCCCTTGTATCAAAATCTTGTCACTGTGCCGTCGGAGGACACTATTGGGTGTAGAAAACCTTAGGATGACTGAGGAGAATTTTTCTCCGCTTCTAACTCAGCCTGCAGCTGGGCCAGTTCCTCGTCAGACATCTCGTCCAAGCGTTTTTGGAGCACCGCATCTTCATAATCTTTGAGCTGTTGGTTGTAAGTCATCTGTTGGGAAAAGACTCGAGTCAAGTATGTGGCGACCCAGCCCAATAGACCTCCAACAAAAATTACCTGACTCCAAATTCCAGCTGAAAGCGTGTCCATTCCTGCTAGAGAAAGAGCTAGGTACAGGCCACCACCAGCCAGAAAAATTCCGAGACCAATGCCAATTACATCAATCCGACGCATGGCTAAATCTCACGACGTTGGGGGCGAAAGTTGAGAAAAGGCGACATTAACAGCATGCCGGGGAAAAAGACAAACACCAAGGAATAGATGAATAAACGCTCGATCGATGTAGCTACGTTCCAGCGCTGCTTAAGATAAAACAGCAATATTCCAGGTACAACCAATAGATACAGGCCAGCCAAGCCAGCGTAGGTCGCCAACGTAATCAAGAGTGAGATATCAAGGTTATCCATAGCTCCTCAGCTTTCTGCACATACCGTTAGTCATCATATAGCAATCGATGAGTACAGGTATCGATTATGTGTCAGGTTAGCTTTATTTGAAAAGGAGCCTGGACCAATAGATACTTCTGTTGAACGGATAAGTGCGACTGCATTTGGGGGTTGCACAGAATACCAGTTGGTGTTGGAATTAAACAGGAGTTTTAAACCAAAGTATTTGCAAGCGCTTGTTTGCTGATACTATTCAATAGCTCTAACTAAGGGGGCGTGGCGGAATGGTAGACGCTGCGGACTTAGAAAACTGAGCCTTAGTGGAGAAATCTGCTAAGTGTAAGCTCTCAAACTCAGGGAAACCTAAGTCTTAAACGATAAGGCAATCCTGAGCCAAGCCGCTGGTTATTCGAGCGGAAGGTGCAGAGGCCCGACGGGAGCTACCCTAACGTACTAGGTCGAGGGTAAAGGGAGGGTCCAATCCTCAAAGCCCGCTGAGCGTGGCAACAGCGAAAGCTGTGGGAGGATGAAAATCCGCTGACCTTAAACGGTCGTGAGGGTTCAAGTCCCTCCGCCCCCATCATATTTAATTATTTCTTCAGCTAGACTCTGGGCATACTAGGGGTTGATTGTCTGTTATGGCATACAATTTAGGAGCTCTAGTTAAGTATTCTCTAGGCGTAGGCTTTCCAAAAACGTAGAGCTGGAGTTCTTGCTGTGTCTAAGTTTTAAGTCTCTGGCTAGGGAAGCGTGGCGAGTATTCCGTATTCTTACAGAGATGAGCTTAAATAAATATACTTTTCAACATAGGGGGTTTATTGCTACAAAATGAATGTATTGGACACATTACTTTAGGTTTCATCCGTTTTTCTCTATTTAGTCGCCGATGCTGACGGTACGAGCGACCTCATCTACCAGTAAGTTGCATGGTTGTTAATAGAGTTTCTGATTCTTCTGACTCGTTTAGCCCTAGGCGTCGTTACAAAGACGTACAACAGGCACAGCAAACAATTTATGATTTTCTGATAGACATTGTTAAAACATGGCATGCTGATGACGTCCTTGAGGAATTTAAGGGCATTTTTCTACAGCATCATGAAAGCTACAGCACAGATATTGCTCCAGCGCTGTACACTTTGCTGTTTGCCAATAATCGTCAAGAATTTCACAATACGCTCAAGCGCTCTTGCTACATTTTGATCAACAACTGGGAGGTGGCGCGGGAGTATAGCGCCATTCGTAAGCTCATTCAGGTGTTTGCGGATCCTGCCATTCGTAAGGTATCGATTTCACCCACCATCAAGCGCCTACGTAAGTGGATTCAGGAATTTGTTGATAGTAGTGATTTCCAAGACCTGAAGCTATTTGTTAGTAGTCGATTCAACAGCGAAGAACATCACTGGTCTGAGCGATACACCACCTATCTGTTAGCTCCCCAGTATGTGGACACGACTAATCCGTTAGAGCAGCGGGAAGCAGCCCGTGCTCTTTCGCAGCGCTTGCGAGATAAATTCAAATTTGATTTGGCCATGTATACGGCCCACCTCCAGGCATCTCCTACTGAAGAAAACCGTCGTATTAATCCAACAATGCTAGGGGACAGTGCCCTCAGGGTGATTAGAGCCTTGGTGGCCAAACGGGGTATGTTTAGCCATCGTAATCTGGCCCGTATTTTTCATGACCAAACTCAGGGGCTAACCTACGGCAGCTATAAAAACAGTCTGGTAGAGTACCTGCTGTTTTCGGCAACCAAAACCGATTTTGTGGCTACCCTTGAAAATCGGCTAACGTCAAAATTAGACAATTTATACGTCAAGTTTAATCAGAAGGCCCTAGATGCTTCTTTGACGTTACTTACCAGCAATCGAGTAATTGACTTTTTGATGACGGAGGATGCCCAAACTCCTTCACCCTTGTTTAGCTTATTGCTGACCAATGGCCGTCCTTTAACATTGGCCATCGTTCTGCTGAAATTGATTTTAATTTCCCCTAACTCCCACCCCTATCTGGATGCTCGTATCGCAGATTTAATTCGATACTATGAGCAGTTTCCCCGTGAAGAGTGTCAGTGGATTATCAACTTCTTAGAAATCTACGGTGTGACTCTGGCAATTTGTGGCAGCGATGTGCAATATAACTTGGTTCATATCCAACAAAGTGAGCCAAGTGAAAGTAATTCTGAAACAGCTTCGTTGGAAGAATATCGAATTTTTTCGCAGATGATGAAGCAATTACACTGGGCTCCCCTTAGTCACTCTAATCCTCTGACCCAAGATGATTAGAAATGTCTGCCTGAGACGGTAAGTCGGTTTGCCATGTGGCCTTCTGATATAGCGGCTGAGCGGCTTCAATGGCGGCCCATTGTACTCGTTTCCAGCTAATACTCTGGTCACGGGCTAACTGGGCACAGACTTCGTATTCGGGTTGGAGATTAATTACGGGGCCGCTAGGGGTGGCTAAGCCGGCTTTGATCGCGACAGCGCCGTAGGCCGTATTGACTGAACGCCATGTGCGATACAGTGTGCGTCGCTGCTGTACCGTGCAGCGAATTCCCAGTGTAGTGGTTTCAGTAAAGATCAAAGTCTGGCAGGTATCTAGCGTTGCACGGTTGCAAAGCACTGTTAATAAAATTCCGGGTCGATTTTTTTTCATGCCGATGGCCTGGGTAAAAACGTCCAAGGCTCCTGCTTCAAAGAGTCCATCATAGAGATAGCCAATAGCCTGGGGCGTGAGATCGTCGAGCTGAGTTTGTAATTCAACGACGGTTTCTAGATAGCCAGTCGCATGGGGAGATGATGAGGCGCTAGATGCTGTGGATGCCTCTGCGGCAACCTGGTCATGATGGTTGTCTTGTGGATGGTGGTGATGGTAGACATGAGCCTGTTGGGGCCTCTCCGTTGAAGATGTGGCTGTGCCGATCCATAACCTGAGGATGTTGGGAATAGGTAACTCGTGGCTACCTGCACCCAAGCCTACCTTTTGTAACGTCATGTTGGGGGAAGGGCCAAAGGATTGACTGAGGGCGGTTGCGATCGCAGCTCCTGTGGGTGTCACCAGTTCTTTTTCAATGCCATTGCTATAGATGGGGGCCTGAGCCCGCCGCAGTAATTCCAAAACGGCTGGTGCGGGTACCGGTAATCGCCCATGGGCCGCCTTTACAGTGCCGCCGCCCACCGGAACAGATGAACATACCACCTTATCAATGCCGAACCAATGCAGTCCTAAACAGGTGCCCACCACATCTACTAGGGCATCCGTAGCGCCCACCTCATGAAAATGTACCTGGTCCGTTGGAATACCGTGGACAGCGGCCTCTGCAGCTGCTAACTCTCGAAAAATTGCCAAACTCCACTGCACTACTTGATCGGGTAAGTTAGCCTGCTGAATCAGGGCTTCAATATCCGGTAAATGTCGGTGACCGTGGGCATGCCCCAATTTGATGGCTACTAATGTCGCTGCTTGTTCCTGACGCTTGACGGGGGTCACTGTAAACTCATACTCATCCTCCAAACCTAACCCTTTGAGCTGAGTGAGTAATGTGGCCAGCGGCATACCGGCTGACAAGATTGCACCAAGACACATATTGCCAGCGATGCCCGTCGGGCAATCAAAATATGCAATCTTTTCCATAGCTTTATTGATTCTCCCCTGAACGCCAATTTTTCCTACATACTCTTTACGCTGGGCTGCCGTAAAATCACCGGACAAGCTGCCGTATTTACGTAGCTATTAAATAGTGCAACATGTCAGGGAATTATTGGATAAGGACACGGCTTATCAACGATTTTTTGATATGTCGAGCTCCATCGAATAAACTGCAACTGTCACACCTATAAAAATAGACTTAAAAGATAGACTATCTACTCAACTGTCACAGTCAAGGACGTCGCCTTTAGTTAACTAAACGTGTCTACCTTAATGTTTAAGTCATCTACCAAACGACCATCCAGTAAGTTTTTTAGAGTTATTGATGCCCTACATTTTCGAGCAGCATCCGGTCCTTAAACAGACTCTATGTCAATTTGGTTTGGATAGTGACACACTGGCTTTAGATTCCAGATTGAGTCCCTTTACAGTGAAACTGTCCACTAAGGACAGCTCTACAGCTCCAACTGCCAACTGAACAGCTCCTCGATAAGACGGGGCGTGCATCACTAAGGGAATTATGAAAGCTCAATCTACCGTTAGATCTGTATTAAACCTAACTACTCATACTGCAACTAATACTAGTAACGTCGTTTTGCATCCTACGGCGGACTCTGTTAAGCCACCTGAGAATGAAGCGACTAACCATGAAAGCGAACTCTGCCCTGTCGATCAGAAGCTAGTTAGCTTTTTGGTGGAGATGCTGCAAACCCAGGTTAAAGGTAGCCATCGAACTGTGCATGCTGTGGCCAATCGTTTGGCCATTGAAGTGGCTAGAATCTGTCGCAAAAGCGATCGCATTCAAGCCTCTGGTGAAGTTGAAGCCTGGCAGCATTCTTTAGCGGAAAATCGAATTCAGAAATATTTGGAATACTATCGCCTCGGTTCTCGCCAAGGGCGTGTGGAGCTCCAAAGTCGTCTAAGTGCGATTGCCTATCGCTATATTGCTCCAGCTAAAACTCAGCTTGGCTTCCAAGGGCGTTGTACGCTTTTGGAGGACTTTCTCCAAGGTTTTTACATCGAAGTGCTGAAGGCGTTTCGCCGAGAAAATCATCTAGAGGCTGACTACACTCCTAGAACCCGACTGGAACTGGCAGAATACATGGCCTTTTCCGAACAGTATGCAAAGCGACGGATTTCATTGCCAGGCTGCTATAACCAACAGCTTTTGGTATTGAGAGCTCAAAGCTTTGCAAAGCGATTACCGGCTGAGACCTGTGTTGATATTGAGATGGCGGTTGACTCACCTAAAAGTGACGACGCTGACTCTCGCTCATCGGCGCTTCAGCAAATTCGCGAACAGATGGTGGCCGATGTGACCGATCCAGCAGAAGCTGTGTTGCGCGATCGCATTATCCGTGAGCTAGTAGATTATCTGGAAGAGCAGGATCAGCATGCCTGTATCGATTACCTAACTCTGCGGCTGCAGGATATGGCCGCTTCTGAAATTGATGAAGTGCTTGGTCTAACTCCTCGACAAAGAGATTATCTACAACAGCGCTTTAAGTACCATGTCGAAAAATTTGCTCAATCCCATAACTGGGAGTTAGTCCATCAATGGCTAGGGGCGGATTTAGATAAAAATTTAGGCCTATCGCCTAAAGAGTGGACCCTGTTTATTGGCCAACTAACCGATGAACAAAAACAGCTACTGGCCTTAAAGCAACAGCAAATGCAAGATCCTAAGCGGGCTATCCCATCCGATATGGATATTGCACAGCAGCTGGGCTGGACCCAAAAACGGGTGCAGCGTCGCTGGAGTCAGATCGTTTCCAGTGCTTGGAAGTTACGGAACACTAATCGCTCAGTCAAGGAAGTCACTAAATCGGAGAGCTAACTTTATTCGCCCCAAAAGACTTCCTTGAGTGCATGCCCAAAGCCTCCGCAAGCCGGAGGCTTTTCTTTGTGGCTTTGCTGGTTGAGGACATGAACTGATCAATAAAACCGGTTATGGATTTGGATGTAATAGATAACATCATCCCAAGGATTAGCAGCGCCTCTTTTTAAGTGATTGAGTCAGCTGCGGCTTGGCTCACGTCACGTCTGGTTGGGCTGGCGTTTCTGATTTAGTCCATAGCCCAACTGCGCCTCATTCACTAGAATTCGACAACAGGCAGTACAAACTGCATAGTCTGCAGTTTGTATGGCTAATACACAGCATTAGAACTCTCGAATAGCAGTCTAGAACGCCTAAGAACTATCTCTGAGAGAACTTTAATGCCGCGCTCCCAGTATTAGTCAGGGTTGATAAAACTTCATTCAGACTTCGCTGGTTTCAGGTGTGGTTGAGGGAGGCTCAAACTTGTAGCCGACGCCTCGAACGGTTTGAATCAGTGTGGGTTGGTTGGTATCAATCTCAATCTTTTTGCGGATTTGTCCAATGTGCACATCGACAACGCGCTGGTCTCCCACATATTCGTAGTCCCATACCTTTTGAATAAGCTCGGTTCTACGCCACACTCGTCCTGGATGGCTCGCTAGGAAATGCAACAGGTCAAATTCTAATGCCGTTAGGGGGACTAGTTGGCTCTCTAGAGTAACTTCCCGACGAATTGGGTCAATAGCTAGAGAATTGAAGGTGAGACACTGTTGTTCAGCTGCTGTGACGGGTCGCTGCCGCTTGAGGATGGCTCCTACCCTAACCTCTAGTTCACCCAGACTAAAGGGCTTTGTAATGTAGTCATCAGCCCCTTGGTTGAATCCGTGGATTTTATCTGATTCATCGGTGCGGCTTGTGAGCATCAGCACAAACACACCCGTACGAGTCTGCATTTCCTTGCACAGATCATAGCCATTGGCATCAGGTAAATTGACGTCCAAAATAACTAAATCAGGATTGAATTGTTCAAATACGGCCAAAGCGTGTTTACCATCTTCTGCAGATTCCATTTCATAGGACTGCTTGGCTAAAAAGCGATGGATCAGATTACGGATGGCAGGGTCATCATCAACAACTAAAATTTTGGCAGAGGCCGTGGTCATAATCCTTACACCAAAAAAAAATACGAATCTAGGTAAAAAGCGTAAAAATAAAACTAGCGTTGCTACTCTTGGAAAAACCTAGCCTTTAAGAAGATATGTGGATAGGGGACTCCAATCTAGGCTAGTTTATTCTCCAAATTAGCAACGACATAAATCTTACTGAGGTTTAGATTGCCCATGAGGGCGTATCTAGAGTCCTATTTCACAAGTTTTCAATAACTTCAGAGAAGTTTTATAGGGCTTCCACACCTTATCAAAAAATTTTGTTAAAAGTAGGTGGTTCATCCAGACCTGTCAACAGGTACTCACCTGGCTAAGCTCAACCGGTTACACAGGGTGATGTAGCCAGTGTCAAATAGACTAAAGCTAAGAATATTAAAGATGGTAGCCATTATAAATATGGGAGCAAAGTGCCATCAGGATAAACAAAGAAACTTCTAAAAAGTTATCTGACATTTCTGCAATACTGGATGTTTTTTTGTCAGGATAGTTAGACTGATAGCTATCATGAGCAGTGATTTTTTTGATGTTCGATATCCTATCTATGGAGTGAACGTCGTATGATCGCTGTAAAGATCGTCTTGATGGCTGCCATATGTACCAGGTGTTGACATGAATGAAAGCAACTATAAAACGTTGGGATTGGATGAGTCATCGTCTTTTGAAGAGGTGCAGGTGGCTCGGAAACGTCTTTTAGAAGAGTGTCCAGACGATCCCAAGCAGAAAGAAACTATTGAAGCTGCCTACGATGCCATTTTGATGGAACGGCTGAGGATGCGTCAGGAAGGCAAAATAAAAGTGCCCGATCGCATTCGCTTTGCGGAAAAAGCGGCTGACACTTCTCTCCCTAAATCTGGAGTTTCCTTGCCTGCTCCTCAGCCTCCTAACTGGCTGCAGGACTGGTTGGATAATCCCAGCCGAGACGATGTGCTCTGGCCATCAGTCATGTTTTTGGCCCTATCTGCCCTGGCCTGGTTTTCCGTTAGCAGTGCGGCAACTGCTTTGGGGTTTGCTGTCGCTGCGACCATCTTTTTTATCAATCGTAAAGAACGTAAGTTTTGGCGTTCGTTGGGATTTGCAACGGGTGGTTTGGTTGTAGGTGTGCTCCTGGGCTTGGTGGCTATTAACTTGGTTGGTCAAAGTGTGAGCCTATCTCCAGAGCGCGTCAATGCTGTGGTGGCCATCATCACTACGACCCTGTTGTGGTTTGTCAGTTGCTTTTTACGGTAGTCGTTTGCCGTAGCTTTTGCCGCTTGGTTATTGCGGTTGCGATCGCTTGATCGCTTGATTTTGCTACGTAGCTATGGGGTGGGTATCGGTCTACGTGGCGAAATATAGTAATGGGCTGGGCTGTACGGCAGGTATAAAATTCCACCACCACCTTTCCATTGTTTAGAGCGTGAACCCTTGGCATCAGGCTTTTGGGCGTTTCCATACGCCACTTCCATTGACACTGGGCAGGAATGGCCCCAATTAAATGATGGTGTTGCCAGCGATGGAAGTGGCCACAGCGACCAAACTCCCGTAGTTCTCGCTGTAAAACTGAAGCAACTACAAAGGAGCCTGCTGTCCAGTTTCCAGTGATAGCATTCATGTAGTTGAATAATGCCCCTTCTGGGTATGGAGGCGTATTGTGGTCACCTGCACTGGTTAATGCTGCTTCTAGGTGGGATGTGGTGCTGAACTTATTTGCCATTGCCCAGGTAACAGCTCCCCCGTGACTACTGTTTGCCTTACGAATACGGTAGAGGTAAGTTACCAAGCAATAATCGGGCTTTAGGGAAATTCCTGGTAGCTGCTGGAGAGCTGTACTGGGATCTACTGTGCTAATAAACCAACGGCCTTCAGCATTTGGGGTAGAGCCTTCAACGTGACTGATGCCTCCTTTTCGAAAAAGATTCCCCAGGCTAGCTAGGGAGTCTGGTTCTGGCATATCTGCCCAAGCTTCACCATCAGGAATGTGTTCACAGGTTGGTAAGACTAACTGTTGCTGCAGAGAGCGTCTTAATGACTGTAGAGCCTTGATGGAAAACTGCTGTGACAACATGGCTGAGGATCACCTAATCCCTGGGCGTGCAGGCTGCAATCTGATCTGGTTACTACTGTACACCGTTTAGAACGTTGGTCAGATGTTCAACCACCTGCGGAGACAGAAAGCCA
Organism: Cyanobacteria bacterium P01_D01_bin.156; assembly: GCA_039024555.1. Taxonomy (GTDB): domain Bacteria; phylum Cyanobacteriota; class Cyanobacteriia; order Phormidesmidales; family Phormidesmidaceae; genus Leptothoe. The sequence continues at coordinate 25,523 of JBCCQQ010000017.1, forward strand.
AGTCTGCTGGCTATGGGCTTGGTGAGTAAGATCCATCAGTCGTTGAGAATGCACACCTTCCGCCAGTGAGGGGGCAACAGATTGCTGGTTGTCGATACAGGATACCCAGTGATCTACCACACGAATAAAGGGGGCAAGTCTGCCATCGTCATACAGCTTAGGAAACGCCAGACGTTCTGGAATATCCAGGGGCGCCAAGGGCGCACCGGACTGGGACCCTGATAACGTAAAACCGTGAATGTAGTCTTTTTGATTGGCATTCCCCAAAACCAAGGTGCCTTTTTCTCCATAGACTTCTACCCAATGCCCCCGCCCTGACAAAGCAACTGCACTCAAGGTGACTTGCACAGGAGTGCCATCAACTAGTTCTAGGCTGATACTGCAGGTATCATCAGAGTCCACGGGTTTATGTTCCCCAGATACCGGATCGGGACGCTGGGTAATGGTGGTACTAAGATTGGCCGAGAGACGTTTAACTGGGCCAAACAGCCAGTCAACATAGTCGAACATGTGAGAGCCGATGGAGCCCAGGGCACCGCCTCCTTGATCCTTAAGGGCATACCAGTTCCAGGCACGTTCAGGATTGGCTCGACTACCGGCAATCCAGTCAATTTTAATCAGCCGTTTGGGGCCAACATAATCCTCTTGAAGTAACTCTGCTAAACGTTGCCACGCCGGAATAAAGCGAAACTCGAAATCCATGACTGCGGCAACGGCCTGCTGCTGTGCCAGGGTGTGTAGTGCCTGGGCTTCTTGCACGTTTAGGGCAGTAGGTTTTTCTAGCAATAGATGTTTGCCCGCCTGCAAGACAGTCTTAGCCATTGGGTAATGGGCAAAAGGAGGTGTAGCGATGCTGACGGCCTTTACTTCTGGAAGGGCTACCACTGATTCAAGCGTGTTACAAGCATGGGGAATACCGTGACGTTCAGCGATGGTTTGGGCTTTGGTGCGATCGCGATGATAGACAGCCACCACATTGGTGCGATGGTGAGCTTTGAACCCTGGAATGTGGATTTTTTGGCCAAACCCGGTACCAACAACAGCAACACCAATGGACGTTTGAGTCATCACACGACGGAACTAGGGATCAGTAATTGAGAGAATTGAAAAAGACTCTCGGGTACCTAGACTAGCGATAAGGGGGGACATCTCGCTAGCGGTTGCCCGTATTGTGGGAAGATTAACAGAACGTTACATGTGCTTTATTGCCCAGCCATGAATTACTACTACTTTTTTACGCCCCCCTACTTTTTTATGGTGGCTGGTCTTTTTATTGCGGTGACCTCAGGTGCTGCTTTTAGTGCTGTGCTCAAAGACATTGTTGCAGCGTGGCGCAAAACTCAATCGGCTGAAGTTGTCAAAAAATTAGGTGGCCTCAACATTCAGCTACCATTTTTTGGCATTTGTGCCGGTACTGCAATTTTTCTGGCATCAGGCCTGGGATGTTTTGGTACTCCCACATGGTTGTCCTATGCAGTAGCAGCCCCATTAACATTTCTCAGTGCGGGACTGGTATGGAGACAACTTAGAAGTAATTTAGCTTTATTAGAAAGTGGCCAACCTCGAGCATTTGAACTCGATTTCTTCCAGTAGATAAGGCCAATAGATCAGATTTGATGGGTGCTCTCAATAGTTTGTGAGTACCCCGTTGTACATCATGTATTTGAAATAATCAGCAGAGCTTAGGGGCGAAGGCGATCTAGCTGAGCTTGCGTATTGGTGATCCACTCACTTCGGCCCTGATTTATGTATAGATTAAGGGCTTGCTGTAAAACCCGTTCGGCTTCCTCTGGCCGATTTGACTGAGCCAGGGCCACACCCTTGGAATAATAGGCATGCCCAAAGGAGGGATATAGCTGAATTGAACGGTCAAAATGTTCTAAAGCCTTATCAGTCATACCTTTACCCAAGTAGGCAATGCCTAAGCTGTAGTGAGCTTCGGGATAATTGTTGTCTAGCTCAACAGCCGTTTCCAGGGCTTGAACAGCTCCTTCTAACTGATTGTCCTGCATGTAGAGTAGGCCAATTTGGTAATGCACCTCAGGTGCCTGGGGACTATGGCTGGCGGCGGCTATAAAAGACTCTAGAGCAACTGCTAATTTCCCCTGACGACGCTGCACTAAGCCTAAATTGTAGTGAGCTAGCCCTAGCTGAGGATCAAGGGCTACGGCTCGTTTAAGGTAGCTTTCTGCCTGGTTAACATTTCCACCATCAAGCAATGCTGCCCCAAGATTCACGTAGGCCATGGTGAATTGTGGATCTGCTTGGGTAGCTTGCCAAAAAGCATCGGCAGCGGCTTGCATCTGACGTTGTTCACGATAGGCCAAACCCAAGTTGTAATGGGCGATGGCTAATGTGGGGTCGAGGGCGATTGCCCTTTGAAACGATGCGATCGCAGCCTCTAATTGTCCCTGCTGGACATAGATGACGCCCTGCTCAACAGCAGCTTCAGCACTACGTACACCTTGAGAAAACGCGGGCTTAGAAGCAGCGAGGCTCAGTGCGAGCAACAGCGGTATTCCATAGCGGTGACCTAGGTTCATTGAGTATTTCCCAAAACTAACTGACTGACCTAGCAAATAAAATCGCCCTACATCAAGGGCTTCAGGCATATGACTTGCCCTATCACTGCTTAATAAAAGCTTTAGTTGAATAAGCGCAAATATCTGCCGAACATGTTAGGCAAACCGTGTCTTATCACAGTGCGACGTAAAACTTTGCAGTAACTTTATTAAGAATATCTGAAATTACACAGAATATTGGTTCATAGCGTACCACCTAACCCCAGTAATTGTACTGATAAGGTTGTGATGTAAAAGCTAAAAATGTTGCGTAGGGGAGCTGGTTAATACAGGCACCTAGGGAATACCGCTCTTTTAAGTCAGGCTTTGTTAACAAAATGCGCAGGGTATAGGTAATCCTTTAGCCAGCTAAGGCACTGTAGCTCAACTCATTTGGGTCCATGTGGGCATTGACGACTTGGCCGTCGCGGAACCACACTATCCGTTGCGTTAACCTCGCCACGGCTGGTTCATGGGTGACCATGACGACGGTAATACCAGCTTGATTTAGGTCCGCGAAAATCGCCATGACCTCTTCGGTGGTAGCGGTATCTAATGCCCCGGTTGGCTCATCGGCTAGTAATAACAACGGTTGGTTAACAATCGCCCGAGCAATCGCTACCCGTTGTTGCTGTCCCCCGGAAAGCTGGCTGGGTTTGTTGGTTAGCCGGTTAGCCAGACCTACTTTCTCGAGGGCATCTGCTGCCCGCTGACGACGTTCTGTTGGGGGGACGCCGCCATAGACCATCGGCAAAGCAACATTGTCCATGGCGCTGAGCTGAGGTAATAGGTGAAACTGTTGGAATACGAAGCCAATTTTACGATTGCGAATCATGGCCAGGGTATCGTCGTCTAGGTGAGCGACATCTTGTCCATCAAAAAAGTATTGCCCCTGGGTGGGTCGATCTAAACAGCCAATGACATTCATGGCGGTGGATTTCCCCGAACCTGATGGGCCCATAATCGAGCAATAGTCGCCCTGATTGATGGTCAGGTTTACATCCCATAGGGCTTTCACTTCTGTGTTGTCGCTGCCGTAGATTTTGGAGATGTTGTTTAAGTTGATCAGTGAGGACATGGCAATGACAGGCTTAGATACTTCTCAGGGCTACAATCGGGTCCAGCTTGGCGGCCTGACGAGCGGGAATCACACCAAAAAATAGCCCAATACTGCCAGATACCCCCACCGCCATAACGATTGCGGCGGCAGAGGCCGATGATTTAAACGGGGTGAGCAAGCTAAGCAGTCCAATACCGCTCACCCCCACGAGCGTTCCTACGATACCGCCAGCAGCTGAGAGAATAATGGCTTCGATTAAAAACTGAATCAGAATGTCTTGCTGAGATGCGCCAACAGCTTTGCGGAGGCCAATTTCTTGGGTGCGTTCGCGCACAGACACCAACATGATGTTCATGATGCCAATGCCTCCTACCAATAGCGAAATACTTGCGATCGCAGCCAGCATCAATGTCAATGCTCCCGTAATCGTATCGGCAATGGTTAGCAGCGTATCCTGATTTTGGATGAAAAAATCGTCCTCTGCTGGGTCTACGATGCCGTGCCGTAAACGCAACAAATTAGCCACCTGAAACTCTGCTGTTTGTAAGCTTTCTGCGTCTCGGGCCGTCGCTGAAATAAAACTCACCTCAATGCCGTAGGGAGATGTACGACCGACAATACGGCTTGCCTGGGTGGTGATGGGAATCATCAGCGCATCATCGTAGTTGACCCCCAGATTAGACCCCTGGAGTTCTAGCACCCCGACTACCTCAAACGTGACGTTATTGATGCGGATAGATTGCCCCAGGGGAACCTGTTCATCAAATAGTCGTTCTGCTAGGGCACTGCCCAACACCGTCACGGCGCTATTGCGTTGCATATCTAGGTCAGAAATAAATCGCCCCTGATCCATCGTAAAATTGCGTACAGTGATGAAAGCCGGATTAGTGCCAATGACGCTGGCATTGGCATTACGATTGAGAAACGTGATCAAGCCTGGAGTTGTATTTTCAGCCGCCACATCCACGACTGAGGGAACCTGTTCCGCAATCGCCTGAGCGTCCGCCAATACTAGATTGCGAGCAATTTCTAATCCCCCTAATCGCCGTGTTTCACGATTCCCCGGCACGATAAACAGAATGTTAGGGCCTAGGCTCTGAAGCTGTTCATTAATGTAGCGACGCCCGCCTTCACCCAAACCCACCATGGCAATGACCGACGCATTGCCAATAATAATCCCCAACATAGTTAACCCGCTGCGAAGCTTACTGGCAGTTAGGGTTTTAACAGCCATCTTGAGGCTTTCGCGAAAATCCATTGGTTACACAGAAAACTAGGAAATGAGCAACGGGAAATGAAAACCGCCCGCTATTACTTAGGATAAATGGCTCATCTCATAACGACATCCATCACAAAGGGCATCCAACATGGATGCCCTGGCCAGAAAAGTCAAGACGTTGCTGAACCTTCAAACAAATGCAGCACGTTGCTCTCTGTTCCCTAGTCAACAGGTTCTCGACTAAATAATCATGCCGTCAGGAATAACAGCATTCTTGAGCACAACAACAATGCCACTGCGGATATAGAATCCAAGATCTTCCCGCTCAGCCTCTTGAATATCCTCCTTATTGAGAATTTTCACATTGCTACCAATGCGAGCATTTTTGTCAATAATGGCGTTTCTAATAACGGTGCTTTCTCCGATACCGACCGGAATTTTGCCACGGGTCAGGTGTTGTTGCCCCTCTAAAGAGGACTCATAATAATCTGAACCCATTAGCAAGGCATTTTGAATATCGCACTTAGCACCAATGCGCTGTCGTAGACCAATCACAGTGCGGTGAATGCGACATTCTTTGAGAATGCAACCATCCCCTACGATGGATTCAGTAATGTGAGAATTCCAAACCTTACTGGGGGGCAAGTAACGAGCCCGAGTGTAAATAGGAGCCTTCTCTTCGTAGAAGCTAAAGGGAGGACGGGGTTGCTGAGTAAGGGCTAAATTGGCATTGAAAAAGGCCTCGATAGTTCCGATATCTTCCCAATAACCATCAAATAGATAGGCTTGTACGTTGTAGTCGCGAGCAGAGCCTGGAATAATTTCTTTACCAAAATCTGTCTGTTCAGGAGAGCGTCGCAGTAGATCAATGAGCGCTTGCTTCTTGAACACATAAATTCCCATGGAAGCAATAAAAGGCTTCTCCTTAGCTTCTTCAGGATTTAGCCCGAGGGTAGTGGTATCCACCTTCATGGATTCTAAGGCATCGCCCTTGGGCTTCTCGTTGAAGTCAATAATGCGTCCTGTGCCGTCAATTTTCATGAGGCCAAAGCTCGATGCCACTTTGTAGTCCACCGGTACAACCGACAGGGTGATATCAGCTCCGGTTGCACGATGGTGCTCTACAAATAGACCATAGTCCATGCGATAGAGATGGTCGCCTGAAAGGATAATCACCTCATCCACATCCCAGCTTTCAAACAACCATAGGTATTTGCGTACAGCATCGGCAGTACCCTGGAACCAGCTAGGACTTTCAGGTGTTTGCTGAGCGGCTAGCACCTCAACAAAACCATCACTAAACTGGGAAAAATTATAGGCGCGGGTGATATGACGGTTGAGAGAGGCGGAATTAAACTGCGTGAGAACGTAAATCTTTAAGATTTCTGAGTTAATACAGTTGCTAACGGGAATGTCAATTAATCGATATTTACCGGCTAGGGGAACTGCGGGCTTTGCACGAAACTTAGTTAAAGGGTAGAGGCGAGTACCAGCACCGCCGCCGAGAATGATTGAAAGAACTCTTTTCACAGGATCGTCTCACTAGCGCAGTTTATTAATTCATTATTTAGTTTGAGGGTGTATCTAATCCTTGACAAGAGGTTGCAACAAATTAGTGGGTGCTTTGTGCTCTCAGATACCTGCTAGATATAAACAGTTCTTTGCCTCACCTATGGCTGATATAAGTTGAGCCAATGGAAATAGCCCACCTAGCTTACATTTCGGCTGGGTGAAAAAGAGAAACTCTTACAAAAAACACGCTGAAAAACCGGGTAAGCGTGTGGTTGAAACTACGGCCTTTGGGTATAAGTTTTAGCGCTGTTGCCTCTCGGTATTTTTTAGGGATACATGCCTTGTCTCCTTAAGGCTTGGCAGCGTCTTTCAGGCCATCAAGCACCAATGATTGGCTTGCCCCATGAATGTGTGGCAGCCGTTGCAAGGGCGTCTACAGTCGTCCGGCGATTTTAGGCGCTTGGTGCTGCTGAGTTAAGGGTCCCTGCTCTAAAACATAGCGAGCCACATCACGGATAATCTGGCGCAGTCTGCCTTGGTTGGCACTCTTATCAATGGTTACGGTCATGACATAGCGTTCCTCACCCACTCTAAAAGCGACTGTGCTGCCAATAACGGATGAATTTTGCCCAGTTTTTTCACCAATCCAAAAAATATCGGGCTTTTCCTTGACCAGTGCTCGATAACCAAAATCTAGATCGTATTGGCCTACCAAGGCGTTGAGAATTTCTTCATCACTATCCTTGGTGAAGCTATAGATCCGCATCATCATTTGAGTGAGTTCATCGGCAGTGCTCCGATTGCGTCCAGAACCCATCGTTTTTGGAAACGTTCGGTTACCCACTAATTTATGACCCACTATTGTGTTGGTGAATCCCTCGGCCTTCAGGGCCTGATTAATGGTGTCATACCCCATATAGTCAATGAGTTGATTGGTAGCGATGTTATTACTTTCCGTAATCATCCGTACCATCACCTCACGCAGGGTGTAGTTTTTATCGATAAAAATCTTGGCGCCTTGGGCATTTTCAGTAAAATTTTCGGGGTCGATATAAATCTGTTCGTCCAAACTCGCTTTGCCCATGGTCACCTGGTGCATTAACGCCATGGCTAGAGGTAACTTAACCAGGCTAGCTAAACTGACTGGGGGGATATCTCCGCGAAAGGATCGACACTCAGTGGTGCCTAACTGACAGAGGGAAATTCTAACCGCATTTTGATTGCCAGTCGCAGCGGCGATGGGGACTAAAAAATCAGACTCCTGCTGATTGATGCGACGACTGACAAAAGTGGCGATAGTGCCATACTCCTTCAGCTTTGTTTGGGCTTGAGTATACTCAGGTGCATCGCTGCTGATGGCCTCTAAGGTCTGTACCGCATCTTGCCAGAGGGCCGCTTCTTGACGGCTCAGTTCTACACTTTCACCTTGCTGCCTTAGGGCTAAAGCTTCTTGAGCGATCGCAATCGCCCGCCTGTAACGCACGGCGGGCTGATAGCTTTCTAGTGCCTGTTGCGTTAACTCATGGCTCAAACGGCTCAAGGTCAGATAGGGCCGTACTATGCCATCACTATTAACTAGCTGACTCTGCGGTGCTGTTTTCGAGCTTGTATCTGCAGTTGGTGGGACGAAAACATTTTTGGTTGCTGCTGCCCAATTCTTTGATGAGGTTAACCACGCTGATGGTCGCTGAAGTTTAATCAACAAAAACAGGCCAAATGTACTGCTAGACAAGATAAGCAGCCATAACCCTGTCCGACGCCAAACGGATTTAGCAGAGGATTGGAAAAAGATCATAGGGATCTGATAAACCGGAATAACTTTACTGCGGCAGCGACATTCAGCAACACTTGTATAAGATGAACAAAATCTTGACTTTGTCCACCATCAGATGAACATCATTAATCTATTCATCGTTGATAAAAAGTTAATAGAAAAATAATAGATAAGATTGTACTCACCTACACATTTCCTCAAAAACCCTTGATATGTCCTTATTATTTATGTGGTGAATTACGTTGAGGTCTAAATCCCCTGACTTTTTAGAGTCTTGCAAGACCGTAGCTCCATGACTACCATTCCCGCCTATACTGTTAGCTTGGAATTGCTAGGCGTACTGAGGAGCCCGAATGTCAGTCATCCGCACGTTGCAGCAACAGCTCATCCAAAAAGAGCGTACTGCGGTTGAAATTTCTCAAGAATATTTGGATCGTATACAGGCCCTTGAGCCAAAGCTCCATAGTTTTTTGGCCGTGACGGTGGATAAGGCATTGGCTCAGGCCCAGGAAGTGGATGCTGCGATCGCAGCTGGACAGCCCCTTGGGCCTCTAACGGGGATTCCCATTGCCCTCAAGGACAACCTTTGTACTCAGGGAATTGAAACAACCTGTGCCTCAAAAATTCTCAAGGGATTTATTCCACCCTATGAATCGACGGTAACCCAGCGGCTGGCAGATGCGGGTGCTATTTTCCTGGGTAAGACCAACATGGATGAGTTTGCCATGGGCAGCTCTACCGAAAACTCTGCCTATCAGCTAACGGCCAACCCTTGGGATACTAGCCGAGTTCCGGGGGGCTCCTCGGGGGGGTCGGCGGCAGCGGTGGCAGCTGACCAGGCCCCGATTTCCCTGGGGTCAGATACAGGGGGCTCGATTCGTCAGCCTGCGGCCTACTGTGGCGTAGTGGGGATGAAGCCCACCTATGGTTTGGTGTCTCGTTATGGTCTGGTGGCTTTTGCTTCATCCTTAGATCAGATCGGGCCGTTTGGTCGAACCGTTGAGGACGCGGCAATTTTGTTAGGCGCGATCGCAGGTCACGATGCTAAAGATTCCACCAGTCTCAAGGTAGACATTCCCGATTACACCCAACACTTAAAAACGGATTTAAAGGGTAAGCGTATTGGTCTGGTTAAAGAAACCTTTGGTAAAGGGGTGGACGGTGATGTGGCTAAGGCTATGGATGCTGCCATTGTCCAGCTCAAAGAATTAGGTGCAGAAATCGTTGAAATTTCCTGCCCCAACTTTAAATACGGTCTGCCCACTTACTACATCATTGCCCCGTCTGAAGCATCATCTAACCTGGCCCGCTACGACGGTGTCCGCTACGGCATGCGCACAGAAACTGACAATTTATTGTCCATGTATAAACAAACTCGGGCAGAAGGGTTTGGGCCTGAGGTGAAACGCCGCATTATGATTGGCACCTATGCCCTGTCTGCCGGATACTACGATGCCTATTATCTGCAGGCCCAAAAAGTGCGCACACTGATCAAACAAGACTTTGAAACTGCTTTCAAAGAAGTAGATGTCTTGATGACACCGACGGTACCCAGTACAGCATTTAAGGCCGGAGAAAAGGTAGATGATCCTTTGAGTATGTATCTATCCGACCTGATGACCATTACCGTCAACTTGGCAGGTTTACCGGGTCTCAGTGTGCCCTGTGGATTTGACCAGGGGGGCATGCCTATTGGTATGCAGCTCATTGGTAACGTGCTGCGGGAAGACACCCTATTTGAAGTGGCCTCTGCCTATGAAAACTCTACCCCTTGGCATAAAGAGATGCCGGAAATATAGCGCTCTGAGTTTGTACAACAGGTAGCTGAAGAGGGCTGTTAATAATAAGCAATAAGCAACTGCATAGGTTTGAGAGCAGGAGATTACATTCAGCGGTCTCCTGCTTTTTGCGTATATCTACTTATAAATAAGGTGTTTGGGAGCAAGTTTGAATGAACCCCATAGAAATTACCGAATGCCTGGAGAAGATATTTTTCAGGAGTTCTACTGCTAGGGGGTGAGGGCTCTATTTGTGATACTGATCACAGCCATGTAGCAAAAGCTACACACAAATTTCGGGCTAAATCATTGTTTCAGTATCGAAGAAAGGACCACCCAATATGAAGCGTAGTTATCAGATTTTATTGGCAGCAACCTTGGCTTTTGCCGCCCCTCTAGCCGTCGCTCCCTTAGCCCAGGCAAATGAGTTTGATGATGGTTCTCTACCTATCTTTAGCGAATTCACCATTGACGGGATTACGGCTAAGGTGACTAAAGGAATTAACTTAGACAGTGACCCCAACGGTTCTCTGGGTGCCTTTTCTGATTTCTACTATAACGATGGAATCGTTAACATTGACTTTAATGATTCCAGTCAGCGCCAGGCTGTTGCCGGTAAGCAGAACGCCTATACTTTTGGCGATGAGTCTATGATTTTCACCTTTGATAAGGCCCTAGGCACTAATAGAACCAACATTATCAGTGATAAATGGGCTCCTACAGGAGCTAATGCAGAAAGGAATACCTCTGATTATTTAGCTGTTTTTAAAGGTAATTCGGTTACCGTTGATTTAGAAGATAGCCTCAACTACTTTGGTATGAACTGGGGAGCATTGAGCTCCTCGAACAAGTTTGAGTTCTTGCAAGTTGACGACAACGGTGTTGAAACTAGCCTGGGTCTGTTTGACTACAACAATGTGTTTGGAGGAGGTGATTCCAAGCTCCCCACCAAAGCCGCGCATCACGGTGGTGAGTACAACGGTTACGTTCACTTCTATGCCAATGAAGAAGAAGGACTGTTCAATCGCATTAAAATTACTCAGGCTGGTGGCGGCGGTTTCGAAACCGATAACTATTCCTTCCGTTTTAGCGATCAGGCATTTGACTTTGAAGAGGGTACAGATGCCACTCATGTTCCTGAGCCTGGTGCTCTGTTAGGTCTAGCTGCCCTTGGCAGTATGATGATTCGTCGTCGTTTAATGGCCTAGGATTAGGTTTGTCCTTGTTTCATAGCAGCTTAGTTTGATTAAGCTGTTTTAAGACTGGTAGGTTCTCACTGTGGGGAGCCTGCCAGTTTTTTAATACTTGGGGTTGATAAAACTCTGCGATCGCAGCACTTCTGTGAATTCTAAGGACAAAGGGCTACGATCTGAAGGCCATCCTTAAATACACCAGTGGGCATATGGTTTGGTAGGATGAAAGGCTGCACAACCGAGTCGTTACTCGACCGGATCGAATTAGAGAATTTGGCATTTATAGCCACAAATCAAGGAGAGCTTTCATAATGGCCCAGATGTACTACGACAGTGACGCGAATCTAGATTTACTCAATGGTAAAACCGTTGCCATCATTGGCTATGGTTCCCAGGGCCATGCCCATGCCCTGAACCTAAAAGACAGCGGCGTCAACGTCGTTGTGGGTCTGTATGAAGGTAGCCGCTCCAAAGCTAAAGCAGAAGCAGAAGGGCTAACCGTTAAGTCGGTTGCGGATGCAGCGGCAGCAGCAGACATGATCATGATTTTGCTGCCCGACGAAGTGCAAAAGACGGTTTATAAAGACAGCATTGCTCCCAACCTCAAAGCTGGTAATGTCCTGGCATTTGCCCATGGTTTCAACATCAACTTTGCTCAGATCGTTCCTCCTGAAGATGTCGATGTAGTGATGATTGCACCCAAAGGACCTGGTCACCTGGTACGTCGTACCTATGAACAGGGGCAGGGTGTACCCGCTCTGTTTGCTGTATTCCAGAATGCCTCTGGTAAAGCTCGCGATATGGCAATGGCCTATGCTAAGGGCATTGGCGGTACTCGTGCTGGTGTCCTTGAGACTACCTTCCGGGAAGAAACCGAGACCGATTTATTTGGTGAGCAGGTAGTACTGTGTGGTGGTTTGAGTGAACTGATCAAGGCCGGTTTTGAAACCCTTATTGAAGCAGGTTACCAGCCTGAGCTGGCCTACTTTGAGTGTTTGCACGAAGTAAAGCTGATTGTTGACCTAGTGGTAGAAGGTGGTTTGGCCAACATGCGCTATAGCATCTCCAATACTGCTGAGTATGGTGACTACACTCGGGGACCTCGCATCATCACTGAGGAAACCAAAAAAGAAATGAAGAAAATCCTCAAGGAGATTCAAACGGGTCAATTTGCTCGCGAATTTGTTTTAGAGAGTCAAGCGGGTAACCCTGGCTTCAATGCTATTCGTCGTCGCGAAGCTGAGCATCCTATTGAAGAAGTGGGTAAGGACTTACGGGCGATGTTCAGCTGGCTGAAAAAGGTGTAACTCCCAATCCTGGTTATCTATTCCCAATATTTTGGAGCCAGTATAAAAAGCTGCCCCTGTGGAGCGATCTATTGCTCTCCAATAACTCTGGGAAATCAAGAGCTCTAGAACACTTATCTCACAAGAGTCACAGACATTAACCAGGCTCCCAATTTCTAAGGGGGCTCAATAAAGCTGAAACCCTTTCAAGGTAGTTGTTGTTAGAATTCAATACTTCCCAGGGTAAATAAAGAGGGCTATGGCAAACTGCTGAATACTTACAGCTGTTGAGTCTTCAGCGATCGCTGATGTTGTAACCTATGTGCGCCAGGCTATATTTTTAACTGGGTTTACTGTATCGAGTACATAGCTGATGCCCACTAGGTGCTTTGGCGACAACCCACGGCCTGAGCTATGTGCACCAATGGCATTTTGAATATCCATAAAAAGAGCAGGGGATAAAACTGTCCCCTGCTCTTTTTATGGATTTACGAATTGTTTAGGAAGTTGGTGTGGTTTTTTCTGAAATAGTGCTGCAGGTTTGCAAGAAGAGTTTGTAAAACCGTAAATATGCCGTTTTTTCGTTAAGGGATAAATCGCTCTGTCAGCGATGTAATTTCCTGGAATTTCTCAGATGTAATCACTTTGAGGCTGAAAAATCTATCCACATCTATGCAAGATTCTTTTGAAACGCCCCAATGAGAATAGATAACTATGGAAAATTAAAAGAAAATCACGCCAGTTTGGATGGGCATCTACTGAATTTTAGACAGACTATTCATTTATTTTTCAATAAAACCGTGCCTAAGCCCCCCAATTCCAACCTTATCGGATGTTTGACCCTACTCGCTGCGTCTGGTACTGCCAGTTTAGACGCCGTCTATGCAGCAGAGGCTTTGCCAGATGGAGATACCCACGCTGATGCTAGCAATCTTAACCATGCTGAACCCACCAACTCATTGGAGCCTGGGGAGGTCATTCGCACCCACGCTCAAACCCTTAACCCCGATGACAGCAGTCAACCTGTCTTTATTTCTCACAGTGATCGTCTCGGAGATACTACATTAAACAATCACGTAGCCCTGGAAAAAGAGGATACCACCCAATCAGAGAAATTACAGTGGTTGATACAAACAGCAACCCGTGATACATCCACTAATAGTAATCTGTTGGCCGAAAGAAGAACAGCTAGCTCCGGGGTTCTAGAGGGGGAGCCAACCAGCCAAATCTTTGAACCAACTGGTTTAGACGCTAGGGTAAACCAGGATGAAATCGAATTAAGTGTTACCGATCATGCGTCTACGGATAACCTCGCTGAGACAGCAGAGACTCTGCACTCAACGATAGCTCGGTCCGAGGAATCGATTTTAGCATCACCTGAATTGTTGATTTTGTCTATTGAACAAGAACAGATTGTAGAACCTCCTGTTCTGTCTGTGGAACCAGAGTCACTATCATCCTATACCGTTGATGGAACCTCACCTGATACTGTTGATACCCCTGTGGTAACGTCGGCTCAATCTTTAACTGCGGAATACACTGAAGAGCCGGTATTAGTAACTGATACACCAGCCCAGCTGAGGACATCTGCCGCATTAGAAACAGATGTTATAGCTCAGCTGCCCATTGAGCCACCTTTACCAGGAGGGCGTCCTGATGAAGCAACTGAGCAGCTTCTGGACGAACTTTTTCAGGCGGGTGAAACTATTAGAGAAAATAGTGGCTACAGTAGCTCCCCATCCGTTACCATCTCTAACCCATCGGGGTTTGGTGCCGATAACAGAACGGCTTTTATAGGTGTAGGTTATCAAGAACGTACACGTTTTGCTAATAAAGATGATGGTGGACTGGTGGTAGGTGTTGGTTTGGGAGATGCTCGCGATAATGTTGGTGTGCAGCTCTCCTACACAGTCGCTAGCTTTGGAGGCAGTCGTGACTTTGGTGCGGGTGGATTCAATGCCAAGCTCCATAAGCGCTTGGCTGAAGACTGGTCCGTAGCCCTAGGTTGGGAAGGATTTATAACCACCGCCGATGTGGTGGACTTTGAAGACTCGATCTACGGCTCTGTTTCTCATATTATTCGAACTCGGGATAGTATTACTCAACCCTTTAGTCGGGTGGCCCTTACTGCGGGCGTGGGGAATGGTAGGTTTCGCACTGAAGATGATGTATTTGATGATCGCGACAGTATTGGTGTTTTTGGTAGTGTTGCCGTGCGGGTGGACGAACCAGTTAGTGCCATTGTGGAATGGACGGGGCAAGATTTGGCTGTAGGGCTATCGATTACGCCCTTTAAGGATGTGCCTTTGGTGATACTACCCGCAGTTCGTGATATTGCCGGCGCTGGTGATGGTGGTCGTTTTGTTATGGGTGCTGGTTTTTCATTCCGGTTTTGAATCTAGGGTTTTTCTTACAGTATCAATGATGATTTTTGCCTTGGGACGGTAATACTGTAGGCAGAAGGCTCTACCAATATCTAATGAACTAGAAATGTCTGATAGCTAGCCCCTCACATTGAGGTGGACAATCAAAATATGCTCTTGCTAAAACTGTTTCGATCCACGGATTATCTCTGGAAACTGTTCATGGGTAGTGTGGTTATGCTCACACTTTTTCCCACAGTTGCTTTGAGTCAGAACAACCAGTCGGATGTTACCGGTCCTAATCTATCAGATGTCACTGGACCAAACCTATCGGACGTTACTGGCCCTAATCAATCTGACAATACTGGCATTTTAAGGGAAGAAATTTTTCAAACTTCCACTGGCGACTTTGTCACTCTCGGAGAATTCTTCCAGGACTTTTTTGAAACCTATGGAGAAGAATTTGCCTTAGATTCTAGCGGTAGCCTAGAAGAAAGCTTGAGGGAGGTCGGCCGAGCCTGTTCTAATGATCAGCCCAATAGCACTGCCTGCATTGAGTTTAGCGATCTTGTGCAAGTTGCTAGACTGTCTCTAGAAAACTATAGACGGACCGCTAATGAGTCGCTTCCAGCCAATCGTCGAGTGTGGTAGTAACTCTTTTGACACGTGGGGTATTCTCCTTGAGATGGACACCATTGTTAAATTTGGCTTTCTAGCGCTCAACGGATGTTGCTCCGTCTAGGGGAATTTAAGAAACAATACAGTGATGGGCAGGTTTTTATTATGGGAGACCTGCCCTTAATTTTTGTGGTATTGCTATTCTTGAACTATCTCCCTACGGAGAAGTGAGAAACCACAATTACGATGAGAATAGTCGGGTTGCCAGAACATCGCAAAATCTTGCATGTGGATATGGATGCCTTTTATGCGTCCATTGAGCAGCGAGATAATGTTGACTATCGACAGCGTCCCATTGTGGTTGGTGGCCGTCCAGAGCAGCGAGGGGCGGTGGCTGCTGCCAGCTATGAGGCCAGACGTTATGGGATTCATTCAGCGATGCCGGCTCGCGTGGCTGTGCAGCGCTGCCCCCACGTTATTTTTGTGCGTCCTCGATTTGATGTGTATCGAGAGGTTTCGGAGCAGATTCGAGCCATTTTTCGGGACTATACAGAATTAGTGGAACCCCTATCTTTGGATGAAGCCTATCTGGATGTTACGGGGTGTGAGTCTGCGATCGCAACTGCTAAAGCCATCAAACAGCGGATTGTAGACACCACACAGCTCACCGCATCGGCGGGGGTATCGATTAATAAGTTTTTAGCCAAAATGGCCTCTGATGTGAACAAACCTAACGGGCTCTATGTCATTTTGCCCCAGGATGCCATGGCCTTTATTGCCACCCTTACCATCGAAAAATTCCATGGTATTGGACCAGCTACCGCCCGGAAAATGAAGCAACTGGGTATTAGCACAGGAGCCGACCTGCAACAGTGGAACGAACCTGACCTGGTGGAGCACTTTGGTAAAGTTGGTCGTCACTATTTTCGGATTGCCAATGCTCAAGATAATCGCCCGGTAGATCCTAATCGCATTCGTAAATCCATTGGAGCTGAGCGCAGCTTTACCGAGGATTTGATGAGCTTAGACTCAATGACAATGGCCCTAACCAAGATTGTGACGGACGTAGAAGAGCGCTTGCTCAAGGCCAAAAAGATGGGCTACACCTTAACGCTAAAAATTAAATATGCCGACTATCGTCAAATTACCCGTAGTCGCACCGTCGAGATTCCCATGCAGCGGGCTACGGAGATGGGACCCCTAGCCCAAGCATTGCTAGAACATTACCTAGAACCGACACCCCAGGTGAGGCTTTTAGGAGTGGCTATGGCTAATTTGGTGCCTGCGACCTATGGAGGATATCAACAACTGTCGTTGCCTGTGCAGTAGTTGGCTGCCAATGCGTCCCTGTCTCGACGGCTCTATTCCCGTGTACTAACGCTTGAGCAGATCGCTGATGCTTAAACCGTCTTGGTTAGTGCTGCCATTTTTACCAGCGGCCACTAGAACCTTGGGATGTTCATGGGACATTAGCTCATCGTTGGCTGTGGGGAATTCAGGTTTGGTATCGTAGCCGTAGGCAGAATAGTACTTGTAACCATTGCCCTGAGCCTTAACACCGTTGGCGACCATCCCTAGTACCGGAATGTTGGTAAAACTGATGTTGTCCATGGCATGGCCGAGAATGTTGCGATCGCAAGTATTGATTCGAGATACCAAAATCAATCCATCCGTATGTGGAGCAATTAACGTAGCATCAGCCAAACCAACAATGGGTGGAGCATCATAAACAATCAGATCAAACTCTTTTTCCAACCGTCGCATCAACAACCGCATCCGTTTAGAAGATAACAGCTTGACAGGGTCAGGAGGGAGCGTACCAGCTGTGATTGCATAAAAATGCAGAAAGGGCATGGCCTTATTTAATACATTACCCACGCTAGCGTTGCCCGATAGTAGGTCGCTTAGCCCTTTGCTGTTGTTAATTCCTAATCGATGATGTACCGTAGGCCGTCGCAGATCCGTATCCACTAATAAAACCCGTTTACCCATGGTGGCGGCTGTTTGAGCTAGATGTCTGGCTACCGTTGATTTTCCTTCATTGGGCATTGCCGAACTGAGAATAACCGACTGAATGGGCCGATCGGCCCCCATCAACATCAAATTTGTCTGCAACAGTCGCATAGATTCCAAAAACTGCGAGCCACCATATCCGTAGTAGCCATTGGTTGTTGCCGGATCTTTCTTAACCAGCTGTTGTTTTAGCCACTGGTCTATACCTCCGGCCTGCTGCGTATGGGCATCATCAAACTCTGGCTGGTACGGAATTGTCCCCAGTAAAGGTAGTTTTACGATTCCCTTGAGTTCATCTACCGTACGACAAACCGTATCTAACTTCTCCAGGAGTAGAGCTGCCCCTACGCTTACCAATAGACTAGCCACAATGCCGAGTACCAAACTACGTTTGGCATTGGGAGAAATCGGAACCTCTGGTTTGCTAGGTGCTTCAATCACTTCCCAAGGAATTTCCGTTTGGGCCGCTTCGATTTGTAACGTCTCTCGGGTTTCCAAAAATCGCCCCAGGGCACCGACGGCAATGTCCAACTCCCGCTGTAGGTCGCTATATTGTCGGGCCAGGGTGGGCAGCTGGGTCAGCGTATTTTGTAACTGAGCTTCTGCCGCTGCAATCGTCTGATTTTGAGTTTCCAAGATTTGAATGGCATTTTCAGCTTCGATATAGCGGGCATTTACCACGCGCTGGGCCTCTGCCTCAATCACCGGCAGCATCCTGGTCCGTTGCTCTTCGAGGATCTGAATCCTAAGACTGCCCGGCTGAAACCGTGTTAATTCTGTGGCAATTTCTGTTTCTACCTGACGCAGTTCTTGAATCAGCTGCTGGTATACCGGTGCCATCTGTAAGGCTACTTCGCCGCCGCCGTCTGCCAATAACAACTCATAGTTCGCCCGTGCTTCTGCTAGCTGTCGGTCTACTGCTAACCGCTGGGTGCTCAGCTGCTGGATCTGGGCTGCAATTTGTTGGTTTTGAGTTGCTGGATCGATAAAGTTGTAAGTCTGACGAAATCTTTCCAGCTGGCCTTGGAGTTCGTTTACACGGTCTTGGAGCTCTGGCAGCTGACCAGCTACAAACTGAATTCCCTGACGCAAATTGGTTTGGCGCTCGTCCAAACTGTATTTGAGATATACGGTAGCTAGGGCATCCAGAGTGGCCTGAATTTTTGTAGGATCCGTGCCGCGATAGCTTACCTCAATAATTTTGGTCTCTCCCACTCGTCGGATGGTGAGATTTCTGAGTAGACTCTCATAGTCTAGGTTTGGATCAACCGTTTTTAGCTCTTCTATCACCTGGTCAATGAGTTCAGGGCTGCGTAATACCTGTACTTGCGTTTCATAGTCTAGCCCTGATTGTTTTGTAGAGGCACCTTCTGCGAGTAAACCACTTAAATCGGAGAAATTATTGTCTGCATTAACCGGTTCCACTAGGACTTCAAAATTTCCCTCGTAGACTGGTTCCTGACGCAGGGTGTTAAACATAACCGTTCCCAGGACTCCAGCCGCCACCCCAGTGATCATTAAAGACCGACGACGCAATACTGTGAGCAACTGGGCCAAATCCAGCTCATCGTCATCCCTGGCCCATGGCATTGGTGTGGGCGTAATTGCTAAACCGTTAGGGGGAGCACCGTTGGCTGAAGCAAAATTATCCATAGGACAAATTAAAAATAAACTTAGAGTCTAAGCGATCAAAAAAGAGATAAATGGGCTGTTAAAAGAGATTTCGGAATGGCAAAATTTGCAGGAAGGGACGCAAAATACTGCTAACACTATCAGTAAATCGAGCCGTTGCATTAGGATCAACAACAACAATGTCGTTATGCTGCAAAATCGGATTTCTCTCGTCGTCTAGTCCTTGAGCCAGGTCTACCTCAATGGCTCGTTGGGTCACCGAACCATTAGGATTCAACCGAATTAAGGCCACCTTTTCTTTGGCTCGGTTGTTGAAGCCACCGGCGGCTAATACCGCCTGGTTCAGGGTAGTGTTAGCCGCCACAGCCACCGGACCAGGAGATTCCACTTCGCCAACAACATTAACGGCAATGGAGTCTGGCGACAGGTTGGTAGCGGTGAGAATACTAATCTGATCGGGGGTAGCGTTAAAGTCGGTGGGTACCAAAATGGTGTCGCCTTCTTGCAAAATCAAGTCCTGTCCCCGGTCTCCTGCCTCCACCAGCTGCCATAGGTTGAGGTCAATAATGCGACTCTCGCCAGAGCGCATCGTCCGTTTCACCTGTACCTGACGCAGGTCCGCCATGGGTTTGACGCCACCAGCCAGCTGTAGCGCCCGGGTTACCGTTAATCGCCCCGGCTGTTGAACGCTGGCGTTGTTCCCCACTACGGACTGGCTAGAACTAGAGCGAGAGGCGTAGTTATAGGTGCCGGGGCTAAATACTTCTCCTACGATTGCCACACTAATGGGTGCCTGGGCATCGGTAGAGATGTTAGATAGGGCAATCTGTCGAGACGCTTCGAGATCAATCTCCTCCGCTTGAGTGATAACAATGGAGTCCCCATCCCGTAGGGAAAAATCTTGACTGAGGTCGCCCTGCCGCAACAGAGCTGACAGATTACTGATTACTCGCTGGATGCCGCCATTTTCCACCTGGCGCTGAATTTCCACCTGGCGCAGATCCGCTGCTTGGGTAATTCCCCCGGCTAGTTTAATAGCTTCGATCAAGCTGGGAAACTGGCCTTGTTCTCCGATATTTAGGGTGTAAAGACCCGGCGCGTGAATTTCTCCTGTAAGGGCTACACGCAGCTGACGGGGCGTGAGCAGGTTCACGGTAATTTGGGGATAGCGCACTTCGGTGCTGTATTTTGTACTGATAGCCTGTTCTGCCTGCGCTAGAGTGAGGCCATTGACGGATACTTGACCCACTGCAGGTAAGTTTACATTGCCATTAGCTAGGACTCGTTGTTGGCCGCTGTATTCTGGAACATTAAATACATCGACGGTAATTAAGTCCCCAGGCCCTAGAAGATAATTTTCATCTAGTAGAGTGACCGGAGCTACAGTATTGCCAGTCAAAATTGGTAAAGTCGCTAGGGCTATCTGTGCGCTGCTGACCACAGTTCCTAGGGCCAATCCGGCCCCGATAATAGTACGAACTACGGTAGAAAAACTGACAAGGTTGGTCATTGATGTTAAAACCTGCAGACATTATCAGTGGAGAATTAAGCACAGCGTTGCTATGGAAGCGAATAATTCAAGCCCCTTAGGATAACTGCGATTGTAATTGCAATAAATCCGGAAAACTTAATGGTTCTGTCGGGTTTTAACGGGAGATAGACATTAGGACATTCTCTTCTAAAATGAACTCTCTTCCCCTATTGGAAAATAATTTAAGGCCTTTATGTTGTCTAATAATTCAAAGTGTAATTGGCTTAATAATTAACCTCAGACGATACTAATATCCTATTCGTTTGCCTAGATACGGCTTGATCTTCTAGGAAAAAGCATGGGTTTCTTCGTGTGGGAATCGTTTTTATCCAGAAAGCGGCAATTATTTTGGTATAACCTTTATGGTGGATTTACTTAGCACAGACAAGAATTAACTTAAAAATGACTGCTTTGTGGTTATTTCATTTTTATTTCTTGAATTGCTGATGACAAGAAACGATTTTATTTACTCAATATTTTATTTCCGTATTCTTTACTTCTTTAGTCCTGAAACGCTGCTCTATATTTGAACGTGTTGTAGACTTTCCGAGTCAATTTTGTTTCCTATACCTAAGTCTTGGGTAGGCTTGTAGTATATGGAAATGTCTGCATCGAATCGTTTATCGAGTAAATCAATGCATCTGCTGTGCAGGCAACAAATTTTAGATGGGTTTTACAGGGTTGATCGAGTATTTCTGATTTGTCGATGACTACCTATCAAAGGGGTTTAATGACCGTAATGTCACATAAATCAGCAGTAGTGAAAGTCGCTATCATCTCGTCCGTTAAAGCAATATCACCCGTGTTTTTTGGGTTGGTAAAACCCAGATTCTAATGTTTGGGTGTCGTTGATGCTGTGTGTGGTTTTATCTGAAAAAATATAGTTGTCTGTGTTTTAGGCAGATAATTTCATGCTCTAAATTAGCAGCGGCACTGTTTGTAGCATATTGAACATCTGTCCTGTTCGCTATTGGCATTGGTGTGATGCTTAATCTTTTAGCATTGTCGTTTGTCTCTGACTATGTCTTTTATTTGGTTGCGTTTGCCAGTGCGTTTTCTGTTGTATTAGTTAGTGTTCCTGTTGTTCGTTATGTAGCCATTTATGGTGGTTGGGTAGATGTGCCCTGCGATCGCAAAGTTCATAAAAACCCCACAGTACGTTTAGGGGGGCTAGCTATTTTTGCTGGAACTGTTGCAACGGCTACAGGCCTCTGGTGTGTCGGTGGCTTTAGTGGCCTACTTTCTAAAGAACAGCAAGAGATCTTAGTTATGTTGTGGGGGGGGACTGGTTACTTCCTGCTCGGTTTTTTGGATGATCTGTATTCTCTATCACCTAAGTTTCGCTTAGGATGTCAGTTGGCCATTGCAACCTTAGTGTGGTGCTTTGGTATTCGCATTGATTTTATTACAGTGCCCGGTTTTGGCCTTGTGCATCTGGCCTGGCTTAGTTTGCCTGTTACCCTGCTGTGGATTGCAGGGATGGTGAATGCCATCAACTGGATTGATGGTCTTGATGGGCTAGCATCCGGTGTGAGCGCTATTTCTACGCTAATCACCGTTGGCATTTGTTTATTTGTTGGTGAGCCCTCAGTAGCCCTGTTAGCGCTGTGTCTACTGGGCAGCCTTTGTGGCTTTTTGGTGTATAACTTTAATCCAGCCTGGATTTTTATGGGCGATGGCGGATCTTATTTTATTGGCTTTATGCTGGCGGTAATCAGCATTACCGGTCTAGTGAAAGGGGCTACAGCCATAACAATTCCCTTTGTCGTTCTGGCTGTTCCCATCTTTGATATGGCACTTGTGATTATTTCGAGGTTAGTTCGTCGAAAATCTCCCTTTGAAGCCGACAAAAGTCATTTACATCACAGATTGCTCAGGGTGGGTTTACCCCATCGATTAACGGTGTTGTTTATTTATGCCCTTAGCTTCTGGATCGGTAGTTGGGCTTTTACATTAGCCCCGATTCCCAATGGGTTGTTGGTCTTGTTAGTTGCAACCCTTGTTTTAGGTCTCATGTTCTGGCAAGCCTGGCAGGTAGCGCGTGTTTCATAGAGGTTTGAACTTTAGAGAATGTGTGAGCTTCTAAAAACTTACGGTTTGCTGTCTGTATAGGCTATGGGCCTTAAAGCTTTGACCTGTTTAACAAGTCTCCCATTGTGTAGAGACTTATCAAATTTTATTTATTTCTCAGCTAAACGCTCGCTGCTTTTTTGTAGCTCAATCATTAATTTTCTTTCCTATGGTTCTTGGCAAAATTGATACGCCCCCCAATGCTGCCTATTTTGTAGAGCGCACAGAAGGTTGTTCTACACAGCAAACTATAAAACTGGTAACCCAGTTTTTTGCACCAGACTATGCGGCTACAGGACAGTTGTTGGATGAGTTGGTACGACAGCTGGCAAAACAAGGAATGCCAGTGGAAGTATTTACAGGGCAGCCAGGATATGCAGATGGGATAGAATCAGCTCCCCATCATGAAACGTCTCACAATTTGGATATTCGTCGCTCACGTTTAACAAAACTGTGGTCTAGACGAATTCGTGGTAAGGCACTAAATGGTGTGTTGTTTATGATTCGAGCGTTTTTTCATCTGTTGTTTGATGGGAAAGACAAAATGCTGTTGCTGACAACAGCTCCTCCGTTTTTGCCAGTGGTAGGGTATTTGATTAGTCTGTTGTTTAATACACCCTACGTTGTTATTCTCTACGATCTGTATCCGGATATCGCTATTGAGCTGGGGGTGGTGGACTATCACCATCCGGTGGCGAAGCTGTGGCGCTGGGTGAATCAGCGGGTGTGGCGTCGGGCAAAGTCGTTAATTGTGTTGAGTCCGTCGATGAAGGAACGGGTGGTAGGGCACTGTCCGGATATTGCGGATCGTGTGGAGGTAATCCATAGCTGGGCGGACCCCGAACTGATAAAACCCATAGAAAAGAAGGATAATTGGTTTGCCCGCCAGCATGGCTTAGTAGACACGTTTACGGTTCTATATTCGGGGAATATGGGCCGCTGCCATGATATTGATACGATCTTTGAAGCGGCCAAGTTGTTGCGGAATGAGCCGATTAAGTTTGTATGTATTGGTGGCGGGGCGAAACGTGAAAAGTTGATTGATGATGTTAAGGCGGAGGGTTTGGATGAGAACTTTTTGTTTTTGCCTTATCAAGACAAGAAGGATATTCCGTATTCGATGACGGCCTGTGATGTGTCGTTGGTTAGTGTGAGTGAAGGGATGGAGAGTTTGGTGGCTCCAAGTAAATTGTATCCGGCCTTAGCTGCAGATCGACCAATTGCGGTGATCTGTCCCCAGAGTGCCTATTTACGGAAGTTGATCAGCCAGGCTCGCTGTGGTGCTAGCTTTATCAATGGAGATAGTGCTGGGCTAGCCAAGTTCCTTCGTCAACTTTCCCAGACCCCCAATCAGAAACGAACGATGAGTGACGCTGGTCGCAGATATCTAGAGGCATTTTTTACGGTTGATGTAATTGCTAAACAATATGCCTCTGTTCTAAGCAAGGTCAGCTTGCCTCAGCGCGGAACTCAATAAATAATATCCAGTGCTCTAATTTTCTATCATGTGTAATATTCTACCTCCCTGTAAAATTTGTACGGGTGTCATATGTATACGTAGTCTTCTTTAAACCGGAATATATGAGATTTTCTGTAATTCTGAATAGGTTTACGACTGTAAACAATCGTTTATAACTCTCACTATAATTATTCCCGCTAGTTTAGGCGGGCTACTTGTTACAAGAGGGAGCATGGGCTTTGGTGGTCTACGGATCTCAGTCTCTCCCACCGTAGCCTTCTTTTTGTCAGAGGCCGAACGATAGGATGGATCTATGCAAAAGTCTGTGCCAACAAATAGTCCTAAGAGTCGTAATCGCAGGCGTTCTAAACGTCGCCAAATCTGTTGCCCTCACCATGGGTGTTTGGTAATCAGCACCAGTCCCAAGTATCCCCTCTACGCGGATCGGGCAGAACATCTTAGCCAGCGAGGAATGGGGTGTACCCTGGCGAAGCGGGTGATAGCCACCCACACCACTGTGCTGCTGAAGGGAGAATGGTTGGAGCAGTTTTGGTGCGATCATTGTGAAGCCAGACACTGGTATTACATTAAAGAATCCCTACCTCGAAGCTATCGCGTTAGCTTTGCCCCCGAGGAACTATGGCACCAGGTGCAAGGGGGCATTCATCCTCAGGGAAACCCATCCGTGGGAGAATTTACCCGACGACAATCGAAAATAGTCACCTACCGTGGCATCCGCGACTTCCAGGCCATTGGCTAAGCGTGTCTCTGCGGTTCTCATGGAACATGCAATCGTCATACCCCATAACCTATTCCCTATTTCGAAATCGTGGATATGTTAAGAAAAAAAATGCAACGCAAACGACACAATCGAAGTGGGACTTTGAGTCAAGATCTGCGGCAACTTTGGGGCTACTTGAGTCCACGGCGTCAATGGCAGCTTGGGGTGTTGTTGTTACTGCTGATTCTGACTGCACTGAGTGAGATGACTAGTGTGGGAGCAATTTTCCCCTTTTTAACAGCGCTGGATAATGCTGAGTCATTATTAAATAACCCACACTTGCAGCCAGGGATAACCTTATTACAGGTTAAGACAACACAGCAGTTGGTAACCTGGCTAGGCATGATATTTATTGGTGTTGTGCTTTTGGCCAATGGATTGCGTTTGGTGACATTACATATTCGTACTCGTTTAGCAGCAGCAATTGGGGCTGACATCAGCAGTCAGGTGTACTGTAATACATTGCGGCAGCCCTATAATTTTCATGTGACTCAAAATAGCAGCGACCTAATCCAGACACTGACTGCTGATGTTGAAAGTCTCACGTCTGGCGTTTTGCTCCCATTTCTTGTACTGGTGTCTAATGCTTTGCTTATACCCGCTTTGGTTGTAATGCTGCTATTAGTTGATGGCAAGATTGCTCTAGGAACAGCGATACTCTTGGGTGGTACCTATGTAATAATCTATCGTACTCGTCAGCACTTGCTAAAGCGAAATAGTAAGATTTTAGCTTACTCAAATCAACAAAAGATTCAAGTTGTACAAGAGGGAATCGGTGGTATTCGGGATGTGCTGTTAGGCAATTCTCAACACTTTTTTGAGCAGATATATCTCCGACATGAATCTGCGTTGAGACAGGCAAAGGCGACGAATTTAACTGTTTCACAGTCACCCGCTTATGTTATTGAAGCGCTAGCGCTCTCAGCCATTGTGCTCCTCGCCTTGTCACTAGGACAGAGTGGTGATTTTAGTCGGGTTATACCGGTGTTAGGTAGTTTGGCCTTGGGGGCAAAGCGATTACTACCGGCTTTTCAATTTGTATTTAGCTCCATGGCAAAAATCCAGGGCGCACGGGCATCGTTGGTGCGGGTATTGTTAGCCTTGCAACGCCCCATTGATCCGTTGATGACAACTGTGCCAGTGGAGCCTTTGAGGTTGGAGGGAGAACTTCGCCTTGAGCAGGTTTGGTTTCGTTATGGTGAGGAGACTGACTGGGTACTGCGCGATCTCAATTTGACGATCGGGGCTAAGACAATGGTTGGATTTGTAGGTAGTACAGGTAGTGGAAAAAGTACCACGGCTGATCTGATTTTAGGATTGTTGCAGCCTCAGCAAGGAACGATATTTGTGAATGGACTACCGCTGAAAGGTGAACGGCTGCGGCAATGGCAGCAGAGCATTGCCCATGTTCCCCAGAGTATCTTTCTGAGTGATGGAACAGTTGCAGAAAATATCGCGTTTGGGATTCCACGAACGCAGATTGACTTTAATCAGGTGCGGAAGGCAGCACGGTTGGCTCAGGCTGAGAATTTTATTGAGAGCTTGCCAGCGGGCTATGAGACCTATGTGGGTGAGCGAGGGATTCGTCTGAGTGGCGGACAAAGGCAGCGAATTGGAATTGCACGGGCACTGTATAAAAATACATCGGTGATTGTGTTCGATGAGGCGACGAGTGCTTTAGATAATACAACAGAGCAGGAGGTGATGGCAGCGATTGACGCGTTAAGTGGGGAGTTTACAATTATTTTAATTGCCCATCGTTTAAGTACAGTTGAGCAGTGTGATTTAGTAGTGGAGTTGAAGCAGGGGCAGGTAGTGGCCCAAGGGAAGTATAGAGATTTGATAAACTACTCTACTAGTTTTCAACAGATGGCGGGAGTAGAGACGACAAAATAAGTCTTTTATGATGTTCATGTAGCCTAAAATATGAATTGTTATTTATGTAATTCCACTTCTTTCAAACGTCGAACTGGTTCAGTTCGCGATAATCCAAAGTTGCAGATACTAGAGTGCACGGACTGCGGATTAGTTTTCCTCAGTTCTCTGGATCATATTCAACCCGGTTTCTACGAAGAATCGGGTATGCACGGCCAAACACTGCGTCCTATTGAAGACTGGTTAAAGGATACGGAGTGGGATGATCAACGCCGTTTTCAAATGCTCAAGTCTATGTTGGTCAATAAAAAGGTGCTTGATTTTGGTTGCGGAGCAGGGGGCTTTTTGAAACGTGCTCAAAAACTAGCTTCTGAAGTGGCAGGAGTTGAATTAGAAAAACGGGTGCGAGAGTATTGGGGAGCGCAAATCAAAATTCATCCTGATGTCGAATCTATAGATATTGTAGATGGCTACGATTTAATTACTGCTTTTCATGTTGTGGAGCATTTGCATGAGCCACGAGAAATGCTTGTTCAGCTTGGCAAGATGCTGAAATCAAGAGGCCGATTAGTTATCGAAGTGCCTAGTTCTGATGATGCACTAATTACCCTCTACGATTGTTCACCCTTTCAATCCTTTACTTACTGGAGCCAGCATCTTTATCTGTTTAATAGCGAAACATTGAAAAAGTTGGCTCTTCAGGCTGGGTTACGTGTTGTATCGATTCAACAGTTTCAGCGTTACCCGTTGTCTAATCACCTCTACTGGCTGAGTCAGGGTAAACCAGGTGGCCATTCGAAATGGTCTTTCTTAGACAGTTCTGAGTTAACTGATGCCTACGCTGCGTCTTTGGCCGCTGTAGGAAGGTGCGATACATTGGTAGCACATTTAGAGCTAAACAGTTAACAAGAGCAAATACCTCTAGTGTTTTTAATTATATTAAAAATGCTACAATCTCTAGCAAACAAGTCCTTCTATTTGTAATTATTGTTGTTTTGAATCCTGTTATTACTATTATTCCAGCTAGAGGTGGTTCCAAAGGTATTCCTGGAAAGAATGTGCGTTGCCTTATAGACAAACCACTCATCGCTTACTCTATCCTTGATGCTCAAGAATCTCACCAAGTCGATCAAACCTACGTCACTACTGATGACTCAGAAATCGCATCAGTATCCCGCCACTATGGAGCAGAGATTATTCAACGTCCTCCAGACTTAGCTACAGATACAGCAGCATCTGAATCAGCACTCATCCACGCTCTAACTGCCATTGAAACAGAAGGTACCTGTCCAGAACTAATTGTTTTTCTACAATGTACTTCTCCCTTGCGAACTGGTGCCGATATTGATCATGCTATTCAACAGCTGCGGGATGAGAATGCTGACTCTTTGCTTTCTGTTTCACCCTCCCATAGATTTCTCTGGCACATGGTAGATGGTGTAGCCCGGTCTATAAATTATGACTACTGTCATCGCCGTCGTCGCCAAGATATGAACCCTCAATTTGTCGAAAACGGTTCAATTTATGTCTTCAAACCCTGGGTTCTTAAAGAACTCAGAAATCGACTGGGAGGTAAGATCTCGCTCTTTCCTATGAGCGAAGCTGCCGCTCACGAAATCGATTCCACGCTAGATTTTAAAATAGCAGAGTTTTTGATAAAAAACTATCAAATTACTAATAAGGAGGACAGTAATGATCGAACTACCTAATTTCGAGAATAGCTTTCAATATGAGAATGATTTTTTCCTTTCTTGTAACCCTGCTCGAATAGGAAAACTCTTGGCTCATTATGAACTTTACAAGAAAATCCTAGAACTACCAGGTAGCATCGTTGAATGCGGTGTATTTAAAGGGGCTTCTTTTTCAAGATTTGCTATTTTTAGAGAACTCTTTGAAAATACTTATTCTAGGAAAATTATTGGTTTCGACATTTTTGGCAAATTTCCTGAAACAAATTTTGAAGCAGACAAAAAAACTCGTAGTAAGTTCATCGAGTCTGCAGGAGAAGATAGTATATCGAGAGAGCAACTCCTCAAAGTTCTTGAGAACAAAGGTATCCAGAAAAACGTGGAGCTTGTGAGTGGAGATATTGTTAAGACTGTTCCTTTGTTTGTCCAAGAACATCCGGAATTAAAGATCTCTCTCTTGAATCTTGATACAGATATTTATGAACCTGCAGTAACTATATTAGAAAATCTTTGGCCTAAGATTATTGTCGGTGGAATTTTAATTTTAGATGATTATGGAGTTTTTCCTGGAGAAACCAAGGCAGTCGATGATTTTTTTGGGGATCATCACGTAGACATTCTTAAGCTTCCTTTTTGTATGACTCCCTCCTACATTATTAAAAAATAAAGATCAGGCCATGTTAGTTGACAGAGATCTTGCTAAATATATTGTTTTTGCTGAAGACAGTGTTCTCAACGCGCTTAAAAAGATCAGTGACAATAAAAGCCGTATTATCTTTTCTGTTACAGAGTCAGGCTTCCTAGAAGGTCTTATGACTGACGGTGATTTTCGCCGTTGGCTTGTTAATCAAGATAATATTGATTTAAATCAAGCTGTCTGTGAAGTCTCTAATAAGAACTATAAATCTGTCTCTGTCGATGCAGACCCTAAGCAAATTTTGTCCGCATTTTCAGCAGGTGTAGAATTTATTCCGCTAATTGATGCCGCAGGTCACCTGGTCGCAGTTGCCCGCAAGCGACCAGATGGCGTGCAGATTAGTAATTTCAAAATTGATGCCAATTCGCCAACGTTTGTCATTGCTGAGATTGGCAATAACCATAATGGTGATCTGGGGTTAGCCAAGAAGCTTGTTGATTTAGCGGTGGAATCGGGGGCCAACTGTGCCAAGTTCCAACTGCGTAGTATGAAAACCTTATATCGCAATGCTGGCAATGCTAATGATGCTAGCGAAGATCTTGGCTCTCAGTACACACTTGACCTGTTATCACGCTTCCAGCTTTCGCCAAATGCTATGCTGGAAGTGTTTGACTACTGTAAGTCTCGAGGTATTTTACCTCTTTGTACACCTTGGGATCTAGACAGCCTCGAAATTCTCGAAGGTTACGGCATGCCAGGCTACAAGGTCGCATCTGCCGACCTAACGAATCATGACTTACTACGAGCCTTAGTTAAAACGGGTAAGCCTCTGATCTGTTCTACAGGCATGTCTACTGAAAGTGAAATTACTGAATCAGTGCGGTTGTTGCAGCAACTCGGTGCAATGTATGTGTTGCTGCACTGTAACTCTACCTATCCTGCACCTTTCAAAGATGTTAATCTCAACTATCTGGAGCGGCTCAAGGAAATTGGTGATTGTCCTGTAGGTTATTCAGGGCATGAACGGGATATCAATGTGGCTATTGCGGCTGTAGCTAAGGGCGCTAAGGTGATTGAAAAGCATTTCACTATCGATAAATTTATGGAGGGTAACGATCATAAAGTAAGCCTGTTGCCAGATGAATTTCAAAAAATGGTGAAAGGCATTCGTCAGGTGGAATCAGCGCTTGGTACCAGCGGCGAACGTCGCCTTAGCCAAGGCGAATTAATGAATCGTGAAACCTTGGCCAAGAGCTTGATCATTAATTGTGATTTAAGGGCTGGTCAGATTATTATGGCCGACATGTTGCAAGTCAAAAGTCCTGGAAAAGGTCTGCAACCGAACCGTAAAGCAGAGTTAATTGGACAACCAGCAAAGCGCGATTTTAAGTCAGGTGATTTCTTCTATCGCAGCGATCTTGAATTCGCTCGTGTTAAAGCAAGACACTACAAGTTTGATCGGCCTTGGGGCTTACCTGTACGCTATCACGACTTCAAGAGTATTCTTGAAAAAACCAATCCCGATCTGTTGGAATTCCACCTAAGTTATAAGGATATGGAGGAAGACCTGCATCAGTATTTTGATCAGGACTACAATTTGGGTTTAGTTGTACATAGTCCTGAGCTATTTGCAGGGGATCATACACTGGATTTATGTTCTGAAAATGAGGATTATCGTCAGCGCTCCATTCAAGAATTGCAGCGTGTCATCAATGTTACCCGCGAATTAAAACCCTACTTTAAACAGGCTAGCTGCCCTTGTATCGTCACAAATGTTGGTGGTTTTAGCCTTGATGCTCCTCTGTATAGCTCAAAACGCGAGCACCTCTATCGACTACTACTCGATAGTTTTTCTGCTATTGATGCCGATGGAGTGGAAATCATTCCTCAGACCATGCCTCCTTTCCCCTGGCACTTTGGTGGGCAGCGCTATCACAATTTGTTCCTAGACGCTGAAGACATCACTAAGTTCTGTAATCAGCATGGCTATCGAATTTGTCTTGATGTGTCCCATTCTCAGCTAGCCTGTAATCATCACAAGTGGTCATTCAAGAAGTTTATCGAACAAGTTGCTCCCTATACAGCACATATCCACATTGCTGATGCTGAAGGAGTGGATGGAGAAGGGTTACAGATTGGAAAGGGGGGAATTGTTTTTTCTGATTTAGCAGAAGATTTACGAAAGACAACCCCTAATGCTTCGTTTATTCCTGAGGTTTGGCAAGGGCATAAAAATGAGGGAGAAGGTTTTTGGATAGCTCTCGAGAGCTTAGAGCAATTTCTATGACTTGTCATAACATGGAAAACTGCTAACTTAGCTAGCATAAAGAGTGAGTAAGACTACAGCATTTCTTAGGTTTACTATCAGAGAAAAGCAACGCAATTGGGAACGTTTAGTGATTCCATGAAATAAAAAATTAAGAAAAGCATGGATCAGGTTTTTTATATTGCTCAACTTCGAAAGACTTAAAGAAACTCTCTCTTTAAAGATCATTGATTCTCGTTGAAGAGTAGACAAAGATACCTCTCAGGTGAAGAGCCATTATGAGCAACTTTGGGCATGATGGGACATTAAAATTATTCAGTATCAAATTTCTAGAATCTTCCACAAAATATAATTTTCAAGCTATTCAAGAGGGGAAAGGCCATTTTTTATATTATTTAGTTAGGAAACACCATACCTCACCAGATAGAGAAACTCTATCTATCTATCTATCTATTACTTATTGTCATATCAGCATTTATTCACAGTAAAAGCCTTTAACTATAAAGATAAAGTAAGCTTTCAAATAGGTTTAAATAAGACAAACCTTTTTAACCTAAATAACCAATATCTTTTAACTTTTGAACGATCAAATGTAATGCGCAATGCAATGAAAAGCCATGATGAAAAATCAACTTCGGTCAAAAATTTTACCTTATTATTTTAATATACCTCCTATAACAGAAAATCTGCTTGCTTCAAAAAAACAATCTGAAACTCTTTTCGTTTTAGGATCTGGAACTTCAATCTGTGAATATACTGCTCGAATGTGGAATCACATTCAGAGAAATGACTCTATTGGATTTAATTTTTGGATTCTACATGAATTTGTTCCTACATTCTATGTAACAGAACTTATCGCATCTCCTTTGAGTTCAAGATATATTTCACTTATCAAAAATTTGACTTTAGTTAAGGACCGGTATGCTTCCTGTTTAAAGATGTTTAAATCGCCGATTTCAGGCAGTAGATACAGGCAAATTAAAAAAATTGGGGGCTATACGGCTAATTCTCACTGGATTGCAGCAAAAGATCAGCAAGATCTTCAGAATCAACTCCAAGTGCTGACTCAAAAGAAGAGTTTTTATCCAGTATTTTGCCACCAAACAGCAACGGTAGATTGGACAATATTCTTCTCTATAATATTGCGCTATAAAAAAATTGTTCTGTGTGGTGTTGATTTGAATAACGGAGATTACTTTTACGAATCATATCGTGAAAAAATAGAGTCTCGTGGGTTAATTGTTCCAGAAAATGTACAAGGCCGTGTGCATAAAACTAATGATCCAGAGCAAAATAAAGGAATCACTATAGCTGAAGTCATTCGAGCTTATCAGTCTGCTGACTTGAAATATTTACCTGACATGTATATTGCTTCGAAGTCATCCGCATTATATCCACAACTTTCTTTGTATGATTGGGACAACGCAAGTCTCTGAAGTTAAAAGACCTAAGAAATGGATAATTTGTTATCCACTCTGGTTGACTGACAAAAGATTTAAGCCGGAATGCACGCGATGAAATTAAATTCACATTCATATGAACGTTCTCGCTGACGCTTGGAGACACAAGTAGTCTGCGAGTCAAGTGTATTGGATAAATGCTGTGGGACATTAATTAAGCTTGAGGTATTGGTTGATGGCTTGACGAATTCCATTCCAGCCAATTTCGGGATGAGACTTCATGTCGTGCTGTCCAATGGGGGCAACGAGCTAGCATTGACCTTGAAGTACAACCTGTGTGGCTTGCAGTATTAAAAACAGGATAGTTAAGACAACAGCCGACAGAAACTTTATCAACTCAACCAAGGATCAGAATTATGGCAAGAATAGTTTATTTCCCTCTTTTTTCTTCAAGCGTTGATTCAAAAGTATTCTCTCTGGATGAACCAAATCCTGGGGTAGGAGGTACACAATTTACGACTATTCGTCTGGCAATTCTGTTGAGTATAGCCTGCCCAACATGGAACATCCATTTAGTAAATAATCTGCCATTTAAGATTAAGGATAAGCCAAATAATCTTAACCAACTACACTTTAATACTCCTGATGATTTCTTTAATCATTTAGATGAATATTTTCCGGGAGTGGTTGTGTCAACTCCGTCCGTTTTATGTAAGACCAATTTTAATATTCTCCGAAAAATAGAAGAGAAGATAATTTGCTGGAGTCGTCATCCATTTGACCCAGGTGCTGACAAAGTGGCTAGAAATCTTAAGGTGAAAGGGATTGTCTGTGTCGGCATTTATCAATTCTTTTCAAATAAGTTTATTCATTCAGATTTGTTCAGTATCCAAAATGTATTTATTTATCCGGAAGTTGCTATTGATGACGATAAGGATATTTCGAGAAAGGAAAAAATTGATGTCGTTTACTTAGGCGCGTTACGCCCGAGTAAGGGATTTTTAGATGTCGCAAAGTCGTGGTGTGCATTGAAAAGTAAATTCCCTGGTATAAAGCTACATGTTATCGGCTCTGCTGAAACACATGCGCTGCAGTCCGTGTCTAGTCCTGTACCAGCTTCTTCTACAGAATATGCTAACCAGATTCTTGAATTTATTGATGCAGAAGATATTGTGCATGGTAATGTCATATTCTATGGAAATTTGGGTAGAGAAAAATTTGACATTATCAAAAATTGTGATTTTGCTATCCTGAATCCGACAGGCATAGGCGAGGCTTTTCCAGCTTCACCGCTTGAGGTTATGTCATGTGGTGTGCCTGTAATCACCTCAAATGACTATGGAATGTCTGATTGTATGCGCTTCTTTCCTGAACTGGTCATAAATAGTTATCAGGAAATTGTGTATAAAGCCATATGGCTAGTAGAAGATCCTTTGAGGTACCGTGAGGTTCAGCGCAGAGCAGTTGCTGTTGCTAAATGGTTTGACCTTCAGACAGATGGCATAGTCGTTAATTGGATTAGACTAATTAACTCAACCATTGAAAATACCGGTATTAGTCTACCGCCCATTATGCCCTTCAATGGTTCAAGGGCTAAACTGTATCGCAGGCTTTACTTTGGTCCTGTAATGAACAAAATACAGAGAATACCGGCCAAGTTGTTTGGTAAGCAAGCGAAAATAAAGAATATATCTTCCTGAGTCTTGCAGATCTCATGCCCTTATATCTTAGCTTGACTTTATCGATATGAAGCTGGTGCTAGCTACCGTGGAAAGTCAGTTTTACGCTAGGCGTTTTTGTTAGTCAAGCAGCTTTCTAAGCTAAGCCCAAAACTTATAATCACTCAAATGATATCTATTGTTATTGCTAACTATAATAAGGAATCTTTTATCAAAGAGACAATTCAATCTGTAATTAATCAAACGTACTTTGATTGGGAAATTGTCTTTGTTGATGATGGATCGACTGATAACTCGATACAGGTCATTTTAGAATTAGCGCGTCAAGATCCAAGGATTGTTGTAGAGCATACTCAACCATCTATGAGAGGTGCTAATGCAGCTCGTAATATTGGATGGCAGAGGTCAAAATTTGACTATATTTTGTTTTTGGATTCTGACGATATTTTGGCACCTCAATGTATTGAAGATCGTCTGAGTCATTCAAGGGGAAGTGAGCTAGACTTTAATATTTTCACTGGTGGAACTTTTTTGCGTAAGGTTGGAGATCGAAAAATATTATGGCAGCCTAAAAAACATAGTTGTCATCTGGAGTCTTTTTTAAGACATGATCTACCTTGGCATTTGACTTCCGCTCTTTGGACAAAAACAGGGCTTAACAAAATTAATGGTTTTTCTGAGGAATTACCTCGCCTTCAAGATGTTGATCTATATATGCGAGCATTATTGCTGGGGCTTAGATATCGTGTAATCGGTGACGAGAAACCTGATTTTTTCTATCGAGTATCTCCTGAAAGATGCAATTATAATGCTTACGAATTGGGCGAAAGATATGTAGCTGCGTGTGATATTTTCCAAAAATCAACATATGATTTAATCCAATCGACAGGCTATAAAGAAAATCTTAAAAAATTATACATTCGTCGATTGCGCGGTACTACGTTATCGATTATGTATAGATTTGCTATCGAAGGTTCAAAGGGACTTATGACTAATTATCAAATGCATAATCTTCAAAAGAATCTGCGTAATTTACCAAGTACTTTATTGGTGTTTGATGGAGTTTCAGAGAATTATTTAGATGCATATATGCACTTAGTAAATATAGGGTTTTGGCGCTTAAGAGGATTTACAAAGTTAACTAAAGCTCTGATCTGTTGACACGGAGAATACTTTAATAATGCCACAGATTTGAGATTAAATTTTCTGGTTTTTCTGTTACATCTTGAAAGCAGCTAAAGCCAATTATGATGTCAATCCAAAAGGTTTTTAAAGAACTTAATGAATCAAATAGAAATCAAGAAAATTTAGGGCGTTCGGACTCTTAGAGTAAGGAGTCAACTGTCTGAATATGGATTCCTTATAAACAAGATTTTTTACGACTTAAGAGAGCTTGTAAA
Source organism: Cyanobacteria bacterium P01_D01_bin.156 (assembly GCA_039024555.1). Lineage (GTDB taxonomy): Bacteria > Cyanobacteriota > Cyanobacteriia > Phormidesmidales > Phormidesmidaceae > Leptothoe. Next base: position 61,318 of record JBCCQQ010000017.1, read on the forward strand.
AGACAAGTGTGCGATAGATATTAATTGTAGAAATTGCCGTACTAAATCAGTTGTTGAAGAGGTTCATAGAACATGAATCAGTACGGATTTAAATTTGTTATTATCAAGTCTGAGGATCATCAAAGTTGATGAGAATAGCACTTTTAAGCCCTGGAATTTTCCCGTATGTTGTTGGCGGTATTCAAAAGCATAGCTTCAACTTAGCTAAGCATCTGGCCATACTAGGAATTAAGGTTGATCTTTATCATACAGACTTTTCAGATGCAGTAGATATAGACCAGTTAGATGGAATGACCAATGCAGAAAAAGAAAATATAACTAGTATCGCTATTTCTTGGTCGAAGAGGGATCCTTTTCCCGGACACTATATTCGGTCTCTCCAACACTTCTCGACAAAGCTATACCATCAATATTGTCAACGCCCACCTGCAGACTTTATTTATGGCCAGAGCCTGACTGCATTCAGCTTCATAAAAGCAAAACGGCATGGTGAAAAGCTACCTCCGATTGGTGTGAATCTCCATGGCTATGAAATGTTTCAACTACCAGCAAGTTGGAAATCATATCTCCAGAATCAGATAGTGCTGCAATCCCCCTTTCGACGGCATGCACTTGAAGCAAATTATGTTTTTTCTTTAGGTGGTAAGCTTACTGAGCTAATTCAGGATGAGCTGAATATACAAGCCGAGAAAATCATCGAAATTCCAGGTGGCATAGATTCTTCATGGTTAGTTGATCAGATTAAAACTGCTTCTAGACCAATTCGTTTTATCTTCGTTGGTCGCTGCGAGCGGCGTAAAGGTATTCAAGAGCTACAGACAGCAATCTGCACACATCCTATCTGGAAAAGTCGTGCGCAGTTTCGCTTCATTGGTCCCATTCCAGAAGATAAGCGTTTGTCTATGCCACATGTCAGCTATGCCGGTGCTATTCGTGATGAAACATTACTGAAGCATGAGCTATCCCAAGCTGATGTTTTAATTTGCCCCTCTCATTCTGAAGGGATGCCCACTGTAATTCTTGAAGGGATGGCTTCTGGCTTAGCTATACTAGCCACTGATGTTGGTGCAGTGCGCCTCTTAGTTGATTCCAAAAATGGGGTGCTTCTACCCAAAGTCAGCATTCCAAGCATTATCCAAGGAGTAGATCGCCTGCTTGATCAAAGTGAGAATCAATTGAAGAAGATGAAGCAGACTTCTCTCGATCGTGTGCAATCTTTTACCTGGGATCGTATTGCAGCGTGCACTTTGGATGAAATTCAAAAGATTATTGTTAAAGTATGAAAATTGCGCTTCTACACACACGCCTATCTGGTTATCTAGCAGCTTGCTTGCGAGAATTCAAACACCAGACAGGTGCGCAGCTTTTGATCTTTGCCTGGCCCAACCAGCCAGATGCTCCCTTTGACACTTCGAAGTTCGCCGACTTAGGAAAAGTCATCAATCGCTATGACTGCAGTAACGGAACTATCTTAAAGCAGATTCTAGAGTTTCAACCCACAGCTATACTTGCCAGCGGTTGGCGCGATAAAGGCTACGCTAAAATATGTCGTGCTCTAAAATCTAAAGATATTCCGATCATAGCGGGCTGTGATACCCAGTGGAAAGGTTCACTGAAGCAGTATTTTGCATCTTGGGTGGCACCTCTGCACATACAAAAATTTATCGATGTTCTTTGGGTTACTGGGGAACGTCAACGTTATCTAGCCCAAGCTCTAGGATACACCGGAGAACAATGCTGGGAAGGCTACTACGCTTGTGATTGGGCATCATTCGCTAATCAGTCGATTCATCAAAATATTGCCTATTCCCCTTACTTTCTATATGTTGGCCGATATGCACCTGAAAAAGGGTTGGACACACTCTCGGTTGCATACAAGAATTACGTTGCCCAAGTACAAAACCCATGGCGTTTAGTGTGTGCCGGGGCAGGACCGCTAAACGCTATGTTGTTGGAAAGCGGGGCAGAGGATAAAGGATTTGTTCAACCGGAGAATCTGCCAAAACTTATGAAAGGGGCATCAGCCTTCGTACTACCTAGTCGATTTGAGCCATGGGGAGTCGTTGCTCAAGAAGCTGCTGCTAGCGGTTTACCGCTGATTCTATCAGATGCTTGTGGTGCAGGTGTTTCCCTTTTACATAAGCATTACAACGGATTTGATTTTTCAAACGGTTCAGTCGAAAGTTTAACGCAAGCTCTCAAAGCGATGCATTCGCTTCCTCTGCAGCAGCGACAACTTTTTGGCCAAGCAAGCTACGAACTTTCGAAGCAATATACACCAAAGCGCTGGGCAGAAACCTTATTACAGGGACTGCAGCAGTTAGATACTCAAAGCACCTAAAGATCCTGACCAACAACTAAATAAGCTGAAAAACAAGGTACTGACACATCAAGGGAAGATGTCTGGCTGTCATGAGTAAATTTTTCTGGAGACATTTTTTAGTGCTTTACACGCTACCGTTTTTTCTGGCGACCAGTCAGATCACGCAAGTAGCCACAGCCGGCAAAGCACTAAGGTGGCTGATTTTGGTTATTGGGTGCGTCATGACGGCTAGTTCAGGCTTTCAAAGGGCTGGTTCTAAGCGCATCCTTGTGACATGGACCGACAGAATAATTATTGCGTTTCTTTTACTGTTCTTAGTCTCTGAATACTGGACTATTGAGCCTTGGGCTACAGCTCAACGCGCGATCAGCCTGTTGTTGTTGTATGGCTGCTCATTTTGGACACTATGGAGATATGTTGATCAAATATCAGAACAAGAGTTTTTACAAAGATTTTTACAAGTATCAGGTATTATCTTCACTTTAAATTTATTATCGGCTGTCCTTCTCCCGAATGCATGGTTAGTAGGACGATTTAGAGGATTTTTCAATAACCCTAACAATATTGGTCTTACTTTAAGTTTAGTTATACCTCTAGCCATTTCTCAATGGCTTTATAGCAAACAAAACAAAAGCCTTTTTGTAGTAGGAATACTTATCTTAAATTTGTTGGCTTGTGGAAGTCGCAGTTCTATGTTGGGAATAGCAAGTGCGACGATTATAGTTTTAATATCGCTTTTTGCTAAACGTCCTAGCCAAGCTGTTATAGCTACAGCAATTGCCATTGTAGGTTTGGGGATTTTTATTCAAACAGATTTCTTTATTGAGCAAGTTTTAAGAGATAGTTCCTTACAGACAGCTTCAAATCGAACCTATTTCTGGGAGTTAGCTCAAGAATATATTGCTAAACGTCCCGACTTTGGTCATGGTTTTGGAACAGATGCTGTAATTCATGACTATTATGGAGTTGTTTTGCGAGATCTCAAGTTACGGGGACATGGCGTTATGAGCAGCTATTATGGACTAGCCGTGCAGATTGGTTGGCCTCTAGCATGTTGTTTTTTTGCTTCGCTATGGGGATTTGCAGCATACTGTATTACCCAATTTTGGCGTAACTATGAGCTTATCTCTTTAGTCTCTTGCCTAGTCAGTGGACTAATTGTGTGCATTTTTGAACCCGCAATTTATTCTGCTGGAAATTGTTTCTCATTTCTTTTTTGGACAATTTTAATGCTGGCAACTCGACGTCTGTATTATCGAAAGCTATCTAAATCTAGATCTATACCCATCGCCATATAAAGTGATAACTTGCCTAACCACTTTCCAAGTAAATAATCTGAAATTTCTGTAACTCCCATAACTAAGATTCAGAAATAAAGAATATTTACTAAACACTGTGCACTTTCTTCTTGATTCATGAAAATTCTGCATGTGATTCCCTCCCTAAGCCCTAAATTAGGAGGTCCCACTCAAGCTGTTCTCCATTTGAGTAAAAACTTGCAGAATTGCGACGTAGATGTGCAAATTCTGACGACTAACGACAATACCGATCAGCTTCTAGATGTACCTTTACTGAAAACCACCCTCTACAAGGGAGTTAAGGTAACATTTCTGCCACGCACTCTTCGAGCCAAAGAATTCATCTATGCTCGTGCATTAAATCAGTGGCACCAACAGAATTTAAGTTCTTTCGATGTCGTTCACACACACTATATTTTCTCCTATCTTTCTAGTTGGACTGCCCGTGCTGCTCGTCGTAGAAAAATACCATACTTGATGAGACCTCTAGGACAGCTAACACCATGGGCACTATCCCAATCAGCGCTTAAAAAAAGGCTGTATCGTAACATCCTCGAAAATAAGAACCTTCAAGCAGCTAACACCATTCACTGTACATCTCCAGGTGAAGCAGATGACGTTAGCAAGCTGGGATTTCAGACTCCGAAGCTTTGTTTGCCATTGGGCGTAGAGCTACCTAACCTTGACCGTTCACAAGCCCGTGCCCAGCTCAAAAAACAATATCATCTTAAAGATGCTCCAATATTGTTATTTCTATCACGTCTGCATCTAAAAAAACGACCAGAGCTATTGTTAAAAGCAGTTCAACATTGGAGGCAAAGAGACTTACATGTAAATTTACTTATTGCTGGCAGTGGAGAACCCACCTACGAAAAACAACTGCGCAATCAAGTAAAAGAACTAGAAATTAATGATTTAGTCACTTTTACAGGCTTCGTAGATGGTGCAGACAAGGAATGTCTCCTACAAGGAAGCGACCTATTTATGCTGCCCTCCTACTCAGAAAATTTTGGCATTGCTGTAGCAGAAGCTCTTGCAGCAGGAACACCAGTAGCCATTACTCCCGAAGTGCAAACATCTCCATGGATAGAAAAAGCAGACGCCGGTTGGATCGTTCCAGGAAATCTTGATATGTGGGTCAAGACATTAGAACCTATTTTGCAACGTCCCCAGATTTTGCTTGAAAAAGGCTTAGCCGGACGAAAGTTAGCCGCTGAGACCTTTAGTTGGTCGAAAATTGCACAAGAGCTTGCAAGCAGTTATTCGAAACTTGTGAGTTAAATGCAATCCTGCATACTCTGTACTTCTAACAAACAAGATATTCTAGTTTCAACAAAGATTGTACGTAACTAGAACCTTGAAAAAGAAGATTCCACGACTCATCGTTTTCATATTTTGCGTTGTTTTTACAACAGTTCTAGTAATACGGATTAGAATCACCATAGCAATGTATCAATCTCCTTATCCACAAGCTGTTCTGGTGCTTGGCGGTGGAAAGGAACGAGAAATAGCCGCTGCAAAGCTTGCGGCACAGGAGCCCAATCTTAAAGTATGGGTATCGAGTGGCTCACTACCGCCACAAGCTAATAAAACCTTTTTGGCAGAAAATATTGCACTCTCTCGCGTAAGTCTTGACTATGATGCTACGGATACAGTGACAAATTTCACAACTACGGTTAATAAACTTAAAAGTGAGGGTATTCAAAATATTTACATAGTCACCTCAGACTTTCACATGCCACGAGCCAGTGCGATCGCCTTCTGGGTTCTCGGCAGCAACAGCATCGCCTATACCCCAGTTCCAGTGCCCTCACAACAACCCACCGAACCCCTCCACAAAACCCTCCGCGACATCACCCGCAGCTGGCTCTGGCTCCTCACCGGACGCACCGGCTCCAGCCTAGATCCAAACCCACCCGCCAAATCATCCTAACCAACCGCATAATCCGTAAACTGTCGCATGTAGGGCGTATGAAAACCGATGACAATATCCGTTTTTGGCACCCCTAACTCCACTAGCTCCTGAGCCAGATCATCCTCAGTACCATTCCACTGAATCCAGATTTTTCCATCTTTAATATCCACATGTACAGAACAACTGTGGACCCAGCGCAAACCCTGACGGGCGCATAATCTGATAATGATTCCGCACAGTATCAAAAACAGCCTGAATTTCAGTCTCTCCCGATGTTGGCGGATGTTCTATGTATCGACTTAACAAACTTTTGATACTGTTCTAACTTTTTCACAGAACAATATCCCCCTTTTATTACCTTCTAAAGAAACCTTCAGCGCATACTCATAGAGTGATGGCTTGCCTGTAGCACCATTAACGATTGTATCGGTATCCACTAATATACGATAAGCCGTTTTCTCAGCAGCTCACCTCGACGTTAGTTTCGCAAGGCCCGCTTATCATGAGTTTATACAGCACTTTTACATCAGAGTCAGTCTCCGAAGGCCATCCCGATAAAATGGCCGACCAAATTTCCGACGCTATTTTGGATGCCCTGCTCAAGGACGACATCCACTCCCGTGTCGCGGTAGAAACCATGGTCAAAACCGGTATGGCCATTATCGCTGGGGAAGTTCGCACCAGTACCTATGTTGACCTTGAAGACATCGTCCGCGACGTCATCCTTGGTATTGGTTACGATAGCTCGGATGTCGGCTTCGATGGAGCTTCCTGTGCGGTTATCAATGCCATTGGTAAGCAATCGGCTGATATTGCCATGGGTGTGGACGAGGCGGAAAATAAAGACCTTGGGGCAGGCGATCAGGGCCTGATGTTTGGCTACGCCACCAACGAAACCGACGTGCTCATGCCCGCACCCATCTACTACTCCCATCGGTTAGTAGAGCGTCAGGCAGAACTACGCAAAAGCGGCAAGCTGGGCTGGCTGCGCCCCGATGCTAAAAGCCAGGTCACTCTACGCTACGAAAATGGTAAGCCCGTCGCTGTAGATGCTGTTGTTTTGTCTACCCAGCACGACCCAGAGATTACCCTTGGCGACATCCGCGAAGCCGTAATGGAAGAAATCATTAAATCCGTCCTGCCTAACGACTGGTTCCATGCGGGTACCCAGTACCACATTAATCCTACAGGCCAATTTATCATTGGCGGTCCTGTGGGTGACTGTGGTCTTACCGGACGCAAAATTATTGTGGATACTTATGGTGGCATGGCCCGCCACGGTGGCGGTGCCTTCTCGGGCAAAGACCCTTCTAAGGTAGACCGGTCTGCTGCCTATGCCGGTCGCTATGTGGCTAAAAACATTGTTGCGGCTGGTCTGGCTGACCGTTGTGAAATCCAGGTTTCCTATGCCATTGGCGTAGCTGAGCCTACATCGATTTCGATCAATACCTTTGGTACTGGCAAACTTGCCGACGACACGATTGTCCAGCTAATTCGCGATACCTTCGATCTGCGTCCCCAAGGTTTAATCGATATGCTTGACCTGCGTCGCCCTATTTATAGTGCAACCGCTGCCTATGGTCACTTTGGTCGCGAACTGTCTGATTTTACTTGGGAAAAAACTGACAAGGTGGAGCAGCTAAAAGCGGCCCTTTAAGGTGGCCATATCATCAGAATCTGCTTAGATAATCGTCTGACGGCATAATAGAAAGGCTGGACAGATTTAACACTATTCACTACAGGAGCCCATGAGCGCACAAACCCTCACCAGAGATTACAAAGTAGCCGATATTAGCCTTGCTAGCTGGGGTCGCAAGGAAATTGCGATCGCTGAAGGTGAAATGCCTGCACTGATGGCAATTCGTCAAAAATATCGCGGCACCAAGCCCCTAGCCGGCGCCAAGATTATCGGCTGCATCCACATGACCATCCAAACTGCGGTCCTAATCGAAACCCTAATCGAACTAGGTGCCGACGTTCGCTGGTCCTCCTGCAACATCTTCTCCACCCAAGACCACGCCGCCGCTGCCATCGCCGAAGCCGGTGTCCCCGTCTTCGCCTGGAAGGGTGAAACCGAAGAAGAATATATCTGGTGTATTGAGCAAACCTGTCGCACCGCTGACGGTAAGCTCTGGGAAGCCAACATGATTTTGGATGACGGTGGTGACCTGACTGGCCATATCCACGAAAACTATCCTGAGATGCTGGCAAACATCCATGGTGTGACTGAAGAAACCACCACGGGTGTACACCGCCTCTACGAAATGATGGAAAAGGGCGAGCTGAAGATTCCCGCCATCAATGTTAATGATTCTGTTACTAAGGCGAAAAACGATAACAAGTACGGCTGCCGTCACAGCCTGAACGACGCCATTAAGCGAGGTACAGATCACCTGCTAGCGGGTAAAAAAGCCTTGGTCATTGGCTATGGTGATGTGGGTAAGGGCTCTGTTGCCTCACTCCGCCAGGAAGGCATGATTGTGAAGGTGACAGAAGTAGACCCCATCTGTGCCATGCAGGCGTGCATGGACGGATTTGAATTGGTGTCTCCCTATATCGATGGTGTAAATGACGGCACTGTTGCCAGCCTAAATAAGGAGCTACTGGCCAATACGGACCTGTTGGTGACTGCCACTGGCAACGTCAACGTATGCGATGCCAACATGCTTGCTGCCCTCAAGCCTGGTGCTGTGGTGTGTAATATTGGTCACTTTGACAATGAAATTGACACGGCTTATATGCGCCAAGCCTGGCAGTGGGAAGAGGTCAAGCCCCAGGTCCATAAGGTGTACCGCAGTGACGATCCTCAGGACTTTTTGCTCTTGTTGGCTGAAGGTCGTCTAGTGAATTTGGGTAATGCTACAGGGCATCCTTCCCGCATTATGGATGGGTCCTTTGCAAACCAAGTATTGGCCCAGATGTTCCTATATGAGCGTAAGTTTGCAGAGCTACCCGCCGCTGAAAAAGCAGATGCCATCACCGTTGAAGTGCTACCCAAGCATTTGGACGAAGAAGTAGCCCGCTATATGGTAGAAGGCTTTGGTGGCGTAATTACCCAGCTTTCCTCAACTCAGGCCGAGTATATCAACGTGCCGGTCGAGGGACCCTTCAAGACCGATAACTACAAGTACTAGGGACTGGCTGATTGCAGCATAGCTTAGACAACTAGTAATAGACTGCATCTATTTAATAGACTGCACCTATCGAATTCGGCCTATTTGGGTAAAGACCAATAGAAGGCAATTCATTATTAAAGCCTTTCTCCATATTGGAGAAAGGCTTTTTGTGAGTTTAATGCGATTAACCTCTTTGCTTTATCAGTAGCAACTATGTCAACGTAAATGATGTCCCGTTGCTCAGTCTTTTTATTGTAGCAACAACATTCTTTAAACAGTATTCCCCTTAGGCCCGATGCCCGTGAGCTATTTTGTTCTGCTTCGTTCCTACTCAGGTTATAAAACTGAGATATTCTAAAGCTCGCTGTTTACTGAACGTGAAATTTCCATGAAACTACGACCAGAGTGGAATGTCTGCAACAGCTCTGACCATGGGTACAGGTAAACTAAAACTATTCTCCATGTAACACCGCCGCTTTACATGCAAGGTTTCGACTTGCTAGCGCTCGGATTGCTATTAAATTGCTTACTCTTATAGATATAAACGCACTATGGAAAAGAACGCTAAAGTCTATGTTGCAGGGCACAACGGCCTGGTGGGCAGCGCCATCGTTCGCGCCCTAAAAGATCAGGGATATACTAACCTGATTTTCAAAAGTAGTAAGGACCTAGACCTTTGTCGTCAGACGGAGGTTGAAGCGTTTTTTGAAGCGACGAAACCCGACTATGTATTTTTGGCTGCGGCTAAGGTTGGGGGGATTCATGCGAACAATACCTATCGTGCTTCATTTCTGTACGACAACATGATGATTGAGGCGAATGTGATCCACAGTGCCTATAAAGTAGGGGTGAAAAAGCTGTTGTTCTTGGGGTCGTCCTGCATTTATCCGAAGCTGGCTCCCCAGCCGATGAAGGAAGATCATCTACTGACAGGTTTTTTGGAGCCGACCAATGAACCTTATGCGATCGCAAAGATTGCTGGTCTGAAGCTGTGTGAAAACTACTGTCGGCAATATGGCGTCAACTTTATTTCCGCCATGCCCACAAACCTATACGGCCTTAATGATAACTTTGACCTGGCCAACTCCCATGTATTACCTGCCCTAATGCGCAAATTTCATGAAGCCAAACTGGCTAACCAGCCTACGGCTGAAGTATGGGGTAGTGGTAGCCCCCTGCGGGAGTTTTTGTATGTAGACGATTTAGCCGACGGTCTTTTGTTTTTGATGAATCATTACGAGGGTATCGACTTTATCAATATTGGCAGTGGTAGAGAAGTTTCTATCAAAGAACTGGCCCTCACCGTGAAGGATGTGGTGGGTTATGAAGGAGAGATTGTTTTTGATAGCAGCAAACCCGACGGCACCCCCCGAAAGCTCATGGATGTGTCTCGTCTGAGTGCCCTGGGTTGGGAAGCTCAAACCTCTCTCAAAGAAGGCATTGCCAAGACCTACGAGTGGTTTCAGCTGCACTATGAAACTCTGCGGGGAGTATAGTTTGGTAGGTATGGGATATCAGCGCAACAGAAGCGTTGTTCGCTGTGGTAGTCCTGTATTTTGTGCTATTACCGGTATGGTTTCATTAGGGTAGTTGTTTATGGGTCAGCGCTTAGCGCATCGTTACCGCATCGATAAACTGATGGGCCAGGGTGGCTTTGGTAAAGTGTTCCTGGCCTATGATGAGCAACTGCCCGGTGAGCCTGTCTGCGTCGTTAAGCAGCTTAACCCGCCGTATACTCAGTCTTCTGAGGCCTTAGCCATTGCCCAGCGACTGTTTGACCTAGAAGCAAAAACGCTTTATCGCCTGGGGGAACATCCCCAAATTCCAAGATTATTGGCTCACTTTGAAGAAGCGGGGCATCAATACCTAGTACAGGAATACATTCCCGGTCACTCCTTAGCAGATGAGTTTGCCTCCGGTCCCATAAGTGTTACGGCGGCTAAGGCCTGTCTTCAGGACCTATTGACGGTGCTAGCAGCGGTTCACGAGCAAAATGTTATCCACCGGGATATCAAACCCAGTAATATTTTGCGACACCAGGCGCCGGGACAGGTTCCTGGATCGCTCGTTTTGATTGACTTTGGCGCTGTCAAAGCCCTTCAAACAGCCCCTGCCCCAACGGTAGCCATCGGTTCCTTAGGCTATATGGCCCCCGAACAACAGGCTGCCCACCCTTGCTTTAGCAGTGATTTATACAGCTTGGGCATGGTTATTCTTCAAGGGTTGTCCGGGCGTCACCCCATGGGGTTTAGTATTCCTGCTAGCTGTGCAAGTGTTGGAGTGTCTGTGCCTCCAGAGCTGGCCCGGTTTATTGATCGGCTGGTGTATCTAGATCATCACCAGAGGTACAGCAATGCTAAGGACGCATTAGCTGCTTTAGAGGGGGTACCTTTGAATGCAGAAACGGTCTGGCCGACGACCATACTCTTACCTTCTCCATCGGCCCCTAAATCCGTTTCTGAAACTCAACGTTCCCGTGTTTATTCCCAACAAAACCATCGCAATCGGCAAGCGCTACTGAATAAGGTTCGACGTTTCTGGATTGAAGGTGTTCTGGAACGGTCGCTCCATGGTCAGGTGATGCTTACCTTAGGGTTAGAAGAGCGTCCTGATGCGATCGCACCTCCCTGGCAGATTACCTATGCGAGTCCGGGACAAGCGGCCCAGCCCCTACCCCCAGGCACCCAGACTAGCCATATCTTCGATGCCATTGGTGAAGGTCGCACCTTACTCATTCTGGGAGAACCCGGTGCTGGTAAAACCACTACGTTATTAGACTTGGCCCGCACCCTACTCAATCGGATGGAGCAGACTGAGCATCCACGACTGCCAGTAATTTTTAATCTCTCTTCTTGGTGCAATCAGCCTATGGAACAGTGGTTGGTGCATGAACTCAACAGTAAATATCAGGTACCTAAGGCCATCGGTCGCAGCTGGGTTGACGCGCAACAATTGCTGTTACTGCTAGATGGACTAGATGAAGTTGCGATAGAACGACGGGCTGCCTGCGTGGGTGCCCTCAATCAGTTCCACCAAAACTATGGTCCAGAAATGGTGGTGTGCAGCCGTATTCGCGACTATGAGGTGCTACCGGTAAAGCTCTCGTTTCAGGCAGCTCTGTTTTTACGTGCTCTAAGCGATCAACAAATTTTGGCCTATCTCAACCAGCCTGATCGAGGGTTGACAGGGCTAAAATCCCTGTTGGAAAAGGACGCAGCGGTACAGGACGCTACGGGTTCATTGTTTGAGCTGGCCCGCTCGCCGCTAATTTTGAACATTATGGTGCTGACCTATCAGGGGTTAGCGGTAGAGGAGATTTTTCCAGAAACACCTGCAGGGACGCCACCCAACTATCAGCAACAGCTGTTTGATGCCTATATTCACCGCATGTTAGCCCGTTGCTCCCAGGTAACCTACCGTCCAGAGCAGATTGAGCATTGGCTGACAACTTTAGCTCAGCGGCTGATGGCCACCTCTGAGACAATTTTTCTGATTGAGCGCATGCAGCCAGACTGGCTATCGCCATCGATGCGACGATTCTATGTAGCCGGACTATGGGGTAGCTTTTTTGCGATCGCAACCGCCCTTGGTTCCCAGGTACTTGCTCAGGATCGTCTATTTTTAGCGGTTTTTCTAGGGGGAATTCTTTGCAGTCGTATTTTTGGCGTCAGCCGTATTACTCCTGCCGAAACTCTGCGATGGTCTTGGCAGACAGCTCGCAATAATCTACTCCTGGGGGTGACCCTCGGACCACCTATCGGCTGGGGATTAAAGGTGGGCTTTGGTTTGCTATTTGGCGACCGAGTTTGCTTACTCAATGCCACCTGTCTTGCTAACCACAGTTTTATCGGCTTAGCCTTTGGGACCACTCTGGGGGCCACCTATGGTCTGATTCGAGGGCTAAACGGTAAACGTGTGAGCAATGCCAGTCACCCTAATGCGGGCATGTGGCAATCGGCCCGTAATGCTTTCCTGTTTGCCGTGGTTGCCATGGTCACTTTATATATTCCCGGTACTCTGATCGGCAATACCAAAGCTACGTTTTGGGCTGCCACTGGTTTAGCATTTGGTTTTGCAGCGGGTGGGGGTGAGGCCCTGATTAAACATTTACTATTGCGATTGTTGTTGACCCTTAGCGGTACTACTCCCTGGAACTATAGAAAATTTCTAGACCATGCCACGGCTAGCATTTTTCTGCAAAATGTAGGTGGTGGCTACTTATTTATTCATCGCCTATTGCTAGAACACTTTGCGAATCTGTCGCATCCACCTCAAGACTGGTGAGAGATTAGCAATAACAATTTTGTAAAAAATATTAGATAATCTACCCGGTTAATTGAGTTAAACGGTGTATCCTGATACAGAATTTATTGAGCATCCTTATGTATTCCACTGTTTTTATACTCATGGCAGTGTTGTTAATTATTGTTGTTGCTGTTGCCACCATATCGTTCAAGTTGTTTTAAGCATTGCGGCAGTTTGTTGATGGCCAATTTCTGTTCAATGGTTTCTATTCGTAAACTATCGAGTATGGACTATTGTCGTAAAACATTACATAGATTGGTTCATACAAGCTAGACTAATGGCTAAATGCTAGATGGCTCATGGTGTGTAGGCTGAGTTTTAGCTACATCTCGCGGCAAAACTACATATTGGGTCACAAAATAGAACGCGATTGGCCTGATATATTAGTGACTTCTTGCTATTGATGCTTATAGGAGGTCCATCTACAGGCAGTGCTTTTCTATACACTTAACTAATGGTGGTGCTCCATGTCGCCTGAAGATGCCATCACTCTTGTGGATAAACTGCTCTCACCGTATCGCCTAACGGCCATTCAAGAGGTCGTTTTTAGACGATGCTGGCAGGGCTCAACCTATGCTGAAATTGCTGCTAGTGAGGGCTATGATGCAGACTATGTAAGGGTTACTGGCTCCCGCCTTTGGCAAAAAATTTCCCAGGTTCTGGGGGAGCGAGTCACTAAAAAGAATATTCACGCAGTTCTCCGGCAGCAGGCCCATCAGCTACATCAACCTGATACTCCAGATGTCTGGTGGCCCGGTGGTACGCAGCAGGCAGACACACCTTTTCCTGGCAGTCCTCTGCCCCTAGGCAGTCCTTTTTACATTGATCGTCCTCCGGTGGAGAAACAGGCCATGGGGGAGTTGCTTAAGCCTGGAGCATTACTCAGGATTCGAGCACCGGAACGGTGGGGAAAAACGTCTCTAGTCAATCGTCTTGTGGCCCAGGCCCAGGCATTTGGTTTTCATGTGGTGCGACTAAACTTTCGCCAAGCCGATGGTGCGGTACTTGCTAACTTTGATAAATTTTTGCGATGGTTTTGTGCCAACATTGCTCAGCAGCTAAAACTGTCTGCCTGTTTAGATGATGTATGGAATAGTGATCTCGGTAGCAAGGTTAGCTGTACTAACTACATGCAAACCAATGTCTTGACGCCGCTTCAGCAGCCCTTGCTATTAGTGATTGACGATCTCCAGGCAGTCTTTGAGCATCCCGCGATGGCTCAGGAGTTTTTACCAATGCTGCGGGTATGGCATGAGGAAGCTAAAAATTTACCAGAATGGGGACACCTGAGGCTGCTTGTCGCCTATGCAACCGAAGCCTACATTCCCTTACAGATTCATCAGTCCCCTTTTAATGTTGGTCTGCCGTTGCGACTGCCAGCCTTTACCATTGCTCAAACCCGGCAGCTGGCACAGCGTTACAGGGTGTCATGGGAAGATGGCCTGAGTAATCTCCATACCTTAGTAAATGGCCATCCTTACCTGATTCATCTAGCTTTGTATAACCTCAGTGTTTGCAAAATGGACTTGCAAGCACTTATTGATGAAGCTCCGCAACACAGTGGCATATACAGTGATCATCTGCGTAGCTACTTAGCGATTTTTGAGACAGAACCCAAGCTGTGTCGTTCGTTTTATCAAGTAATCAAAGAAGATACAAATACAGAGCTAGAACCCATGGCAGCCTATCGCTTAGAAAGTATGGGTCTGGTAACTCTGAGCGGTAACACAGCAACGGCTAGCTGCAATCTATATAAGCAGTACTTTGGCGGCCGCTTAGGCGTCTAGTCCAGCTGAAGATGTGACTACTTTGCCGATTGAGGTTTGACTCAACGACATTAATGCCTGGATGTGGGCAAATATGTCTTCGGCATCATAGGCCCCAGCAAGATAGGCATCCGCTCCGCCACAGGCGGGTGCTACATAGGTGTTACTACACACCATGACAGGGATATGGCCCACAACAGAACTGTGCTTGATGCGATCGCAGACCTCCTGAATATCTAACCCAGGAGCAGATTCCACGAGCACCAGTTCAGGCGCAATAAAGCTTAACAGGGGGAGTAAAGTCTCATCGCTTTCAACCTGGAAAACAGAAAGCCCATGCCAATGTAACAAGTCAGTCAACAGAGCTTCTGGCTGATGAGTATTTCCAACGATTGCAATGGCTTTCATAACATACCTCCTGAGAGTCTTAAAGCCTGTAACAATGCCAACACGGCACGGAAAAATGGCTAAAAGCCATCATTAAAAACGAAAATGAGAATGCAAAACAGCTGAGTAAGGCGCTTTCACCAACCTTTACGCAACAATCAAAGCAGCAGAGCTGCCAAATCATCTGGCCCTTAACACAGACGCTCTTAAGTGATGTGAACCAAGCCTGTGATCAACTAACGGTTAGTTGGAATCACTGCCATGGATGTAATCTAAGGGAAAACACCAAAATTCTGTAAGGCTAAAAAAGTAATTTAAAAGAAGATCCTAGGGGTTTTCCTGGATACCACCTAAATGCCCCCACTACAGAGCTGCCGGTCAGTATCCGATAAGTTATCCCCGTTGGCTAGGTAATTATCGAGCCAACGGCAGCCGTCTTCTAGTAACTGTTCAAAATTACGATTGTCTTGCCAGTTCCATAAAATGACTTGTCGATCGTGGCCGCTAGACACCACTGTTTGCCCATCGGGACTAAAGGCTACGTCCCAGGTGAATCCATTGTGTCCGTACAGGGTGGTTACCAAGGTGCCATCCTGTCGCCAAATGCGAACGGTGCGATCGTAGCTAGTGGAGGCTAGGAGCTGGCCATCGGGACTAAAGGTGACACTATGTACGCGGGCTCGATGGCCATTCAGTACGGCTACAGGTTTACCCTCAATGGACCACAACCGTACGGTGTGGTCGGCGCTAGCTGAGGCAATCAGCTGACTATCAGGGCTGACGGCGACGGCCCAAATAGGTGAACGATGACCGTGAATACTTTTGAGCAGTCCTCTATCACGGCCCCACACTTTGATGGTGTGGTCCCAACCAGCAGACACTAGATACTGGCCATCGGGGCTGTAGGCAATGCCATATACGCGGTTGCGATGACCTGTCAGGGTATGCAAGAGGTTTCCCTGACGATTCCATAGCTTAACGGTGCCATCCCAGCTCGCGGAAGCAATCTCCTGACCCTCAGGGCTAAAGGCCACCCCCCAGACGCGATCTTGATGACCCTTTAGCGTGTTTAGCAGGGTCCCGTTGGGCCGCCATAGCTTAACGGTTTGATCCGCGCTGGCAGATGCTAATGTGCGTCCATTAGGGCTAAAGGCTACCTGTCGAACCCGATCGGTGTGTCCCCGCAGCACAGATTCTAGGGTTCCTTGCCAATCCCACAGCCGGATCGTGTTGTCCCAACTGCCAGCTGCCAAGGTCCGTTGATGAATGGCTAATCCGGTGACTGGCCCGTCATAGCCGTCAAGTGTAGTGTTGATTTTATCCAAGCGCCACAGCCGTACGGTGGCATCGTCGCTGCTGGAGGCCAATAAATCCCCGGTGGGGTTAAAGTCAACGCTCCAAGTCCCGGCATCATGACCTTGAAGGGTGGTGACCAAGGTGCCGCTGCTGGTCCAGAGTTTGACCGTATTGTCCCAACTCGTGGAAGCCAGTCGTCGTCCATCTGAGCTAAACCGCAGATTCCACACCCGGTCTTGGTGCCCCTCTAACGTCATGGGTTGAAGCGGTTGCTCGGTGGCCGTGGACTGGTCGCTTAGATACTCCTCAATGGACCACAGCTTAATAGTTTTGTCATCGCTGCCAGAGGCTAAGAGCCGACCGCTTGGAGTAAAGGCCAATCCATAGATACCCGCTTGGTGACCCCGTAGTTCGTTTAATAATTCCCCACTGGTGGCATCCCACAGTCGAATTGTCTGATCTTCACTAGCGGTTACTAATGTCAGTCCATCGGGACTAATCAGTGTCTGGGTAACACTGGCATCATGGGCGGGAACATCTAGCAATAGCTCTCCGGTTCTATCCCAGAGTTTGAGGGTGCCATCGTCCCCACCGGTTACAAAGGTTTGACTATCGAGGGCGATATCCACACTATTGACCCGACCTCGATGCCCCTGCAGCGTAATAGGGGGGGCAACGCTGGTGGGCAAATCATTTTCATAGCTGATGGGCCAGACTTTAGCTGTGGCATCCGCGCTTACGGATACTAAATACTCTCTATCGGGACTAAAGCTAACGTCCCAAACAGCATTGGTGTGGCCACTGAGGGTGGTGATTAGCTGGCCATCCGCATGCCACAGCTTGATGGTGTTGTCCCAGCTGGCGGAGGCCAAATACTCTCCATCAGGACTAAAGGTAACCCCGTATACGGGGGCTCGATGTCCCCGTAGCTGATTAGCTTCGGAAATACCTTGCATTATCTTCCGTAGGGTTTTTTCTACTTCCTGTTTCACCAGGGGTTGAGGTCTGGGTAAACGCTGTAGCTGTTGCCCAGACCGCACGGCTTCTAGAAGAGATTTTAGACGATTGTTTTGGTTAAACAGGGCATCGGCCCGATAGCTTGCCGATAGGGCCTGGTTATTTTGGTTATCTTGACGGGTGAGCATGGTTTGCCGTGACTGGCGATAGGCCAGCATGGCTACACTGGTAATGCTCAAAAATGCGATGCCCATCCCCACTAATAGAAAGCGTTGTAGGGTAACATTGCGCTGCTGGGCTTGCAGTTTGGCTTCAAGTTCCTTTAACCGTTCTGATTCCAGTGCCTGCTGTACTTCCTGACGGTCTACGGCTTCACTGTCGGATAAGAACTTATAGTCTAGATCGCTGAGCTGTTGGCCCTTTGCCCAGGCTTGGGCTTCCACAAGAGACTGACCTCGCAATAGTCGAGAACGATCTTGTTGTCCAGACTGTATCCAGGCTTCAAAGGTCTGGGAATAGGGGCGCAACCGGTCTAGGTGATAGTCTATCCAGGCATCGTTAAATACTTTACGATAGAGCTGGTTGCGAATGGTTAACTGGCCTGCCTGTTTAATAATTAATCCTGACAACAACAGCTCCTCTTTGAGGTGATTATCTTCTAAGGTGAGCGAGTTACCCGATAACAGTTTTTTGTAACTACCCAACAGTCGACTAATCAGCTGAGGGCGAGCCAGTAGACGGTCTTGAATAATACGCAAATGGGGAGGTTCATCCTGGGCCTCCCAGTTTTTGACCAGTTGAGACCGCACCAAGCCATCCACCCAGAGTTGTTCCACATACACGTTGGTACGTGATGAGAGCTTATTGACCACCAGCTGACAGAGCTTTTGGGTCAAAAATGGCTGACCGTTGGTCCAGGTTAAAATATAGTCGAGAGTTTCTACCGGGTTACTTATTTTTGTGGACAATCCCTCGGTCAGGGGCATCGCTTCATCCAGGGTAAATCCCCCCAGTTCTATGGCAGTACCAATATTAAAAGGAGTACGATTGGGGTTGTGGCACAGATCTGTTGGTGTCGCCACACCAAACAACGCAAAACTCAATCGTCGATATTGAGGGTTGTCTACCCGTTGATTGTAACAATAGCGAATTAATGTAAATAGATCGTCGGCAGGAAAAGGAAGAGCTAGAACACTGTCGATTTCATCAATAAAGATAACAATGCGGTCAGCTTCAATTTGTTTAAGTACCGCATCTTTCATAAACCTTTCTAGACGATGCACGGCGGATAGACTATCCACCTGTTGCCACCACTGTTGAAAGTTACCCTGCAGTTTTAGGCTACGCCATAGCTCTGCTGCAATTCCCATATACCAAGTTTCAGCAGTCACATGGTCACTGCCCAAGTTAGTCAAATCAATCGCTGCACAGCATACTCCATCTTGCTGTAAGCGGTACTTTGTTCTTACCCGCAGGCTAGATTTACCAATCTGGCGAGTGTTGAACACATAGCAAAACTCTCCTTGCTCTAGACTACGGTATAGATAATCATCGGCCTGGCGTTTGATGTATGTGGGGGCCTGAGCGTGGAGACTGCCGCCGACTTGATAGGAGTATAGGGTGATTGGGGACATGGGGCTATCGTCCGAGGGAGCAGAAAAAGTGGGCACAGGAAGTGTAACAGTGGCACAGACAATGAATGCACCCTATTCGAGCACCAGCTTAGCAATGGGGGGTGTCGCCTTTTGTTTCCGAAAACTGACTGCCTGCTGTAATAGTTGCCAGGCACTTGGAAAGAAGATAGCCGGTAAGCTAAAGCGAATGGCATTGGCCAAGCGTTTCTGTTTGAGGGCGACTATCATCCAATGGAGACTTAAGTACTGACGGATGGTTTGAAGAGTGGGTAGCTTGTCCTGATGTTTGGGGCTAACGTGTTGGTAGATACGTTCCTTGATCAGAATATTGGTATCTAGACGAGTGCGCAGGTTGATTTTTTGGTCGTAGCCACCGGGCCAAACTGTCCGGTAGGTGAGGCACTGATTAACAAATAAGGCATCTCCATGGTCGGCCACCCGAATCCAGGAATCAATGTCATCAAAGCCCGTCATGGTCAGATCCCATCCTCCGGATTTGATAAAGGCATGCCGCTGCACGGCTACCTGGATTGGTGTACCAAAGGGAACTACTTCCAGGAACATACCGTAGTGAATATCTACCTGGGGAATATAAAACATCTGCCCTGGCCCAGTAGGGGGAGTACGGCTTAATTCCTGACCGTTGGTGTCCACCTGGGCTGCCTGACAGGAGCAGATTACGGCTTCGGGCCGCTGTTGAATAGCCTGGATCAGGGTTTCAATGCAGTTGGGGGCTAGGTAGTCGTCATCGTCTACGAGCTTAACCCAGTCCCCTGTGGACCGTTCTACTCCCGCATTGACGGCTCCTGAGTGATTGGTATTGATGTGATTGCGGTGGTATGTAACTCGGTCCCCTAGGCTCTCTAAATAGTCCTGGGTGCCATCGGTGGATGCATTGTCTACCACGATGACTTCGCATGGAACGGTTTGGGCCAGGGAGGTTGCGATCGCACGCTTTAAAAGCTCCACCCGGTTGTAGGTGGTGATAACAATACTGAATGATACGGTGTCTGCTGCCATGGCACCATGCCTCATAAGTGCTACACGCTATTGTGCCAAATTCAAGCCTGGGACTGACAAATATGTGTCTTTTTTTGATAGATACAGGAGGGCATTGCCATTGTGTAGGTGGCAAATAGGTTAGGGGGGTGTTCTTCTAGGCAGTTGATTCCATGGTCCACAGGTTCCTATTTTGGTTCTGATTATTTGCCCTTACAAGTGACCTTAGCAATAAGCCTTTCGTAGGCTATGCCCATTACAAATGCATCTGTGATTTTCCAAAATTGTCCTGAACCTGAACGGCAATTTCGTAGATATGGGTGGTAGATGCACCCTGATGATTTCCTTAGCCCTTCGGGGCTAGGGAATTTTTTTGTCTTTTTTTAATGCGGTACATCAGACTTCTTAAAACTATCCTGACCCCTTAGGGGGTGTTCGTAGATATAGATGGTAGATGCACCCTGATGATTTCCTTAGCCCTTCGGGGCTAGGGAATTTTTTTGTCTTTTATGAGCTTTGTAAATAAACGGTTCATTCACCACCAAGGTCGAGCTTATTGTTCATCAAACTCCACCGCTTCATAGAGATCCGTCAGCTTTATCTCCACACCGACAGATTCCAGCCGAAAGCTAGCTTCTAAACCCCGATACTTGGTCAGTAACCACTGGTCTGCTGACTGTTTGGCATAATGATCCACCTGGGGTTGATACTGGTCAATCAGCACATATTCCTCAAAGCTCTCCATCGTACGATAGGCTTCAAATTTGTCACCTCGATCATAGTTCTGAGTAGATTTTGAGAGCGTTTTCGCAATCAAAACAGGGTTCATTACCGTATCCTTGCGACCGGGTTGTAGCTCCAGTGGTTTAGGGACAACCATCACATCTGGATAGGTGTAAAGTTTCACCGCTGGTATCCACAGTCGTTGATCGGTTACAAAGATGCTGTACGGCTGTTTACGTAAACTTGCCTTGAGCAAAAAAATGAACATGCCTGTAATTTCGTTATGCTCTGGCGTGCCCCCTGTCATTTCAACAATTTTTCCATTCTGAAATTCATTGCGTGTATCCGCTTCGATTTCTAACGCCAGATATTCTTCAGCAGTGTAGGTTTTAGTCGTAGTTGCAACGGTCATGACTCAATCCCTCCTACATTAATCACCTGCTTTAGCATCGTCTATCCAAACTTAGTCTCGATCAAACAACTAAAATTCGCAAGAATGTTGTTTGCTGTATCAATACAAAATCTCTTAATACAACTCATATTTCAAAAACTGACATGGAATGGACCCGTTGTATATCGGAATTTTTCTAGCAGTTCTGAGGCCAATGCATTTAGTCAGGGCTTTGTTCCCACTAAGAATATAGGCGGTCCAGCCCTTGAAGCGCTGTTTGAGAATATCCCCCATGAGTTTATAAAACGGTGCTAAATTCTCCGCCTGTCCCAGCCGTTCTCCATAGGGGGGATTGCAAATGAGAATGCCGCTGTCGCTGGGGGCTTCGATGTCGGCAAAGTCGGTATAGGTAAAGTCAATATATTCACTTACGCCGCTGTTGCTAGCATTTGTTCTTGCCTGGGTGAGAACCTCTAGATCGCGATCGCACCCCGCTAATGCCCCATCAATGTCACTGCGCTGTTGTTCTTTGGCATCGGCTACCAGTGACTGCCAGAGACTCTCGCTGTAGTCTGGCCAGGTTTGAAAGCCAAATACCTGCTCACGAAACAGCCCTGGGGCAATATTTAGAGCCTGCAAACTGGCTTCGATAGGCAGGGTGCCCGACCCGCACATGGGGTCTAAAAATGTCACATCTCCCGACCAGTCAGTTAAGGTTACTAGAGCTGAGGCTAAAGATTCTTTAAGGGGGGCCGCCCCCATGGCGGGACGGTAGCCGCGTCGGTGCAGGCTGCTACCGGAACTATCCAAGCTAACGGTGGCTTGATGGTGATCAATGTGAACATTGACCTGCACGTCGGGCTTTTGGGTATCCACTGCGGAGCGATCGCCATGGCGATCCTGTTGTTGATCAACGATGGCATTTTTTATCTGGAGGGCGGTGAAGTGACTGTGGTTGAGACGCTGATTTTTACCCGTAGCTTTGACGGCAATGGAGTAGTCCGGTGAGAAATATACGTCCCAGTCGATGGTTTGAATACCGTGATAGAGGGAATCGCGATCGCGGCAGGCTACTTTCCCAACGGTGACCAAAATTCTAAACGGCAGTCTGGCCCAAAGGTTGATTTTGTAGAGGTGGGTGCGATCGCAGCGAAAACTCACCCCACAAAATCCTGGTTCTACGCCTGCGGCCCCCAACTGTTCTAGCTCACCAGCCGCCAATTCTTCTAGGCCACGGGCTACGGTCGCAAAGCAGTTAAACATAAAGGCATAAACTCTCGAAAAACCTTACGATCATGCCCCATATTTGTGCAGTTGCACACAGAAAACTAAACTTTTAGGGGGATGTAGCTATTTACTACTTAAGCTGTAAAAACAGCGCCACAATAGCCACAGTACCATTGCATAAGCTTGTCTTTAGGGATGGTTTTGGAGCAAAGTCTATATTAGCAATTAGATCGGCCACATAATTATGAGGCAGTGGGACATCTCCACGTTGCATTGCTAAAAAAAAATCTGACCCATCTTACCTAAGGCCTTTTCAATCCTTTCAAAAAATGGTGGCACATCAAGGGTAAGGATACGAATACGAGACTAAGTAGCAAAGGGGAAAAAGACAAATGTGTGTAATGCATCGTTAAGAGGTTAGTTGTGGCGGAAACCGAAATCGTTCTGCTTTATAGTTTCCAGCCTCAGCCCTAGTCTCAACTCCATCCATCACGACATAGGCTAGATCGACTTCATAGTCGAACATCTATTCCTTCAATTTGTTGGTTCTGAGCCGATACCAGTCGGTTTTAATCGAATTCAACTCTGAACAGTATTTTGGGAGGAAGAAGAAATAAAGTCCTTGGGCTTTCCAGTTCGTCCATTTCGCCTTCACCTTTTTGCAGGTATGAACCGGTCCATTGTCTTGGACAACCACCGGAATTCGTCCTGTCTTATCAAGTTGTTGTTTCGCTTGACGTGCTTGATCATCCATCATAATGATGTAGCGATCTCTATCGAAACTCCCGACGACCATACCATAGACAAAACTAACCAACGGTTGGAGGAGACCCAAAGTATAATTCGTTTGCCTCTACGCTTGGTTTGTTAAAGACGCTTCTGTTCACCTCGAAAGAAACAGCTGTATTCCACGGGCATCCATAGACAAACGCCAGACTCATCGAGATAATAGAGAAGGTCAATCTCTTCGAGTGTGGCTGACCATTGCAACATATCCAGGTCTGCAAGTTTGGTCGCTTTCTCAACTGGATCTAGTTTGCCACGGTGACTACGGTGAGCTCGCTTCCAAATTACCCCCTTTTTTGGAGAATTTGTCTGAGATGCTGGTACTCAACAGCACATTGCACTCAGTTTTCAACTTCTCAGCCAACTAGTGGCTGTTTTAAGTGCGCTGCTCATCACGTAAACAGGTTTCAAGATACTCCATATCCTCGGGCTGCCAACGCGTCGATTGAAACCCTGTTTGGCATCTTTAAGAGAGTCAAGGGTTTTATCTTGGAGAGACTTGGATGAGAGATGTAGAGTGGTTGAAGAAGCTCTTTGCCTTACTCACCATCGCCTTGTGCTGGTCCGTTAAACTTGGACGGTGGCTGAATGAGTCCAAACCCTTAACCATCAAGGCTAATGGTCGATTAGCCAAGAGCATTTTTCGAGTACATCTCAAATTTGCAATGAGTAAAAATGCTTAACAATACATTTCATAATCTTTCGCTATGCTGAAATCATTCAGGCTGTTCAGTTTCTTCTTATCCCCATGGATGTACCTAAACAATATGGAGGCACTCATGCCTGTCATAAAGTAAAAATGCACCCCATTTTCTGGTATGGCTTTAACCACCTCAGCCATATTTTACTAAATTTGATCAATCCAAGCAGCAGAAAGATTTTCAGTAAGTTATCATGCTTTTGTTCTGCGCATAGTAACCGATAGACAAATTTAACTCAAAGCCTTTAAGGTACAAATTTCTCATAAAGTGCCATAGCCTCTCGCCGTATGTTTGTTAGTGAATCTGTGTGAAACTGGCTCCGTAACAACTCTTTCTTCTGCTTTCGATTTTCAGATGGACGCGCAACAATTTGCTCCGGCACCTTGCCAGCCCCTGCTTTTCGATAAAATTCATCAATAATATCAAAGCAGCGTTTGACGTTTTCTTCTGTATGGTCAAATTCAACGAACTGAGTACCAAATTTATCATTGACATCCCGTATTACTTTTCCGTAGTCGGATACGGTTGTATTAAATTCAGCTACCACCATATCATTTAGATAGGGAAGGACTCGTTTATAAAAACGAACATAGCCCTGTAACGCCTGAGGAATAGTTAAATGTGGTCGATGGATCACCCAAGATAGAACAGCATCTTCAGGATTACGAACTAGAACTACTGCTGGAATTTTTCGATGAATAGCCTCAATTAACTGAATTGGGGCGTGCAATCGGTAGGCCATTCTAATGGGCGCAGGCTGAGCGTACCGAAAGGCCACTGAGGCAAAGGTGTTACCAGAGCGAGGATAGCCCTCAATGACAACATCGGTCGTGCTACGAATAACACCCCAACGAATACCTTCAACTTCTGTATCAAGTGAATGCTTTTGCCTATAGCGACTGTATTCCCAACGCTTTAATGGCAAATACGGAAAAGAACTTTGGGATAAAACTGTCCTGAAATCATAATGAAAGCGCTTAACTCTGTCTGAAACTGTTATAGATTCAGAGCTTCGTACAGTTATATGAGACATCTTTATACAGAAAAATACTGTTTAAGCGAACACAGATAAAAATTTAGTACGAATATATAGTTTCCTCAATTATACACTAGGTTCAAGTTGATGGCCCTCTTAAACAGAATCGCTCACATCAGCGCATAAAAGACCTATTTATTCGTCATTCTGAAAGTTTAGAATAAAAGCATATGAAGATTTCTCATTGAAAAGATGGATACTGTAAGATTTTTCGTAAGTTAGTGGAACCTATCATCAATTATTAAATTAGAGTAGAAGCTATATACTTTCTAAGTAAGTCAACATCGCTAAGGACAGGTATGAGGTGATCTCAAAAATGATAAGAAGCTTTTGTAAAGATCGTTTTATCACCTATGCCAGCAATAGTACGAAGCTAAAACTCAAAAAAACTAATTTGCATTAGATAAAGCTGAAACCAATTACTATTTGTGCCTACCATAGACCAAAGCTTTCAATTTGGTTGTAAGCTATGACTTCAACAACAATTCTTTCTAAAGAATCTTCTAGAAAAGGGCTATTAATACAGTCTTCAACCATTGTGTTAATAGCATTTTTCACACTCTTTTTCTCACGCTGCTTAGATACTTTGGGTGCCCCTGCACCTATTAATTTTCTGCACTTCATCTCAGTTCCGTTTGCTTTATATGTTGTAGCAACCAAAAGCCGCTTTAAGAGCGTACAGCAAAACGAAACAGTACTCCTTTTAATAGTTGGAGTACTCGCTCTTGTAGCCATAATTACATTAAGTGCCTTATGGAACAGTGCAGGCATTATTAATGCAATATTATCTTTCTTGCTACTAGGTGAGCCATTTTTAATGTTAATGGCCATTATGATGTTGCCAGTAGGTACAGAAGGACTACAAAGACTTACCCTTTGGTTACACCGTTCTGTATTTTTCCACCTTGGTTTAGCGATGGTACAGCAGTATGTATTCAAAATGCATACATGGACTGGACGTGGACTTATTCATGGTGATCATATTCAGGGGGTATTTTACAAATCTGGCGCAGGTCATGTAGTAGGCGCTTCAGTATCATTATCTTTTGGACTTTACTATTTCTTGAATGCGAAAAACAGTGCTCTGTGGCAAAGGTGTCTAGTTCTGGCGGTAGCGTTTTGGCATGTGCTACTGGCCGATGCCAAGCAGGTACTATTTTGTTTTATGGTTTCAGCTGTTTTATTACTAATAAGTAAATCAGCCAATGTAATACGGGCAATTCAGTACTTAGTTGTTGGTTCAATACTAGGGTCTATTTTTTGGTGGTGTATTCAAAACGTAGAAGCCTTTGAAGCTTACACCGTATGGATTCGACCTGAAATCTATGGACCAGAAGGTAATGCGACCATTGCAAAAACTATGGCTTTCAGAGTCCTACCAGATTACTTTAGTTCGCCCGTTAATTGGCTAGTAGGGCTTGGGCCAGGACATACCGTAGGCCGATTAGGGGGGTGGATGATTCATGAATATGACAGTTTACTGTCACCATTAGGATCAACTATACAAGAGACAAACTTTGCGGTTTGGGTTGCTGTTGGAGCAAGTCGTAAAACATTACACTTAGTCCAATCTAGTAGTATGTTTTCCCCCCTATTTGGCTGGGCAGGGATTTGGGGCGATCTTGGTCTTCTCGGCTTGGCTACTTACTTAGGCTTGGGCTGCATAATTTGGAAGTTTATTTGCGTCAATGACTTGAGCAAATTTTTTCTTCTCAATGTTCTTGTTTTCGGTTTGATTTTTACTCAGATGGAGGAACCCGCTTACACCGTTACTATAGGTATTTTAATTGGCTTACAGTGGCATCATAAGCAAGCTGAAAAGAAAGCAACAGCAAGCAATTTATACCCAAGTGAAGATAAAAAAACTACCACGTTAAAGCCATAATACAGTAATTAGATTATCTATACCTATGTAAGCTGCTTGTATATTGCATCTGCTGATTTGCGCAGATGTTCGTATTTATCTCCATAAAATTCATCTTTCACTTTTTGTTTAAGGGATTCTCGAGATTCTGAAGGACGGCAAACCACCTTCTCTGAGAGTTTTCCAAAGGTTTGCTGAAAGCCCTCTTCAATCCATCGAAAACACTCTTTAACATTCTCATCAGAGTGCTCAAATGAAGTAAATGAAGTTTCATATTTCCTATTTACTTCTTCAATAATGCTTCCATAGTTGTTTGTTACGGTCTCAAACTCTGCTAGAACAAACTTTCCACGATAAGGAAGTAAAGCTTTATAAAAGCTAATGTATTCATACAAAGACTGCTCAATAGAAAGGGATGGGTCAAAATCACCAACAATATAAGAAATTACAGCAGATTCAGGATCTCTGATTAATACAATAGTTGGGATCTGTCTTCTACAACCTGCAATCACTTGAGCCGCTGCATGGGTGTGATGGGCAATTTCAACTGGTTGCTGTTGCGCCATTTTGAATGCAATATGGGCAAAAGTATTTCCCATTCTGGGAAAACCTTCGATAACTATTTCTGTATTCTTATTAACAATATTGGGGGCAGCTGGTTCAGGTCCAAGGGGGTTAACAATATACTTTTTACGCCAGCGAGTCCATCGCCAGCGGGCAAATGGGATAAATAGTAAGGGATATTGGCGGCTAAAGTTACGCAGCTTATAGTACAGAGATGGTGGGATTGCGCGCCTTAGTAAATACTGAGTGTCAGAATAAGCTTGGGTTTGACTACTATTCTGAGTCTGAACAACGTTATTCATAATGAAACCTGATTTTTAAGTTACTAGCTAATAACTAACGTATTTTTTTAGCGATAATGGTCTGATAAGCCTACTCAACCAATATTTGATTATAGAAACTATTACGATTCTAAAGAATTACTCGGGTTAACTACACCTGTTGTAGAACCTTATCAAGAAATGACTTCCACTGTTCTGCAATAATATTTGGGCGAAAGTCTTCACTTCGCTTTTTGCCAGCATAGCTAAGTTCTTCTCGATAACCCTGAGATTTAAGCAATTTAACTAAAGAACTTGCTATTTCTTCTGGGTCTTTTGAGCTGATCAACACACCCGATTTGCCGCTGTCTAAAATATTTTTGGGGCCTCCACCAATAGCATCTGTGGCTAGTACGGGTGTGCCACAAGCTAAAGCTTCAACTAACACTAGGCCAAATGGCTCTTCTTCAGAGGTTAAGGCAAACACATCAGCCTTAGAAATATTACACCACGGGTTTGCAGAAAACCCTGCTAAATCAACACTGTCCTCAAGATTTAACTGTCGAATTATAGCTTGGAGATTATCTTTTTCTGGACCTTTGCCAAAAATGATCAATTTGGCGTTTTCAGTTTGCCGAACAATGGAAAAGGCTTTGAGTAAAAGTGGAAAGTTTTTTTGCTTGGCAAGTCGTGCGGCACTAACAATCACAGGCCCTTGTTTTTCCTTTAACCAAGGATGTTCAGACGCTTGCTTGCTCTTTCCAATAATTGAGTCAAGATCAATCGAGTTGGTAATCGAGACTGAATACTCTTTGGCAGACCTAATTTTGATAACGTTTAGGAGATCGTCCAGAACTTCTGGACTATTTGCTCGTACACCATCAGCCATGGGATAAAGCACCCGGGCTAGCCAAGGATAGAAACGAACAAAACTATTTTTTTGCTCAATATAGGCCTTATAGCTCATGGTTGAGTGCTGACTGACAATTAATTTTGTTTGGCCCTTTCCTTTCCTTGACAGTAGCCAGCCCATAGCGGCAGGCATGTTAACAAACATGGAAAGAGATATTAGTACCGTTGGCTGATACTGATTAATAAATTTAGCAATTGGAAAAGCAGCCCATCTTGCCCGTTTTGCTTGAAGGCTAACGACTTCAACGCCTTCAGGAATTACGATTGATTCAGATGGTTGAGCTACTAAAAATGCTAGATATATTTTCCCAATACCGATATCATGCAGTCCTTTAGCTAGAGCGATCGCATTATTTGCGATCGCTCCCCCCTTGAGCCCCCAAACTAAGATAGCAATCGAAAAATCTTTCACTTCTGTAATCTCCTCATATCTGGACTAGATATCCAAATATTTAAATTATTACTAACTAATTAAAAGAATCTCTAGAATTGACTGATCAATAAAATCTCTCTCAGACCAAAGCTTCTACAACATTAGAAAGAGATCGAGATGAAATCACTGGTGTATGACTTTCCATAATGATCTTAGACGTTCTCTGCATAGCAGGAATAATGTCTGGATTATCTATGAATTTCTGCATCAGGTCAGCCAAAACTTCAGGCTTTTGAGGTTCAAATGTATAACCATTGCCACCATCTTTGATAAGTTCGGAAGCTCCAGCTCCTGTCGAGGCAAGAATTGCTTTTCCCAGTAGCATTGCTTCGAGAATTACTACCCCCCAAGTATCCTCTAAGGTAGGCAAAACGAAAACGTCTGCCTCCTGAAAATAGATACTAACTTGCTCATAGGGAACACTACCCATCCAGTGCACTAAGCCGTCTAAACCCTCTGTTTTGCTGTAAGTTTCCAACTCCTGTTGCTGATCTCCATCGCCTACTACAACCAAGGCAAAATTATTACATCCTCGTGCCTGCAAAATGGAACAGGCCGTAAGCAATGTTTTTAATCCTTTTCTGGGAATAATCCTGCCGAGAAATAGGAACAATGGTCGCTGAATATTGTTGAAGTCCAACTGACTGACAGTAGAAAGGTGAGTGTCAGCATCTGGCAATAGGCTTTCTAGGGAAGGTATCTCATAGGGAACTGTCAATGTATCTTCCTTAGAGGCATTAAGTACCTCTACAAGATATTTTTCACCTTGTTTACTATTGGTGATGTAGCTGTCAGCCCATTTGACCATAAGACGACGAGCAAACAAGCGAACAGGTGAATTTAAAAAATCCACTCCTGGGGCACTGCCTTCGTAGGCTATGATTACTCGCCATCGCCCAAAAGGCTTAAG
The DNA here is from genome assembly GCA_039024555.1 of Cyanobacteria bacterium P01_D01_bin.156. Lineage (GTDB taxonomy): Bacteria > Cyanobacteriota > Cyanobacteriia > Phormidesmidales > Phormidesmidaceae > Leptothoe. Next base: position 91,121 of record JBCCQQ010000017.1, read on the forward strand.
CAATAGAGCTAAAATTGTCCATACGCCAAAGGAACTAGCAAAAATCAGAGTTGGCTTAAATTGAAAAAGCTCACCAATAATTTTTAGAGATAAATATGTGAAGCCAGAGCCATAGCCCTGTGCTTTTTTTCTAAAAACCTTTCTCTCTCCAACAACTTTGATATTTAAAGCATTCTCATAGCCTTTAGCATATCCAGGACATCGCCCCGTAAATACCATAGTGTCTGGATATAACTTAGCTAGTTCACTCAACACAGGTTGCCAGTAAAAGAACGCAACAGGTAGAAGCCAAGCAATTCTTATATTTGCTGATAGGGACATGATAGGAAACCTCCAAACCGAATTAATATCTAAAAATCAGTCGATTATTGATAGGTTTTTCTAAGAAAATAGTTTTCTCCGTATTAACGAGAAATAGGAATCAGTACAATCTAACCATTACCTTAAAACTTTTATCTGCTGATCCTATGTTGTTAGCACACGCATCAACGTTAAATAAGTAAAAACTATAGCGCTGCTGAAGGTTGAAGCAGACTCAGTAAAGTTTTTGAAAAGTTTTGCCAAGCATTTTTCTCGGAAAATTTCATCATAAGTGTTTCGTCGTAAGTACTAGTAATATCAGATGTTAATAATTGAGTTAATGCGTAGGATATTTCTTTAGAGTTAGCTGAATCTACGGTCATACCTAACCGATATTGATTAACCAGTTTGCCCATCAGTCCATAGTTGGTAGATAAAACTGGTTTTTGAGCAGCAGCAGCTAACAAAATTATACCGCTCATACCGACATGGCGTTGATAAAGAGCTAGAGCAAAATCACTAATTTCAAAGTAAGTTGGAATCTCCTCTTCTGGTATAAACTCATACCGACTAATAATTTGAACCGGGCAGCTATCTAAAACATCTGCAACCACCAACTTGATTTTTTCCATTTCGGTTGGACTGGCCGCGCCAACTAGTAGTAAACAAAATTGCTCGCACTGCTCAGGAGAAAGTTCCTTAATGGCATTAAGTAATGGATAAATCCCTTTGCGACGAGTTAAGGCACCCATTAGAATTCCTACCTTGCGATGGCTTTCTATTCCTAGGGTTTGTTTGAAATGCGCCGTATCTAAGGTAGCCGGAATTGTAACCTCGACCGGATCTGCTAATTGGGAAATCTTAGCTTGTGGATCACGTTTCTTTAAGTAATCTACAGCGAAACTATCGAGGGAAAATAGTTGTTGCAATTGAGGGTTTTGCAATACCCTCATGATGGAAAAATATTCCCACTGACGTTGAACCCTAGCCTTAAAGCCTGTAGGGGGATTGCCCAATTCGGAATAATGAAATGTAGGTCGAAAATAGATGCCAGAAAATGGGCAGGGAGAAGATTGCCCGAACGCTAAAAGCAACTGATAGGTATCGATATACATGATCAGGCTTTGAGTTACCTCAAGGTTTTTAGCATAGCGACAATGAAGCTGCCATTCACTCCAATTGCGCAGGTTACGATTAAGGCTTGAGCGACGTGAGGGGAGCTGGGCCTCTTCTGCTTCAGTAATGGCTACAAATCTAATATCTCCTTGGGCACCAACATTTGCTAACTCGACAACATCATGATGAATGCTTAAAAATCTCGGAGAGACAACGATAACTAATTTATGCTCAATCTGTTCTTGCTGCCAGTAACGGATTAGATACTGTATGTAGGTAGCATGATGACCATATACTGACAGGTCAAACAACATCAGTGTTTGCCGATCCGCAATTTTTCCAGGCATAGATAGTTGCACTATAGCCATATGACTTAGAAATAAATGTAATAAAACTGGAGCAATTAAATTGGACCACAATTGCTCCCTAAGGCAATTCATGGTTCATTATTAAAACAAATCAATACACTTACTTAATGTTTTATGAGTTCCTCATAAAGTTTCTCATAACGAGTAGCCTGCAGAGCCAGAGAAAGACTTTTTTCAGCATGTTCACGACTCTGATGGGATAGCTGACGTTGGCGTTCAGGGTTTTCAAGTACCCATAGGATACCGTTGAGTAAATCCTCTACTTCGTAAGGATTTGCCAAATAGCCTGTCTGTTGGTGGTCAACAATATCCTTAAGCCCGGTAGCATTGAATGCGACAACCGGAGTAGCACAGGCTAGCGCTTCTGAAGCCGTTTGCCCAAAAGACTCTTGCATGGAGGGAACGACCATCACATCAGCAGCAGAGTAGGTCAATACCAGCGATAGTTCATCACGAAATCGTCCTAAATAACGAGTAGGCAACCCTAACTCAGGAGGATTATCAGGCTCTTTTATACCAAAGATTACAACTTCTAACCGATCAGACCATCCTAACCGACCTAGTTCCTGCAAGGCTGCTTGCAGAAATTGAAACCCTTTGCGTGGATCGTTAGTGACACCTGATGAAGCCCCAAATAGAAGAATTTGCTTATCTTGCGGTAATCTCAGCACACTGCGAGCCGTAGTTGGCTCAATTGGATAATATTGTTCTAAATCGAGCCCGTGAGGAATAACCTCGATACGACGGTCTTGAAATAAAGAGCTTTTAGCCATAAGACTGGCAAACCAATGGCTCGGGGCTACCAGTGTCAAATCTACATCCCGCCAAGCATTAGCTTTACGTTGCCAAATCTTATTGGACAGGTCACGCTTGACCTGGCTTTTGAGCTGGGGGCATTGTCCACAAGATTGGGTGTAGCGATCGCAATCTTGTGCGTAGTGACATCCTCCAGTAAATGGCCACATATCATGGGCTAGCCACACCACTGGTTGAGTAAATTGATTAAGGGTTTCGATGCGCAAAAAGCCATTGCATATCCAATGCAGCGTTACAACATCAGGGGCTAATGCTCGGACTCTAGGCGCCAATTTGTCAGGGAACCATTGTGGAGAAAATAACCCACGGTTACGATTTTTATAGCGTTTAACTAGTACGCCATTCATTCTGGGACCCATTTGGGTTCTAAAACTCTTTTCCGCAATAACTGCAGAGTGACCGCTATCTTTAGCCCGTACCAACATCTGTGAATCAACATTCAGACATCGTAAACCCTGATGCAGACGAAAAGCTGCTCGGGCTGCTCCACCATCAAGGTCAGAAGTACTAAGATGTAAAACCTTCATCTTGTTTACCTAGCGTATAAAATTAATAAATAGAAGATCACTAATTAACAAACCAAAAGCTCTATGAAGAGTTATCTATTCATCAGTAATAGAAAGACCTAATTAATCGCTTAATGGTACTGTCCGCATAGACCGCCTCAGGTGACTTAAATGATAATGTTTGTCGCTAATAATTTTAGGTTAATAATTAGATTGAGATTATCACTACGTAGCTGGAATAGACTTATTTCTGGATAGCTGCGTAGAACACTTGCTGTCTGAAAGTTTCACATTACGTTATTACATCATGTACTAACCTACCTTGGCGCAACTGAATAACCTGGCTTCGCTTGGATTTAGGCAAGTCCATCATAAGCATTGGCAAATCGAATAATCAAGTAAGTGTGCGATACTTAGAGCCTTTATGTTCGGACTTAACAGGCCTGTTAACAATCATGTCTAACCTGTGTTACTGGTATTCGGTAAGTTACAAACTTTTTACGGGCAAGTGGTGACTGAAAACTGTTACAAGATATCGAGACAGTTATTTATGCCATTCACTCGTCGATTTATGCTGGGCAACATCACAGAAATCACATTTGCTTGGCGCTAGTAATAATTTAATCAATGCGTAAGTCCTAGCTCGCTAACAACTTCATGAGTTCAAAATAAAATCTCTGTATTGCTTCAGGCTTCACGCTCTATCTTATTCTTCTGATGGCTCAAGAATGATGGAACCTTCATAAAAAACGCATTAAACACCTAATCCTAATTTTTCATTCCGATTTATGGAAGCTAGCATTATCCATCAAGACACCTGCCCAGCTTTAATTCAGATACAGGGACGTATGCAATCTAGACTTCCACCAGATCCGTAATAGGTCTGAAAGGTTAAGGAGGCCAAGACTTGACGATGGGCACCATCCAGCGATCCTTCTGATACGCTGAGTTTTATTGACAAGTATCAGACTGAAAACACTCTGATACGAACACCACACTCATTGAGAGGGCACTAGTCATACGTAAACCGCAATCCTCAAGTGTTAGCTCAAATAAGCATTGACACCTTCAATAGAAAGATGATTATCATTATTTTCCATTAATTATTCTCTATTCAATTAAAGATTTCTCTATTCAATTAAAAATTTATAGAATATCTCCAAAATTGAAACTTTCGAAGAACCTTAATGTGAATCAAAGGTATGTGAAATTACCTTAGGAAATGGTTTCTGACAGCTCTACCGCAAATGGAACTTAGAAATATCTTTTTTGCTCAACGTGTATTACGCCATTAAACGTAATGAGTGCTAATTCTTCTTTAAAGCATTCTTTGTATAAATAAAGCTGTTTGAGCAGCAGGAGTAAACGTTTTGAAACTTACTGATTTACATGTCTCATTCAGTACTTTGTCTAGCAGTGCTGTCAGTCTTCTTTCTGTTGAGTAAGCATTTGGGCTAAATAGGCTTGCTGGAAAATCGAACCAGTTAATGGTTGTTGATGCAGGCATTATTGAAACTTTCGAAAACCCTTAAAGTGAATATAAAGCATGCGCAATTACCTAGAAAATTACATCTGATAGTTCTACTGTGGACGTAACTTAGAGCCATCTTTTCGCTCAATTTGTATTACGCCATCAGACGTAGCTAGTGCCAGTTCTTCTTTAAAGCATTCTTTTATAAATAAAGCTGTTTGAGCAGCAGGAGTAAACGTTGTGGAACTTACTGATTTGGATTTCTCGCCCAATATTTTGTCCGGCAGTACGGTTGGTCTTCTTGCTAGTGATCAGGCATTTGGGCTAAATAGGCCTGTTGGAGAATCAAACCAGTTAGTGGTTGTTGATGCAGGCATTGGCGAGTACACCGAACTTGTTGAGGGTTTAGGAGCTAGTGCTGCTGTTTTAATACTCGACCCAACAGTTGACGGCATCTCTCAGATTGATAGTGCTATTAGTCAGTTTCAAAGCCTGGATGCTGTACATATTGTCTCCCACGGTAATGCGGGGCAGCTGCAGCTTGGTTCGACCCAGCTCAATTCAGAAACGTTAGCGGTTTATAAAGACGTTCTAGAAGGCTGGGATGATGTTCTCACCGATACTGCAGATATTCTTATTTATGGATGCAATGTAGCTGAAGGAGAGCGGGGTCAGAGCTTTGTACAGCAGCTCAGTTCAACTACGGGTGCAGACATTGCCGCCTCAGTTGACTTAACGGGGTCAGCAGCATTAGAAGGCGATTGGGACTTAGAAGTCAAGGTCGGTTCGATTGAAACAGACTTAGCATTTGACAATACTGTCATAACTAATTTCGACGGCGTCTTGATGAATGACTATGTCGTTCAGACAGATCCTAACTTTCAAAATGAAGTTATCGTTACAGGGCTAACATCACCAACTGCTGCTGAGTTTTTACCCGATGGGCGAGTGCTTGTTTCAGAGAAGAATGGCACTATAAAAATTATCGATCCCAACGTGACGGTGCCATCTACAAGTGACTATCTGGTTTTACCAGATGTGACCACCAGTGGTGAAAAAGGCCTGATTGATATCGCTTTGGATCCAGATTTTGAGACTAATAACTACATCTATGCGTTCTACACATTAGGTTCTGATACAACGTTTCAAATATCTCGATTTATCCATCAGGGTAATACAGCAGACCTTAGTAGTGAGTTTGTGGTTTGGAAAGATCCAAACGCAGCTAGTTCTCCAGACCACTTTGGTGGTGGATTGAATTTTGGTCCTGATGGCAAGTTGTACTTAACAACTGGTGATAAAGGACAAAATACACCTCAACTTGCACAGGACTTAACTCGAATTGAAGGTTCAATTCTTCGTATTAATAAAGACGGTACAATCCCTGAAGATAACCCCTATTTTGGTAACACACAGGGGTATGCAGAAGAAATTTGGGCTTCTGGATTGCGTAATCCCTTCCGCTCCGATTGGGATTTGCAAACTGGCGATCTGTATATAGGTGATGTTGGCTTTAACGATATCGAAGAAGTTAATCGTATTAACTTCTTCGATGCTCAAACAACGATTCAAAATGGTGGCGATTTAAACTTTGGATGGCCTTTTCATGAAGGAACCTCTGGTGGTGATCCAAACTTTATTGACGCTATTTATGAGTACCCGCATACGAATGACAGGTTTGGTAGCGGTGCAGTTATTAGCGGTAGCGTTTACCGAGGATCTATGTTCCCAACGGAGTTCCAGGGAGCGTATTTCTTTGGTGACTTTACCCAAGACTATATCAAGTACTTAAAGTTTGATGGCAATGGTGATGTGATTGATGCCGACCCATCTACTGCAATCATTGATCCATTCAACTTTGAGCAAAAGACAAGTAACGTAAATCCTGAAATCAAGGACTTAGTGTTTATTGATGAGGGTGTAGATGGCGCATTGTATTACCTTAACTTTACAGGTGAACTGCGCCGGATTACTTATTTTGATGCAAGCGGTGGGAATCAGCCTCCCCAGATTGATGAGCAAGCAACTGGGGCAACGTCGTTAGGAGGCTTGGCATATCAGTTCACTGGTGTAGCCAACGATTCAGATGGTGATACGCTCACCTATCTATGGGACTTTGGGGATGGAAATCAGGCGACTGGGGCAACAGTCACTCACACCTACACTAGCAATGGCACCTACGAGCCAACTTTGGTGGTTTCGGATGGTCAAGCTTCTACGCCTGACGATAGCTACAAGCTGTCGGATATTAATATAGGAACGCCACCCACTGCTGCCATTACTATCCGCACGGCTGATGGCACTGCTCTAATCCCAACTACTGATACAGATCCCCTAACTGGCGAGCCAAGACTGGTTATTCAAGACTTATTTCGGGCTGGTGATACTGTCTTCTTTGAAGGTCTTGGTAATGATCTGGATGGTATCTTGGGAGAAAGCAACTACGACTGGAAAGTTCAATTTCTCCATGATGATCACACTCACCCGACGATTGATAGTCTGATTGCATCCAGTGGCTCCTTCGAAATTACAACCACTGAGCATGGATTTTCAGCTGACCTTCAAGTTGGTTTTACGATCGACTTGACTGTTACAGATGCAGATGGCTTGCAGATAACCGAACGGGTAGTGATTTTCCCAGAAAAAGTTGATCTTTCATTTAATGACAACTTACCTGGAGACTTTGAATACATTATCGATAGTATTGGACGAACAAGTACTGATACAGATCCATTTGTTCTAGATACAGCGATCAATTTCGAACATACAATAACGGCTCCCGAGACTCGCGATGTTAACGGATTCACCTATATATTTGATAGCTGGTCTACCGGTGAAACAAATCGTGTGCTGAATCTAGCTGCTCCCGAGACTGCACAGACCTATATTGCTAATTATGTCGAGCCCAACCCGGATCCAGAACCGCCAGTAGCTCAAAACGATGGTCCAATTACTGTTGCTATCGATAGTGCCAACAATGTTCTAAATGTGTTGCAAAATGATAGCGACCCTGACCCAGGAGATACGCTTACAGTTGTGGGTCTTAGCCTGACCGATACAACATCTACAGATACCTCCATCTCTACTGGAAATGGAAGTGCTGTTGATATTAGTGCTGCAGGTGATAACCTCCTTTACACACCAGCAGCTGGCTTTGTTGGAACAGAAGTTGTCTACTATACAATTTCGGATTCAACAGGCCGAACGGCTACGGCTAGCGTCACTATTGGCATCGACGATGGTCAACTGCCTGTTACATCGGGTCTAGTGCTTCATTTAGATGCAGATAAGAACGTCACGACCGATGGTAGTGATTTAGTGACTGGATGGCTTGATCAGTCTTCTTCTGGTAATGACTTAATAGGAAGTGGAGACCCCAGATTAGCTACAGGTGTTGTTAACGGGCACAATGCTATTCGCTTTGATGGAGATGGCGATAAATTAGAGCGCACGCTTGATGTCAACCTTCCCTCGGGAAATAGCGATCGCACCATCTTTCTTGTTGCTAAATATGACAGCACTGGCAATGGTGGTTTAACCTATGGTCAAACATCGCGAGGTAGGGCATTCGGCCTAGTTGTTAACGAAAGTGGTAATCTTGGTGTCCAAGCTTGGGGTAGCGCTAATGACGAGTTTACGTCAGAGGCTGGTACTGGTCAGGGCTGGTTAGTTCAATCCATTAAACTAGAATCCGGCAGCCTCACTCAGTATAAAGATGGCAATTTAATCGATACAGCTACTGTAGATTACGACACTTCTTTAGCTCAGTTGTTAATTGGTTCGGAACTTGATGGTAGCCCATTCCTAGATATGGATGTGGCCTCCGTTGTTACCTATGATCGTGCCCTTTCCGAAGCAGAACGTCTGCAGGTAGAAAACTTCTTGCAGAATCGTTACCTTGGTTCCGGCAGTCCTGTAAATAATGCCCCTGACGCTGTAGAAGATAGCTTCAGCGTAGATGCAGGTAGTACCAACAATATCCTCACTGTTTTGGCCAACGATAGTGACCCAGATGGCGATCCGCTTACTATCGTTGAAGCTAGCACAAATGGCAGCGGTGCAGTCACTATTGCTGGCAATGCCTTGAGCTACACGCCCAATGTTGGATTTACCGGGACAGAAACAGTGACCTACGTTGTTTCGGATGGTAGGGGTGGTACTGATACGGCTCAAGCTACGATCAATGTAGCCTTGAATACTAATCAGCCTCCCGATGCAGTCAATGACAGCTTTACAGTAGATGAAGACAGTAGCAATAGCGTACTACAGGTTCTATCTAACGATAGCGATCCGGATTCAGCATCAGGGCTGATTGATCTCAACGATTATTTGATTGAATTAGCTCCCACTTATAGCAAGCCGCTGAAGGTGATTGACGATGTCGCTGGCGGGGCTTTAGACGGTGTGAGTTTTGTCTTTGATTCCACTGATGTGGGCGGAGAAGCTCACTTCCATCAGCCACAGGCCCCTGACTATTTGACACAGCATAATGTAGCTAGTAATGGTCCACAGATTAACTTTACTTTTGCCAGACAAGATGGACAGGCATTTTCCTTCGAGAGCTTTGACTATACCAGTGACCTCCAGTTTGACTTGAATGGGTCTGCTAATGCGGGCTTTACGGTGATTGGTTCTGTTGCTGGTGGTGGCACTGTTTCTCAAACCTTTGGAGCTGCCAGTGCAATTGATACGTTACAAACGGCAACTTTGAACGGTATTGGTTGGGATAATGTCACATCAGTTCGATTCCTAGGTGATCGGATTGAAAACGACCTCACTGCGCAGCTGACCCAAGAGTTAAACATTGATAATGTTGTTGTTGGAGCAGCACTATCGATTACTTCGGTAGGTACCCCCGATCAGGGTGGAACAGTCTCCATCAGTGGTGGCACGCTGGTTTACACGCCTGCTTCTGACTTCAATGGTCAAGAAACCTTTACCTATACTGTTCAAGATGCTTTAGGTGCTACAGATACGGCTACGGTGACGGTAACGGTTGCTCCAGTTAACGATACTCCTCTTGCTGTAGGGGATAGTTATAGCGTTGCCCAAAACAGTACGGATAACGCTTTAAATGTCTTGGTCAATGATTTTGATCCAGATGGAGATCCGTTGACCATCATTGACCTTACCCAGCCTGATAATGGTGGTACGGTTGTTGTTAGTCAAGATGGTAATAGCCTCATATATACTCCAGCACCTGGATTCACTGGAACAGAGACCTTTAACTACAATGTTGAGGATCCATCGGGCGCAAGTAATCCCTTTATCCCTGGTTTCCCTGTTGGTCCGGCTGCTGTCAGCATTACAGTCACTGAACCCTCCAATTTGCCCATCACCAGTGGTTTGGTTCTGCAGTTAGATGCCGACAGTGGTGTTACTACAAATGGATCTCAGGTGGCCAGTTGGGCTGATCAGTCTGGGGCTGGTAACGATTTAACTGCTTTGGGTGATCCAAATCTAATTATTGGTGCCCTCAATGGTCATAACGTTATTGACCTAGATGGTAATGGTGATGCACTGCAGCGTCTGACAGATATCAGTGGTTTACCAGAAGGCAACAGCGATCGCACAGTCTTCTTTGTTGCTAACTATCGCAGTGTTGGCAACGGTGGCTTTAGCTATGGCAGAGACAGACGTGGTGAAGCTTTTGGTGTAGTTGTTGATGAAAATGGCAATCTGGGTGTTCAAGGTTGGAGTAATGCAAGCGATCAAATTACAAGCGAATCAGGAACTAACCAGGGCTGGTTATTACAGACTGCCAAGTTAGAAGCCGGTACGCTAACTCAGTACAAAGATGGCACCCTGATTGATACCAGTACGGCTGACTACAACACCACATTAGATCAGATTCTGTTGGGCTCTGAGATTGATGGCAGTCCATATGTGGATATGTCGGTAGCATCCGTTCTGGTCTTTGACCGGGCCCTTACAGCCACTGAACAACAACAGATTGAAGCTTATCTTCAGAGCAAATACTTTGGCACAACACCCGGTGGTGGCAACACTGACCCTGTAGCCACTGCAGACACAGCAGTCACCCCCCAAGATACTGCGGTCAACATTGATGTACTGGCCAATGACAACGATACTGACGGTGACCCACTGACCCTAAGTATCTCAACCCAGGCCAACAGTGGAACCGCTTCGGTTAACGACAATGGAACCCCTGGCGATGTCAGTGATGACTTCATCAGCTACACGCCTAATCCTGGTTTCAGTGGTAACGACTCGTTTGCTTACCAGGTGAGTGATGGTAACGGTGGTACAGACACAGCAACCGTTAATGTTTCTGTTAGTGCGACTGGTGGTGGCAACACTGACCCTGTAGCCACTGCAGACACAGCAGTCACCCCCCAAGATACTGCGGTCAACATTGATGTACTGGCCAATGACAACGATACTGACGGTGACCCACTGACCCTGAGTATCTCAACCCAGGCTAACAGTGGAACCGCTTCGGTTAACGACAATGGAACCCCTGGCGATGTCAGTGATGACTTCATCAGCTACACGCCCAATCCTGGTTTCAGTGGTAACGACTCGTTTGCTTA
>JBCCQQ010000018.1:0-101920 GCA_039024555.1 Cyanobacteria bacterium P01_D01_bin.156
GGCTTCAATTTCTTCCCAGGTCTCAGCTCCACAGATCACCGCGCAGATCGTCAACGCGACAATATCCAACACTGGATGCTCCACTAGGTAAGCGGTTCGAGGATCTTCGAGGGTTTCAAAATGCGTTAGCAGGGAACCCGACGCACTCTTTGAGTTACCATCCATTGCCAAGCTCAAATAAAGCGCTGCCTATTCAGTATCCTGCTTTATGGAGTATGCGTTTGCCCTGCAGAGTGTAAAAAGTCGATTGACAATAACCCCCTGAAATCGATACGATGGGGTCTTGTGAAAACTTGGAAGCAATAGGCATTTGCCTTTCTCAATATGCCAACCATTCAACAGTTGATTCGAACTGAGCGTAGTAATGCTCAAAAGAAGACCAAATCTCCAGCACTGAAAAGTTGTCCTCAGCGTCGAGGGGTATGTACACGTGTTTACACGACAACGCCTAAGAAACCCAACTCTGCTTTACGTAAAGTAGCCAGGGTTCGTCTGACCTCTGGGTTTGAGGTCACTGCATATATCCCAGGTATTGGTCATAACCTGCAGGAGCACTCTGTTGTGATGATCCGTGGTGGTCGTGTGAAAGACTTACCTGGTGTTCGATATCATATTATTCGCGGCACGCTTGATACAGCCGGGGTTAAGGATCGTCGGCAAGGTCGTTCTAAATACGGCGCAAAGCGTCCAAAAGAATAGTCGTTTTTAGCAGCGCACTACGAAAGATGGGTAGGTGTGGTCCCAACCTTTCGTGTAGTTGCAGTGCGTTCGCTAGTGTAAGCGTCACAAAAATCTCTAGCTAAATGGTGTTGACTTGCAGTCAACCCTTAGTACTCAACTCATACCCAATCTAAGAAACTCTTATGTCTCGTCGTTCAAGCGCACAAAAGCGTCCTGTTCCTCCTGATTCTGTCTACAGCAGCCGTTTGGTTAGCATGATGGTGCGTCGCATCATGGTCAGTGGCAAAAAGTCTTTGTCTTTGCGTATCGTCTATGGGGCCTTCAAAATCATTGAGGAACGTACCGGTAACGATCCACTTGAGGTTTTTGAGCAAGCTGTGCGCAATACTACGCCCTTGGTTGAGGTCAAGGCACGTCGTGTCGGTGGTGCTACTTACCAGGTGCCGATGGAAGTTCGAACTGAGCGTGGTACAGCCCTATCGCTACGCTGGATTTCCCAATTTGCACGTCAGAGAGCTGGTAAGAGCATGGCTATGAAGCTTGCCAACGAGCTGATGGATGCTGCTAATGAGACAGGCGGTGCCGTTCGTAAGAGAGAGGAGACTCATCGCATGGCAGAAGCTAACAAAGCCTTTGCGCATTATCGCTATTAAGCAATCAACCTCAAGTAATTGACCCATAGCCCCAGCAATACGACTTTTTAGCATGTCGGTTAATTCTGTAGTCATGGCACGAACTTCTCCACTGGAAAGCATTAGAAACATCGGGATCGCCGCTCACGTTGATGCTGGTAAAACGACGACGACTGAGCGAATCCTTTTTTATTCTGGTGTTGTTCATAAAATCGGTGAAGTGCATGATGGCAACGCCGTAACCGATTGGATGGAGCAAGAGCAGGAGCGTGGTATCACCATTACAGCTGCCGCCATCAGTACGAGCTGGCGTGACCACCAAATCAATATTATTGATACTCCTGGTCATGTTGACTTCACCATTGAGGTCGAACGCTCAATGCGTGTCCTAGACGGTGTGATTGTTGTCTTTGATTCAGTTGGTGGCGTGCAGCCACAGTCTGAAACTGTTTGGCGACAGGCGGATCGCTACAACGTTCCGCGCATTGCTTTTATAAACAAAATGGACCGTACTGGGGCCAACTTCTTTCGGGTATATGACCAAGTTCGTGAGCGTCTTAAGGCGAATGCTGTTCCTGTTCAAATACCCATTGGTGCTGAAGATGGCTTCCAAGGGGTTGTTGATTTAGTTAAAATGCGTGCTCATATTTACACCAATGATTTGGGTACGGATATTCAGGAATCTGATGTTCCTGAAGACTTAAAGGAGCAGGCTGATGAATATCGGTCCGTATTACTTGAGGCAATTGCTGACACTGATGATGCCCTTATGGAGAAATACCTGGAGGGGGAAGAGCTCAGTAGTCAAGAAATCATGACTGCGGTGCGTAAAGGGGTGACGTCTGGCAGTCTAGTGCCTATGTTCTGCGGTTCAGCCTTCAAGAATAAAGGTGTCCAGCTTTTATTGGATGCTGTGGTTGATTACTTGCCATCACCATTAGACATCCCGCCAATTCAAGGCACATTACCTGATGGAGAGACTGGAGAAAGGCCACCTGAAGATGATGGCCCTCTCTCTGCTCTAGCATTCAAGATTATGTCCGATCCCTATGGGCGGCTTACTTTTATCCGTATGTACTCTGGTGTTTTGACTAAGGGTAGCTACGTGTACAACGCCACTAAGGATAAAAAAGAACGGATTTCCCGTCTGATTGTCTTGAAAGCAGATGAGCGTATTGAGGTAAACGAGCTGCGTTCTGGGGATCTTGGAGCAGTATTGGGACTCAAAGATACTACGACAGGAGACACAATTTGTACGACTGATGCTCCGATTGTGTTAGAGTCCTTATTCGTGCCAGAGCCTGTTATATCCGTTGCTGTGGAACCTAAAACTAAGCAGGATATGGAAAAACTGGCTAAAGCCTTACAATCTTTATCTGAGGAAGATCCAACGTTTAGGGTATTTACGGACCCCGAGACAAATCAGACAGTGATTGCAGGAATGGGGGAGCTTCACCTGGATATTCTCGTGGATCGTATGAAGCGAGAATTTAAGGTGGAAGCAAATATTGGCGCACCCCAGGTTGCCTATCGTGAAACTATCCGCAAGGCGGTTTCTACTGAGGGCAAGTTTGTGCGTCAAAGTGGAGGTAAGGGCCAGTTTGGTCATGTGGTGATTGATGTCGAGCCAGGAGAAGAAGGCTCAGGGTTCGAATTCGAGTCTAAGATTGTTGGTGGAACAGTACCCAAAGAGTACATCGGTCCTGCTGAAGCTGGCATGAAAGAAAAGTGCGAATCTGGTATCCTAGCTGGGTATCCCGTGATCGACATTAAAGTCACACTGGTTGATGGTTCTTACCACGATGTAGACTCATCTGAGATGGCCTTTAAGATCGCTGGATCAATGGCTATTCAAGATGCAGTCACAAAGGCTTCTCCAGTATTGCTGGAGCCCATGATGAAAATCGAGGTTGAAGCTCCTGAGGAGTTTCTCGGTGATATTATGGGAGACCTGAACTCTCGTCGAGGCCAGATTGAGGGTATGGGGGCTGAGGACGGACTTACGAAGGTAAGTGCGAACGTACCTTTGGCGGAAATGTTTGGTTATGCTACTGACATCCGTTCAAAAACCCAGGGCCGAGGCATATTCTCTATGGAGTTTAGCCACTATGCGGAGGTTCCGCGAAATGTGGCTGATGCGGTTATCGCTAGAAACAAAGGGAACGCATAAGTAATTTAGGGACACAGTAAATACATGGCACGCGAAAAGTTTGAAAGAAGTAAGCCCCACGTTAACATTGGCACCATTGGTCATGTTGACCACGGTAAGACCACTCTAACAGCTGCTATTACAATGACTTTAGCCGCAGCAGGTAGTGCTAAAGCTCGTAACTATGAGGATATTGATGCTGCTCCCGAGGAGAAAGCTCGGGGTATCACTATCAATACAGCTCACGTAGAGTATGAGACCGAGAGCCGTCATTATGCTCACGTTGACTGCCCTGGACACGCAGATTATGTGAAAAACATGATTACCGGTGCAGCTCAAATGGATGGTGCTATTCTAGTGTGTTCTGCGGCTGATGGTCCTATGCCTCAGACTCGCGAACATATTTTGCTCTCCAAGCAGGTTGGTGTACCTCATATCGTTGTCTTCTTGAATAAGGAAGATCAAGTAGACGATGAAGAACTACTTGAACTGGTTGAACTAGAAGTTCGTGAGCTTCTGAGTTCCTACGATTTTCCTGGCGATGATATTCCTATTGTTGCGGGTTCTGCATTGAAAGCTGTTGAAGCTCTGCAGGCAAACAATAGCCTTGGTAAGGGTGATGATGAGTGGGTAGATAAAATTCATGCTCTGATGGATCAGGTGGATGAATATATTCCTGCTCCTGAGCGTGACGTTGATAAGCCTTTCTTGATGGCGGTTGAGGACGTTTTCTCAATCACTGGTCGTGGTACTGTTGCTACTGGCCGGATTGAGCGTGGCAAGGTTAAAGTTGGCGAGACTATTGAAATTGTTGGTATTCGTGATACCACTGAGAGCACTGTGACCGGTGTTGAGATGTTCCAGAAAACTCTCGATGAGGGTATGGCTGGTGATAACGTTGGTGTTCTTTTGCGGGGTATCCAAAAGGAAGATATTCTACGCGGCATGGTGCTAGCTAAGCCCAAGAGCATCACTCCTCATACAAAGTTTGAGGCAGAGGTTTATGTTCTCAACAAGGAGGAAGGTGGTCGTCACACTCCTTTTTTCCCAGGCTATAAGCCTCAATTTTACGTGCGTACCACTGACGTAACTGGCTCTATTGCAAGCTTTACTGCTGATGATGGTAGTGCTGCTGAGATGGTTATGCCTGGCGATCGTATCAAAATGACCGTTGAACTTATTAATCCTGTAGCGGTTGAAGAAGGAATGCGTTTTGCAATCCGAGAAGGTGGCCGTACTGTAGGTGCTGGTGTGGTTTCCAAAATTACTGAGTAATTTTTGCGAAGTTACTTCCTTCAGAGCTTTAGAGGGGGGATGTTAAAACAGCTTCCTCCCTCTAATCAGGTCTCTTGACCTTTGAACCTTGATAATTGAACAACTCTTAAGTCACCATGGCTACTATTCAGCAGCAAAAGATTCGTATCCGCTTAAAGGCATTTGATCGTCGCCTTCTCGATACATCTTGTGAAAAAATTGTAGATACTGCTAATCGAACCAACGCTACTGCAATTGGTCCGATTCCATTACCTACCAAGCGTAAAATTTATTGTGTCTTACGCTCCCCCCACGTTAATAAGGACTCTAGAGAGCATTTTGAGACTCGAACTCATCGACGAATTATTGATATTTATCAGCCGACTTCTAAGACCATTGATGCCTTAATGAAGCTAGATCTTCCTGCAGGTGTAGATATTGAAGTGAAGCTCTAAAGAATATCTAATGTCGAAGTATTGATACTTTACTGAGTACCTAGTAGTTTTTTGAAATGCCTGAACGTCTCTTAGATGTGATGTTCGGGTGTTTTCTTTATATAGCTGCTTAAGCTCCGCCTGTTGTAAGCGAATGAATGAGTTACTATAAAATTACATACAAGTGAAAGGCATGATACGGGCCTACGCAGTGTATGAATCAAAGTATTTCACACCTACCATATGGATTCTGCTTCATCAGTTGCTGTTCGAGAGCTACCTCTATTTCCTTTACCCGAGTTAGTTCTTTTTCCTGGTAGGCACTTGCCACTTCATATTTTTGAGTTTCGTTATCGCATCATGATGAATACGATTCTCCAATCGGATCGTCGTTTTGGTGTGCTTATGATTGATCCCGATAGTGGTGAAATATCCAAGATTGGTTGTTGTGCAGAAGTTGTTCATTTTCAGCGTCTTCCAGATGATCGTATGAAAATGCTAACTATGGGCCAGCAAAGGTTTCGAGTTCTGGATTACGTGCGTGAAAAGCCCTATCGCGTTGGTTTAGTTGAGTGGATTGAGGATGAATTATCCGATAAAGATTTAGCCCCTCTAGCATCGGAAGTTGACCGGTTGTTGAGAGATGTTGTTTATCTTTCTTCTAAGTTGACTAGCCAAGACATAGAGGTGCCTGAGAGTGTTCCGGAGTTACCATTGGAGCTTTCGTATTGGATTGCGAGTACTTTACATGGTGTAGCTAAAGAGCAGCAGCAGTTGCTGGAGATGCAAAACACAGCTCAGCGTTTGGAACGAGAGGCAGATATTCTAACGTCTACTCGCAATCACCTAGCAGCACGTACTGCTCTCAAAGATGTTCTACCTGAAGATAGCCCTTCATAGCAAAGTGGCCGTTGATTCTAGGGCATCTGGACTTGTATTTGCTCGTAACTGCCAAAAATTTTTAAGCTCTTTGTGCAGTTTCTTAGAAGTTGAAGCGCTGCCTGTGTATTGGGGTCGTCAAGGCTTGCTTCGATATCGATAAAAAAACGATAGTCTCCCAGGGCTAACTTAGTAGGTCGAGATTCAATACGGTTCATATTAATACCTTGAGTTGCAAATAGCTGTAGAGGTTTTAGGAGCGCGCCTGGTGAATTATCGGGTAGCCTGAACGCTATCGATGTATGGCTACCATGGTGATTTAGATTGCGGCTTAGAATCCAAAATCGTGTTTCATTTTCTGGATTGTCATTAATGGGGGTGGCCAGTATGGGTAAGTTGTATAATCTGGCTGCCCACACCGGTGCGATCGCTGCCAGCGTGTTGTCCTGAGATAGCCTTGGTAGAGCCTCAGTTGTAGAACTTGTTGCAACTTGTAAGGCATCAGGTAGGTGATTTTCTAGCCACTTCTGACATTGACTGAGCGCTTGAGGATGTGAATATACTGTTTGAATACTTTCACAGCCTATTGCATTGGAAAGAAGAGCGTGATGAATTGGGATGACAAGGTTATTTTGGATCTTTAAACTATCTAATTCCCACAACATGTCGAGGGTATCTCGAACGCTACCACCAATCGAATTTTCTACAGGTACTACAGCAGCGTCTACTTTGCCGTAAGCTGCTGCTTGAATAGCTTTAGTAATAGTGCTGTACGCTTGCAACGTACAGGCTTGGTTATGGTGTGCCTCTAGCCAATGAGCATAGTTAGTTGCTGCCAGCTCAGAATAGCTTCCCGAAGGGCCTAGGTGGGCGATAGAAATCATCTAGAAAGATATAAATCAGCATCAACAACCTCAGAAATAAAGGTGTTAGAGTTAGCTTAATAGGTTTTCGCATCACCGCGGTGAAGGGTGCAAAAATCTAATTTTAGTCATGTTGGGAGACGACTCAGACCATGGGAACTTTATACATGAGTCTTGTTGTTATGTATCTAATGCGACCTTGGGGTGAAATTGACTGAATGGTTCATTTGCACGCGTCGCAATCCGTTGAAATTGTGATTTCCCCTGCCCCTGTGCCTATTCGCCAGTATTTGAGCAATACTAATCGGCTAGTTTATTCTCTTGCTGATCCAAGCCAAATTAAGGTTTTAGGAGAGCACAGGTTTGAGTTTAGTATGCATCCCATCAAATTTTTGATGCTCACATTAGAGCCTGTTGCTGACGTCGCAATCTATCCTAATGAATATGACAAGGTTATTATTTACTCGGATGCTTGTCGTTTGCGTAATCAAGCGTCACTCAACAAGCGATTTTCGTTCAAGCTTCAGGGGTGGTTAGCCGCTCAGCCTGACAACTCTGGAGTATATGGGAATGCCGAATTAGATATTACTATCGACCTGCCCCCAGCCTTTAAGTTAACGCCTACATCACTGTTAGAATCTACAGGTAATACAGTTGTCAGTGGTATTTTAAGTGCCATTAAACGACGTTTACAACGTCGTTTAATGCATGAGTATAAGAGCTGGGTAAGTGGTATTTTAGCTTCACCACAAATCCACTAACTTAGTGGATTTGTGGCAGCCTTAATTAGTAATTGATGCTTCAAGATGACAAAAGGCTAAAACCCTCTGCAATGCGTTGCAAAAAAAGATTTGACATTTCCAAAAAAATCATTTCTAGGAGTAACGTAGACTAGCCCATTAACGATATTGACGGCAACTTTTAAAGGAACGACGATGGTACCTAGTGGGGCCTAGTGCCTTCAATCCTGCTAAATGTCTTGGACTACCATAACCTTTATTGGAAGCAAGATCGTATCCTGGATAGCGATGTGATAGGCGCACAATGAGCTTATCTCGCCATACCTTCGCCAAAATACTGGCAGCTGCGATCTCAATTACCCGCTGATCACCCTTCACAATAGTTTGTTGCTCAATTCCTAAATCAGGAATCTGCTGATTACCATCTACTAAACACCTAGTAGGTAGGGTAGATAACTGATTGATAGATTTTGCCATTGCTTTTAAAGAAGCCTGCAAAATGTTTAGACGGTCGATTTGGCGCACCGAAACCCAGCCAATTTGAGCATCAATTGCATTAGTCCGGATAACCGATACTAGCTGCTCACGTTTCTTAGGTGTAAGCGCTTTGCTATCAACAACACCTTGTTGTTCTAGCCATTCACATTTATTAGGCTGCAATATCACGGCTGCAGCAACAACAGGACCGAACAAAGCTCCCCGCCCTACTTCATCAACACCAGCTACTATAGTAGCTATCATCTAACTGCTGACTGACGTAGCAGAAGAGCGACGACGGCGGCGGCGACGAGTATTGGGATTCGTGGATGGTAAAGCAGCATCTGGGATCTCACTACCCTCGACATCTTCGTTAATTTCAAGGTTTGGTATAGTCTGGACTTCAGGATGTTTATCCTCAGGTAATGTTGACTCAAGTACTACAACATTGTCTTTGCCGTCACTCATATCTGTAGTGTTTGGATTGCTCACCCTACTTGGAAGACCGTCTTTTCCGGCTTCGGGAGCAGGTAGTTGTGGTTCCTCTCCAGGTAAGACTACTGAAACCACAATATTCCTTGAATCTTTAAGTTCTTCGTGGCTTAAAACTAGAGGAGAAACTCCCATCTCAGCATAAATTCTCTGTTCATCCGGTGTTAAGGCGACCGTCACAACTTTGGGCGGGACTTCTGGTTTACGACCGCGACCACGAGAACGCTTACCCCGTATGACAGTGTCTGTAGGTGCCTCCTCTCGGACAGTTTCAGCACCCAAAGCAGGTGCTGAGCTGATTATAGAATTACCGTTGTTGCCATTGTTGACAAGTTTGGGAGGAGCGGCAGGTGAACGCCCACTGCGGCTACCAGGTCCGTCACTACGACGACGACGACGGCGACCACGACCATTGGCTTTATCCTGATAGTCAGGATGATTCATCAGCTCAAGAGTCTTAAGATTTTGATCTGGTTCCAGGCTCTCTGAGCGCTCTTGACGTACGCCTCGAGGTGTTGGCAAGGGAACTACTCGATTTGCTACAGCCGATTGCTGTACTTCAACAGGTGCCTCTCCAGGGAGTTGTACAAGGTGCCCTAAGCCACCACAAGCGGGACAAGGAATACCAAATAACTCGTATACATTTTGGCCTTGGCGTTTACGAGTTAACTCTACTAGCCCTAACTCAGAGAGCTGTGTAATTTGAGGTCGCGCCTTGTCTGCCTGCAGTGCTTTGCCAAAGTGCTCTAGAACTTGCATCTGATCACGCCTTGACTCCATATCAATAAAGTCAACGACAATCACTCCAGCAACGTTGCGTAGTCGCAGTTGACGAGCAATTTCAACCGCAGCTTCGCAGTTAGTCCAAAGAACGGTTTCACGGGCAGTTGCAGAACGTGTAAATGAGCCGGAGTTAACATCAATTACTGTTAATGCCTCAGTAGGCTCAATGATGATATAACCTCCAGAAGGTAGATCAACCCTTGGCTTCAAAGCCTCACGGATCGCTGCATTGACTCGAAAATATTCTAAGATCGGTGGTGACGTTGTTCGGTGATGATCAACTAAGACTCCGACGGGTAACCGGCCATCACTCCAACTTGACAAGTGTTGTTTGACCCGCTGCATTCCAATATCTGAATCAGTCACAATGCGATTAACATCAGCATTGTAGACATCGCGCAGTACTCGCTGGATAAAGTCATCATCACGATTTAGTAAGGCGGGAGGGCGAGTTGCCATTGCCTCTTGCTGAATCATCTCCCAGCGTTTTTGCAAGGCTGCTAAATCTTCAATAATCGCCTCTTCAGAGACACCTTCCGCTTCCGTACGTACTAGCAAACCCATCCCAGGTGGCTTTGTTAGAATGCCAAGGGCTCGTAGCCGATGGCGCTCTACTTCATTACGGATGCGACGTGATAGATTTACTCCTCGACCATAAGGCATAAGGACTAAGTATCGTCCTGGCAATGTAATTTTTCCTGTGAGCCTCGGCCCTTTATTGCCTGTTGGCTCTTTCATAATTTGCACTAAGACCTTTTGCTTCGGTGCAACTAATTCAGTAATTGGCCCCGGTGCCCGTTTTAGCTTCAAGGGGCCTAAATCAGACACATGCATAAAGCCATTACGTTCACTGTCACCAATATTGATGAAGGCTGCATCAATGCCAGACAGGACGTTTTCAACTGTGCCTACGTAAATGTCACCAACTTGGTGGCTACCAGTAGCCACAATTAGCTCTTGAATTTGCTCTTCTGAAAAAACGGCGGCAGTACGATGCTGCTCCGCAATAATAATCTGCTTAGGCATTCAATTTCCTCAAAGACCCATGTTGCCAACCCAACAGTTGCGGGGGCGACATACATAAGCTCAACGATTAATCCTTTTAAATTCGAACTAGCTACTCAAACCTAAAATTTTGGTACCTTAGCTAAGGTCAACCAGACTAAGTTAAGGTCGAAGGCAGAATACAGAGAAAACCGCAGGAATCAAAAAACTTCACTGCTGTACATTAAGAAGTGACGTTTGAATAAGTCCGATGTAAGAGTGCTGAAACACGAAGAAAAACGCAAACAATGCTATTACATTGAAATTACGTACGCTTCTGAGAATAGGTTGCTTAACACTCGCTGTTTGTTGAGCCACAGCTAACAAACTCTGTAGCTATCCTACGGCAGCTTCAGTTGCAATGGATTATAGCTTGAGCTTGTCCATATGACTAGGATTTTAAGACTATTATTTCATTTCTTTAAAGGTCATCCTATTATTGCTGACAAACTGGCCCAATACATATGACAGATCTCACTCACTACTGATTGCTTCAAACAGCTACAACGCCCTTCTTAACTGCTTCAGGGGTGTTTGATGTCGTGGTCGTGTCAATGGGTTGCATCAGAAAAACGATAAGAGGATAGCGTTTGGGTAACTCTCTCCGTACAAAATATCTTACTTCTTCTTCTAAGCGAGAGCGCAAACCATCCCAACGCACATTTGTCTGATTCTCTACTGTGTCCACCACTTCACGCCAACGGTTTCGTAATCCGGATGTGACGACTTGATTAATCTTAGTGTTCCAATCCGTTTGGGTAAGCTTGGTCACCACACCCCGTAGATGAACGGAGGGAGGAGCTAATAATTTTCCATTACGATCAATAGCCACTGAGATAGTAATAATCCCATCTTCTGCCAGTTGCTGACGCTCCTTCAAAACTGTACGCCCAACAATACCATTGCGAGATGAATCCACTAGCTCTATGCCTGAAGATACTTGGCCTGCAATACGAATACCTTGCTCGTTATCAACAGCGACAATATCGCCATTTCGAATGACAACCATGTTTTCTTCCGGTACACCCATACTTTTCGCCGTAGCCGCATGTTTAACCAGCATGCGGTGCTCGCCATGGACAGGTAAAAAGTATTGAGGTTTTGTCAGGGCTAACATTAGCTTTTGATCTTCTTGAGCACCATGCCCAGAAACATGTAATCCCTGACGTTTGCCGTAAATTACATTTGCTCCCTGAGCCATCAACTTATCTATGGTGTTGACAACTGCAATTGTATTCCCGGGGATCGGATTAGCTGAGAAGATGATGGTATCTCCCTCACGTACTTTGATTTGACGATGAGCACCATTAGCAATTCGAGTCAAAGCTGCCATAGGTTCTCCTTGGGAACCTGTAGTTAAAATCATTGCTCGTTCATCAGCACAGCTGTTTAAGGTATTGAGGGGCTTAAACAAGTCATCAGGACATTTGACATAACCCAAACTACGAGCATGAGCAATCACGTTCAACATGGAGCGTCCTACAACAAAAACTGAACGCTCATGCTTTTGTGCAAGTTCCAAAAGCATGTTGACGCGGTGGACTGAAGACGCAAATGTGGTGACCATCAAGCGTCCTTTAGCTTCACCAAATGCACGATCTAAATTTGGAAATACAGAACGCTCAGAAGGTGTATGGCCAGGAACTTCAGCATTGGTAGAGTCACTCACTAGACAAAGCACTCCTGATTCCCCATAGGCAGCTAGTCTAGCCAGGTCAAAATACTCTCCATCAACGGGTGTATGGTCGATCTTAAAGTCCCCTGTATGAATAACGACACCCGCAGGTGTACGGATAGCGACTGTAAAACTATCGGCCATGGAGTGGGTATTTCGAATATATTCCACCTCGAAGGATTGACCTAGCTTGACGGTATCTCTTGGCTGTACAGTTCTTAATTGAGTTTTTTCAGAGACTCCGGCTTCTTCCAATTTGTCGGCCAGCAAAGCCATAGCCAGCCGAGGGCCGTGAATGATAGGGATATCAAATTGTTTAAGATGAAATGCAATACCACCAATATGATCCTCATGACCATGGGTAACAATCATGCCTTTGATTTTATGGCGATTCTCGCGCAGGTAGGTGACGTCGGGTAAAACAATATTTACACCGTGCATATCGTCAGATGGAAATGCTAGACCTGCATCTACCAAAATAATTTCGTTATTAATTTCAAATACACAGGTATTTTTGCCAATTTCATGTAAACCACCCAAAGGGATAATTTTCAGGGTGTCTTTATCAATCTTTTCTTGCTCCCTATGAACTCCTCTTACTTTAGGCGCTGCATTTCGTGATGTGTTGCGCTCACCCTGAGTAATCTTTGCTGTCGATCTTGTTCGTTGGCTAGTTCTGGATCGCTGTCGCATAGGTGCCTCAATAAAATCAAAAAATGTGTAAGCTAAACCGAATTCTCAAAAAATGCTTTAAATCAAGGTATTCATTTTCCTGTCGATACCACTGTATGAATTGAAATGTGTAGCGGGTTATTCGAGCCTAGACAAATACTGTTTGTAGTAAGCCCAGTTCATCCATTAGTGTCTTAAGCTGCTCAACTAATTCGGCAGGAGGTTCGCTTAGGGGTAAGCGGCAATTACCTACAGACCATCCCTGTAGTTGTAACGCAGCCTTAACCATAATAGGGTTAGTAGTCTTGAACAGAGCTTTGCACAAAGGTAGCAGCTTAATATGTGTGTCTCTGGCTGAAGTGACTTGTCCGGTCTCATAAGCCTGGATCATCTTTTGCAGTGAATTTCCTACCAGGTGACTAGCAACGCTAACGACCCCAACAGCACCTACTGCAAGCATGGGTAGCGTTAAAGAGTCATCTCCTGAATAAATATTGAAATTAGCTGGTGTCAAGCGACGAACTTCACTCACTTGGTCAAGATCACCACTTGCCTCTTTGATGGCAACAATGTTTGAAAACTCTGCCAAGGCTGCAACGGTAGATGGCTCTAGGTTACAACCAGTGCGGCCTGGTACGTTGTACAACATAATAGGTATATCAGGCACAGCATTTGCGATCTCACTAAAATGCGCTTGCAAACCAGCTTGTGGCGGTTTGTTGTAATAAGGCACCACCTGGAGTGTCCCATCCAAGCCTAACTCAGCAGCCTTTCGAGTAGCCGTAATGGCTTCTTCGGTACTATTGGATCCTGTACCTGCAACTACTTTGCCATGTCCTGCTACAGCTGCTTTGATGATCTGAAATAGTTCGTACTCTTCAGCCCAACTCAATGTAGGTGATTCACCGGTAGTGCCACACACCACAATGGTATCTGTACCGTTACTGACCAAATAAGATGCCAAACGCTGTGCAGACTCATAATCAACGGCTCCTGATGGATTGAAAGGAGTAATCATTGCCGTGAGAACTCGTCCAAAATATGTCACGTCTATCTATCCTCACTACGCCACAAATATATTGAAAAACCTTTGATTAGGGTTATTAGTTCAAAGGTTTACCATTAAACAAGTTAGAAGGAGCTTTTACAGGGCTTTTGAAAAAAGTTTGAGTCATGCAAGCTGGCAAAGATCAAACACCCAAAAATCAAATAGCCCTGTCAGAGTTTGAGCCTAACACTGATGTTCAAACTAGAGATTTTTGCTTCAAAGCCTGCTTCCTAACCAGAAGTTCTGCAATTTGAATAGCATTGAGGGCAGCTCCCTTGCGAATCTGATCACCACTCAGCCAAAGTTCTAAACCATTATCATGAGATATGTCAGCGCGGATGCGCCCTACGAGCACAGCATCTTGTCCACTTGCTTCTATGGGCATAGGAAAGTAGTTTGCTTGCCAATCTTCGACTACTGTCACTCCAGGGGCAGCCTTCAAAAGTTCCAAAGCTTTTGCTACCATCAATGGCTCAGTAAACTCAATATTGATTGCTTCTGAGTGCGCGCGCAAAACAGGAACTCTGACACAGGTGGCACTAATACGTAAATCGGCAACCCCAAAAATCTTACGGGTTTCATTCACCATTTTCATCTCTTCCTGACAATAGCCTTGATCATTCAGAGGGGAGTTATGAGGAAATAGATTGAATGCCAGGGGGTATGGAAACACATCAGTTACCGGCTGTTCTCCACCCAAAATAGACTGCGCTTGAAGCTTAACTTCCTCCATCGCACGAGCGCCAGCGCCGCTGGCAGACTGATAAGTAGATACAACAACCCTCTTGATAGATTGATAGCTGTGCAATGGCCAGAGCACTAAGCTCATTAAAATAGTTGTGCAATTTGGATTAGCAATAATCCCCTTATGGTTTAGGACTGCTTCGGGGTTAACCTCAGGAACTACTAAAGGAACATCCGGAGCCATTCGAAAAGCATTAGAGTTATCCACAACTACTGCCCCGACATCAGCTGCCTTGGGTGCCCACTCTTTAGATACCGCTCCGCCAGCTGATGCCAAAACAAGATCAATGTCAGCAAGGTTAATCTTGCTGACATCCTGTACCACAATCGGCTGTCCCTTAAAGGCCAGCTTCTTTCCAGCAGAACGGGGCGATGCTAGAAGCACTAAGTCCTTGACTGGGAAATCGCGTTCTTCTAAAAGTGTAAGCAGTTCAGTGCCTACAGCTCCTGTGGCTCCCATGATAGCTACACGATATGTCTCAGGCAAAAGGTATGGCCTCCTCTATTTCAGACTTCTCTGCAAAAAACACTTGAATAAAAATTAATTGAAGCTGATAGGCTTAACATTCATTGGCTCAAACAACGCTTGACCTGAGAAAATACATACTTTGAGCTGAGAATAAATACAAAAGCTTTCAATTAGCCTTTGTTGCTTTAATGCATTCTTTAATATTGTTAACAAATTTACAACGTGGACTTCTAAACAATTTCCAAAACTCCAAGGCAAAAGACAGCAATTTATGGAGGACTTAAGCTGAAGTTCAAATCATCATAAGATTACTACTTTAACAGACACTAGTCGGACAAATGACTAAGCCGAACACAAATCGCAAGGCAGATGCTCTACCTATGGAATAGCTCTTTGAGCTTTACTGATTTATTTCTGTGAGTATTAGCCATTCGCCTCTTACCCTACCTGTCTGCTTTATGTGCCACTACCTTTAGAGTCTATCTTCGACATTACAACTATCAGACTTTATTGCCCTGGCCAATGTTCCAACCTCTCTATACCCTGAGTACAAGAGGGCAACTGATTTGAGTAATCCTCTTAAAATTACAGGGCATATGCTTCGGATATAAATAATCGGCTATTATAGCTAACTGCGCTTGTAAAGTCTGATGCCTCTAACAAGCCAAAAACCTACTCACTGTAGTAGTACCTTTGCGCGGCTCATTAATTAGAACATAAAGATTCCCAATGAAAGTTACCCAGGAAAAACTGCCCGAAAGCCAGGTTGGGTTAGAAATTGAAGTCCCGGCAGAAATCTCTAAGCAGACCTACGAGCAGACGCTGCGTAAGTACATGAAAACGGCTAATATTCCTGGCTTTCGCAAGGGTAAGGTGCCTCGGCAAATTTTAGTACAGCAGTTGGGAGCAACTAGACTCAAAGCAGCAGCCCTAGAGGAGCTAGTGCAAACTGTTATCGACAAAGCGATTGCTCAAGAGAAAATTGAGGCGTTGGGTAATTACCAACTACGTTCGGGGTTCGAACAGCTTATTGAAGTGTTTGAGCCGGGTAAGATCTTAACCATTTCGGCATCAGTAGATGTTCCTCCTCAAGCAGAGCTGGCACAGTATCGGGCACTATCTATTCAAGCTGAAGAAATAGCGTATAAATCTGAACGTGTTATTGAAACCTTAGAAAGCTATCAGCAGAATTTGGCTAGCTTAGCTCCTATAGAAGATCGAGCAGCCCAAGAAGGCGATGTTGCCATTGTTGATTTTGTTGGCAAAACTATCGAAGACGGTCAAGAACCAAAAGAATTTGAAGGTGGCAGCGCTAAAGAGTTTCAAGTTGAAATTAAGGAAGGGCGATTTATTCCAGGTTTTGTAGAAGGCATTGTTGGTATGGAGCTTGGCCAAACCAAGGATGTTGAAGTTTCTTTCCCAGATGAGTATCCGCAGGATGATCTGGCTGGAAAGCCAGCTGTTTTCAGCATTACTCTCAATGATCTAAAAGAACGGGAACTACCTGACTTAGATGATGATTTAGCCCAAGAAGTCAGCGAATTCGAAACGCTGGAAGAGCTCAAAGCATCCTTGGAAGATCGCTTTCAGAAAGAAGCGCAAGAAGCGACTAAATCTAATACTGAGAAAGCTCTCTTAGATGAGCTTGTTAGTCATTTGCAAGTTGAAATTCCTAAAACTTTGCTCCACAGAGAAGTGGATCATATTGTGACCCAAACTGTGATGCAGCTATCTAATCAGGGCATCGATGTTAATAAGTTTTTGACTAAGGAATTAGTTGAAAATATGCGTGAAAATGCCAAGCCTGAAGCTACTGAACGTTTACGTCGCACGCTAGCCCTGGGGGAAGTGGCGAAACAAGAATCCATTAGCGTTGACGAAGAGGCTGTGACAGCAAGAATTAAAGAAATGATGTCAGAAGTTGATAATCCTGCTGACATTGATCAAGACCGTTTGAAGCAAGTGGTTAATGAAGATTTACTTAAAGAAAAAATCTTGGCTTGGCTTACTGATCATGCGACTGTCGAGCTTGTTCCTGAGGGAAGTTTAACTCAGGAATCTGATGACACCTCGGAGGTTAGTGAGGAAGAGTAAATCAGTGATGGTCATCATAGAATTTGCTGCTTTAATTAGTGCTTCAGCATGGTTTTGAAAAGTAATTTCTATGATGACGAATGTTTCCCTTAGGGATAAAGGCGTGTTTTTAGAACTATTGACCGGTCATAGCAGCTGCTATGTTGCTTTGAATGCACACGATAAATGTGGATTAAAAAACCTTATTTATTGGTTACTGTTGAAGTCCGGTGGTTTTCGCTAGAGTATGTGGGCTGCCTTTGTAATCTGCTCGATAGAGGTATGGGGCATAATAGTTTATAAATAAGCTTTAGTTGATTATGGATTCATCAGTGTTTCATTCCTGCCACAGTACATCAGAACCGAAGCTGGCTAGCCGTCGGTTTCAGGTGGTTGGCGGTAGCGAAGGAGCAGTCAGTATGTTGCCTGTAGTTCTTGAGCAGTCTGGTCGTGGAGAACGAGCGTTTGATATCTACTCTCGGTTGCTCAGAGAACGCATCGTTTTCCTAGGTGCTGGTGTTGATGATACTTTAGCCGACTCAATTGTTGCCCAACTTCTTTACTTGGATGCTGAAGATCCAGAGAAAGACGTTCAGATTTATATTAATTCGCCAGGGGGCTCCATTACGGCAGGAATGGCGATTTACGATACGATGCAACAAATTCGTCCAGATGTTGTCACGATTTGCTTCGGGTTGGCTGCTAGTATGGGTGCCTTTCTTTTGTCTGGAGGTGCCAAGGGAAAGCGGATGGCACTACCAAGTTCGCGTATTATGATTCATCAGCCTTTGGGTGGAGCTCAGGGACAGGCTGTGGATATTGAGATCCAGGCTCGGGAAATTCTCTATCTTAAGCAGCGGCTCAATGAGTTACTGGCTGGTCATACTGGGCAGCCTTTAGAAAGAATTGCAGAAGATACAGAACGAGATTTTTTCATGTCAGCGGCTGAAGCAGCTGATTATGGGCTAATTGATACGGTCATTTCTCGTGATATCGCTGCTGATTTAACGTCAACGCACTAGGTTAGGGCCAACATGTCTAAATATGACTCCCATCTTAAATGTTCCTTTTGCGGCAAGTCACAGGAGCAGGTGCGCAAGCTAATCGCTGGTCCAGGTGTTTATATTTGTGACGAATGTGTAGACCTCTGTAACGAAATTTTAGATGAGGAGCTGTTTGATTCAAGTTCTGCTGTTGCTCCTCCCACGCCTCGACGCGAGCAATCTTCTGAACGTAATCGTAAAGCTCCATCCCATATATCGCTGAATCAAATACCCAAGCCGCGTGATATTAAGGCATATCTTGATGAGCATGTCATCGGTCAAGATGAAGCGAAGAAGGTTCTTTCTGTTGCTGTTTATAATCACTACAAACGCCTGAGTTATGTTCAATCAGGTGGCGATCCAGGTGAAGATAGTGTGGAGCTTCAAAAGTCCAATATATTGCTGATTGGTCCTACAGGTTCTGGGAAAACGCTGCTTGCTCAGACCTTGGCAAAAATTTTGGATGTACCTTTTGCCGTTGCTGATGCGACTACATTGACTGAGGCTGGGTATGTTGGTGAGGATGTAGAAAATATTCTGCTGCGTCTTCTTCAGGTAGCTGACCTAGACGTTGAAGAAGCTCAGCGAGGCATTATCTATATAGACGAGATTGACAAAATTGCCCGTAAGAGTGAGAACCCTTCAATAACCCGAGATGTCTCTGGTGAAGGTGTTCAGCAAGCACTTTTGAAGATGCTGGAAGGTACGGTTGCGAATGTTCCACCTCAAGGTGGCCGTAAACATCCTTATCAGGATTGCATACAGATAGACACCAGTAACATCTTGTTTATTTGTGGTGGTGCTTTTGTTGGTCTTGAAAAAATTATTGAGCAGCGCATTGGTAAGAAATCCATGGGCTTTGTTCAAGGTTCGGGAGAGGCATCCAACCAGTTTAATCGAGATAAACGAGCAGCTGATATTTTGAAGAATTTAGAGGCCGATGATATTGTCAAGTTTGGCATGATACCTGAGTTCATTGGTCGTATTCCCGCTATTTCTGTATTAAATCCCCTTGATGAAGAAGCCTTGATGGCGATTTTGACAGAGCCTAAGAATGCGCTAGTCAAGCAATTTCAGAAATTGATGTTGATGGATAATGTTAGCCTCGAGTTTAGGCCTGATGCTATTCGTGCTATCGCTCAAGAAGGGTATCGTCGAAAAACAGGTGCTCGCGCGTTGCGAAGCATTATTGAGGAAATAATGCTAGATGTTATGTATGAGCTTCCATCTAGAAAAGATATGAAGCGCTTTCAGATTACCCGAGAAATGGTTGAGAAACGTTCTACTGCAGAGCTGTTGCTGCACCCTTCTTCGTTGCCAAAGCCTGAATCAGCTTAAGTAAAGCATATGATCCCTCATTTTTTGCCACTTTTAGTGGCATTGTAGATTGGTCTTTATCGGCACGGGATTAGCTGTATGCCATATGTCACTCTTAACAGAGTCCAACACTACTATGAGTGGATTTGTGACGAAGAAAGTGCTAGAGAAGAAGAGCGTCCGGTGCTGGTTTTTTTGCATGGTTGGGGTGGGTCTGCTCGCTACTGGGAGCAGACTGCTAATTCCTTTAAGCACCGGTTTGATTGCTTATTATATGATTTGCGTGGGTTTGGTCGTTCTGCAGCTGCAGATAACGTGACGGACAAAAGAGGTACATTAGAGAGCTTTGCGGACGATCTTGCTGAGCTCTTAGATGCCTTAAATTTAGGTTGTGTTTATCTCAACGCCCATTCTATGGGAGCTTCGGTTGCCCTCTATTTTCTAGAGCGTTTTCCTAAACGAGTTCACAAAGCTGTTCTGACATGTAACGGTACTTTTGAATACGATAAACGAGCTTTTGAGGCGTTTCAACGTTTTGGGAGTTATGTTGTGTTGTTTCGCCCTGGATGGCTCGAGTATATTCCTTTGGCCCCGCAGATTTTTATGGCACGATTTCTCAAAAGGTCGATTCCTTATTCTGATAAGAAAGTGTTTCTAAAGGACTTTTTGCAAGCTGATACAGCTACGGCGATAGCTACATTAAAGGCTTCCGTAAGTAAACATGCAACACAAGCGATGCCTAAAGCATTCGCTGCTCTTGAGGTTCCAGCTCTATTGGTTGCCGGACAATATGACCAAATTACTCCTGCTGAACTAGGGCGTAAAGCGGCGAGTCTAAATAATAAGATTGAATATTTTGAAGTCCCAGGAACGGGGCATTTTCCTATGTTAGAAGATGCTAAAACCTATGAAACGGCGGTAGTTAATTTTCTTTGTTGACTGTGGTGTCAATCCACCTGGGTTCTCATGGTAAGCAGATGGCAAAAATTAAGATCTTGAAGAAAAGAGGGCCACCTAAAAAGATTAACGATTGAGAGCTGCGTCTACATATGGCCCTATCTAACAGATGTATGCTCCAAGGAGCTGATTCTTGGCATTTTTCAGAGAATGCTTCTTTCTTCTATCAAAAAAACTGTATATATTCGCTTTAATCGGGAACTATATTATCAGTAGCTGTGTAGGCTAATATCTCAGTTGATTTCTTGCATCGGGAGTTCTCAATCTTAAAAAGATTGGGTTTTAGTGATTTGAATTAATCTAATTGACTATCTATGTAATTTTAATTCCGATGCTAAAAAAGTTACAGCGATTATTTTTATTACTATAAATAATGATCAGTAAATGTTCTGAACCAGTTCTGCTGAGGCCTCTTCATATAAGTGTTTGAAGAACTTACCTAATATTTTTGTTTAAAGTAGCTAGGGTGAATATACGGACTATCTTGGGAAATTTATAGACTGAGTCCCGTAATCCAACGATGGTGAGCGTGGTGCAACATCCCGACAATGGATTTAAATCACGATTTAACTCCCCTGTTACAGGATATTTAGCACGCTATGGTTACTCAAACCTCATCACTTCGATCTCGCGGGATGGAGATGCTGATGGCCTATAAGCAAAAGCCATCAATTAAGTTGCGTAATGATTTAGTTCGTTTAAATGCAGGTTTAGTTCGCAAAATTGCACATCGAGTGAGCCACCAGTGTGCTGAACCATATGAGGATCTTGAACAGATTGGTTATCTTGGTTTAATTCGCGCTATCGAACGATTTGACCCAAGCCAAGGATGTGCTTTCAGTTCCTTCGCTGTGCCCTACATTCGGGGTGAGATGCTTCATTTTTTGAGAGACCGTGGCTCTACGGTCAAAATTCCTCGTCGTTGGCAGGATTTACAAAAAGCTAGTCAAAAACTTCAAGCAAGCTTGCTTCGCCAATATGGTCGTCAACCCTCTGATCACGAAATGGCTGAAGCGCTTTCCATTTCTGTTAAAGAGTGGCGGCAGGTTAAAATGGCTAATAAGAACCGTATGCCTTTGAGCTTAGACGCTACGGTTTGCCATCAAACAGATTCAACGATTACTTTAGGCGATACACTGCCAGATATGCACTATCAGCTACTGCAGTCTCTAGAAGAAGACCGGCAACAGCTCCAGAGAGCTTTGAGTCAGTTAGAAGATAAGACTCGTTCAGCTATTGAATTTGTGTTTTTTAAGGGACTATCGCGCAAAGAAGTTGCTGAGCGGATTGGAGTTAGTCCAATGACCGTTACTCGACGAATCCAGCGGGGTGTTGATCAGATGATTACTTATCTACAACCTCAAGCTCTTCAAACTGATCCTTAGCGAGAGCATTGTGCTGGTGATTGTTCAACACACGATTTGTGTACTTCTTAAGCCTTGAGCAGGGTTAAGAATGAGTTCCTGAGATTAGAGGGCCTGTCAATAATTTTTAGCAGCGACGCAAGCATTGTCTTTGGGTCGCTGTTTCATAATTATCTATGTATGTCTTTACTGTAGTAAGTCTCTACAGGTGAATCCTTGACGTTAAGAATGTTCGTAATTAAATCCGTGTTCATTATGTTTGCAGCGCTATAGTTACTTACCATAAGTAGTGGTTTTAATTTGGTTAAATAGAGTTGCATCTGTATTGATAGAGGAGTGGTTGTGGCATTTGCATCAACTGATCATGAGACAGATGATAAAAAGTTTCGTGAGTTACAGGCGACGCTCGCTAAGTGTTGGCAACCTGTAAATTGTTTTGATCGTGCTCCTAGACAGATTTTGGTAGTACCATCCCTCAGTCTTGATCAAGAGGAGCTAGTGAAGATCGAAGGGGTGCACCATTATGAAGAACGACTACTTTTTTCATTACTGCATTTACGCAATCCCAATACGTCTCTAATTTATGTAACGTCACAGCCACTACACCCTAGTGTTGTTGATTATTATTTGGAGCTGCTTCCTGGTATTCCCAGCTCTCATGCTCAAAACAGGCTTAGTTTATTTGCCACTTACGATGGTTCACGGTGTCCTTTAACAGAAAAGATCCTTAGCCGACCGCGTTTAGTTGAGCGACTTCGCCAGTGTCTGCGGTCATCTGAAGCTTATATGGTGTGCTTCAATTCGACGATGTTGGAAAAACAGCTGGCACTGACACTAAATATTCCACTGATGGCAGTATCACCACATTTGTTAGATCTGGGCACTAAGGCAGGCAGTCGACAAATTTTTTCAGATTGTGGTGTGTCGCATCCTGAAGGGAGTGTTATATATCGGGATGTTAATAAATTAGCAGTAGCTACTGCTAATCTCTGGCAGCAGCAGCCAGACTTACAGCGGATTGTTATTAAGCTCAATGAAGGATTTTCAGGTGAGGGTAATGCGCTGTTGATGCTAAATAAGCTGGCAACAGTGAGACCAGCACATAGTGCTAATGACTGGACTTCACAGCTTATGCTTGAAGCCTTTAAAGATATGCGTTTCCAGTGTGTTCATGAAACATGGGAGCATTTTAGGCAGAAAATCGAAGAGCTGGGTGCGATCGCAGAAGCCTTTATTGAGGGTGACATCAAACGGTCTCCGAGCGTGCAGGGGCACATTACCCCCTTTGGAGATGTGGAAATCCTTTCTACTCACGATCAGATTTTAGGTGGGCCAGACGGACAGATATTTTTGGGTTGTCGTTTTCCAGCTGATGCGGCTTATCGAATGGAATTGCAGGAAATGGGACGACGTGTGGGTAGGGCTTTAGCACAGCGCGGGGCTTTGGAACGCTATAGTGTGGATTTTATTGCGGTTCAAACAGGGGCTGAGAGTTGGGAGCTTAATGCTATTGAAATTAATCTGCGTAAAGGCGGTACGACGCACCCCTTTATGGCCTTACAGCTATTGACCAATGGTCGTTATAATTCAGAAGACGGTCAGTTCTATACCCTTCAAGGCCAGCCTAAATATTATCGAGCCTCTGATAATCTCCAGAAAGAACAATATAAAGGTTTGCTGCCTAATGATCTGATGGACATCATTATGCTAGAACAGCTGCATTTTAATTCCATTGCGGGTACAGGAGCCGCGTTTCATCTTATGGGTTGTTTATCAGAATATGGCAAGCTTGGCCTCACCTGTATTGGTAATACGCCTGAAGAAGCCGAAAAGATTTATGAACAAGTTGTCAATGCGCTAGATCGGGCCACCTGTTAGCGGTTTTTCATCATGCGGGCAATGTCACGTTTTTCCTGTTTCTGCTTGAGGGACTCCCGTTTATCGTGAAGTTTTTTACCCCGCCCAATTGCAATGTTAACTTTGACACGCCCCTTTTTTAGATAAAGCTTGAGAGGAACAAGGGTTAAGCCTTTTTCTTCAACTTTGCCGATCAGTTTCCGAATCTCTGCTTTGTGAAGTAGCAATCGGCGTGGCCTTCGTGGGGCATGATTGTAGGCTTGATTGGTCATATTATGGGGCGAAATATGGACATTAAGCAGCCATACTTCACCCTCTTTGACCTGGGCATAGCCATCCCGTAGGTTGACCTTGCCAGCACGAACTGATTTAACTTCAGTCCCTCTTAACTCGATACCCGCTTCATAGCTTTCTAAAATTTCGTAGGTAAAGCGAGCCTGACGATTATCAGCCATGACCTTAAAGCCATCACTGGGCTGGGATTTTTTGTTCGTTTTCGCCATAAGCACCTTCTACCTAGGCTTGTTATTGTAGCGAGCTATTCCACCACTACACACCATTCATGTAGTTCATAGTTAACACAGCCATTTTGGATCAATGGATCCGCTTGGACGATGGCCTTAGCTTCTTCTAAGTTGGCTGCTTGGAATAGCAGCATGCCACCACCACGCTCTTTCCAATAGCCAGTTTTGGCTTGATGGCCTTGAGAAATTAGTTGTTTAACATAGGACATATGAGCTGGCACAAACTGATCAAATATTGACTTATCAACAATGCCGTGCTCAATTTTGACAAACCAAGCCATAGGTAATCTTGGATACAGGGTAAGTTGCTTAAATAGATTGTACTGAGCCCTGTAGCAGAGAGTATTAGAGTGAAAGCTGGCTTCTACACATGTTACATACAGAAGCCAGTAGTGATTCTGGTTGTAATGAAGTAGAACCCAAAGAACCTGTAGCAACACCTGGGAGGGAGTTTCTTAAAAAAGCTCGCCTATCTACCGGTTTGTTCTCCTCATACTGATTAATGCGGATGAGCTATAAGGAAATGCAAAATTAGTTTATGTATCCGCAGAAATTCTTCATCGCTCTTTTACCTTCTCTGGAAGTCCAGCCAGCCAGCCATGAAATTAAAGAGTATTTTGCGAAGCACTATAGTGCTCAGAAAACGTTTAATTCCCCCCTCAGATCAACCCGTAGCCATCATTTGAATGGTCTAGCTCTGTGAATATCGAGGTGCTAACAGACAGATTGAAAGATTTTTCTGCGCAGAAAGATAAAATTGCGATCGCTCTCTGAGATTTTGGTGCATTCTCTCCAAAAGTTATCTACGTAGATGTTGTTCAAAGCCCTGGTTTAATATCTCTTCAACAAGAATTGGCGCGATTGATGAGGACTCACTCCGAGCTGATGGAGCGTCACTATCCCAGTTTTTTCCCCGTATAACGATTTCCTTTCGAGATTTAACCAAAGTCTTTTTTTATCAAGTATGGCCTGACTTTCAGGCTAAGGGATTAGCCTTGAGTTGTGTTGTAAAAAAACTCACATTGCTCCGCCATGATGGTCAACAGTGTCAAATTTTTGAAGAGTATAATTTCAAATAACAGGATTAGTGAT
Organism: Cyanobacteria bacterium P01_D01_bin.156; assembly: GCA_039024555.1. Taxonomy (GTDB): domain Bacteria; phylum Cyanobacteriota; class Cyanobacteriia; order Phormidesmidales; family Phormidesmidaceae; genus Leptothoe. Next base: position 25,264 of record JBCCQQ010000018.1, read on the forward strand.
GATACTGCCAAGCTGCTTGAAAAAAGTCTCGTTCGCAGACCATGGCGTAACGATACGTAGACTGAATTAACTCACTATCCTCTGTGTAATCATCCACAAGTGCTTCAAGCTGAGTGGCCAGGGGCTCAAAATCATCGCTGCTGTAAGTGGTAATCCAGTCTTTGTATGTATGCTCTGGAATACCCGTTTGGGCTAATTTCTGACCTAGGTAGGCGTATAGTCGCATACAAGGAGACATCGCTACTGCTGTTACGCCTATGGGCTGGCTCCACGCTGTGGCTAATAAAAAGTCCGTGTACTGACGGGTTGCAGTTCCAGGACATACTTGAGTCAAATCTACATTCCATGTTTGGGCATAGCTTTGATGGAGCTTCAGCTCTGCTAATACTCCCGCCGCTAAGTCATGAAATATATTGAAGCTCTGCCATGTGGGAGCCTTGGCTGCAGCAATGCTATAGGCTCGTGCAAAGGCCTCTAGAAAAAAGGCGTCCTGCCCTACGTAGTAAGCAAAGTTGGCTTGGGGGAGGGTGCCATCGGCAATACCTTGGACAAACGGGTGGAAAAGACTCTCATTGGCAAGATCGAGATGCTGTTGCCAGAGCTTAGAAGAAAGGGCCATGGGAGATGGGGCAAAATCAATCGGATTGCGGGTGACATTATAGAATTAATAGGCCATGTCCATCTGGTGCTAAATGTTAGATTTGTCCGATCTTAAACGCGAAAGCGAGCTGCTCACTAATCGCCTGAGCAAAGCTCAGGAGTACCTTTGACTTGCCTGCTATTCAAGCAAAAATTGACGATCTAGAGCAGGTCGCTGCTCAGCCAGATTTCTGGGACGATCAGGAACAAGCTCAAAAAACGCTGCAAACCCTGAACGAGTATAAATCCTATTTAGAGCAACTGCAGATCTGGACGACTCAGCTTGGAGACATTCAGACTATCGCAGAGTTGCTGGAAATGGAGGCGGATCCAGCATTACTGGCTGAAGCTCAAGAAACCGCCGAAAATTTAGCAAAATCCTTGGACCAGTGGGAGCTACAGCAACTTTTGTCGGGCCCTTATGATAAAAGTAGCGCAGTGGTGACCATTAATGCTGGAGCCGGGGGTACAGATGCCCAAGACTGGGCTGAGATGTTATTACGTATGTACACTCGCTGGTGTGAGCAACATGACTACCGCATCAAGCTAGTAGAAGAATCAAAAGGCGATGAAGCGGGGCTGAAATCAGCCACCCTTGAAATCGATGGTCGCTATGCCTACGGATATCTAAAAGCTGAAAAGGGTACTCATCGATTGGTTAGAATTTCTCCGTTTAACGCTAATGGTAAACGGCAAACTAGCTTTGCTGGTGTGGAAGTAATGCCCGTTTTGGATACCAATGTTGAGGTGGAGATTCCAGACAAGGACCTAGAAATCAAAACGTCTCGTTCGGGCGGGGCTGGTGGACAGAATGTAAACAAGGTAGAAACTGCTGTGCGTATTACTCACCTACCGACAGGAATCTCTGTACGCTGCACCCAGGAGCGATCGCAGCTGCAGAACCGTGAAAAGGCCATGGCCTTGCTTAAGGCGAAGCTGTTAGTTATTGCCCAAGAACAACAGGCCCAAGCTGTAGCGGATATTCGTGGTGACATGGTGGAGGCTGCCTGGGGTAATCAAATTCGTAACTATGTCTTTCATCCATATCAGATGGTGAAAGATCTACGGACTAATGTGGAAACCACCGCTGTGGAAGATGTCATGAATGGGGATCTCGATTCATTTATCGAAGCACTTCTCCAGCAGGAAAATCAAATCACCCAAGACGCTGCGGTATAGCAAGTCCCTGGGAGACCTGATACATTACTTAATGTTAAGCGCGCCTTTCAACAGATTTAAGAAGGTACCCGTTGTTATGTCCCAATCTCAACCCCCCGTTCAAGGCTCGACTACTGAGCCAGCTCCTAGTTACGTCAAGCTAGCCATGCGTAACATGGTGAAAAAAGGTGGTAAGTCTCTGTTTCACTTTTTCCTCACGAGTGTGGGTTTGCTGGGTGTACTAGTTGCCTTGGCCTATCTCACGCGCTAATGCCATTACCAGGAAAGCCTGAAGTCGAATTATGGGTTGAGACTGCTGACATTGAGCGTCTGGTTCTTTCTTGCGAGCTACCTGATATCGACGCTTGGCAATCTTGGTTTAATATTTGGCTTCAAGTCTTAAACCCCACACTATCTCCTATTAACCGGTATGAGGTTAGTCTTTTACTGACTGACGATGCCGCTATCCAGGGCCTCAATGCTACTTATCGTCACCAGGACAAGGCGACGGATGTTTTAGCGTTTGCCGCCCAAGAGGCATCCATGCCAGGCAGTCAGGATGTTTATCAAAATGTCTCTATGCCTCTCGGTGACTTAGTGATTTCTGTAGAAACTGCCCAAAGACAGCGTCATGGAGCTAATTACTCGTTAGCGCAAGAACTTGCTTGGCTGGCTGCCCATGGTTTCTTACATTTGCTGGGTTGGGATCATCCTGATGATGATAGTTTGCAAAAAATGCTAGATCAGCAAGCTCATCTGTTGCAGTACATCAACTTAGCTTTGTAATTGGGGCTTTTCCAGTGAAGTAAGTGTTAATTCTTCAGTCTGGATAGGTAATATACGATCATAGATTTTGATGAAGGTTAACATAGGCTGCGAAATGCTTATTCTTTCGGGAACCTATCTAGTAGTTTCAGGCTTCGATTAATTTGGGCTTGAAGTAATTATTAGCTGCTTTTGGTGCCAAGTATGAGTCATTTCTCAGGTTAATGCCGACTCAGTCAATCAGTTTTGTACCTTTGTCCTAGCTGAAAACCCTCACTTCTAAGGTTCGTGCATGTCTATTTCATCTAACCTTCAATCCATTCCCAAGAGTAAAAAGGAAAGCAAGACTGCTTGGCAGGTTGCCCCAAATCTCTTAACCAGTTTTCGGTATGCGTGGGCTGGAATTCTCTATGCAACTAGAACTCAAAGAAATTTTCGTATTCATTTAGTAATTGCTCTAGCTGCACTATGTCTGGGCATTATTCTCCACATCAATACGTTAGAAGCAGCGGTGATAGCCGTTACCATCAGCGCTGTTCTAATAATGGAGCTCATGAATACTGCTCTGGAGTCTGTAGTGGACTTAACAGTTGGACAAACGTATCACGAATTGGCCAAGATAGCTAAAGACTGTGCTGCTGGTGCTGTACTCATTTCTGCAATAGCCGCTCTGCTTGTGGCAGGATTTATATACTTACCACCGTTCCTAGTGATGTTACATATAGGGATCGCGTAAGTTAGGCCAACTAAGCTTTAGGTCAGCAATGATTCTAGTCATTGATAATTACGATAGTTTTACTTATAACCTGGTTCAGTATCTAGGCGAGTTGGGGCAATCCCTATCCGTTGCAGAGGATATTAAAGTATTTCGAAACGACCAAATTTCGATTGATGATATCTGCAGCTTGAATCCCCATGGCATTTTGATTTCTCCCGGCCCTGGTACCCCGAATGATGCAGGGATTTCCCTTGAAGTGATTGAGAAACTTGGTCCGACGATACCTATACTTGGTGTGTGTTTAGGGCATCAGAGTATTGGTCAAGTGTTTGGTGGAGCTGTCGTAGCGGCTTCTGAATTGATGCATGGTAAAACGTCGCCCGTTCACCATAGCAGTCAAGGTGTTTTTGCTGGCCTAACAAATCCTTTTACCGCGACACGGTATCACAGCCTGGTTGTGGAGCGAGCGAGCTGCCCTGATTGTTTAGAAATTACTGCTTGGATTGATGATGGCACCATTATGGGGCTGCGCCATCGTCACTATCCCCACATTCAGGGAGTGCAATTTCATCCAGAAAGTGTACTAACCAATTCTGGCAAACAGTTGCTACATAACTTCCTGAGTTCAATTCCTATATCGGTTCAGATTGCTGCCTAGAGCATCCTTAGCTTGGTTAGGAATGTCTCAAGGACTGTGGATAGATCGAAAAGTCCTTAGAATTATTATCAGTTGCTGAACTTTCGAATTTTTCTGTCCATGTATAGCAGCGTCTTTGCCATGGCATGGCTGCTCCGTGTTTTATGCAACCACTATGGGAATGCCTGCCAAAAAGTTGACTAAGCTTACTTATAGAGATAACGAACTCAGAAAACTGTCTATCCTACTGCAACAGTGTTCCAGGGCTGTGGCACTATATCAAGTCATGGGTAGTAAATCTTGATGGGATGTAAAACACTATGAAACGGCGGCAACTGCTTCGAAATGCGAGTGCGGCATTCGTGAGTACTTTGGGGCTAGGAATTGCTTCCAATTGGCAAGCCTATCAAGCTCAAACGGGTACTCTGCAGATTACTTCACTAGGCCACATGTGCTTCAAATTCACGGGCAGTGGTAAAACCGTGTTGACTAATCCTTTTGATCCGCGTGGGTGTACCCAGGGGTATGCAGCACCTTCTTTAAGTGGTGCGGATTTAGTGCTGATTAGTAGTCGTTTGTTAGATGAGGGATTTATTCCTAAAGACACGCCAGTCACGAATCTGTTAGATGAGCCCGGTGCTTACGAGATTGGTGGTCTTGATGTTCAGGGTGTAGGTATGCCCCATGATCGTGAGGGGGGCAGACGTTTTGGAATTAATACATCTTGGCTCTGGTCTCAAGCAGGTATCAATATCGTGCATTTGGGTGGAGCAGCGGCTCCCATTGAGCTTGAGGACAAGATTTTAATTGGTCGTCCCGATATTCTGTTGGTTCCTGTCGGCGGAGGGCCTAAGGCTTACAATCCGGTAGAAGCGGTTTCCGCAGTAGAAAGTTTACAGCCTAAGCTGATTATTCCTACCCAGTTTCGCACCAGTGCTGCGAGTGGTAGCTGTGAGTTAGAGCCTGTAGCTGCATTTCTAGACTTAATGGCTGGTACGCCCGTGGATCGAGTTGGTAATACACTCACACTGCAGCTAGGGAATTTGCCTAGTAGCGGTATGCGGATTAAGGTGCTGTCTTAATTTAAGAATGACCCACTCCAAATATTTATGAATTCTGAACACCAGCAGCGGCGACAGGCCGTAATGAAATGCATTGGTCAAGGGACTGCTATTTTTGGTAGTGCTCCGACGGCAGTGATGCACAATGATGTGGAGCATCCGTTTCGACAGAATAGTGATTTTTTCTACCTCACGGGGTTTAATGAGCCAGATGCGATCGCAGTTCTCGCTCCCCATCATGAAGAACATCAGTTCGTTCTGTTTGTAAGACCTAAAGATAAGGAAAAAGAAACCTGGTCAGGATATCGAACTGGGGTGGACCTTGCTAAGGAAAAATACGGCGCTCAGGAAGCCTATCCCATTGAAGAGCTTGCTGAAAAGCTTCCCCAATATGTACAGGATGCCGATCGCCTCTACTACCGATTTGGTGACGACGGCCATTTAGATCAGTATATTCTTACCCTATGGCGACGCCTTTTAAACAAATATCCAAAGCAAGGGCGTGGCCCGGTTGCCATTGAAGATGGTCGGTTGCTTATGCAGCAATTCCGTCGCCTCAAAAGTGATGGCGAATTAGCACAGATAAGGCGAGCCATTGCAATATCGGCTAAAGCGCATAATCACGCCATGGCCATCGCGAAACCCGGTCGCTATGAATACGAAATTCAAGCGGAAATGGAGCACATTTTTCGCCTAGAGGGTGCCCTCGGACCTGCCTACCCTTCGATTGTGGCTTCTGGGGCCAACGCATGTATATTGCACTACATCGAAAATAATCGCCAACTCCAGTCCAACGATCTACTGTTGATTGATGCAGGGTGTTCGTATGACTACTACAACGCTGATATAACTCGTACATTTCCAGTTAATGACCGCTTTTCCCCTGAGCAACGTATTCTTTATGAACTGGTCCTAGACGCTCAGCTCAAGGCTATCGACTCGGTTGCACCTGGTCGCCCATTTAATGACTTTCATGACGCTGCAACCCGCACTATTACGGAGGGTCTGGTGGACTTGGGGTTGCTCTACGGAGACGTGGACACCTTAATTGAAGAAAAAAAACATAAGGCATTTTTTATGCATGGAACCGGTCACTTTTTAGGGCTGGATGTTCATGATAGTGGTACTCTCAGAAACTCCGATAAAACTTGGCAACCGTTTGCTCTTGGAAATGTTGTTACCGTTGAGCCTGGTATCTACATTGCTCCAGACTATGAGCCTGTGGAGGGGCAACCCCAGGTGGCTGAACGGTGGCGGGGAATTGGTATTCGTATTGAAGACGATGTACTAGTAACGTCCACTGGCAATGAAATACTTACCGCTGCGGTGCCCAAGAGCCTGGCCGCTATGGAAAGCCGCGGGCAGTGATAAGTTTCAGTGACGCGTTAATTTGGTAGGCTATCAAATTGAAAATCATTGTCTATACTGGTGCTTCGGTTTGACTGAGTATTTGAGCCATTCGCTATCGGTGGCAACAAATTATGTTGTTGAGGGCACACTCAGGCCATATTCAATGGAGTTAAGGGGCCGCAGACAAGCACTCGCAGATTTGCTGGAGCTTTCCCTACTTGTGCTTCTCGAAACTCATAAAATTTTGAGCTATGGGCCAAAAGCTAGGTTTTGGACTGAAGATGCATGCTTTGAGCGCATGGAAAAAAGACAACCTCAATTGCAATGTTTGATGTTCAATGTCCTAAACATTGGCCATAAGCGGTTACCCTGAGTCTTTCCCCTGGGGACGCCTCTTTATTCTGTTGTTCAAGACCTGTTAGCACCATTGTTGAAAGGAACTGAATCTGTGTATTGGAATCCTTTATCGGCCCATACGAATTTAGGGCATCGATGCTCCTGGCTGACATCTGGTCTCTTGGGAATCTTAGGGTCAGTTTTAGTGGCATTGCCGGTAGATGCCGCTAACCTTCAGTTTTGGCGTTTTGACCAGCAACAGAATCGTTTATCGTTTACAACCGATACCCAGGTTCGTCCTACAGCTCAGTTGATTTTTAACCCTACTCGTCTGGTGATTGATCTACCAGATACCCAGGTGACTAGTTCCACGACCCGTCAGCGCCTAAGGTCTGGTTTACAAGAGGTGCGTGTGGGGCAGTTGGATGACCAAACGACGCGCATTGTTATTGAACTCGCCCCAGGCTATAGTCTCGATCCGCAGCAAGTCCAAGTACGGGGTGAAACAAATCGCCGTTGGTATGTACAGTTACCTGAATTAATCCGTGATGGTGCGTCTCGTTCTCCATCTACCCCGACGACTACCCCTAGAGAACCAGAGCGTCAGGCTGTTGAGTCCACCAACCGTGTTACCCAAGCCGATACTCAAGTTGAAGGAATTCGGGCAACGGCTGACGGTTTTTTTATTCGAGTGACTGGCCAAACTCCAGAAATTAAGCTCAGTCGTTCCCGCCCTCGAGATCCGGAACGGCAAATAATCTTTGAACTTGCAAATAGTTCGATTGCCTCTGGACTGACAATCGAGGATTTACCCAAAGATCGATATAGCGTGGAGCGTTGGGAAATTACCCAGACAGAGGCAATGGTGGTCATTACCATGACCTTAGGGGAGGATAGTCCTGATTGGCGGATGATTGTTACTGATATCAGTGAAAATCTTCGTGGTATTTCGGTACTCCCCGATCGGGTGGCTATTCGTGAGATTCCCGATAACCCTCCTCCTGAGGAGGACCGCCAAATATCTTCAGAGCCTAATCCTCGCCGGCCCAGCCCTCCCTCGGAACGAATTGTACGGCCACCAGCTACATCACCGGGTGAACTACCGCGAGTTGAGCAACAGCGGGTAGTGGTCGTGATTGATCCAGGTCATGGCGGCCGTGATCCGGGAGCGGTTGGTATCGGTGGTCTCCAGGAAAAACAGGTGATTTTACCTATCTCCCAACAGGTAGCCGATATTCTACGCCAGCAGGGGGTGGATGTGGTGATGACCCGTAATCGTGATTTTGAGTTAGATCTTGAGCCAAGAGTACAGATTGCGGAAAGAGCAGATGCAGATTTCTTTGTGAGTATTCATGCTAATGCTATTAATCTGAGTCGCCCTGATGTGAATGGTTTAGAGACCTACTACTATTCTCAAGCAGGTGCGCGATTTGCTCGGACTGTGCACGATATTGTGCTGCGTACCATGGGAATGCGGGATCGCAGGGCTCGTCAGGCAAGGTTTTATGTTTTACGGCGTACCTCAATGCCAGCCATTCTGATCGAAGTTGGGTTTGTTACGGGGGCTGAGGATATCCACAACTTACGCAGTCCTGAATGGCGTAGCGATATGGCCAGTGCGATCGCACGCGGCATCCTCATCCACATCCAGCGAGAACAATAGGCTAGTGTGAACTACCCCCTCATCGTTACTTGTGCTCTGGATGTTCTGTCGCCTCACAAGGTTCACCCAGAGAATTTAACTTGCGAATAAGCTGTTGCAGACGACCAAAATCACGGTGATTAAATTGAAAAATAAGCCTTGGTAATCCTACCGTTTCATCATCTTGCTCTTCTGGCAGGGCCTCTGTTATCTCAATCTCACCAGCTGCCACAATATCGCTAAAGGTTTGATTCAGCTCATCGATGGCCCCTGTGCGCAAACAAGAATTGAGCCGTAACACCAGACGGTCACCCACATACCGACTAGAATGAAATACTCGATAGTAATTGGTGATTTCGGTCCAAGCATCGTTGATGTTATCAGTCATCACGTAGAGGCTCGGATCATCTGGACTAATGAGACCATTCGCTAAGAGATGATCGTGTACATAGGTATTCCAACCCTGCCAATAGTTACCACCTGGATGATCAATTAAGACGATGGGCATCGGCTCAGCTTTACCTGTCTGTACCAGTGTCAAGGACTCAAATGCTTCATCCTGAGTACCGAACCCTCCTGGAAAAACAGCTAAGGCATCACATTCCCGTAAAAAAAATAACTTACGTGTAAAAAAGTACTTGAATGTCAGTAGCTTCGGGTCATTCTCCATGATTGGGTTAGACCCCTGCTCAAATGGCAGCTGAATATTAAGCCCAAAAGAATGCTCAGCTCCGGCCCCCTCATTGCCTGCTTCCATAATACCAGGGCCAGCCCCAGTCATAATCATAAATCCTTGCTTGGCAGCACGTTGGGCAAAGTCTTTTGTTAGCTGATAGTCTGGGTGCTCCGAGGGAGTACGGGCAGAACCAAAAATAGCAATCTTACGTGTATGACGGTGCGGATAAAAACCTTGGAACCCCAGTTCCATGTCCTGCAGGGTATTACTTAGGATCTTCCAATCTAAGCGATCAGCCTCTCGCCCAATCATTCTTACAAGTGTCTCTAAAATTTGTTGAATAACTCTTCCATGCTCCATAGATGGAAGCTGGGTAACAATTTCAGAAATCTTCTCTTGTAAATGAATCGGTAAATTCTCTGTAGAGGTGACCATAAAGATACCAATTAATCAAACTTTGTCAGGTTCGTGATCAAGTGGAGCTGTTAAAGCCATATAGCTGCACATTTTGGAGGCGTCAGCATTTTGTACATTGAATAACTTAGTAGCCCTTCCTCAAACAGCCCGAAGTCACCAAATTGACAATCTTTTGTTTTCGCAGGCTTAAAACTGATGCTTATGCAGTTTACCAGGGCTCTGTCTATCACGCACAGCCCCGATCCAATACATTTAGAAACGGTCCCAATACCTCTGTGATGAGACCGCTTCTAATCTCAGAAAAGCCTTGATAACTAAGCAGTTTTAACCCTTGTACCCCTAGAGATACTTTTCTAAAGTATTTGCCAGCGTGGTTTTAGGCACAGCACCCACCACCATGTCCACCCGTTGGCCATCCTTGAAAATCATTAGAGTAGGAATACTACGAATTCCATACTGGCTGGCGACCTTAGGATTATCATCCGTATTTACTTTAACAACCTTAACCTTGCCATCGTACTGTTCAGAAATTTCATCTACCACGGGGGCAACCATTCGGCAAGGACCACACCAAGGGGCCCAGAAGTCTACGAGCACCGGTAGCTCGCTGTTGAGAACTTCTTGTTCGAATGTCGAATCTGTGACTTGTGCGGCTGCTGACATCCCTATGTTCCTTGTCATCAAATATTAGATTCTTACAATAGCTGATTTTGGGTTGCCTCTCATACTGTGGAAGGGAAAAATCAACCTTAAGAATGAAGTGCTAATGCATACAGGAACCGCCTAGACCGATTCGGTCTAGGCGGAGTGTGGTGTGAGGAGTGAACGGAAACTTCCGTCTCCGCTTTCAGTCCTATTGTATGTCAAGTCTTAGGTTTTGCCATCCCCTAAAATCCAGGTATGGCAAGGATTTTAAGTTTTGTTTTCTTACAGTGACGAGAAAACAAAACTTAGTGACTTAAGTGACGTTAAAGATTCGGTATCAGATACTTAACTAACCTAGAGTTCATAAATGACAACATTTATTATTGCGGTGTTACCACTTGTTTGTTTAGGTTAGAGCGAGTTATTTGCCCATACCGAGTTGTTGCGCCTTTTGATAAACCTTGCCTTCTGTAAGTAGTGATGGTGCGATGACAATGTCTACCTGCTGCATATCCTTTAAATCCTTGGCCCCTAAAGTACCCATGCTAGTTTTCAGTGCGCCTAATAGGTTATGGGTTCCATCATCAAGCTGAGCAGGACCTCTTAGGATTTGCTGGAGACTCCCGGTGGTCCCTACCTGAATCCGAGTGCCTCTGGGTAACACAGGGCTAGGAGTTGCCATGCCCCAATGAAAACCGCGACCGGGGGCTTCAGCAGCACGAGCGAAAGGCGAACCAATCATCACAGCATCTGCACCAGAAGCGATGGATTTGCAGATATCACCACCGGTAACTAACCCACCATCTGCAATAATCGGAATATATCGACCACTTTCACGCTGATAGTCATCTCGCGCAGCTGCGCAATCAGATACGGCTGTAGCTTGCGGGACACCAACACCTAAAACACCCCGAGAGGTGCAAGCTGCACCAGGCCCAATTCCTATCAGGACCCCAGCAGCGCCAGCTCGCATTAATTCAAGCGTGACTTCATAGGTGACACAGTTACCTAAAATGACGGGCATAGGCATAGATTTGCAAAACTCTGTCAAGTCAAGAGGGGTGATTTCTTGGGGGGACAAGTGGTTGGTTGACACCACAGTGGCTTGTACGAATACCAGGTCAGCTTGGGCGGTTGCTACAACTTCTCCATATTTTGCAGCACCCATAGGGGTGAGACTGACAGCGGCAATGCCCCCTTGAGCTTTTATATCTGTGATTCGTTTTTTAATTAATTCTGGTTGCACAGGCTGGGCGTAGATTTCTTGCATCAAAGGAACAAACTCTGCCTTGCCCACTGCTGCAATTCGATCCAAAACAGGGTTGGGGTCATCGTAGCGGGTTTGAATTCCTTCTAAATTAAGAACGCCAAGTGCTCCTAACTTGGCCAGCTCCACAGCCATTTTTACATCTACTACGCCATCCATTGCACTGGCAATAATAGGAATTTCACGTTCTATGTTCCCAAGCGTCCAACGAGTATCCGCAAGTTTAGGATCTAGGGTTTTCGGTCCAGGTACTAATGCGATTTCATCGATACCATAGGCACGCCTTGCTGTTTTGCCACGACCAAGTTGAATACTCACTGATTTCTCCTTCCCAAGATCATTAGGCTAGCCTAGCAAAGAAAGAAATCGATACTCAATTGATTGTTAGTTAGTGGGTTAGGAATTTAGCTAAGAGAATATTACTAGGATTTGGATTAGGGGCTTTAGCCCTTGGTCATGGCAAGTTCGAGTTGTTGTCTGATTATTCTCCATAGGCAATAAAAGAGTGTATTTTTGACTGTTGCTGAAGCTTGTCAAAAATATCTCGTAGAATACTGCCCGCCTTTTTGTCGTTGTAGGCTCCCTTGTTCAGGGATGTTGGTCGGTCTCGGATTTATGAGAACAATGTCTTGGGCAATGTAGGTAATGTAGTCAGACAGCTCTGCGACTCCATAGTTTTAGCTTGCCAAAGCTGTCGGTCATTGTTTGGTCTAATCTAGAGAGAGCAAGCTGCGAATTCCCATATCTTCAGGCAAAGCCTGGCTTGAACTTTTACTAACGATTTGTAAGCAATAACCGTGAATTTATCTTCACTCAAGTTTTTTCGTAATCTGCGTGCGAACAATCGCCAGTTTGCAGTAATTGGTTTAGGTCGATTTGGACGAGCTGTTTGTCTGACCCTCCACGGCATGGGATATGAGGTCCTAGGAATTGACTCCGATGAGAATCGTGTGGCGCAGGTGTTGACTGATCAGATTGCTGCTCATGCGGTGCAGCTTGATTCTACTCAACCTTCGGCACTGCAAGAGGCTGGTATTCCTGACTTTGATACGGTGATTGTGGCGATTGGTAATTATATTCAAGAGAGCATTATTACGACTCTCAATGTCAAGGAGGCGGGTGTAGCTAATGTAGTGGCTAAAGCTTCCACAGAAATCCATGGCAAACTGCTGCAACGAGTGGGGGCTGACCATGTTGTGTTTCCAGAGTTTGAAATGGGTTGTGAATTAGCAAGATCGCTCACCCGCCCAGGTGTGTTGGATCGGTTTGAACTGGATCCAGATCACAGCATTGTGGAGGTAGTGGTACCCCAAGCATTTGATGGCAAAACCATTGTGGAACTGGATCTGCGAAACCACTATGGTTTAACTTTGATGGCCATCAGCAAAGAGAATGCGCTGGATAAATTCGAAATTAATCCGAGTCCGGTGACTCGTCTCAAGGCAGGTTCCCTAATGGTAGTGGTGGGGGCTAATAAAGGAATTGACAAACTTCCAACGGTTTAACTATGAAAGTTATTGGCCTGATGAGTGGTACATCTGTTGATGGTATCGATGCGGCTTTGGTGGATGTTACGGGGACAGGCTATGCAGTTCGGGCTGATGTTATATCGACTCAAACAGTTGATTACCCCCCGGCTTTACGTCAGCGTATTCTAGATGTATGTGCTGGTCAGTCTTTAGCCATGGCTGAAGTGGCTACATTGGATGATGATATTGCGATCGCATTTTCTCAGGCTGCTCATCAGCTTGCCCCCGCTGATTTGATTGCATCTCACGGCCAGACTATCTATCATCGTTCTCCCACGAATTCCCAGTTGGGATATAGTTGGCAGCTGGGTCGAGGCGAGTTGATTGCGCAATTAACTCAAATAGAGACTATTAGTAATTTTCGGCAGGCCGATATTGCGGCAGGAGGCCAGGGTGCACCACTAGTTTCTCCAGTAGATGCTAGTCTTCTTAGTCATCCTGAGAAACATCGCTGTGTGCAAAATATTGGAGGCATTAGCAATCTCACCTATTTACCCCCGTGGGATCTTACAGGCCAACCACCATCGGGCATCGTTGGTTGGGATACTGGCCCAGGTAATGCCTTGATTGATTGGGCTGTTAATGTTTTTAGTCAAGGAAGCCTGAGATACGATCAAGATGGCTCATGGGCAGCGAAGGGAACTCCTCATGAGCCGTTAATTGACCATTGGTTAACCGAGTCATTTTTTCATCAGCCACCACCAAAATCCACAGGGCGTGAATTATTTGGTGCAGACTATGGTCATCGCTGTTGGCAGCAAGCTCAGTCCTTAAATCTGAGCCAAGCAGATTTTCTAGCTACCCTAACAGCATTTACAGCTGCCACCATTGTTCATAGCTATCGTCAACTGCCTTGCTGTCCAGATGAAATCCTCCTGTGTGGTGGTGGGAGTCGTAATCAATACTTACACTCCCAACTACAGCTGCGCTTACCCCAGAGCAAGCTTTTGACGACCGATCATGTGGGACTAGACAGTCAATATAAAGAAGCTATTGCCTTTGCTGTGCTGGGCTATTGGCGGCGGCAAGAGCAGCCTGGCAATCTTGTGCAAGTTACAGGGGCTAGCCAAAGCTGTTTGCTAGGCCATATGCACCCTGTGCTTAAACATGTGCCCTCCTAGTTTGTCGCTTTAATAAAACCTAAAGGCAACCTAAAGGCGAAAATCTTTGATTCAATTCTCAAATGATTGCTTAGATACCGTGAGTGGCTACAGCTATACGTAGGGGCATGTTGCATGTATCTAGCAACCGATCATATTCCAGTACATTACAGTAGCAATACCCCAAGCTCTTCATCTATCCTGTGGAGAGAGTAGTGCAATATTATTAAGGCCCTGCATAACTCATCCATTTGCTCAGTTCCAGCAGCAGCTACTGTCATAGACCATTAGGGAGAAGAGGTGAACCACAGTTTTCTAATAGAGCCAGGGCGTTGGATCCTTAACGGTAACTGGATAGCACAGGATTTACTTCCGATAACTGTTAAGGGCAAAATCCTAGTTGCCTGGAATAGAACTGATTGGTTCACTATGGTTACGAAATTGGTCTTCCCTAATGGGGAATTGGATGATGTTGCCCTCCAGTATAAAGGCCGTCTTGCTGTTGGTAACCGTCAGTATACCTTTGTGCTACAGCATAGTGTGCTAGGCCGTGTAGAAGGCGAGGGATGGATTGCTCCAGACTCAATTGTTCAGCAATATTGGGCGTTGAAAGATCGTCAAATGCGTACTGGCTTCGAAACGCTTTATCGTCTTAGTTCTACCAAGTATCACTTTTCTGGAGGTATTATTGCGGGGCATCATTTAACCAGCACTATGGAAGCAGTTGTCGAACGTTATTCGAGATAAGCGATTAGAACGCCCTCTTTGTCTAGCCCTTAACCTTAGAGAGTGATGGCTGCTTCAATATTACAAATCTCTTGAATCGATTTCGTACGTTAGCATAGGGCATTAATCGAACCTGTACTTTACGGAATAGACTTCTGCTATAGCCAGCAAACAATTCTCCCCATTACATCTACTACCTGATTTAATTTTGTAGAATCGCAGTGTTACATGCCAGACAACTATTTCGGTCGTAAACTTGCTAATCGCTACGAACTCATGGAGTCCATCGGTCAAGGTTCCATGGGGAAAGTTTACCTAGCCGAAGACATGTTGCTTGGAGGTGTGCGAGTTGCGGTCAAGTTTCTCGCTCAAACGTTGCTCAATGAGCAAATGACTCAGCGTTTCATGCGAGAAGCGATGACCTGTGCTCAGCTCGGGAATAACAGTATCAATGTGGTCAGAGTAACAGACTACGGTGTTACGGATGACGAAATTCCCTTCTACGTTATGGAGTACCTGAAGGGGCAAAATCTAGGACAAATTCTTCATCCTCATCCGTTGCCGCTAGTGAGGTTTCTGGATTTTACTCGGCAAATTTGTCTAGGTTTAGAAACGGCTCACAAGGGGATTGTCCTCAACGGTCAAGTGATTCCCATCATTCATCGGGACATTAAACCCAGCAATATTTTAGTTACCCACAGCACTAGCGTGGGAGAACTCGTGAAAATTCTGGATTTTGGCATTGCCAAATTTATGCAAGCTGATAATGGTGAGCAAACCAGCAGCTTTATGGGGACGTTAGCCTACGCGTCTCCCGAGCAAATGGAGGGTTTAGAACTCGATAGGCGCTCTGATATTTACAGTCTGGGAGTAATGATGTATCAGATGCTCACAGGGCGTTTACCGTTTCGGCCTAGTAATAATACATTTGGTGGCTGGTATAAATCTCATCGTTCCCAGGAACCTGCGCCGTTGGATGGTTTAACCTACAGCACGTTACCTAAATTGCTCAAGGATACGGTAATGGCTTGTCTGGCTAAGGATCGGGTTCAGCGTCCAGACACGATTAGTCAGCTTCTTGAGCATTTGGCCCCCCTAGAAACTCGTTTGGGACCTTCTATTGAGATCAGTAAACACATTCGCAGTACGTTAAGAGATACGCCAGTTAAGTCTAAGGCTGATGAAACCGAGCTGCCTACGGGGTCTGAGGAAGATCGGTTTTGTCGACTACAAATTTGGCCGCAGGATGCTCCTGTTGCAGAAATTGTGTTTCCAAAGCTGTTGTCAATGAGTACTTGCCAATTGCCAACACTCTGGGCGATGTTGAGCTCCCTAGAAATTGAGCAGCGGATTAAAAATACAAGTGCCAACAATTTTTTGTGTGTGCGTAATCCCTATCCAATGGTCCTATGGTTAACGGCGTTTTACAGTAAAACCCAGGGTGCTCGTTGGCTGTCAAGTTATCTGGATCTTAAAAATTCTGGTACTCAAAAGTTTCTATGGTGTTTGGGGGATGCAGGATTTTATCGAATACTTTTTTTTGCTAAGGAAACTCCAAACCAATTTGTAAATTTCAGGCGACTGAATATTGCTGCTCCCCAACAAAAGCTTTTGAAAGAATGGGTGCTGATGGCACGCAACATTATGCCCATTGGTAACGCGCAGGATAGCAAAAACATCCTTAAAAAAGAGCTTAATGAAAATTTGAAGCCCAGAATGATGTTAAGTTTTGAAGCAATGCATTCTTCGCCATAGCTCATGGTTAGGTCCAGTAATCACCGCCGCATTAATTTGAGCTAGGAAAGTGAATAACTGGGTGCCAACTTGAGCGCAGTAAAGCACTGGCAAAGCTCGGTATAGACCATTGAAGGATTCCTTTGGACTTACCAGAGGAAATTGCGATCGCAGAAATATCATTGCTCTCGGCTGATTTAAGCACTTCCGGCTGTGGATCGCCTTGTCGAATTTCCGTAAATACTTCGATACCTACTGACTCTAGTTCAGCCTTAGCCTGCGCTAACGAGTTGTTGATTGTTTCTTCTGAATCCCGTAGCTCCACACGAATACACTCATCAATCACCCAACACAGAGTACATTGCCGGGGAGAGTGATTGCCTTGAGCAGCTGCTTTGATTTGTGAAACTAAGTGCTGTGCACTGTCACTACCATCAAAAGGTACTAGCAGATGGTCGAACAACGTTTGGCAGCGTAATGCTAATTCTTGTGTCCGGTATGTAGACACTAATTGTGGTCGTAATATTACCAGGGGAATCCTGAGTTTTTGGGCGATTCCCATAGTGGTACTACCAAAAATCTTTTCGGTTAGTAGTGAGCGAGTGGGGGTCCCTAAAATTAATACGTCTGCGCTATGGCAACGAGCGACCTTATCGATGTTGTCGATGACTCGTCCAGAGCGTACATCGACTACTGCAGATTTTCCATTGGGAAGACTAGCATTCTTGGCCTTTCCCAATATTTCTTCTGCTTCTACGATCTCAGTTTCATCTATCTTAGGTATTTCACGCTCAGTTGTAATCGAGACATTATGAAAGAACACCACTCGATCTAGGCCAGATTGAACCAAATCAGGCACAAAGCTTACCAGCCGTTGAAGGCTGTCATTAAGGTCAGTACAAACCAGTGCACACTTAAACATTTAGCACGATTCTCCTGTCACACGCTGGCCCGCAATAGCTTAGGCCGACTGGTTATTATCGGTAGCCAAAAAACAAGCTAACTCTGAAAGGCTACCACCACGACCGTTATATTATCGCGCCCGCCACGCTGTTTTGCTGCATCTACCAAAGATTCAGCTGCTATTGGACAGGAACGGATAGATTTTAAATGGGTCGCTATCAACGGATCCGATAGTTCCTCTGTCAAACCATCGCTGCACAGTAACAAGCGATCTCCCCCCAGTATGTCCAGGGATTGAATATCAATTCTGTTAAGATCCTCGCGACCTAAACATTGGGATAGCACATGGCGCCAGGGATGATGTTTAGATTCGTCTACCGTGAGTTCACCCTCTTCAATGGCTTTGGCTACCCAGGTATGGTCAGTCGTGATTTGTTCAAGTTGTGCTCCCCTTAAGCGATAAAGACGAGAATCACCAACGTGGGCACACCAGGGCTCGTGTTCTGGTCCCCAAAACATGACAGCGACGGCTGTTGTGCCCATATCTGCTCGCTCAGGATGGCTATATTGATCCTTGAGGATTGCATCATTAGCCGCAATAAAGGCTTTACGAAGCATGATATCGGGGGGCTCTGAGCTATCCCAGTGGTTATCTAAATACTGATGAATTGCTTCGGTCGCCAGTCGACTGGCTTCTTGCCCCCCTGCGTGTCCTCCCATACCATCAGCAACTACAAAAAAGCGGCCTAAATCATCCAGGTAATAGGCATCTTGATTACTTGCTCGAAGTAATCCTGGATCAGTTAAACCAGCAAAGAGGTGTTGCATAAAGTACTTGGGCATAAAACTTAAAGAGAGTGCCGTTCCTTGACGAGGGTTTTTAACCCGATGTTATTCAATTCCGCAGAATTGATAGGTTAAATAATCCTCTCAACCATTAAGGTGTACCACAAGGAAACTAAGGCAAACGATCAGCGCGACTCAGCCGCATTAAAGCACGAATTAATGCTACTCCTGATGCGATTGCAGGCAATATCATCCCCAACGCAAACCAGGGCAATTGACTGATCAACAATAAAGTGGCTGACAGGGTAAATGTGCCCAGGAGCAACGTATAGTTGGTCATCAAATTGACACTGCTGAGGCGACGAATGGCACGGTCTGTTTCAATCGAGCGGACTCGCACCCGAATGTCGCCCCGGTCTAAGCGATCTAAAGAATCTTCAATCCTGCGGGGTAGGCCAAATGCTGAACTACCAACCTGCGCAGCTTGGCGGCCAATTTCGCCGATAATCCCATTAGCAGAGGATGAATTAGAAACGTTAGTCATAAGCTCATTAGCAAACGGTTTTGCAGCCTCCATAAAATTGAATTCCGGGTCCAAGCCTTTACCTACACCTTCTAGCGTAGAAAACGCTCGCATCACAAAGGTAAACGTTGCGGGAAATCGAAAGGGCTGATCATAAGCAACTGCATATAAATCATCACTAATGGCAGTAATGGACTGCTGCTCAAAGGGCTTGTCCATAAAATTGTCCAGAATATACTGGATAGAACGGCGTACCGGCCCCATATCTTCAGTTTCTGCCAGTGCCCCCAACTCAATCAACGAGTTCATCACTAAGCCAGCGTCCCGTTGGGCTACTCCCATAAAGGTACGCATCAATCCATCGCGGGTAATGGGCTTAATTTCACCCATCATGCCAAAATCATAAAAAATCAAAGCACCATCAGGGTTGACCGCAATATTACCGGGGTGGGGATCGGCATGGAAAAATCCATCATTGAGTAACTGATGTAAATACGCTTGAGCTCCTAATTGAGCCAATCGTTTTCTATCTAAACCTGCAGCCTCTAGCGACTCATAGTGGCTGATTTTAATACCTGGCAAGTATTCGAGTGTCAGGACACGCTTGGATGCGTAGCGCCAATAAATGCGGGGAGCTTTAACCCAATCAAGGTCACGAAAATTCCGTCGAAATGTATCGGCATTACGTCCTTCGTGAAGGAAATCAATTTCTAGCCACAGAATACGGCAGCATTCTTCATAAATACCTATCCAGTCCCGCCCCTTACCCCATTCAGGATGGCTTTGAAAATAATAAGCAATCCCCTTAAGAATGGATAAGTCAATCTGAAATAGCTGCTGTAGTTGAGGTCGCTGAATTTTTACAACGACTTCATCCCCAGAATGAAGCTGGGCTCGGTGCACTTGCCCCAAACTGGCTGCTGCTAGGGGTATGGGGTCAAAGCTCTTGTACAACTCCTCAACAGGACGCCCCAAGTCTGCTTCAATGGTCGATTTGACCTGTTCGTAACTAAAGGCAGGTACCTGATCCTGCAATTTTGAAAGCTCCTCTACGTACTCAACCGGAAAAAGATCTGAGCGGGTTGAGAAGAGCTGACCCAGTTTGATAAAGGTTGGTCCTAAATTTAAAAAGGTCTGCCGGATCCAACGGGCTTGGACTCGGCGACGAGCTGCTTGCTTGTCGGCGGACATACCACCGGAGTAGCTCCAGGATTTTCCATAGAGCCAGCGTTTTCCCAGGAAGGTTAAAAAAAACGACCAGATGTCAATAAAGCGCTCTGGACGACTATATCGTCGATTCCATCGATATCGTTTCTCTTCAGACAGAGTGGGTAACTGTTTCTCAAGTAGAGCAGTATCCCTAGGGATCGTATCTGATTGACTCACCTCCATAATGGTGGAGATATCACGATGACCATTATGATTACCGGACGAATGTTCTGATAAACGTTCGTCCGGTGACATTGGATCAGTTGTATTGGGAACTGTAGACACGCAGTCTCCTGAATGGCCAACGGCAAAAATTAGTCGAAAAAATCTTTGTCAATTTAACTAGAACCTACTCTGAACCACCTATACACCTTTAAGGTTCCGGTCTGGTTTGTCACCTGCCGAATGTTGAAATATAGCTGGGCTCAGCGCTTCCAAGCTTTCTCTAGATAACCAATAACGGCTCATGATGAGCGATATTGCTGTAGAGCAACTCGTACCTGAGCAATTTCTGCCCTCAGGTTATCAATCGTAGCCTGTAAATCTTCCCCTGAGTCAGAGTCAGACACTGTGGAGGCCATATCTACTTGGGATGACTGAGCTTGCTCAAAAACATCTTCAACAAATCGATGAAGCAAGTCCCTTTGTTCAGCATCAAAGCGACCGACACTGCTCATACCAGATGTAAAGGCTTCTTCTACTTTTTCACCAATAGCTGTTGCTAAGGCTCGCCCCAGAAAGAACGCTTGCAGCGTTGGATTGCTCATGGATTTTTTACGCATACCTAAGCGACATTATACCCATGGTTGAAGTCGAGCTGGGCGCAAATCGATGATTACATCAGATATTTTTTGTAGGCGCTATCTAATGAATCCCTAATCTAATCTGACAAATCTTCAGGTTCAGAAGGCCAATCCTCCGTAGACGATGTTATGTTTTCACTGTCCGTAAAAACGGTAGAGCGTGGTTGTTTCTGAAACCACTGTTGAGGCTCCTTTTGGTTGTCCTGGGTCGGTAAGGATAGTTGGTTCTCTGGAATGAATTCTCTTATCGGTATATCGCCAAATTCTTCAACATCAGGCTGGCTACTATCAGAGGGTAAAATTTCGTCTGCTACAGGAGTGGCACTAAGGTTATTGTCATGATCATTGTGCTCTCTCAAAGTAGTGGTTATCGGTGCCGTCTGAGGTCTAAAACCCTCTACTTCAACGTTGCCCGAAGTGTAGTTTTCATCAGAAAAGGCGTCAAAGCTTGCCTCAGTTGAACTGGGGAGCTCCCGATAAACCAACTGAGGCACTTCAGATTCCTCCTCTGCCCAGAGGGTATCGAAGTCTCCGTACCCAGACGTTAGGGGAATTGCAGGAGGCCACTCTGCGAGGGGAGGAAAATCTTGTTGAGGCTGAAATAGAGGGGTACTTTTCCCAACTGCTGCCATATGAAACCGCATGGTACTGCCTAGAACCACACCCACACAGCTGGCAAGTGCTGCTGTTGCCAGCAGACTAACTAAGCGCTGTTTAGCTCCTCTGCCACGCTGTGACGTTGAGTCCCTGGATATTGAGCTACTGAGATGTGGCGGTATCATCTGAGACATATGAACACCAAGAGACTAGAATTAAGGAACAGCACGGAGTAGCTATTAACAGCATACGTTAGCTACAGGAATAATGATGTTCCTGCTCACACTATTGAAGTAGGTATAGGGTAGGACGCAATTTAATATTTCCTCAATGTCTCACTTTAGAGATAGCCGCGGATAAATGGCAATAGTACCCATGAGTATCTTTTAGTATTAGTTGTATGTATAGTCTGCTCAATAAGGGTTTTAGAGTATTGGGGAATTATTCTTAGGCGTTTGGTTGTCAGGCATAGGTGTTGGTTGGCCTGGTGAGAAAGGCCGCCCTCTATGGTCAAATCCAAGTCATTCATTAGTGAATTTTATGTCAGAGGATAGTGTTGCTCCAGATATGTTTCTGCAGATTCTGACGAGGTGATATGACCATCTAGTGCAGCATAGGTTAAGGCTGCGAGTATGGTTCGATAGAGTGGACCTGGGCAATACCCTAAACGTTGCAGTGCATGGCCATCTATTGGGCATTGGATATGTGCCAACTGTGTGATGTAGTGCCAAACGTATGTCCCAATGCGTTTGGGGTGACGCACGCTTACCAGTAAAAGTGTAGGTAAGTCGTAGGCTATCAAGCTCTGATAAATAAAACTATTGCTTGATTTATGTTGCAGTTTAGTGAGTAAGGTGTTTTCGGTATTGGCGAGTTTCTGTAAGCGTTGAATAGAATGTTGAGGTAACTGTAAGTTGATGGCTATTTGAGCTCGTTCCTCTACCTGTGCAAGCAAAACCTCCAGTCTTATGAGCCAAGTGGGGGGCTCCATTTCTCGATGATTTAGGTCCTTGATAAACCTCTGTTGCCAGTACCCCACACGATGTATTTGTCGCCATAGTTCTGGAGCTAAAGCAAGGGATGGGTGCAAACAGCTGAGGGCTCCGAACTTGTCCAGCATTGCTAGGGCTTTCGACCAATAGTCTGCTTGAAAAAGATATGAGAGTTCAGCTTTGAGACGAGTTTGTAGCGCAGGTAATGGTTTGTCTTCAGCTTGGAGCCTGGTGTAAATGCCGCTGTGAATGGCATAACGGATAAACGTTTCGGTTTGAGGGGCCATGACAAAATCCAGTCGTACGGCAAAACGTACGGCCCTGAAAATACGTGTGGGGTCTTCAATAAAGCTGTTGGCATGAAGTACTCGGACTTGGCGCTGCTGAATATCTACAGTGCCGCCAAAAAAATCTAGCAGTAACCCGGATATAGGCTCTGTTAGACGGAGTGCCATGGCGTTTATGGTAAAGTCTCGGCGATAAAGATCCTGTTGGATGGAACTAGGTTCCACCTCTGGGTTGGCTGCTGGGTAAGGGTAAAACTCAGTCCGAGCTGTAGCAATATCGATTATTAAGGGAGGTTGACCGGGCTCTGCTCGCCAACTTAATGTAGCGGTCTTAAATGCTCCATGTATCCGCAGCTCAGCGTCGGGATACTCCTGCTGGACTTTCTGCGCCAATACTACTCCCGCTCCATCTACTACAGGTGAATGAAAGCTATCTACGACCAAATCAATATCCTTAAGGGGGGCAACAGTATCGTCGGAAGCTAGCAATAGGTCTCGGACGGCTCCACCTACAACATAAAGATGCCACCCCTGTTGATGGGCTGCTGTGGCAATTTGGTTCAGTAACGTCCACAGGTTTTGGGCTGAGAGTACGGTTTGATGAGCTCTTAGCGATGTTTCCAGCCGCCCGTACACTGTGGTTGTTGAATCATTCAGGTGAGTGTCTTTGGTGGTTTTGGCAGAAGATACTTGTCTAAGCACGTCGCTGCGAGTGACGATGCCCACCAGTTCACCTTTATCAAGTACAGGTAGGCGAGCGATATCGTAGATCACCATTAGAGACTGAATTTCATGCAGTGGTGTCTTCGGCTCTATGGTTTTGATATCAAGGGTTATATATCCCTGGACTGTTGCATCAGTAAATCCGTGGTGTACGGCTAAATCAATATCTCGCTGTGAAATAATGCCTTGGAATTTATTGGTATTACTCACCACACATAGTCCTGAATGGCCGTAGCGTAGGAAAAGCCGTTGTGCATCTGTCACCGTTGTGTCAGGACGAATGGTCTTCACTGGTGAAGACATCAGATCTTCAGCACTGAGTAAATTTTGGTGGATGGTTGATGCCTCTAGTGTTAAGGCCTCAGAAATTATTGTTTGATTAGCTCCTGCCTCCAATAGCCAGGCCAAGGCATGGATATCCCGAGATGTGGTGTTGATAAGGGCTAATGAGCCCGTACCTTGATGAATCCCCAAGGCCATCACTGTGGCTTGTGTTGGTGAAAGCTTGCTTGCGTTCTCTTGTAAGGACTCCACTACTAGAGTTGTCGTAGCACCGACGGCTTCTATGTGGTGATGGCCAGGGAGATCCGCGGAGAGGTCAGTGTGTTTGCTGTAGATTGTAATGGGTAGCTGTGCTGCGATCGCATGTTCCATCCAAGCTGTTCCTATCCCCAAACAACTGTGCTGATGACAATCCACTAAAGTAAGCGAGCGAAGTATAGAAAGAGGGACTTGCTGCTGCTCAATGAGGGGGGGATCAGCGTGATGCTGAGCTAAAAACGATTTAATTGCTTGATGTAGCTTTCCTGGTACAACAATTCGACCTTTTGGCCGTAGACAGGCTATGCCGAGCGCGGCCCCAAATGTGTCCCAGTCTGCATTTGTATGGCAAATAATCAAGTCCATACCGTATCTATTAATTTTGTCTCAACAGCAGTTCACATCAAGACCTCAAATTATTAGGCCAAAGAAATTAATCCATCGGATTCAAGGAAAATGCTTTCTTTAGGGGCCTAATGTTTGATAGCTTACTAATCAGGATGAGCGGTGCTCCATACTGTATCACCGTCAATATTAAGAGGCTTCTCCAAGTCTAGGTTTGAAGTCCCGCCGGATTAGCGTTACAGATTTTTACTGAAACGTAATTTAATCAAATATTTTGCTGTCTTGAGAGTAGCGAGTTATGTCTATCCTGTTCCAACTGTTTTTATTTGTTCTGGTAGTTTGGTCTTTTGTAATGGTGATTGGGGTTCCCGTTGCTTACGCTTCACCCCAAAACTGGGAACAATCCAAACGACTAATTTTCCTAGGCTCAATTATTTGGGGTGTTCTCGTAATTGTAGTGGGTAGCTTGAATTACTTGGTTGTCTGAGACAGCCCATATCCCTATTTAGCGGAATGCCTGCTTTTATTGACTTTACTGTTTGCAGGGCAATCATTAGTAACGTCTGATTGTCTTGCAACTATTTGCGCAAACTGCTAGAGGCCATTGCCAGTAACTTCAACCATAGGGGTGTATGAAAACTTGGCAAGACCCGCAATATATGCGATCAGGTGGTAAGGTCATAGACCTACCACCTGCTTTTTTCAATAGAGTATCCCATGGCTGTTTTTGAAGGAAATTTTGACCGTGCTCGCAATGCAAAGTTTGCAATTGTGATTGGTCGGTTTAATGACCTGGTTACTAACAAATTGTTAGAGGGGTGTCAGGACTGTCTGAAACGTCATGGTGTAAACATCGACCCCCATGGTAGTCAGGTGGACTATGCATGGGTGCCTGGCAGCTTTGAAGTAGCTCTGGTTGCGCGACAACTAGCCCTCAGCGGTCGGTATAACGCCATCATTTGTTTGGGCGCAGTTATTCGAGGCCAAACTCCTCATTTTGATTATGTTGCTGCTGAAGTATCTAAAGGGATTGCAGCCGCTGGTTTTCAAACGGGTGTGCCAGTGGTGTTCGGTATCCTTACAACGGATTCCATGCAACAGGCCCTGGAAAGAGCCGGCATTAAAAGTAACCTTGGTTGGAACTATGCCATGAGTGCTTTAGAAATGGCTAGCCTTATGGTTCAGCTACCCCAAGCACAGAATACTCTAGACATGCCTAAGGTCGTGCCACAATTACCGACGGCAGCAGATGCTCAGGGGTAAATTAATCAAACAAAATGATGGAACCCTAGTCTAATTTTTTATCTTGGTTGATCTCCGTTTTATTGGGGCTTGAGGATATGGGGTGAGGGCAGCTTAGCTTTTCTATAAGATTCTGACTCTGCCCAGAACTAGTTTGACAAAGAAAAGCGTTCTATGGCATTCTGAATAAGGTCAAAACAAGGCAAATGCGGGTGTAGCTCAGTGGTAGAGCGTCACCTTGCCAAGGTGAATGTCGCGCGTTCGAATCGCGTCACCCGCTTAATCGTAAGAAGTCTTTCATAGAATATTAATATCTTAAAAGGCTCGCTTGTTTTGTAGTGCAGCCTACATGTATGGCAAACCTGCGGTTACGCTATATGTGAACTGAGTAGAGATAAATTTTGGTGCGATAAAGCATCTGGTTTTTATCGGTTCTAGCTGATTTAGACTGATCTAGAATACTGGCGTTGACGGTCGTCTCCAGTGCTTTGGTACTGTGCTGTTCTTAAAGGCTGGCCATTTCAAAAGTTTTTAATTCTTTCAAGTCCAGTACCATTCCTTCACGGGCCACAATGCTATTCGGAAATTCAGCCGATGTCTTGTTCCCAATATCATCCATAAAGTCATCGTCATGTAAGGGGTCGTGGTGGAATACCACTAACTTTTTAACGTTTGCAGCCTTAGCTATTTTTACCGCCTCTTGCCAAGTAGAGTGACCCCAACCTACCTTACTGCTGGTGGCCGAATTATATTCTGCATCTGTATAGGTGCAGTCATAAATCATGACATCGGCGTTTTGCGCTAGGTATAGAACATTTTCATCTAACCGGTCTGGAAAGTGTTCTGTATCAGTAATGTAGGCAGCGACCAACCCATTCCACTCAACTCGATATCCTACAGCTTCCCCTGGATGATTGAGTAAGGCATTCGTGACATCAATGTCCCCAATGGCAATGCTCTCCCCGATAGATAAGTCACAAAATTTTAGCTGTGCCTGCATAATTTGCAGAGGTACCGGAAAATTGGGATGCAACATTTGATCGTTTAAGCGTTGCTCGATGGTAGCTCCATTGGGAGCAATGACGCCGTAAACCTCAAACTGATTGCTCGGTAAAAACGCTGGTACAAAAAATGGAAAACCTTGAATATGATCCCAATGGGAGTGAGTGAAAAATAAACTCGCCTGTACTGGATTGCCTTCCATCAGAAGATGCTGGCCTAACTCCCTCAATCCGGTGCCACCATCAAAAATTAGACGCTCACCGTTGACCCGCATTTCAATGCAAGAGGTATTGCCGCCATAGCGCACTGTTTCTGGACCAGGGCAAGGAATACTTCCTCGTACACCCCAAAAATGAATCGTAAATTGAGAATTCGAGTCGGACATCAGTGGCTAGTAATGACGTTAATGAGGGACGCGAACGGAGAGCTTAATAGCCTTAGCTGATTTGAGAAAACCTATTAGCGCGACGCATTACCCTGTTTTCTAAATCAACAGGAACGATCAGGAATCATCCTAGTACCCATTGATTTCTTGCAAATATGTCGCCCTAAGCTGCCTTCGTTAAGCGGATGAAGGGCTCTATTGATTTGCATTTCGGCCTTTAAATTAAAAATAGAATTCGTACATTATTGCAATATCGGAAGCTTATCTTAAAGATTAAGTCATCTTGTTTACAGCCAGTTTGCCCAAAGCAGTAGTAAAAATTAGGCGTGCATCAGAACAAAGTTAGTTCAGATAGATCGTTATAGGCTGTGAGGTCATAGTGTAAAGGGGTGACAGTGACATATCGGTCTTTGATAGCCTTTACATCTGTGGGGAATGCGGTCATGAATGCCTTATTTTGTGAATTATTCAGACTATTGGGTAATCCATTAAAAAAATCGTTTTCGCTTTCCTCTATGACTTCCCCTGCTAACCAATAGTAAGTTTTGCCACGAGGATCAACTCGTTTTTCAAATAGGTCACGATAGCGTCTAACGCCAAGGCGAGCTAAAGTCACTCCCTGAATTTTTGCTTTGGATATAGGGGGAATATTGAGGTTAAGTAATAGCGGTTGTTTTAGTTGAGCAAGTCTGAGTACAAATTTTCCCGCATAATCTGCTGCTAGGTCGAAGTCAGGGTAGTTAAAGCTAGCTAGGCTGATTGCCAAACTGGGGATACCTTCCAGTAAGCCCTCCATGGCCGCTGATACAGTGCCAGAATACAGAACGTCATTGCCTAAATTGGCTCCATGATTAATACCTGACAGTACGCAGTCAGGTGGGTGGTCCAAGAGTGCATCCAGGGCTAGTTTGACACAGTCTGCAGGAGTCCCTGAACACGCCCAAGCTTGAATGGTGTCGTGATAGACAGAAGAAACTTGTTCAACACGAATGGGCTGATGCATTGTAATGCCATGGCCTGTAGCAGAACGCTCTCGATCGGGACAGACGACGGTCACATTATGACCCGCTTTAGCTAGGCCATGGGCAAGGGTTCGAATTCCCTTGGCAAAAATGCCGTCATCGTTGCTAATTAATAGTTTCATGGGGGATCAAAACTTCGGTGTAGACTAAGGAGTGGCCCTAAAGCCTATTTCCTTTTCGCCTTCTTCGTTTTCACTTTTTGCCGATATGACCACTGATCTAGAGCAGCAACTGAGCAACCTACAGCAAGAAGCTAATGACGAGATTGCAACCTTGAGCAGCCTAAATGATCTTGATCAGTTTCGGGTTGGCTATTTTGGGAAAAAGGGTAAGCTTTCCAAAATCTTGGGGGGCATGGGCAAGCTTTCTCCTGAGGATCGGCCTCGTATTGGTGCTCTGGCCAATCAAGTTAAAACGGCGCTTCAAACCAGTATTGATGCCCGCAAGACCGCTTTACAAGAGTCTCAGATTCAAGCTCAGTTAGACGCTGAAACTCTTGATGTATCAATGCCTGGAACTTACCTACCCCAGGGACGTATTCATCCTATCAACAGTATTATTGATCAAATTACAGATATTTTTGTTGGCCTTGGTTACACGGTGGCAAGTGGGCCTGAAATTGAAGAAGACTATTACAATTTTGAAGCGCTCAACTTTTTGCCCGATCATCCGGCTCGGGATATGCAGGATACCCTCTATTTGCCTAATGGCAAGCTGATGCGTACCCATACGTCCAACACACAAATTCGCTACATGGAAAACCATGAGCCTCCACTACGGGCATTAGCCACAGGACGATGCTATCGACGGGATACGGTGGATGCTACCCATGCGGCTGTTTTCCATCAAATTGAGTTTTTTGCAGTTGATAAAAATATTACCTTTGCTGATTTGCGGGGGACAATTCAACTGTTTTTAGAAGCTCTCTTTGGTGATATTGAAGTG
Source organism: Cyanobacteria bacterium P01_D01_bin.156 (assembly GCA_039024555.1). Taxonomy (GTDB): domain Bacteria; phylum Cyanobacteriota; class Cyanobacteriia; order Phormidesmidales; family Phormidesmidaceae; genus Leptothoe. The sequence goes on from JBCCQQ010000018.1 coordinate 53,968, forward strand.
CGTCTTCGCCCGAGCTATTTTCCGTTTACTGAACCTTCTGCGGAAGTGGATGTGAAGTGGAATGGTAAGTGGTTAGAAGTATTGGGCTGTGGAATGATTGACCCCAATGTGCTGAAGTCCGTTGGCTATGACCCTGAGGTCTACAGTGGCTTTGCTGCCGGTCTTGGTGTAGAACGTCTGGCTATGGTGCAAAGCCAAATTGATGATATTCGTCGTCTATATGCAAGCGATTTACGCTTTCTAAAACAGTTTTAGTTCATTTTCAATTTTTGAAAATCTCTGATTTTTGCCAATACAAAAAGCGCTAGTCAAGACATCCTGCCTTGACTAGCGTTTTTTGTACATGAAACTGTCTAGCGGTATGCGACTAGCTTTCAGTCGATACGCCAACACCGATAGGGCAAGCGATGTTGGTGCCACCCAGACCACAGTAGCCACCTGGGTTCTTAGCTAAATACTGCTGATGATAATCTTCAGCATAATAAAACTCAGGAGCATCTAAAATCTCAGTGGTGATTTCGCCCAACCCCGCCTGGCTAAGAGCTGCCTGATACATGGCTAAAGATGCTTCAGCAGTGGCTTTTTGTTCGGAAGAATACGTGTAGATACCGGAACGATACTGGGTGCCTACATCGTTCCCTTGGCGCATTCCTTGAGTAGGGTTATGACTTTCCCAAAAAACCTTGAGAAGTTGCTCATAGCTAATTGCATTAGGATCAAATACTACCAGCACTACTTCGTTGTGCCCCGTCATTCCCGAACATACTTCGCGGTATGTGGGATTCGGTGTATGACCAGCACTATAGCCTACTGCTGTTGAAAATACGCCTTCTTGTTGCCAAAAACGGCGCTCAGCTCCCCAAAAACAGCCCAAGCCAAACATTGCCATCTGTAAACCTGCAGGAAAAGGACGCTGCAAGGGATTCCCGTTAACATAATGCTGCTGAGGAACAGGCATTTTCTCGGAACGGCCTGGTAATGCCTCGGAAGCGGAGGGCATCGTAGCTTTTTTGCCTAAACCACCAAGTCCAAAAAACACCATAAATTTGTAAGAAATGTAAAAACATTGATACCTCTAGTGTACTCAATCCAGATGGCAACCGTGGTTGGATCGGTTGAGTTGTTAGAAGTTCTGACTTGTGTTCATTTCTCAAGCCAATCCCAAAACAGTAATTGCCTGCTGATAAACCAGAAGGCAATTATTAAGTGGGCAGCGGGTGTAGGGCTATGTAAGTAACTATTGGATGACGCTTGCCTCAAAAGCAGCGCGATCAGCAAATACTTCAAAGACTCGGTCCATGCTTGTTAATTCAAACAGCATACGAATTTGCTCGTTGATGGAGCAAATATACATTTTGCACTCAGTGGCACGAGCATTTTTCAAGCATGCAACTAAAACGCCCAGTCCTGAGCTGTCCACAAAGGTAACCTGGTTGAGGTCAACTAACAGTACCTTGGTTCCTTTTTCGAGAGCTTGCTCAACTTGTTCGCGGAATGCAGTGGTCTGGGTACCGTCTAAAATGCCTTCGGGCTCAATTACATGAACACCTAAGTCCATAGAGATTGTCATGGCTAAATATCAGTAACTTATAGTTTAGCTTTGCAGATGTTCAAAACTAGCATTTTTGATGGGTTCGACATTTCCTGTCGATGGTCCTAACAAGCAAGAGCATTCTTTGTCCACTTCAGCAAGGCTGCCACTAGAGGGCACCCATGGGTAGAATACCTATCTCTTCAATAAAACCGAAATGGTTCCGGTTGATTGATGCTTAGTATGTACGTCGCTAGTAAACGCGATCGCATCAATCGATTGCACCCATGGCTTCACAATGGGTTGAACCAATGAAAACCAGCGATTCCTATTTAAAAGACGCTCCATTTCGTTCCAAGTTCCATAGATATATGCTGGATGCTTAGGATCAATTGTCTGCATCACGCGTTGAAACCGTTGGGTCAGCAGCAGCGGTTGCTCTGGGGCTGCTAGGGCAGCTGTTAGGCTACTCAAGGATGTAGCAAACACATAACAACCGGCATCAACATTTGTACGCAAGGCCAGCAGGTCTGTTTCCACTGTTGTTTCTCGATTGAGATTTCCCTGATAAAGTTTTGTTTTTAATCGACTCCATGCTGTTACAGTATGCCCGTCTAGGGTAAATTGGCTAACCGTTAAACCTTCCTCAGTAGCGATTGTATCCAGCTGATGAGCAACTCTAGGGTCAGCCGGAGATGTCACCATAAGCCAGGCACCATCGTCTAATTGCCCTATACCGTAATCATTGGCTAATAATTCGCCTAGGGGATTAGTCAGTTTTTTACCTAACTCGGTGGTTCTCCATTGCTGGGCTTGCTGTAAAAAAGAGGGTAGCTTTTGATAGTGATTGAGCTCTATTTGGAGCTTTTCCATCCACCAGGAGGTTAAATCATTCCCTATGGCTACCCATGCCATGGAATTCGGCAAATACTTCTGTAGGCTGACGTTTTGAGCTCCTGCCTCGAATTCTGTAATACTGGTCGACACCTGTGCTCCTAGGTTGGTCAGCTGAGTTTTAAGCGTAATTCCTTGAGAATTTGGCTCTGCTACTGCGGTTAACTGTTGCCAATATTGATTTTCCAGTAAGCTTGGCTCATCAGGTGCTGCTACGCCTAACCAATCAATCACAGCTGGAATACGTAAGGTGAGCCAAAAGGGGACGCAACAATCAGGTCCTGATAGTTGTAACTTTGGTGTCTGGGCCACGCGCAGACTTTGGCGCACTATCTGAATACTATTACCGATTATTAAAGTATGGTCTCCAACAATCGCAGTCGATAATTGGTGGAATGTTTGGTTAATGGGACCTGAAATAATCGGTACTCCGTTAGCCCGAGTAAAACTCAGTTTTGAGCCCGCGACTGACTGATGCTGCCAAAACAGTTCTAAAACTTCTCTTAGTCTTTCGCTATCAGAAATATCAGCAACTAGTAAATAACCTACCCGTTGTGCATTGTGATTGCTGGGATTTAAGCTGTGGTCGGTAATCGCTAAGGCAATATGAGAACCGAGCCAAGGAAAAACCTCGTCTCTAAGATTAATATCTAGAGAAATTAGCAGGTCATCTAACTGTTCGAGTACCCTATTCCCCAAGAATGACGTTTGTTTAGGAAGTATGTCATCTGGCGCAAGGACTGTGGCAATTAATGCTTGGCGAGGAATAAAATCTGTGATTTGGCTGTTGTTTTGAGTGATGAAAGATTGCTGGGGAGTGGTAAATCTCTGACTACAGCTGGTTACCCATAGGCCAATGCACACTAATGCGATCGCACAGAAGTAGCGGCTAGCTCGCCAAATCCAACTCACCATAGAGGAATACACCCAATCCCATGAAACTCTAGTTTAATCGAGTAAGTCCATAGAGCTGAATTGTGCTCTGTTATAGTGAGCGGGCAGAATGCTGACTTAACTGAGATCCTGACTGCGCCATACGGCTAATAGTCGTCCTTGAATATCGACCTCTTGAGCAGGATAAATCATCGGCTCGTAGTTAGGGTTAGCGGGTTTGAGGACTATGCTCTCCCCTTCACGATGTAGATACTTTAATGTCGTTGCACTTTCTACACGTGCAGCCACAATAGTGCCATTCTTAATAGTTTGAGGATCTTCTATAGGACGCATAATTACATAATCCCCATCATCAATTAGCGCTTCCACCATACTGTCTCCCCGGACTCGCAAAGCATAGTCACGAGCCTTTAGCGGTAGGGACGATAAATCAAGTCGTTCTTCGGCGACATCTGTAAAAGCTTCCACCATTGAACCAGCCGCAATGGTTCCTTTAACGGGTACCCCTGCCCCTTGTACGATACGAATTGTTCTAGCTTTTCCTTCATTCCAATCGATATACCCTTTTTTGCGTAGATGATCGAGGCGGCTTTGAATAGGAGCTGGTGACTTTAGACCCATTGCGCGCATCATCTGCCGAATAGATGGGGAATGTTGGTGGGTACGAATGTAATTAGTTAACCAGTTGTAAAGCTCCTCTTGAGCATTGGTAAGAGGTTCCATGGGTTACTGATAAGATAAGCCATAAGGGAACAAGCGTACCCCTATAAGAACAACAGTACCAACAGTTGATAAGTTTGTCCACTGACTTGGTTATAGTCACCTGAGTAGGCTTAGCAGAGCAAACACACTATCAAATGGCTCTCGCACAAAAGTAAAAAAGTAGGTTTGGCAAATTTGCCAAACCTACTTTTTTTAAAATTTAAACTTTTGTCTTTATATCAGACTAGCGAATGTATTCCTTGAGAACGCTATTGCGATTAGGATGGCGTAGCTTACGTAGCGCCTTAGCCTCAATCTGACGAATCCTTTCACGAGTGACGTTAAATATCTGCCCGATTTCCTCCAGCGTTTTCATCCGGCCATCATCTAAGCCGTAACGTAAACGTAGAACATCACGCTCACGAGGGCTAAGAGTACTCAAAACACCCTCTAAATCCTCTCTCAAAAGACTCTTAGAAACTTCGTCTTCAGGGGTTTCACCATCGGACTCGATGAAGTCTCCTAAACGAGAATCTTCTTCCTTACCAATGGGTGTTTCCAAGGAAATAGGCAACTGAGCCGATTTTGCAATAAACCGTAGCTTCTCAATGGTCATCTCCATCCGAGTAGCAATCTCTTCTTCTGTCGGTTTACGACCTAACTCTTGAGACAGAAGCTTTGTAGTTTTCTTAATGCGAGAAATAGTTTCGTACAAGTGTACTGGTAGACGGATTGTGCGAGACTGATCGGCAATGGCACGAGTGATAGCCTGTCGAATCCACCAAGTAGCGTAAGTAGAAAACTTGTAACCCTTCTCGTGGTCAAACTTCTCAGCAGCACGAATGAGCCCAAGACTTCCCTCCTGAATTAAATCTTGGAAAGATAGCCCACGATTCATATACTTTTTCGCGATGGAAACAACTAATCGAAGATTAGACTGAACCATTTTGTCCTTGGCCCGACGACCAAGATACAAACGTCTACGAAACGCTGGGAGCGGCATTTCAACGGCTGCAGCCCATGCTGCATCATCCGGCTCATCATCCATGCCATCACACAAATCGTCACGAATGCGCTCAAGCTCTAACAGGTCAGCAATTTTGCGCGCAAGTTCGATTTCCTCTTCAGCACGCAACAGACGAATTCGCCCAATCTCTTGCAAGTACAAACGAATAGAGTCTTCAGTATAGTGCTTCTTCTTAGTCTGAGATGCACTACTACGACGGCGAGATGTGCTTTTAGCAGCTTTACTACCCTGTTCCTCTTCTTCGGAACTCGAAAAAGCTTTCCCAGCCTCAGGATCGATTAGCGAATCCAGCTCATTTCTGGGACTCAAGTCCTCAAGAACAGTATTTGCTTGGGTCATGCCGCTTTCCTCGTATTCCTTTCAAACTTCAACAGATCAAGATATTGAACTAGCCAAACCATCAGCGCTCATAGAACCCCAGGACGCAAAAGACAAATCGCACCAATCTGAGGACAATCAAGTCAACACTGATAATAAAAAAAGCTGGTTCAATAAAAGAATGAAACAAACAGACAACCTAAATCTCGTCGCTTATAAAGGTGTAGACTCGCCAACATACTGAACAAAAGGCTTCTTGTCAGCAAAAAGATAATTACGACTACTACCAGTGTAAGGACATGAAACTCGTAACCTCATCTGTCCGTGTTTCTACAGTAGTAACACGCTTTCAAGGAAAACGGCCAGAGGTTTTGCTGTCAGTTGTCATAATTCCATAGCTTTTATCGAACAATCATCAACGGTAGCCCTTTATCCACAAGGGTTACAGAAGTGTATCAATGCACACATAAATATTGCCTATCAAAACATAAATAAAATATAAAAATTATTTCTGTGCGGTTGTTGATTCTGATGGTTGCCAGTGAGTTGAGCTATCCTTCGCAGATGTTGTGAGTAAATACTCAGCCTCTGGTTTTCCTGAGACTGATGTAGGGCGCGTTTGGAACTTCAGATTGAGCCACAAATTGCAATCCTGCTCATTGCAAGTAATGATTATGTCGGCCCCGCTTTGAGTAAGCTGGGCAGCCTGCTGGTAGAGTTGTTGTCTCTGCCCATAGTTTACGATTCGAACCTGCTGAAAAAGGTCCGAATCATATTGCATACCTTCATGCAGAGCTTGATTGAACCAGAACTTAAACGTTCGAATCTGCTGAAATTTGAAAGCTATAGACACTCGGGATACTTGATAGTGAACTCCGATAGCAGCCACAACAAAAGTTTTGAAGCTTATGCCCAGTGATGGCTACTTAGATTAGACAAGGTAGCTACGCGTTATTGCTTTAAGGTCACAGCTGAATTCTGCAAAACTAGCTATAACTCTATTTGATATCGGTCTTAGCTACTGCTGATTCTACAACAAGATGAAAAATATCTTGGGTCAGGGGTTCTACTAGAAACCCATCGATTCCCGGATGATCTTCCTGAGGTGACCAACTAGGTTCATGGGACTGGGTTAAGGCAATAATAGTGGTTTTCAGGGGCTTTACAGTTTCCCTGAGTCGGTCGACTAGAGCTGGAGCCCAATTTTTATGTGCACCCGATAGGATGACTAAATATGGAGTGCCTTGTTCGATACGTGCAACGGCCTGATCGGCAGAATGCGCAACAAATATATCACTCTTAAGGGGAAGCGAGAGAGATTGAATCATGAGGTTCGCATTATTATGCGAGCCGAGTAAGAGGATATACCCACTTGAGCTGTTCATATGTCATTACCATTTATAAGACCTATTCCAGCACTCTAAGTTTATGGAGCAATTCTTTCTTGAAGGGAAGTATGCAAGGTATCGAAAGGCTTCTTATGGTGAGTTATTAAAGTTGTGGACTACTACATACAATTTAATAAAATGCAAGACCTGATTGAAATGTAGCTAGGTGCTCGAAAATTATAAGGATGGGCCTTGGCTATGGAGCTAGCCGTGCTTTTTTGAGTCGATGGGTTTCATACCAATCTGCGATCGCAGGGACCCAAGCTTGAAAATGAGGCCAAATCACTTCACAAAGCTTTTGGGCTTCCAGCTGGGCATCAGCTTTCCAGCGTAAGTCCAGTAAATGCATTAATGAGCGTACATTGGCTGACATTACCCAATGTTGTCGGACATCAAAGGGAATCAGCCCCCGGGCATGTTCTTCAGAAAAACCTTGTTCGATGCGGGTTTTATATCGTTTGCATGCCTCTAGGCACCAGGCAATATCCTGTTGGCGGACATCGTCGGTGTAGGTGTATTTTTTCCCCTGTCGGTCAGCATAGTCGCCAACGGGACGAAGGTAGAACACCTCTTCTACATCGCGATTGCCTGCTATGACATCCAGAATACGAGAGCCCGTGTAGCGGAAGGACTGAACATCAAAGGATATGCCGACACGATGGGTGCGAATCTGCTGCATGGTGGAATGGGGGAGCCAGCCACAATTTAAGACGATTTGTGGATGTTCTAAGGGGCCATAGTGGCCACGCCCTCCCTTGAGTAAATTTCGAATTATTAAGTCGCCACACGCTTCCTCAGATGGCCAATTTTGGCGCTCGTTCCAGACAAATCCTTCGGCGTAGTCCTGGTGCATTGCACCATAAATGGTTTGCTGAGGATTGGGTGTTTGGGAAATGACTTCGACGGTGAACCGTTGCATGGGCAATTGCTAAAGAGGAATCAAGTGGTTCGTAGTTCTTGCACACGCCCACTAAGACTAGACCGATATAGTCTATCGAGAGAAAAGCAGCAGCTCAAGTAAATCTATCGGAACCTGTAGTTTCCTGAAACTAAGTGACAAATACGTACTGGATTGTGGGTTGGTGACTTCACTGTGGCTCACGTTTGAGTTTCTGCTGAAGTTCATCTTTAATCCGAGCCATAATTGATGCTTCGTCCAAATCATCGATGATCTTGGCGATAGTTGCTTTGGGTCCTTGTTCTCCCCAGCTGGCTCCATTAATCAGATAAGTGCGAGTAACTTGACCGATGGTATAGGTGGCAACTCCAGCAACGGCTGCCTGGGTCAGGGCTACGGATACATAGGGGGCTGCGCTCAATCCCCCTGTGGCTAAGCCAGCAGCGCCTAAAATACTTTTGAGGGAACTCAAGCCTAACGTGATGAGTAATTCACTGATGGAAAGGCTGCCAGTCGCGATCGCAATGGTTTTCAGTAACTGTAGTGATTCCTTCTGGCTCATGGGTAAGCCATATAGATGCGATAAGCCCACCACTAATCCTGCATCCACTGCGACACCTCCGAGCACATCTGCCACTAGCAGAGGATTTATCGCTACGGCCACCGATTTTGTTAAGGCGGTCTGCCAAATCAGATCATCGGCACGACGCTGACGAATTTCCAATTTACGATTAACCAGTTTGGTTTGCATCTCATCCATATATAGGAGAGTATTCAGGGCAATTAGCGCTTTGCCTTCCCGCTCTAGCACATCTAAAATTTTGAGCTTTAATGCGTCTACATTTGGCTTACCGCGTTGACGTGTGCGTTTGCCGTGAACAAGGATCGTTTGCAGAGGTGCAGATGCTGTTAGCAGCACATCCTCCGGCAATATGTTTAAGGAGATGACCCGTTGGCGAATAGTTTCTAGAAGTAACGTTTGTTCGCTTGGGGCGTATTGATCGACCTTATTTAATATCAGCAAAATAGGTTTGCCCATCTGACGTAGCCAACCTAAGGCGTCATATTCTAGCTGGGTCAAATCTGCAGCAACCACAAATAGAATCAGATCGCTTTGCCGAGCCACCCGTTCTGCTAATTGTTGACGTTGCTCTCCGCCTATTTCATCAATACCTGGTGTATCAATGAGTTCTACTCCTGCATAGGCGCTTTGTTCTGATGGGGCGGAGTTTTGTTTTCCTGCCAATAGCACGCGCTGCATAGGAGCGTCTTCTGGCTCGGGCCCTGGAGCGTTCAAGCGCTGCCAATTCACGCTCGCCACACTTTGGGTGACTCCATGGAGGGGACCAGTGATAAAAATTGGCTGTCCTACTAAGGCATTCAGTAGAGATGACTTGCCGCGTCCGACCATGCCGAAAACGGCTAGATGCACTGTCCCTTGATCCAGCTTTTTTTGCAAACCAAGTAAATTATCGATTTCAGGCTGGAGCCCCTGCCGCTCACGCGGAGTGAGATCTAATCCATCGATGATATGCTGTAAGCTCGCTTGAGCTTGACCGAGGTCTGTTTGTGAGTGCTCAGGCTGACTATCTATCGGAGCATTCTCCTGATGAGCTGCCAATGGGGAGGAGTCAGGTGAGGGGGGCACTGCGGTCAATTCACATGTATTACTTATTCATTAGTGTAGGTGTTGTAACCTTAGCTTACTAATATCCTTGAGAAACTTTTGAGTCACTGTAAAACATAGATGCGAGAATACTATCTGGATATAGCAAGCTGCTTAGTAATCGGTCAGTAGTGTCACCCATAGTGCTCACGCTAAAATGTTAGCGATTGTTTGTGAGCTATGTGTGCAGAGCTATATTCCATTGCACCAGTCGTCAATGTTGCTGCCGCTACATGGATTTTGAAAGTTCAGCTCAGAAAACCTGCTACGAACGCATTGCCCCTTGGATGGATGAGTTATTTGGGGAGGCAACGGTAGCTTTTGAAGATGAACCGTTATTTATTATTACGATTGGTTCAGCGGTAGCTTCTACGCGGGTTGTCCCGTGGGGGGATAATGAGGCGCTAATTACGACTCGATCTTATGTTGTTACGGATATTGATGCTACATCGGAGCTGACTTACTACTTACTGAGGGCCAATGACAACATCTTATTTGGTCGCTTTGCCCTCGACAGTGAGGACGATATTGTTTTTGAACATAGCCTAGTTGGGTCGACCTGCGATCGCATTGAACTTAAGCACTCGGTAACCACTGTTGTTCGCCTTGCTGATGACTATGATGATGAAATTGTGGCTCGCTGGGGTGGGAAGCGTGCTTTAGATCGTTGGGCTTCGCCTGGTAGTTAGTGTCTAAAGCAATGAATTCAGATAGTAAAAAAGCATGTTCAGTATACTGAACATGCTTTTTTACCAAAGATGACTGTTTGATCTAGTGACCTACACCAGAGTAGGTAAAGCCAGCTTCCTCTAGGGTCTTGCGATCAAGGAAATTACGGCCATCAATCATGTTAGGAGTATTCATCAACGTTGCCATCTTGGTGTAATCCAGTTCCTTAAACTGTTTCCAGTCAGTCACCAGTACCAGTGCATCACAGCCGTCAGCCAAACGTTCTACATCCGTTTCCACAATCACGCCAGTCATGCCGTCACGCATGCCACTTTGGGACACGATGGGATCGTAGGCTTTGACTTTCGCGCCTAAACGATTCAGATGCTCAATCAAAATTAGAGAGGGGGCATCACGCATATCATCGGTATCGGGCTTAAAGGTTAGACCCAATAGACCAACGGTCTTACCCTTAAGAATTTTCAGCATCTGCTGTAATTTCTCTAGGGAAAGCAGCCGCTGCCGTGTGTTGACATCAATGGTGGCGCGCAGTAGCTGGGCTTCGTAACCGTAGTCATCAGCAGTGTGCAGCAACGCTGAAACATCTTTCGGAAAACAGGAGCCACCCCAGCCGATACCAGCCTGTAAGAACTTGCTGCCGATGCGGGAATCCAAACCGATACCCTGAGATACTTGAACCACATCAGCACCAACGCGATCGCAGATGTTAGCAACTTCATTAATAAAGCTAATCTTAGTTGCCAAAAATGCGTTTGAGGCATACTTCACCATCTCAGCTGAGCTTAAATCGGTAACCAAGATGGGTACTTGTGGAGCCTCCTTATCTTCAGCAAACTGACGTTCCACAATGGGCTCATACAGTTCCTTCATCATAGCGATAGCCTTAGGGTTGCTCCCACCCAGCACAATCCGATCAGGATTGAAGGTGTCGTAAACCGCTGAACCTTCACGCAAAAACTCAGGGTTGCTGACCACGTCAAACATAGGAGCTTCCGGCTTGTTGGACACAGGCGCACCTGCACCAACAGGAACCTGCTGGCGCTCAGCAATTCCATCCATGACAATCATGCGGACCCAGTCACCAGAGCCAATAGGCACAGTGGATTTGTTTACAATCACCTTGTATCCACCGTTGAGGTGCTCACCGATACCGCGGGCAACGGCTTCAACATAGCGAGTATCACTTTCACCAGTCGGTAAAGGAGGGGTTCCTACTGCAATAAATAGGATGTCACCATGGGACACCCCTGCAGCTAAATCAGAAGAAAATGACAGACGTCCTGCTTCCATAGAGGACTTCATAAGTTCTGACAGCCCTGGCTCGAAGATAGGGGACTGCCCTGACTGCATCAGTTTGACTTTTTCTTCGTTATTGTCAATACAGATGACGTCATGGCCAATGTGAGAAAGACTCACCCCTGTAACTAGACCTACATAGCCGGTACCTATAACACAAACACGCATGTAGAGACTCCTTAGATAAATATCTGAATTGGTTAAATTAAACTTAGATGACTTGATGAGTGCTCCAAATCTAGACCCCCTTCACCCTGAGAGTGCTAAACAAGGGGGCTTGAGTAACTTGCAGCGACGTTGACCAGCTGTCTCAAAAGACTATCAACTAGGCTAATGGCTGCGGTGTTGCAGATGTTGCAACTTTGCCAGCGGCTGCCATGCGTGACTGAAAGTCTGCGATTGTCAACGTTAAGCCTTCACGGAGTGGGACTTTGGGCTCCCAATTCAACATAGACTTCGCTTTACTAATATCAGGTTGGCGACGCTGTGGATCGTCTTGAGGGAGAGGCTCATACTTCAGCTCTGCTGCAGGGTTTACCATCTCCTGAATGGACTGAGCCAATTCTAGGATGGTGTACTCACCGGGGTTACCCAAGTTCATGGGGCCAATGTAGTCACCATTCATCAATCGGATAAAGCCCTCAACCAGGTCGGAGACATAGCAGAAACTCCGGGTTTGAGAACCATCGCCATATACGGTTAGCGGAATACCTTGCAGGGCTTGAACAATAAAGTTGCTAACGACACGACCATCGTTTTCCAACATGCGGGGACCGTAGGTGTTAAAAATACGCACGACCCGAATATCAACATCGTTCTGGCGATGGTAGTCGAAGGCTAAGGTTTCAGCCACTCGCTTACCTTCGTCGTAGCAGCTACGAATACCAATAGTATTAACGCTGCCCCGATATTCTTCGGGCTGAGGATGTACCTCAGGATCACCATAGACTTCAGAGGTCGATGCTAAGAAAAAGCGTGCTTTGACTCGCTTGGCTAAACCCAGCATATTGAGTGTACCCATCACGTTAGTTTTGATGGTTTTTACTGGGTTATATTGATAATGCACTGGAGAAGCTGGACAAGCTAAATGATAGATTTGATCAACTTCTAAGCGAATCGGTTCGGTAACGTCATGGCGAATTAGCTCAAAGTTTGGGTGATTCAACCACTGCAGAACATTTTGTTTACGACCTGTGTAGAAGTTATCTAAGCAAATTACCTCATGGTTATCTGCCATTAAGCGGTCAATTAGGTGAGAGCCAATAAACCCAGCTCCACCGGTCACTAAAATTCGCATAACAATTTTGAACTAATAAGACACCAATATGAAAATGAGGGGAGCCACCTGTTTCCTAAGTATTTAGGGCCAGTACTCAATACCAGGCTAAATTAAGAAGACAAAAGAGTGGGATAACCCCTATATTGCCGCAAACATATTGCAGAAATTATCTAAAGGCCAGAGTTTCTCATCGCTCCATTAACTAGACATGCTCTGGGTAAAAAAACTCTAATATTTGCAATGTACCAAAGTTTCCTGGTGTAACAGCTGGCTTCGATAGGCGTTTACTACAACTTCAAATCTTTTTTACAGGAATACCCAAAAAACGACTCCAGGTACCACCTGCTGAGCTCCTCTCTGGTCAAACTGGTAGGCGTTAGCTACGTTGAGCTAAGACGTCTAAATCGGCTTTAACCCAGTCGATGCCAGACTTTGCCCCCAGGCGATCATAAATCTCACTGGCAGTGATGAAGTCTGCCACTGCATTTTGCTTTTTGTCTAAATTGGCTTGGGCTCGTGCTCTGTTGTGAAAGCCTTCCGCTAGGCTCGGTTCGTGGTCAATGACTTTGGTAAAGCATTCCACGGCTCGACTAAAAGCGTGTTCCCGATAGGCTAATACGCCTTGATTGAACTTGTGACGAGCGTCTCCAGAGATAGGTATGGATAAATCTGTAATAGGTGTTGTAAATGGGATACGTTGTCCCAACGGCTTGAGTGTCGTAGCTGCGATCGCACCACCACCGATTCCTAGAATTGCCACAGCGAAAATTAGTACTACCCACGCATTACTAGAAATGTCCATAGATACTCCTTTGCAATAGCAGATATTGAATGAATGATATGCGTGATCGGCAAATCAAATTAGATGAAAGTCCTGTTTGGCATCAAAACCTATGAAAAGATTTTATGAAGTTCATAGGTCACATAAACAATCAGGTTACGCCCAACTGTATCCACCTGGTTGTCAAAGTCTTTGATGCTTCAGGGTTAAGCTCATACCTAACGACTAGGAGTCGTTAGTGCTGCCCCCAACGCTTACACATATGAACCCATATCAAGTTCTAGATACTGTCTGGAATGTCACAAAAACTATGAGGTTCATTGCAGGCAGTGAGTTGGCAACAGGACGAACTGCCCGTGCAATTCATACAAACAGTTGACCTAAAGACCATTCAGAGGATAGTTAATGCCTGTAATGTTGTTTCCCGGCATGAACCCTTACTTGGAACACCCCGACCTTTGGCCAGAAATTCATCCGCGATTTGTGACTGCATTGGCCAACTTATTGAAAAAAGCAGTTTCTGAGCGGTATGACGTGATCATTCGCAAACGAGTTTACCGTGTTAGCGGTGAAGATAGTTTGGTCGTAGGGCATTCGATTCAAGAGTCCCGTACCGTCTCTTGTGGGACTACTACGCAGCCGCATATAAGGAGTAGTCCACAGCAAACTATCCCGACATATATTGCTGTTCCTCAGACTATTCAGGAAGACTATATCGAAATTGTGGATCGTCAGATTGGGACGACGGTAACTATCGTTGAAACCCTCACACCCCAAAAAAAACGCCCCGGTCGAGGCCGTGATAACTACGAACAGAGATGTGAAGCTATTTTTGGGGGAGACGCCCACTTTGTTGAAATTGATCTACTGCGAGGTTGGGAGCCTATTTCTGCCTATGGTCCTAGCAATATTGACTATCGTGTCTTGGTCAGTCGCAGCGATCAGCGTCCGAAGGCTGAAATGTATGCCTGGCAAGTCAATGCCCCTATGCCACTGCTGACTTTGCCGATTAGTCGGGGTCAAGATGGAGAAAATGCTCAAGCGCAGTGCACGGTCAATCTAAAACACGCTTTAGACGAGGCCTGTGTGAATTCCAACCATGACTTTTTCATTAACTATCAGCGAGATCCCATTCCCCCATTGCCTCCAGATACTAAGCAATGGTTAGACAACTTACTGGGGCAAGCTGGGTTACGTCAATCGAGTCATATCACAAACCGATATGATGAAGGAAATCTTCAAAAGCGTAGCGTACATCTGCAGGCATGACTGGCCAAACTATTACTCCTTCTTTTTCTTCATCTACTGATTTACATTCCTTGATTCCTGCGGGTGCTTCATTATCTCCATCTGCCAGCCAGCAACGCGTTTGGAACTGGAGAGGGTACGACATTCAATATGTTGTTGAAGGCCAGGGAACTCCGCTGGTTTTGATCCATGGTTTTGGAGCTTCTATTGGCCATTGGCGTAAAAACATTCCGGTTTTGGCTGCAGCGGGTTATCAAGTTTATGCCCTCGATTTACTAGGCTTTGGTGGGTCTGAGAAACCCGCCTTAGACTATTCCTTAAATTTGTGGGAGGTGCTCATACGAGATTTTTGGCGTCAGCATATTCGTGTCCCGGCTATTTTTATCGGGAATTCTATTGGCGGTCTGCTGGTGCTAATGACCCTGGCAAATTCTCCAGACATGTCTTTAGGTGGGGTGGTGCTCAACTGTGCTGGTAGTCTCAATCATCGTCCTGAAGATTTACCTCGCCCGCTGAGCGTGGTGATGGGGCTTTTTAGTAAAGCAGTGAACACACCAGTACTCGGCCCTTTAATTTTTGATCAGGTGCGATCGCGCTTTCGTATTCGGGGGGCGCTTAAACAGGTATACGGTAATCGTCAGGCAATTACGCCTGACCTGGTGGAAATACTCTATCGACCTTCCTGTGATTCGGGTGCTCAAAAAGTATTTGCTTCGGTTCTGACTGGACCACCTGGACCTCGGCCCAGCGAGCTGCTGCCAAAATTGGCGAACCCACTGCTAGTTTTGTGGGGAGAAACGGATCCTTGGACCCCAATTCAAGGTGCTAAGCTCTACCAAACAATGGCTGAAGATCCTGGTCGAGCGATAAAATTTCAGTCGATTCCAGATACGGGCCACTGCCCTCATGATGAGCGTCCAGAAATTGTGAATCATCTGATTTTAGATTGGCTCAAACAGCAAAGTTTAGGGGCTGCTGAACTGGGTGATACAGCGATCTCTCAACCTGTTTAATGGATGATGCTGTAGGGTATCTAATGACTTTTTTCTGTAGCCAAACTTAAAATACGTTTGGCTACTTCTTCTGTAATCGGCATCACTGATAAACGATTGCCTCGTTTGACGACCTGTAGTTCATCAGGTTCAAAATTGGCTTTAAGCTCATCTAGGCTAATGTAGTGAGCGAATTTTTCTACATAGCTGACCGTGACGGTATGCCAGCGGGGGGCCTCTGGAGTTGATTTAGGATCGTAATACTTACTGGCTTGATCAAACTGTGTGGGGTCCACTACCATCTCTTCGCTAATGGTCATTAACCCTGCAATGCCTGGGGGCTTGGTGTTGGAATGGTAGAAGAAGGCTGTATCGCCGATGGTCATGGATTTAAGGAAATTACGGGCCTGGTAGTTACGTACACCGTCCCAGATTTCGTTGCGATCGCGCTCTAGGTCGTCAATGCTATAAACATCGGGTTCAGACTTCATTAACCAGTACTTCATCGCGTACTAATTTCTCCTGTAATGTGTGCCATATTTCAGTGTGCCAGCCTGATGGCCAAGTCAGGTGAGCGTGTCGTCCTAGATCTGCATAGGACAAACTCAGTCGGATGGGACTGTCCGGCAAGTATCGTAACCGTTCTGACCATTCAATGACTAGAATACCGGGCTCTACTTCTTCCCCATCCCAATAGGTTTCTAAATACAGGCTGTCGGCTGTTTTGCCTTCTAAACGGTATAGATCTACGTGGTAAAGAGGGACTCGTCCTATCAAATATTCATTGATTAACGTAAATGTAGGACTGTCGATTGTTTGAGTAATGCCTAAACCCGCTCCCAATCCTTGAGTCAGAGTCGTTTTGCCGCTACCCAATGGTCCCGAAAGTAGTAAGACTGTTCGAGCTGGTAAGCATTCACCTAGCAGCCAACCGAGACGATGGGTGGCTGTAAGATCTGATAGCTGAACTGAAATCTCCATAGGGATAGGGATTGAAGTAGATAGATAGCCTGCTCCAGGCTCATCAGTATGACGATCCAGCGTGGCGAAAAACCGAAATGCCGTCGAGCCTTGTTCGAATAGAGCTAGCGGCTATTATGCATCGAACAAACAGGGTGTGAAAACCCGTCTTGGACCGGTCGCCCTCCAACTGTATCGTTGTGTATAACATCTGTCAGGTTGGGAAACCGATATATTTGTGAGCCTGACATGTCATTGAATCTGCGGTTCAGTGGCTATAGCGAAGATCAGTGATGCCTATGATTATTACGGTAGCCAGCTTCAAAGGTGGCGTCGGCAAAACGACTACGGCTATTCATCTAGCTGCTTTTTTCCAAGGTAAGGGCAAAACCCTACTAATTGATGCTGACCCCAATCGCTCCGCCTTGGGCTGGGCTGACCGTGGCGCATTGCCCTTTGTCGTGGTCGATCAGTGGCAGGCAGAAACTCAAAGCGATGCCTATGAGCACATCATTATTGACACCCAAGCGCGCCCTACCACCGAAGATTTGGCAGCTTTGGCAAATTCATGCGATTTGCTGGTGCTACCTACGATGCCGGACATTTTGTCTCTGGATGCCTTGGTGTTGACCATTGAGTATCTAAAGTCGATTCAAACCGATCAGTACCGTATTTTGATTACGTCAATTCCGCCTAAACCCAGTCGCGCAGGCGATGAAGTTAAAAAACTCCTAAAGGAAGCGGATATTCCCACATTTGATGTTGGAATTAGACGGCTGGCCGCATTTCAGAAAGCCGCAATGCAGGGAGTCCCGGTGTATGACGTGAAGGACCAGCGCGCTGAACGAGGTTGGCAAGACTATAAAGCGGTCGGTAACGAACTTCTGAATTTATTAAAAGGTCGTTAGTGGTTCAATGGCGGCTTCTAATGGAGTCTTTGCAAAAACCTCAAGCCCCTGGATTTATGCAAGTCCAGGGGCTTGAGGTTTTTGCAATTTGCTAAGTGTTGGGATAAGCGCCTAACGGCGAGAAGACATCACAATTCGCAGCACGTACCAGAAGAGCAACATGACTGCGGCAAATAATTCTAAGGATGCAGCTACATGCTGGGTGGTGGAGTAGCGATGCATCACATTAGATGTTTTGTACAAAATAGCGGCTCCAGCAAACGCCACCATAAAGAATGAG
Organism: Cyanobacteria bacterium P01_D01_bin.156; assembly: GCA_039024555.1. Taxonomy (GTDB): domain Bacteria; phylum Cyanobacteriota; class Cyanobacteriia; order Phormidesmidales; family Phormidesmidaceae; genus Leptothoe. The sequence continues at coordinate 71,720 of JBCCQQ010000018.1, forward strand.
AAGATTAGCCCTAGGGAGAACCCAAACAGTAAACTGCAGACAATCAGGCCTAAGGCGACCATACCGGCGATCTTAAGGACGCCGCCCAGGAATGAGAAATCTCGGCCGGAGGTAAATGCGATCGCAGTAAGCCCCCCAAATAAGAAGAGGGTAATAACCGCCGCTGTGGGGATAACTGATGGGTCAGAAAAAGCGGCTGCTATATAAAGTAGAGGTGCAAAAATAATGGCTTCACCCACCACATACAGCCCCAGGCCTATATATTGAGCGTTGACATCATCTGCCTTGGCTGCCATATTGCTAGCCAAATAGCCCAGCAGTGCAAATCCCCCGAGCAGAGCTAGCCAGCCAAAGCGGCTGCCCATAAATAGATTGGCCAACAGGGGGGCAATGCCCAGTTGAAAAAACAAAAATTCGACGATAACAAATGCACCTACGGCTCCAGCGAGATGGGTATAGGTCCGTTTAATAAATTCTGCCCGCTCATTGGGACGAGCTTGAGCCACCATAACCATAAACAATTGCCTCCTGTTAGCAAAACGTTGACCAGTCTGGCAAAGGGTAGCGTTCCCAACAGACTGTTTCTTGATCTTGATCAGCGATACCTTAACCAGAGGCTAGCACAACTGTCAGAAACACCGCTGTTAGTGTCAGTTTGTCAAATATTTTGTGAGCTCAAGCTAGAAGTGCACTTTGAAAGTACAAAGAAGGCCATTTCAGATATAAAGCTGAGAAAAAGTAGGTCATTGCTGATGTCAGGGTAGGGACTAGAAATGTAGGATATCTAACATATTGATTAATATTTATAATGGTTGACTCAGCCACTGCGCCCCTTGGCCAGACCATCTACCCTTCCGGTCTACCAAAAACCTCTGTTGAGTTGCGAAAATCAGTTCATGGCGATCGCATCTTGGCAGCTATCGATGTTGGGACCAATTCAGTCCACATGGTTGTGGTCAAAATTCAACCCCAGCTGCCTGCATTTACCATTATTGGTCGAGAAAAGGATACTGTTCGTCTAGGCAATTTTCGTCCAGGTACCAATTGCTTGTCGGATGAGGCGATGGATAGGGGAATTGCAGCCCTAAACCGGTGTAAGCAGATTGCAGCGAGTTTGAAGGCGGATGACATTGTTACAGTGGCGACAAGCGCCACTCGGGAAGCAAGCAATGGCCAACTCTTTATTGAAAGAGTTAAACAGGAAGTCGGTCTAGATATCAATTTAATTTCTGGTCTAGAGGAAGCGCGACGTATTTATTTGGGTGTGCTCTCTGGTATGGAATTGCATGGAAAACCCCATGCCATCATTGATATTGGTGGTGGCTCGACCGAACTCATTTTAGGCACAGGAGAACGCCATCGCTTTCTAAGTAGTACAAAAGTTGGGGCGGTGAGGCTTAATGCCCAGATGGTGACCACAAACCCCATCAGTAAAGACGAATTTTTACAGCTAGGGGCCTATGTACGAGGACGCCTGGAACCGAATATTGACAAGTTAAAGACAAAACTTGCTGATGGAGAATCGCTTTCTCTCGTAGGTACATCGGGCACTATCGAGTCCTTGGCCATGGTTACCGCCATAGATAAATTGGGTGCTGTACCTGAGCCAATTAATGGTTACACCATGACCTTAGAGGAATTGGATCGCGGTATCGAAAAGCTAAGATGCATGAGCTTTAGTGAGCGTCTAAAACTGTCGGAGATTTCTGCCCGCCGAGCCGAGATCATTGTGCCTGGGGCCGTAATCTTACAAGAAGCAATGCGACTGCTTGGAGTAGACCGCATTACTATTTGTGAGCATGCCCTACGCGAAGGGCTAGTGGTGGACTGGATGCTTACCCATGGGCTGATTGAAGACCGAATGCAGTATCAGCAGTCCGTGCGGGAACGCAGTGTGATGAAGGCGGCCCATAAATACCGTGTAGATCTTGGCCACAGTGAGCTGGTGGCCAAGTTTGCCCTGGCACTGTTTGATCAAACCCATGGTCAGCTGCATGAGTGGGGACCAGTGGAGCGAGAGCTGTTATGGGCCGCTACAGTGCTCCATAACTGCGGTCATTTTGTCAGTCATGGCTCCCATCATAAGCATTCTTATTATTTGATTCGTAATGGTGAGCTGTTGGGCTTTACGGGGACAGAAATTGAACTAATCGCGAATATTGGTCGCTATCATCGCAAGAGTCAACCTAAACTCAAACATGAAGCCTACAAAGCACTCACAAAACAGAATAGAAAGATAGTGAGCCAGCTAAGTGCGATGTTGCGCATAGCGGTTGGGTTAGATCGGCGACGGGTAGGTGCGATCGCAAGTTTTCAAACTGTCTATGATGCGGATGCCAATACGTTAACGCTTAAATTTATGCCTACCCATAGTGACGATAGCTGTGAGTTAGAAGTGTGGAGTGTTAACGATAAAAAGGTCTGCTTTGAAGAAGAATTTGATGTAGTACTGAAAATTCAGTCTGCCGTCGAATAACACAAGATTATTATATGTTGTTCTCTAAGTCTGCGGAATTTGACTTATGAAGGCGTCGATGACGGGCACTGCCTGATCCTGTCTCCATACCATTACTACTTCAGATCGAGGAGTCGGTTCAATAAAGGGAGTAAAACAAACTCCTCGACGCTGTAGATTGCCTAAAGACTCTGGGACAATTGCTACGCCCATTTCAGCGGTTACCAAACTTAAAATGGTTTGCATTTGGATAGCCTGTTGTACCACATTAGGACTAAAGCCATTCTGTTGACAGAAGCTAAGGATTTGGTCGTAGAGATGACTGGCTTTGGGACGGGGAAATAATACGAAAGAGTCTTTTTGTAAGTCACTAATAGAAATCTGTTTTTCCTTTGCTAGTCTATGGTTTATAGACAGGGCTGCTATCAGTGATTCCTGCAAAACTGATTGAGATTTTAGTGTTTTATGCTCAACGGGTGGGCGCATAAAGCCAATATCTAAACGGTTCTCTAACAGTCCTTGAATCTGTTCTTGGGTCGAGAGTTCGTGAAGAATAATCTCTACTTGAGGATACTGTTGTCGAAACCGTGTGAGATAGCTAGGCAACAGGCTGTACATAGCGGAACTCACAAATGAGATCGCTAAACTCCCCACCTCTCCTCGCTCTGCCTGCTGGGTTTTAGTAACCGCCTGTTGCAGTTGTGTCAACAACAACTTCGCTTCTTTTTGAAAGACTGTACCGGCGGCTGTTAGAGACACTCGGCGACGGGTGCGGGCAAATAGCTGCACGCCTAATTCAGTTTCCAACTGCTTTATTTGTTGACTGAGCGGTGGCTGTGCCATTTGGAGGCGAAGGGCGGCCCTGCCAAAGTGCAGCTCGTCAGCAACTGCTAAAAAATAACGTAAGTGTCGCAGTTCCATTCCTGAAAATTGATACTTTTGAGATCTTAATAGGTTCTCTAATATATATTGGACATCTCAAAGGCTGGCCCTTAGGTTAGGAATAACCTCACCTAAGGTAATCATGATGGCGTCTGAAAAGCTTGTGGTCCAGCAGTCCTGGAATCCTGATCGATATCAAAATCAACACAGTTTTGTTTGGCAATATGGTGCTGCGCTTCTGGAACTGCTTGACCCAAAAGCTGGAGAATCCATTCTCGATCTGGGTTGTGGTACCGGTCAGCTGACCCAAGCCATTGCTCAAACGGGGGCTACTGTTACCGGGCTAGATGCCGATGCCACCATGATTGCGACGGCTCAGCAACAGTACCCCCATCTGTCCTTTAGGGTGGCTGATGCTTGTACCTTTACGGTCTCTGAAAAGGTAGATGGCATTTTTTCTAATGCCGTTTTGCACTGGGTAAGACCGCCAGAAAAAGCCGTGCAGGCCATTGCTCAGGCGATGAAACCCGGTGGTAAATTCGTCACCGAGTTTGGTGGAAAAGGCAATGTGCAGAAAATTGTGAATGCTGTGGAAACAGTTAGGCAGCAGCGCGATTTAAGTCCTTGGTATTTCCCGAGTATTGGCGAGTACACACAGCTTCTAGAACAGCATGGCCTGGAGGTTGTCTTTGCCGCGTTAGTTGATCGTTCCACACTACTCAATGAAGGAACCCAAGGACTTGTCAACTGGCTCAAAATGTTTGGGGATGCCCTCTTGGCAGAACTCAGTATGCATGAAAGAGATATCGTTCTGAAAGACGTTGAGGACCTGTTGCGGCCTCAGCTGTATGACGGTCGGCAGTGGTACGCTGACTATCGCCGTTTGCGAATTGTGGCGGTCAAACCAGGCTACTAGTTCAGCCCACACGCTTGGCAAAGCCTTGCCACTATGATGCAATGATGGGATAGGTCAACCGGGTATCTCTAGTATTACGCCCATAGGTTCACCCACTGGCATCACGGAGCAGCTGAAACTATGACGAATGCAGTGCTAGAAAGCGACTTAGATCTTGAAGCACTCAACCAAACCCTAAATGACATAGATGCTGCCGAGCTCGTTGCATGGGGGGAGCAGAGCTTTGGTGAAGCCCTGGTGATGAGTACTAGCTTTGGTATCCAGTCAGCGGTGATGCTGCACCTGGTGACTCAGGTTGTGTCTGATATTCCTGTCATTTGGGTTGATACGGGCTATTTGCCAGCAGAGACCTATCGCTTTGCGGACGAGCTCACCCAGCGGTTACGTCTGAACCTGAAGGTGTATCAGGCATCTATGAGCCCGGCTCGGATGGAAGCTCTGCATGGACGACTGTGGGACCAGAATAATGTGGAAGCGCTCAATCGCTACGACTACATTCGTAAAGTAGAGCCGATGCAACGAGCTTTGAAGGATTTAGGCGCTAAAGCTTGGCTGGCAGGGTTACGGGCTCATCAAACTTCTCACCGTCAAACCCTAGGTCGCATTGCTCAACAGAACGGTATCTATAAGCTGCATCCCATTTTGTCCTGGCATTCTCGGGATGTGTATAACTATCTGACAACCCATGATTTGCCTTATCATCCCTTGTTTGATCAAGGGTATGTAACGGTGGGTGACTGGCACTCAAGTCGACCGATGACGGCTGCTGATCATGACGAGCGAGATACTCGCTTCAAAGGCTTAAAGCAAGAATGTGGTCTGCATTTACCTCAAACCCAAGGGGAAGCAGACAGTTTAAATTCCAGTTCTCTATAGGATGGGCATGGCCCATCGGGGAATAGAAAGTAGAACATGGGCCATGGTTCTGCTGTTGGCAGGTATTGTTACCGGGCTATGGCCTCTGTGGCCGTTGGCGTGGGTTGGTTTAATGCCGCTATGGTGTGTCATCCATGAGAGGGCTGGGGTACGACGGAGTGCTTTAAGTGCGCTGATCTGGGGCATTGGCTACCACGGTGCGATGCTGGCGTGGGTGCTACATTTGCATCCTATGATGTGGCTGGGAATTCCTTGGTTAGGGAGTATTGCGATCGCACTGTTTGCCTATGCCTTTGTTACTCTTTGGGGGGCAGGTATTGCTGTGACCTGGGCTGTGGGCATGGCGGCCCTACAGAGATTTGTCCCATTGGATGTGTCTAGCCGCATATTTATCGGCACTGCCCTATGGTGTGGCGTAGAGGCTCTGTGGAGTATTAGCCCTCTCTATTGGACCTCCTTGGCGATTACCCAGAGCCCTGGCAATTTGGTGATTGTTCACTTGGCTAGACTATCGGGGCATTTAACCATTACAGCTGCCATTGTGGTGGTGAATGGACTGTTAGCAGCAATCCTGTTGCGTTCTCTGTGGCGACGGTGGTTGATGACAGCTGTAGGGATGTTTGCGATCGCGCACCTAATTGGCTGGAGTCTTTATCAACACCCTTTAGATGATGCATCTGCCCAAGCTATTAAAATCGGAATTATCCAGGGCAATATTCCCAGTCAAGAAAAGCTCACGGTTGCCGGTATCCGTCGTGCGGATGATCGATATTTAAGCAGCTATCGTCAGCTGGTCACTGCTGGGGCCGATGCCGTGCTCACGCCTGAAGCCGCTATTCCCAAACTTTGGAACCCGAATACCAGTATTTTTAAGACAGCTGTTGAACAAACCAAGATTCCCCTTTGGCTGGGAACGTTTACACAGGCTTCAGAAAGCGTCGGTCTGTACCAGAGTCTCCTGGCGATTTCTCCTGAAAATACCGCTCAATACAACAAAATTAAGCTTGTTCCACTAGGCGAATACATTCCTTTGGCATCTATTTTTGGGGACTTCATTCGGCAGCTTTCATCCATTAGCAATAATTTGCTGCCCGGTCAGATCAATCAACAGTTTGAGACCTCGTTTGGTCCAGCCGCCGTTGGTATCTGTTACGACTCCGCCTACGGTTGGATTTTTCGCCACCAGATTGCCCAGGGAGGACAGTTTATTTTGACGGCCTCTAATAATGATCCCTACCCTCCGCGCATGATGGCTCAGCACCATGGGCAGGATGTTATTCAAGCCATCTCAACAGATCGGTGGGCTGCCCGTAGTACCAATACGGGACTTTCTGCGGTGGTGGATCCCCACGGACGTGCCCAATGGACGTCACAGCCTGCATCATTTGAGACTCAGATAGAAACGATTTACCGACGGCAGAGCCAGACACTGTATGTACGGTGGGGAAATTGGTTAGTACCCTTACTGTTAATACTCAGTCTTGTATGGATAGGATTCTTAGTGAGTAGAGCATAGCTCTCATAGTGAGAAAGCTTCAAGTTGTAGTGCATCATTTGAATATCTATCAATGAAATCCTTTGAAACAACAATCATCATTGACTGTTCTGTAGATTCTATTTGGTCAGTGTTAATGAATACTGATAGCTATGCAGAATGGGCTGCTGGCACTCATCGACTAGAGGGGAAAATTGTGGAAGGTGGCCTCTTAAAGCTATTCACCATCTCCAAGCCGAAAACACCCATGACGCTCAAGGTCATAAAAGTGGTAGCGCCTCAAACATTTACCTTGAGTGGTGGTTTACCCCTAGGCTTGTTTCGAGGAAATCGTACGTTTACACTCACCCCGCAACCAGATGGTGGGACTGAATTCCATATGTGTGAGGTGTTTTCAGGACCATTAGAACCTTGGCTAGGTCGCATGATTCCTGATCTGACCCCCTCCTTTGAAGCCTATGCGGCTGGGCTAAAGCAAAAATGTGAAGGGTAGGCACGCTGTGGACGGTTCTATGCAAGAGAGTAGCGACTTCAACTTTCTGACATCTCCTTTGCATGAGCACTGCTTTTCTGCTGATGTGGATTATGTCTATACAGCACCCTGTCCTCAAACTGGAGAAATGTGGCAGTTGCTTCGTACCCCCGAAGTAGAAGCAATTGCTAGAAAGTTCATACAAGAAAATCTGACACACAATCCTGAAGCTTTACAAACATCCAGTCTGTATGGAGTCCTTCTAGTCGAAACGGCCCAGGGTGAGCAAAAAGTTCTGGTGGGGTGTTCAGGCTCTCTAAATAGTCCAATAAATGGTCAGGGATTTGAGTGGGTTCCGCCAGTTACGGATCAGGTACGTATTGTTTTAATGGAGCCTTATGTTTTAGCGAAACTTGATCAGTTGAAAGCGAAACTTATTGCTCTTAGTCAGTTGCTGGAACGCACACTATATGAGCAACAAAAGCAGCAGTATGAGGAGAGGCTGACTCAGTTAAAAGATAGTCTGCGTAGGCGTAAAGAGGAGCGCGATCGCAAACGGACTGACTATTCTAAGACTTTAAAGGGAGATATCCTTACCAAGGCTCTACATAACCTCAAGAGAGAAAGCCAACAAGATAAACACCAACTTCGTTGTCTTAAGCAAGAGCGAGATAAAACGCTTACGCCTTTAATGGTGGCAATCAGTCAATCCGATCAGCATATAAAAGACCTTAAAAAACAATACATAACTCTTTCTAAGCAGTGGCAAAGTCAGCTACAGGTTGCCTACGCTGCTGCAATTCTGGGAAAAGCACCTTGTCTGGAATTAGAAAGTATTACCCAATATCTAAATGTCAGTTTGTCTGAGCAAGTGTGCCAACGCGCATCAGCTAAACTTTTGCATTTTGCAGCTAAACATCATCTAAAACCGTTAGCCATGGCAGAATTTTGGTGGAGAGCTTCGCAAGAAAAACTCCAGCTAGGAGAGTTTTATGATGTATCACCAGAAGAATGTCAACTGCTGATGCAAATTGCCACCATGCCATCTCAAAAGGCTGACTACGAAGCTATACCGATTCTCTACCAAGACGATGCAATTATTGTGGTGGATAAACCTGCAGGAATCCTATCCGTCCCTGGACGTCGGTACCATCTCCAGGACAGTGTTCTTAGCCGACTGCGTCTTAAGCTTTCCCCTAATGTGCAAATCGTGCATCGCCTTGATCAAGCCACATCGGGATTAATGGTTCTAGCACTGTCGACCGATGTGCATAAATCCCTAAGTCAACAGTTTGCTCAGCAGCAGGTCTATAAAACCTATGAAGCCATCCTAAGTCGAGCCGTGACTATTCGTGAAGGTACTATTAGCCTACCGCTATGGAACAACCCTGCTGAGAGACCCATGCGGTCGGTCCATCGGTTATATGGAAAACCTAGCGTGACCTATTTTCAAGTAATCCAACCAGGTGAAAATCCTAGGGTGATGTTTACACCCAAAACAGGACGCACACATCAGCTACGAGTCCATGCCGCCCATGCCCAAGGACTTAATTCTCCCATCCTTGGAGACAATCTCTATGGCCACAGTCATTCAGGATTGAGGCTGCATCTCCATGCGTCATCCTTACAGTTTATGCACCCGCTCAGCAAAGAACAGCTGCAGTTTGACAGTAGTGCCCCATTCTAGAGGTATGAAATGTGGAAGGACAAAGGCGATAAAAACACTATTATATGGTGTATCCCTCAGCTTTAAGCTCCTGGAGGACTTCTTCTGCTAAATTTTGACCCCATGCTTGTCCGACTATAAAGCTCTCTTGCATCACAAGGGGCATCTTTGCGTTAATGGCTTGCCCTACTGGTGTTCGATTAAATTCGATGAGGGCATTTATTTCTTCAATTGTGAAGTATTTATCGTAGATTCTAGCAACTAATGCATCGAGCTCAGTCGGGTCAACTTTAGCTAAAAATTTCTCCCACCAAGTGTCAGGCACGTCAGGAAAAGATTGCTTGACCGATCCAATAACAAGATCCATAATCTGAACATACTGATCTTCAGATCCTGTTAACTCTAAAAGTTCCTCAATTTGTTCGATTTTTGTTGTTTCAGTTTGAGGTGTCTCTGCCGAGAATACTGGTTGGGCAATTGATAGCAGTAAAGTAATGACAAAAAAGAGGCCAAGTATCTTCTGAGACAATGTTTTCATAACCTTTGTTTTAGGGATGGGATATCTTTCTTTTGATGCTCGAACGCAAATTATCAAAACCTACAGTCCCAACACTAGACTGTCAGGATGTCAAAAATGGATTCGTTTACTACGCATCCATCTGTTCAAGGTGCCCAGTCTTCGTTCTTTTCCATAGACGTTTTACGAAGGTTATTTGTGTTCGGCCTTGTCTGAATCTTTAGAATGCCTCACCAAACGTTAAACTAAGGGCTAAACGACCAGAATCTGCCTTTGCTGTGAACCTATTGAAAAATCTTCGTGGTGGCGCGCTCATGGGGGTCGGCTATATGCTGTCTCCACTTTCTTGGTGGAACGATCTATTTTTCAATCTACCAATCGCGTTGGTTTTTGGCTATGGAGTAAGTTGGTTCAATCCTCACTGGTTTCTTCCGAGTACAGTGGTGGGCTACTGGCTCTCCAATGTGATTGGGATGGTGATGATGCAGTTTGGTGCAATCGATATCTTTCTACCAGACACGCAGCGGAACCTAGTCAGAGATAGCTTAATTGGATGTGGCGGAGCAACACTCTACACAGTAGTTGTTGCTGCATTAATCTACTTCCATATTCTCGATATTCCTGAGTTCTTGACAGATTTGCATCCTTAAATAAATTAGCTTAAGGCTGACATCATGGCTTGTTGGGCAACGCTTTGATAAAGTCCCGTCAGGTATCCATTGATGACTTGTGCATCGCTGGCTGGTAGTGGCATGGCACCTAACAAGTCTAGTACTGTTTGCTCTGCTGGTGTGATCACGACTAAAGAAGAATCTAGATCATCATCGTAGTTCCAAAAACTCTCTAGATCGAGAGTCTGTGACTTAGGCTCAGGTGCAATAACAACTTCTTCTGTTGTCTCAGCGATATCTGCTGGAGGATTTTCAGCTACCTGTTGTTTCCGTTTTTCACGAATTGCCGTAATAATCTGTTCTTTGGTGCGTCCTCTGAGTTGGAAAAGAACAAAAGGGTCTTCTCGAAAGGCATCTGCTAGCTGATAGTAAACGGCAGCGATGTGCTTGCACGGGTTTTTAGGATCGGGGCAGTTACACTTGGAATGAACGTCCGCGAGAGTAAATGGAAATAGACTTAACCCGTTAGCGGTGAAGACGCTCTCGATATCTGCAGGCATTTCACCAGCCAGCAGCTGGGCAGAATACAGGGCTTTTTTTGACAGGGTATCGATGACAAAATCCCAGTCTTCATCGGCGAAGCGATCAATCCAAATGGATAGCTTGTAGGGATCATCGGCGGTTCCCTGGACCGAGGCATGCACCTTGGACTCAGTAAAGTCTAGCTTGAGGATGTGTCCTTCACGGGCATAGCGTCGTCCCCGCTCCAGACGTTTTTTGAACCGGTAGGAGTTTAGCAGGTCTACCCACTGTTGGACCCACCAGGCTTCAGATTCGAGTTCGTAGGGATTAGTGGGTGCTTGGTAGGAGGTCATTGGTTAACAAAAGTAGATGGGTGCTGTGTAGAAGATGTAGTTGGGATATCAAGGCTAGACGAGCAATCTTAGTAAGGCCACAATTCGGAATTTTGAGTTCAAAATTCGAAAGTTTGGACAATTTCTGACTTCCGAGTTCCTCATTCAGGAATGCTGCTCATCTTTTCTAAATCGAGCACTTCATTTAGTTTATCTTCTGGCATTAGATTTTTTTCTAATACGAGCTGACGCATGGATTTGCCAGTTTCTAGGGATTCTTTGGCAATATCGGCTGCATTGAGATAGCCGATATGGGTGTTGAGGGCGGTCACCAGGGCAAGGCTGCCCTCGGCGAAGTCACGACAGCGATCGCGACGCGCGGTAATGCCAGTTAGACATCGCTGATCGAGGGCGTTGATGGTATTGCCGAGGATCTCAATGCTGTGGATTAGGTCGTAGGCAATGAGGGGCATCATCACATTTAGCTCCAGCTGACCCGCTTGGGCAGCACAAGCAATAGCCTGATCGTAGCCCATGACTTGGAAACATACCATTGAGGTCATTTCGGCCATTACTGGGTTATATTTCCCAGGCATGATAGAGGAACCCGGCTGTACAGGGGGAAGCTGGATTTCTTTTAGACCGGTTTTGGGACCAGAATCGAGTAGGCGCAGGTCGTGGGAAATTTTGACCAGGTCCTGGGCGATATTGCGCAGGTTGCTGGAGACGGCCACAAAGGGAGCCATACTCTGCATAGCGGCCATTAGGTGTGGGGCGCTGGTGAGGGGTTGACCGGTGAATCTGGCCAATAGTTCGGCGACGCGATGGCGATAGTTGGGATGGGTGTTAAGGCCGGTGCCGGTGGCGCTGCCACCCAGACCCAATACACACAGATCCTGGGCAGCGGTGCGCAGACGGCGCAGGTGATCGGTCAAAATAACTTCCCACGCACGAAAGCTTTCGCCCAGGCGGATGGGGACAGCATCCTGCATGTGGGTACGTCCGGAACGGACAATATCTTGAAATTCGGCTGCCTTTGTGTGGAGTGTTGCGATCGCACCTTCCAACGCCGGATACAGCGTATGTTCCAGCGCCAGTAGTCCTCCTACTCGTATGGCTGTGGGAATCACATCATTGGTGGACTGACCGTAGTTCACATGGTCATTAGGGCTGACCCGTTTGTAGTTACCCTTTTCATCGCCCAGCAGTTCTAGCGCTCGATTCGCCAGCACCTCATTAATATTCATGTGGTGAGAGGTGCCTGCTCCCGCCTGGTATACGTCCACAATAAATTGGTCCCGTAGTGACCCTTTGAGGACTTCATCGGCAGCAGAGACAATCGCCTGGGACAGGTCCGTGGGGATGCAGTCCAGTTCACCATTTGCGATCGCAGCTGCCTTTTTAATCAATAAACAGGCATCCACATAGGTGGGTAACGGCTTGAGACCACTAATGGGAAAATTTTCCACCGCTCGTAGGGTCTGAATACCGTAGTAGGCCGCTGAGGGGATTGCCTTTTCCCCCATGGAATCTTTTTCAATACGGCTGGTGGAAGTAGTCATTGCGTCGGGTCTGCTAATTGGGCCAATGTTGATAGTAACGGTTGAATGAAGTCTGTGCACCCTCTTTGCTTGCCTAGGGGACAATTCCCCTGGGGACTCGCAGGATAAGGTTAGAGGTTGCCCTGTCGTCGGGTGAGTGAACGATAGCTGATGGGCATGCAGCCAGTAGCCACAGTCGCTGGGGATGGCAGTACTTGCTGCGTGGGGATGGCCTCCAGGCATATAAAGCGGATCGCCCAGAAGGGGATAGCCGATGCTGGCTAAATGAATCCGAATCTGATGGGGTCTGCCGGTCAGGATGGTGACATCCAACAATGTGGCGGTAGAACTGCGACTAATAACGCTACAGTTGCTCTGAGCATCTAATCCATCTGGGTTGGCTCCATAGATATAGCCCAGCTGAGGATATGGAATTTTGCCGATGGGCTGAGTAATCGTGAACTGGTCTTGCAAAGCATCGGCTGAGCCGATAAGAGCACGGTAGGTTTTGGTTAGGGTGCGCTGGCGCATTTGCTGACTCAGGTGGGCGCGGGCAGCTTTTGTTTTGGCAATGAGCATAATGCCCGAAGTCCCTCGCCCTAAACGATGGATGGGGGCAGCGGTACGATAGCCCTGACGCAACTGCCATAGGAGAGTGTGCTGGAGAAAATTGCCCCCTGGTAAGACAGGCAGTCCTGATGGCTTATGTACTGCCAGGAGCTCAGCGTCTTCGTAAATAATTTCTATTTCTAAAGGAACGCCAGGTTCTTGCCATGGCGAACGATGGTAAGTTAGCTTTTGCCCTGGTTTAAGTAGAGTTATTGGCGTAGCGAGCTGATTGTTCAGCAAGATCTGACCCGACTCGATACGCTGTTGCCAGGTTGCTCGATTCGAATGCTGATAATTCTGGGTGTAGTAGTCAAGAAGAGTCGTCCCAGCGTGATGGGGGGGGACAACATCACCATAAGTCCAGCCATCATTAAACGCCGGAGGGTGGGCACCGCCCACCCTCCGAGGAACAAAACAACTGTGACTGTTTTTGCTCAATTGCTCAGTGCGAATGCCGGTCAAGCTTACTTCTTGAATAAACCAGCAAAACTCCCTTTAACCTGATTGGCAATTGTCTGTAAACCGCCTGCAACACCCGGCTTAGGTGGTACTGCCAATGTAATTGGCTCATCCTTAAACGCTTTTACCCGGTAGCCGTACTCCAGGTTTGTCTTATTTTTGCGCAGAATCGGATAAATCCGAAAAGCACCCTGGAGTAAGTCGTCCTCACTGGCAAAAATAGCCCGGTCAATATCCACGGATCGCTTCACAGCAATCACGCCTACCGGGTACCACTGCTTCTTGTCCTTAATGCGAATGTGTACCTCAAACTCAGGATCTCCAGATTCCCGTCGCTGATCCATTTCCTGAGAGGCTTGCTTACGGCGCTTGGTGGCTTCAGACACCTTGGGTTTCGGTTTAACTTTGCCAAATCCAGTGGCCATAGGAATACCTCTTGAGGACTACGTGTTATAAAAGTTTACATCGATTTAAGGAATGGTGGATCAGTATGCGCCCTATCGATGGATGCTCAGAGGCGTAGCTGATAGGGTGTAGCAACGATCTACCCACATTCAATCCATTGACTTCAAATTCTGGTTTACTCTACGCGCTACTTGCCTACGGCGCTTGGGGGCTTTTCCCCCTTTACTGGAAATTTTTTGGCTCGGTCTCGCCGATTGAGGTACTCAGCCATCGCATGCTGTGGTCTCTTGTTTTTTTAGGTGGTATTTTGACCATTCAACGGCGACTGTCGGACCTGCGTCAGGTCCCGCGTCGTCAGCTAGTCGCGCTGTTAGGCACAGCTGTGCTATTGAGCTGTAATTGGGGGCTGTACATCTATGGTGTCAATACAGATCGCATTGTCGAAACTAGCCTGGGTTATTTTATTAACCCCTTAGTATCTGTTTTGTTGGGGTTTGTTGTGCTCCGAGAGAGGCTGCATCGTGGACAGCAGATAGCGGTGGTGTTAGCCACTGCTGGTGTGGGTTACTTTATTTGGCAATTTGGAGCAGTGCCCTGGATCGCTCTAGGTCTGGCCGGTACGTTTGCCCTTTATGGGTTGTTTCGAAAAATTGTTGCGATCGCACCCATGATCGGCCTAGCTGTGGAGACCGCTTTGATGGCCCCAGTGGCATTGTTGAGTATTGTCTATTGGGCTAAAACAGGGACTGGCAGTTTTGGCAACAATCTTGGTCTGACAGTGTTGTTTATTGGTGCAGGTGTGGCCACATCCATGCCGCTACTGTGGTTTAACAATGCGGCGAAACGATTGTCGCTATCCACACTTGGCTTTTGTCAATACATGGCACCATCTCTGCAGCTGATGATTGGAGTCTTTCTATATCAGGAACCGTTTACCCAAACCCACCTGATCAGCTTTAGCTTTATTTGGACAGCATTGTTAATCTACTCAAGTACATCGTTGTTGAGGCAAAAATCAACAGCACCTTAGCTTTAAAGCAACAGGTCTAGCTTTGAGATGTTCTCAAAACTAGACCTGTAAAACAGACGGGCTCCTTAATTAATTTTCCATTAGGAAAACAAACTGTTACTGACCGCTTATGGCCAGGGTCTCTAGAGAAGATTCACCTGAAGATGTATCTGTTGGTTTTACAGGATCCTCAATGGGATTGCGCTGTTGAATCAACTCAATGGCTCGGCTGACCTGCTCAGGGAAAACCACTACCAGCGAATTCTCTGGCGCATGTTCTAAGGCCCACTCAACAGCTGTTGTTTCGTCCAGCTGAATAAAGTGAGATGCAGGAGAATCGGCAACTTGGCCAATCCCCTCGACAATCAGCCCTGCTGCATTACCGGCAGGACGACCCCGACGATCGTCATCTTCTTTAACGATAATGGTGTCAAAGAACGTTGCTGCTAGTTTCCCTAGACCAATCAGATCCTCATCTCGGCGATCTCCAGGTCCACCGACTACACCAATGGTAGGCCCAGCCCAGTTGTTGACAAAGCCACCTACGGCTTCATACCCGGCAGGATTGTGGGCATAGTCCACCAGGACGTGAAAATGCCCCAGGTTAAACAGATTCATTCTGCCCGGTGTCTGCTGAGCTGATGCTTCAAAGCTACGCAATGCTGTCCGAATTTGTTCGACCTTAATTCCTTGCACAAAGGTGGCTAAGCTCGCTGCCAATGCATTGGCAATCATAAACGGTGCCCGTCCACCTAAGGTCAGCGGCACATTTTCAACCTGCTCAATGCGATGCACCCAATCCTGTTGCAGGATGATAATGTGACCATCGTCGCAGACAGCTGCGATCCCCCCTTGTTGCACGTGTTCTCTCACTAGGGGATTCTGCGCGTCCATGGAGAAATAGGCCACCTTGCCAGCCACACGTTCAGCCATGGCGGCTACTCGCTCGTCGTCTGCATTCAGGATGGCATAGCCACCAGCGTGTACGGCCTCTGCAATGACGCCCTTAACCCTAGCCATCTGGTCAATGGTATCGATGTCACCCAGACCTAGGTGGTCGGCAGCCACATTCAGCACCACGCCAACATCGCAGCTATTAAACGCTAGACCAGAGCGTAGAATTCCGCCGCGAGCAGTCTCTAATACGGCAATGTCCACCGTAGGGTCCTGCAAAATCATTTTGGCGCTTTGGGGACCAGTGGTATCACCTTTTTCAACCAGATGATTGCCGATGTAAATGCCGTCGGTGGTGGTAAAGCCAACTGCGTCGTAAACCTGCCTGGCAATATGAGCAATCAGACGAGTGGTGGTTGTTTTCCCATTGGTGCCAGTAACGGCCACAATCGGTACCCGAGTTGGGTTATCGGGTGGGAAGAGCATCTGCAAAATAGGCGCTGCGACATTGCGGGCTACACCTTTACTCGGGGCTAGGTGCATGCGCAGTCCAGGAGCAGCATTGACTTCTAGAATCACACCGTCGGCTTCTGATAAGGGTTTACTGATATCAGTGGTAATGACGTCGATCCCTGCAATGTCGAGGTCAATAATTCGCGACACACGTTCGGCTAACCAAACCGTGTCTGGATGAATATCATCGGTGCGGTCAATGGCCGTGCCACCCGTGCTCAAATTTGCTGTAGCCCGCAAATAAGCGACCTGACCAGCTTCCAGGATTGTAGCCAGGGTGAAGCCTTGACGATTGAGCATCTCATCCGTAGATGCATCTAGCTGAATTTGGGTGAGAACATTGTCGTGCCCGTTGCCGCGACGCTCATCCTGATTTTCCTGCTCCACGAGCTCAGCAATGCTACTTTGGCCATTGCCTATTACATGGGCTGGAACCCGCTCAGCAACTGCTACCACCTGATGGTTAACGACTAAGATGCGGTGATCCCGACCGGTGTAGAAGCGCTCGACAATGATGCCGCGTGAAATCTTTTTGGCACGGTCGTAAGCGGTCTCAGCCTCTGTCCAAGAGCAGATGTTGGTTGTAATACCGCGCCCGTGATTTCCATCCAAAGGTTTGATGACGATGGGATAACCGCCAATGCGGTCGATTGTGGAGGCCAGGTCATCAAAGCTGTAGAGCAAATCACCTGCGGGTACCGGAGCGCCCATATTTTCTAGGATGGCTTTGGTCCGCTCTTTGTCGCAGGCTAATTCTACGCCCAGTACGTTACTGGAGGAAGTCAGGGCTGCTTGTACCCGTTTTTGATACTTGCCATACCCCAGCTGGAACAAATCACAGTTTTCGAGTTCCATCCAGGGAATGCCTCTGGCTTCGGCTTCGGCCACTAGGGCATCTGTGGTAGCACCCAGAGCCGCTTCATCCCGTAGGTCTTTGAGGTCTTTGAGGTCTGTTTGCAGTTCGTGTTGGGGATAGGTGCCTGTTTCAATAATGCTCTGACACAGGCGTACGGCAGCACGGGTGGCATAGCGTCCGGCGGCTTCATGCTTGTACTCCACGACCACTTGGTAGATGCCGGGAGTGCTAGTTTCGCGGGTACGGCCAAAGCCAACTTCCATGCCAGCCAGCACCTGTAGCTCTAGAGCCACGTGCTCCACGATGTGACCCATCATGGTGCCTTCTTTGAGACGGCTGAGAAATCCACCGCGACAGCCTGGGGAGCAATGGTGCTCTTCTAGACTGGGGAGTACCTGCACTAACCCATCGTAGAAACCAGGTAATGTGTCGGATGGTCTATCGGCCAGATCTTCAAGATCTAGACGGGCGACAATCACTTTAGAGCGACGAATGCTCCAATAGTTAGGTCCACGTAGGGTACGAGTGTGCAGAATTTTCATAGGTGACAAAAACTATTTGGGGGTAGATGGCAACAGAAATTAAGGAATTAGGGGCAGCCTTTTAATTTCACGCTCAAAACCTGCAGGGCATTTGCCATAGACGAGCGTAACCATGCCTACAAAGAGTCAGACCAGGCTTGTCAATCGATTTTTATACTTTTGTAATCCAAATTACAGTTTTGTAAACAAGATTACAGATGTATTTGATTCTAAGTGAATGCTTTGAGCTTATGACCAGAATATTTCTTAAGAGGACGTTAATTAGTCCTGCTTTTGAAGGCAAGTCCCAAACTGTGAAAGGCATTGAGAGTGCCGAGTTGCAGTGCTAAAGGGGTATTGAATAATTGTATTGGATAATACAACACGGCTTAAACAGATTTTTAAGCCCCTGTCGATTGTCATAGAAGAATGACATTGAATCTAGGCTGAAATGCGTAAAATGCATGGCATGATGCATCTTTTAAAGGGTTGAAGCCTGAAATAGCTAGCTTTTCGTAGAAAACGTTAGCTATGGCCTGTGTGATCATTTTTAAACTACAGAAATCGGTTGGTGCCGGTCGGCATTAGAGCTTATGGGCCAGCTCATATACGGGAGGACACACTGCACGTTTTTTGTAGTCGTACTGATCGCCTTCGTTGAGGATGTGGACCTTGAGATCATGAATACTCAAGGGGGATGTGCCGCTAATAATAGGGTGGTTGGTATGACTTAATTCTTGTGGATCAATGATGGTGACGGCACCTTTGCCGATCACTTCAAAGGTGCCATCTCCTTTAAATGCGGCACAGGTGTCTTCATCTATGCCAATACCCAACCGGTCAGGGTTAGCTGCGATCGCACTCAGCAAACGAGCCATGCGGTTACGGTTATGGAAGTGCTGGTCCACTAATATCTCTGGAATAAAGCCCAACCCATTCATCAAATCCACCAATCCTCGGTTGGGGGACTCACCACTGCTTCCGCCTGAAATCATCTTTTCTCCCATCACTGCAGCACCGGCACTGGTTCCGGCCAGCACTAGCGTGCCCAGATGCAGACGTTTTTTAAGAGTGGTGAGAAAAGTGCTATCCCGAAGAAATTCAAACAGACGCACCTGATCTCCGCCGGAAAGAAATACCCCTGTGCAACTGTCGAGCAGCTGTAGCCAATTCGCCTGATCACATTCGCGGGGGCGCCGAATATCCAATACTTGAATATTCTGAGCACCCATTTGGCTAAAAATTCGGTAATAGCGGCCACCAACGACACTGGGTTCTTGAGATGCGCAGGGAACAATGCCAATGTTGGCCTGGGAACCCCCAGCACTTCTAAAAAAATTAGTCAAGATGCTACGTTCACCGACCTTATCTTCTGCCCCTCCAATAACCATTACGGGGTACTGGGTCGGAATTGCCATAGTCTAATAAAAAAGAGATTTTACTAATGTTTAAACGCACTTCTGAATAGTAAATCATATTGTTGTAAGGTCTTAAAACCCAAGAAAATACTTTCTTGAATGAAAATTTCGGGCTCAAGAAGTTTGCTGCTCTGGCTGTTTCCCTGGGGGCTCTATGGCGCTCTTTAGAATTCCATTGCTTGAAGGTGTGGTGGCGACTGAAAACGTTTGGCTGCAACATACTCAAGTCATCTGATAGGGAGCCTTAACATGGCTGATGCTTTTTTGCTGAATCGAGTTTGACTACCGTTTGGTGAGAAGGTGCAGAATGTTATTGCCGATCTGTCAGCTGCAGCTACCCTCTCTGGAATATTTGTTGAGCTTGGCAGACTCCCCCATGAAACTCTCACGCGAAAACTCTGTTAGATAACAATTGTGGTTGTTCTGGATGCCAGGAACCCAATGGTTTAGCGTTTCTATTTTGTAGTCTCCTCATCATGGGAGAGACGCTACTGGGGGAATGGCGACATCTCCTCATCTGGCTGTCAGAATACTCTCATTATGGTCTGTAATGTTCCTTGTGAAAAGCGTCTGGTGCGAAAATGTGTTTGTCTGATAGTTTTCGATGGCTTGTACAGAAGTTGTTGTTAAGTTGTTGCTTGTTTGCTAGGTAGAGAGATAGAGATCCATAATGCTTTCTAAGATCTGCTTGCAGATTAAAACTATTTCGAGGCTCAGCAGTCAAGTTCTTTTTGTATCTCTCTTGCAACTGTTAGGCAAAGTGAGAGGGGGGCGTCGGTTTTGATAGCTTGCGGGGCAATATGGGTGTGAGTTGCACGGTAGGGATGGCCTGAAGGATGGGTGCGATCGCAAATCCCTTCAATCAATCGATCCCGTGGTGGAATATCCATTTGACCCCGGCGACCAATTTCCGCCAAAGGGTAATAATAGGGTGGCATGGTGTTCTCCTCGGTCATCACTGCCAACAGCTGTTGTATTTTCGGCCATCGCCATAGATCAGCCAGATTAAGCATTTGACCCAGATAGTTTTCATCATGAAGGGAGCCTAACCATAGGGGGCCGCTGACCACTGGTGCGGCTCCACAAAAATCACAGCCCAGCTTTCCTAGCTGTCGCCAGTTAGCTGTACGAAATTGTCCACAGCCATAGCAGTAGGCTAAAAAGCCATAATGATTACTGTGCCAAGGCTGTTTGACCACGCGCACCATCACTCGGTGAACCGTGCCATTAAAAATCGAAAACACGGGTTCAATGGTAAACCCTCGGGTAGCAGCCTGCTGAGCGGCGCAACCTAACAAGAGTCGTAGACCCTGTTCATGTACGGCAGGATGGCTGCGAGCACAGGCCCCGTAGATTTGTACGCTTTTTTCTAGGGCATGCCCCCCGGTGGTGCGTCCGTCTGTGCTAGTCAGATAAAGCAGCCCTCCGAATTTGACTGCCCACAGAGCAGACGCGATAAAGGGGGTGGGACTGCCAAAACTATCAATATCAATTAGGTCGTAGTAGTCGTGGTTTTGGGCGCACTGGAAAAATAGCTGATTGGCATCCTGATGGGTAATACGATAAGTCTCTGGAGCCATACCCTGACTCAAATTTTGTGCCAGCAGCTGGTGTAGGTCAGGATTACCCTCATTGGCCCAAACCCAGTCAGCTTCAGCTTCTAGATGGTAGCGTAGGGGCCTGACACCGCAGCCAGTCATGGCATCGATTACCCTTAGCTGCCCATGGTTCTGACGATAGACAGCAGCAGCAAGAACCGCTAGGTCACGGCCAACTTGACTGGTAGGGCGGTAAAAAGCATGGGTGGTTACAAACCTGGCTTGACCCTCCTGCCTCTGTTTTGCAGAATTTTGGGCCGCACTCACTTCGGCACCACTGCGTCAATGGCCATCTTCAACTGTTCTGAATTTAGGCCGGTAATCACAAACACTTCCTGAATCGATTTGCCCTGACGTGCAATCAGCTTAAACCCTCCACGGATGGGTACTGAAATTTTGAGCCGAAATTTTGGCGCATGGGAGCGCCCACGGCTAATCACGGCTGGAGTCAGGGTCTTGATGTGAGGATGGTCAGCCAGCTTGTGGAGAATCGCAATCAGGCCAGGAATATGGGTGGAATGGTTCAGCACCACACGGCCTTTAGAAGAACCCATGGTTATGCCTTCTCTAAGGGCGCCATAGTCAATCCGGCCCGAATCAGTTGGCTATGGTAGAGCTCCGCCTGTTCTAAAGGACCGACCCACACGGTGGCTTGGCCTTCATAGTGGACTTGGTTAGTTAGTTTCCAAGCATGGTCTGGAGTCATGTTGGGAATATAGTTAACCAGAGTTTCTGCTACATGTTGAAACGTATTGAAATCGTCATTGAGGACGATCACTTTGTAATTGGGATAAGTCTGTCGTGTCGTTTGTTTTGCTTTTTCCTTCACCACTGTAGGTGATGTGGAGATTGCCTGAATAGATGAATTAAAAATTACTGCCTGCATAGGTCTGGCGTTGCGCAAATAGTGGTTCTAAAACCCCCAGATGTAGCGTTGTGAAATCTGCCCGATTCTCACAAGCTACAGCCAGCAATGGCTATGTACAGCACATGTAGCTGAATCAATTCAGCCACTTGCTACATCCGGAAAGGAATTCTGAATACGTCGTTGCTGATTTAGAGGATGAAACCATCTGTACATCCGTCCAGAGTTCTGGATTTGGCAGATAAAATCATCCCGAGGATCAGCAACGCCCTGAATACTTTATATACAGTAACAAAGCCTCTTTGGAGAATAGGGCTCATGGGGGTAGGCTATATCACAAACCAATTCGCAAGTCGTCACCCTGATGGGTGCCATTACATCAAAAGCTCTGTATTCTAAGCCATTATCTGTGATGGCACTTATATTTTCTCTACGCTATCTACGTATTACTAAACCCGTAAGGAAAAACACATGAACTATTGGCGCTGGCTACAGGGGCTGGGTATTGGTTTATTAATCACCGGAGGAGGTTCCACACTGCACTCTGTAGAAGCCTTGCCACTGCGGCCATTGCGCTTGAGCCAAAGCTACACTGATATTGTTGCTGTCTCTCTATTTCAGCACTACACGGCGAGATATCCGGCCCCCGTCTTGACCAATGGTCTATCGTCGCGAGAAATTGACTCGATTCATATTACCTTCGTGCGACGCCTCATAGACGAGGCGGAGGATGATAATGCCGTGGTGGGCTACAAGATAGCCTTAACGAATCCTAAAGCCCAGGCGCAGCTGGGAGTGAACCACCCCCTCTATGGATTTTTGCTGGAAAGTATGCTGCTGGACGATGGGGTATCTTTACCCATTCGCTTTGGTAGTCGTCCCCAGGCCGAAGGAGATTTAATGGTGCGGGTAGGTAGTGATGATATCAACCAAGCAGAAACGGATTTAGAGTTGTTAGCTGCACTAGATGCGGTGATTCCCTTTCTGGAGCTGCCAGACTTAATTTATGAACCAGAAGCTAATGTGAATGCGGGAGCGTTGGTGGCCGTCAATGCGGGAGCTCGATACGGTGTTATGGGTGATCCGGAGGAGTTAGCTGTCGATGACAGTGGTTTGGCGCAGTTAGCGAATATTCGTGTGGTGCTCCAAAATGACCGGGG
Organism: Cyanobacteria bacterium P01_D01_bin.156; assembly: GCA_039024555.1. Classification (GTDB taxonomy): domain Bacteria; phylum Cyanobacteriota; class Cyanobacteriia; order Phormidesmidales; family Phormidesmidaceae; genus Leptothoe. The sequence continues at coordinate 94,312 of JBCCQQ010000018.1, forward strand.
GCAGTTTTTGGCCGAGGGCAACGGTGAGGCCCTATTGGGACATCCCATCAATGCTGTGCGTTGGCTGCGAGATACCTTGCAGGCTCAAGGCGTAGAGTTACGCCCAGGAGATTTACTTTCTCTAGGTTCTGTGACACCGTTGGTTTCCCTTGAGCAGGGGGCCAATATTCAGGGAATAAAAGCCCGTTATTTTGGCCTAGAAGCCGGCGATCGATCTATTGACTTAACGGTATCGTTTGAAGGGGTGGAAGAAGACGGCTAACTACGAACGTGGATGTGTGGTGAGTGATACCCCAAGGGGCGGTAAAAATACGGTTTTTGCAGTTGAATGATAAGTCTCAGTAGGAGGTAAAACAATCTCCTGAAGTTCGTACATCTACTAATATATCTTGGCATCTAAGCCACATACGTATTGATTGTGCTGATTGTCTATCCAGACAGTTTTTTGACTGGCCCATGCAAAAGTTACCGAAACGCGTTCTGAAAATTTTGTAGCTCTTGGTAAGAGAGGTTAGACGCCATTTGTGGTGTTGCTGGTCCAAACTGTGATTTTTGCCGTCAGGCTGGCAGCTTGCATCATTCTCTAACACAGAAGTTTGGGTGTTGTTGATCCTTAGGATGGTTTGAATTCTCAAATCCTATAATTTGAAAGATCTTATGGATTGTCTTGATTCCCCTAAATCAGCAACGTCTACTCGCATCGTATGGGCTGTCTGGATGCTTTAGGTAGTAAACGCTACGTGTAGTGCAAACTGAACAAGACATTCATCAGTTTGCTGTGGCAACGGCTTTCCTGTTCAATTGTGGTCACTTTTAAGTTGTCAAAAAAATCGTCATGTCTATTTGTTCTCGCTTGTTTCAAGCTTCCTTTGCTGTTTTGGTGCTAGCCGCTGGACCCAGCTATGCATTGGAATTCCCTCAAACCCGCGATCGCGGTGCTCCGGCTCGTGGTCCTGCCCTGGCAACTCGGGGTGAAGTGTGTTTAGACCCTCAGGTACAGCCATCGTTAACGTCGATACTTCCCCATAATGCAATCGCAACCGCCTTTGGTTCAGATACCGATCTTCCGTTGTCCCTATGGTTCTATATTCCTGAAACCGGTGCCAACAGTGTAGAACTGACCGTCGTGGATGAAACAGGCAATGAAATCTACCAGCACAGTATGAATTTGTCTGGCACCCCTGGCACTATTCAGATGCCCCTACCCCGCTATCAGGCTGATGGCGTCACCCCTGTATTTACCTCTGGCAGTCTTTATTACTGGGACTTTGCACTGATCTGTGACCCCAACGATCGTGAAGATGATGTCCTGCTAGGCGGCGGCATCCAACGGGTGGATGCCAGTTCCACGTTTATCGCCCAGCTTGATGCTGTATCAGGAGATCCCCTAGCCCAGGCTGAGCTGTATGCCAATGCTGGTGCTTGGCAAGAAACCGTTGCCTTGGCCGCTTCCCTGTATTCCCAAAACCCTGGTGCCTGGACCGAGCTACTATCTTCAGTCGGTTTAGGTGCGATCGCTACGCAGCCCATTGTGGGTCAGAGTATGCCTGCTGTCCGTGCGGTACCTACGACGACATCACCCAGCAACGCCCTGGAGACTGAAACGGCTGCGAGTGGTGAGCTCAATAACGATCTAGAAAGACTGCTGGAGGGGATTAATCCCTAGTGTTGATTGATCAAGGCAGTGACAACGCCCCGATCTACCGAGAATATTCAATATGATGCAGCTAAAAAATCTTTGGTGGCAGTGGCGTGGTGTTGTCGTTGCGGCACCAACAATGACCCTGATTATGGTGTTGTTGCGTGCCTTTGGATTACTACAGCCACTGGAGTGGCGGGCCTACGATCAGTATCTGCAGTGGCGACCTGAAACAACAGATTCTCGCATTGCCATTGTGGGGATTGATGAAGAAGATATTCGACAACAGGGCCAACCAGTGTTTGCGGATGCCGTATATGCCGAAGTGATTTCTAAGCTAGCGGCACAGGAACCACGGGCTATTGGTCTAGATATTATTCGAGATGTGCCGGTAGAACCGGGTAATGCCGAGTTAGAAACCGTATTTCGCAGTACACCCAATTTAGTAGGTGCGCGGATTATCCTTGGGGATAGTGCCGAGCGAGACTTTATTGATGCACCACCAGTGCTGGCAGAACTGGGTCAGGTGGGCATTAACGATGGCATTGTGGACAACGACAATACCATTCGTCGGGGCTTGCTCATGGTCACTACCCCCGAAGGTGACCAGGCTCCTAGTTTCCCGCTATATCTTGCCTTGCTATACCTTGATGCAGAAGGAATTGGTCCAGAACCCGTGGGCAAAGACGACTGGTGGCAGCTGAATGGTTCTGTTTTTCGACCCTTAGCTCAAAATGACGGTGGCTACGTGCGGGCCGATGCTCGGGGATATCAAACCCTGATTAACTATCGCGGTGGCAGCGAACAAATTGAGACAGTGCCCCTGAGGGCAATACTCAATGATGAGCTACCGGAAGATTGGGCGAAGGACCGGGTAATTTTGATTGGGGCGGTGGCTGAAAGTCTCAAGGATCGGTTTTTTGTCCCCCACAGCAGTAAAATGCTGGCCCTGCCTAGGTCCATGGCTGGTGTAGAAATTCATGCCAACCTGACTAGTCAAATTATTAGTGCGGCCCTGGATGGACGCACCCTGATTCACTCCTGGTCAGAACCTGCGGAAATTGTTTGGATTTTTCTCTGGGCATTATTAGGGTCAACCATTACCTGGCTACAGCGGAATCCAGGCAAAGATACGTTCCTGAGGCAAATTATTTTTCTCTCCACGCTGTCCTTGGTATTAGTCGCGGCTACCTATGGGTTGCTGTTGGTGGGATGGTGGGTGCCTGTAATTCCTGCGCTGATGGCGCTAATGGGTTCATCTGCTGGGGTGAATACCTATTTAGCTCACAGCGCTAGCCAAATTCGTCGTACCTTTAGCCGCTACTTGAGCGATCAGGTTGTTGCGAACTTGTTGGAAAATCCTGAAAATCTCAGGCTGGGTGGAGAAACTCGTCGCATTACCATTCTCACCTCTGACCTGCGGGGCTTTACGGCCCTCTCAGAAGAACTCCAGCCAGAGCAGGTGGTGGAGATTTTAAATTTGTATTTGGGCTACATGTCCGATGTGATCAATGAGTATGGAGGCATCATTGATGAATTTATGGGGGACGGCATTCTGGTGATTTTTGGTGCACCGGCTATGCGCACCAATGATAACCATGCGGACCGAGCTGTGGCTTGTGCGATCGCAATGCAACAGGCCATGACAGCCGTAAATACCGCCATGAAGGCCAAAGGATTTCCACCGCAGGAAATGGGTATTGGTATTAATACCGGTCGTGTGGTTGTGGGTAATATCGGCTCCGAAAAACGCACCAAGTACAGCGTGATTGGCGGAGCTGTTAATCTGGCCTTTCGCATTGAGTCCTATACCACGGGTGGTCAGATCTTTATTTCTGAAGATACCCACCAAGAGATTGCCACCATGAATCGCCACCGTCTCGGCATTCAGAGCAAAGTGGACGTGTATCCCAAAGGTATTAAGCGCCCTATTACCATCTACGATGTCACCAGCATGGATGGCGACAAATATGAGTTAGCGCTTACCTTAGAGGACTCTTCCTTGAAACCCCTATCTCAGGCCATTCCTGTAGAATATGTCGCTTTAGACGGAAAACAAGTCGGTGCTCAGCACTGTGTGGGGACTCTTCACAAACTCTCTACTAAAACAGCCTTGCTGACCATCGAAGGAGACGACCCCCTCAACGTACTGACCAATATTAAGCTAATGGTTCGAGCCCAGTCAGCTCCAGAAGAGGTTCGTGAAGCAGATATTTATGCCAAGGTCCAGAAGCAGGGAGATAGTAAGCAAGACTATGTGATTACGTTTACTGCTCGCCCGTCTGTTGTGATCACATGGCTCAATCAACAGGTGTCGTCGTAGTAGTAGGGATGAACGGCCGTTCATCCCTACTACTACGACGGACGATTACGAATATTAAATACCCTTCAACACACCCAACGCTTCGTCAATGTGCTTCTTGGGGTTGAACTGCGAATTAAACATGTGGCGCACAGTACCCTCTTTATCGATCACATAGGTCACTCGACCGGGTAACAAACCCAGTGTTGCCGGCACTCCATACTGTTTACGCACTGAAGAATTGGTATCGCTAACCAAGGTGAACGGCAGACTGTATTTGCTGGCAAACTTCTGGTGAGAATCGGTGGAATCGCTGCTAATACCGATGACCTCAGCACCGACGTCCTGAAAATCCTGGAAGCGATCGCGAAATGTGCAAGATTCGGTTGTGCAACCCGGGGTATCATCCTTGGGGTAAAAGTACAGCACCACTGCCTTTTGACCTTGAAAACTCGATAGCGTAATCGACTCCCCTGTTTGAGCCTGCAGGGTAAAATCCGGAGCCTTGTCACCCACTTTAATCGCCATCGGTCGTTTTCCTTCCTTTTATGAGTTTGGACATCTAGAGCTGCTGTTCCTTAACGAGCCTGGGTTTAGGCAGGCTTACCTCGTCAATCGACAGCAACTTTGCTAACTTTTATTAAGCATACTGCTTCGGTAGAAAAAACGACGTTCTAGTCAACACACCCACCCTTAATTTTGTCCATGCGCATTTTGCTCTGGTTTCGTAATGACCTCCGCCTCCACGATCATGAACCCCTGTACCGTGCCCTAGAGCAAAAAGCAGAGATTATTCCCGTCTACTGTTTTGACCCACGGCAGTTTGGCAAAACTAGCTTTGGCTTTCCAAAGACTGGAGCCTACCGCGCTCAGTTTTTGTTAGAAAGCGTGGCAGATCTGCGGGCTTCTTTCCAGGCAAAAGGCTCCGATTTGGTCGTGCGTCATGGTAAACCTGAGGAAGAAATTCCGGTCATTGCTAAAGCCCTACAGGTAGATGCTGTCTACTGGCACGAGGAAGTTACCAGCGAAGAGCTAACCGTCGATGCGGCGTTAGAAAAGCAGCTAGCCCAGCTAAAAATTGGCTATGAAGTTTACTGGGCAGCCACCCTCTACCACCCAGATGATTTACCCTTTGAGGTGTCCCAACTCCCCAAGGTATTCACTTCCTTTCGGAAAAAGGTTGAAAAAAGTAGCTCGGTGTACCCGACATTTAAAGCTCCAAAACAGCTGCCCTCGTTGCCAGAATTTGAGCGTGGTGAGTTGCCTACTCTAGGTGATTTAGGTCTAGAAGCTCAAACCCCTGATGCACGGGGTGTGCTGGTGTTTAAAGGGGGGGGAACAGAAGCCCTCCAGCGGCTGCAGCATTACTTTTGGGATGTGGATAAGCTGCGGGTGTACAAGCAAACCCGCAACGGCATGTTAGGGGCAAACTATTCGTCTAAATTTTCTCCTTGGTTAGCGTTAGGTTGTTTGTCGCCGCGTAAAATTTATGAAGAAGTAGGCGACTATGAACAAAAGCGAGTAAAGAATGATTCTACCTACTGGCTAGTGTTTGAGCTGTTGTGGAGAGACTTTTTTCGGTTTATCTGTGCCAAGCATGGGGATACGGTGTTTTACCCAACCGGGCTACGGGGCCTAAAGGTAGCTTGGAAAGAAGACTGGAAGCGATTTGAGCTGTGGACCCGTGGAGAGACCGGGTATCCATTGGTGGATGCCAACATGCGAGAACTTGCCGCAACCGGCTTTATGTCTAACCGGGGACGACAGAATGTGGCTAGCTTTTTGACCAAAAATCTTGGTATTGATTGGCGAATGGGGGCAGAATGGTTCGAGTCGTTGCTGGTGGACTACGATGTGTGCAGCAACTGGGGCAACTGGAACTATACGGCTGGCGTAGGCAATGATGCGCGTGGGTTTCGGTACTTTAATATTCCAAAGCAGTCGAAGGATTATGATCCGGATGGGGACTATGTAAAACACTGGCTGCCTGAGCTACAAAAAGTGCCCCGACGGAAGATCCATAGTCCTTGGAAGCTGGATAAAGAAGAACAAAAGCGTTGCAATGTCACCATTGGTGTAGATTATCCGAATCCGGTGGTGGATTTGGATAAGTCGGTACGTACCAACGAGGCGATTTATAACGCAGCAGTGGAGATTCGATAAAAAGTGAAGGGAAGATAGACATGACCTATCCTCCCTTCACTTGTGTGTACTACTAGCGGCTGCCGCCACCAGGAGTGCGGATAACGGCTGTACCTAGGGTTTGCTGTTAAAGTCAGGCACCCAGATTTTGCAAGGGTTTCAATCTATTGCGACGTGCTTAAGTGCACGGGAAACTAGCTAAAATGCTCACAACCCTTGCACCTACTTCGGGAAATGTACCGACAACCTTCTCCCGGCCAGCTATCGTTCCAAGATTTTTATTTGCCGTTTGGGGGCCAGTTATCGTCGGAGAATCGTTGGGTCAAACTAGCCGAGATGATCCCATGGGACGAGTTTGAATCGATCTACGCTAGCCAGTTTAGCGAGGATATGGGAGCGCCCGCGAAAGGATTTCGAATAGCGTTGGGAGCCTTGATTATCAAAGAGAAATTGGGAGTTAGCGACCGAGAGACGATAGACCAAATACGCGAGAACCCGTATCTGCAATATTTTCTAGGGCTTCATGAGTACAGTGATAAGCCCCCCTTTGATGCGTCAATGCTGGTCCATTTTCGCAAACGAATCAGTTTGGACCTGGTATCAAGGGTTAATGAGTCGGTGGTTCAATCAGGCATGCCCCCCTCCCCACCCGTCTCGCCCCCGTCAGAGGAGACTGCATCCGAGCGTGATGACGATGACTCAGAGCCACCAGACCCAGGCAATCAGGGGCAGTTGATTGTGGATGCCAGTTGTGCGCCTGCCGATATTCGCTATCCGACCGACCTGGATTTGCTCAATGAGGCCAGGGAACACAGTGAACGTCTCATTGATGAGTTGTATCAACAAGTGGCAGGATGTCTTCCTAAGAAGCCTCGAACGTATCGTCACACCGCTCGTAGAGACTTTCTCAGGATTGTGAAACGGCGCAAAAAGCCCCGCAAAGTGATCCGCAAGGGTCTGCGACAACAGCTCAACTATGTGCGCCGAAATCTGGGGCACATTGATCGGTTAATCGAGGCAGGAGCCACGCTTGCGGTGCTGAATTCACGAGAGTACAAGACGCTGTTGGTGATTCATGAAGTCTATCGACAACAACAGCACATGTACGCCCACAAGCAGCGGCGGATCGATAACCGTATTGTGAGTATTTCACAGCCCCATGTGCGTCCGATTGTGCGAGGTAAAGCGGGCACACCGGTCGAATTTGGGGCCAAATTCGATATCAGTTGTGTGGCAGGCTATGTGTTCCTCGACCATCTCAGTTGGGATACCTTCAATGAATCCACACACTTGATTACTCAGATAGAACGGTTTCGAACTCGCACCGGACACTATCCGGCCTCAGTTCATGCCGACCAGATTTATCGAACACGCGATAATTTGAAGTGGTGTAAACAGCATGGTATCCGTCTGAGTGGACCGCCTTTAGGTCGACCGTCTCTTGATGAGGCTCAACAAGCACTCCTCCGACAACAAGCCCGAGACGATGAGAGTATTCGGGTCGCTGTCGAAGGTAAGTTCGGCCA
>JBCCQQ010000019.1:0-97966 GCA_039024555.1 Cyanobacteria bacterium P01_D01_bin.156
AGTGGAGCATCCAGTGTTGGATATTGTCGCGTTGACGATCTGCGCGGTGATCTGTGGAGCTGAGACCTGGGAAGAAATTGAAGCCTATGGTCATAGCAAATTGACCTGGCTCAAAACGTTTCTGAGATTGCCGAATGGGATTCCCTCTCACGATACGATTGCCCGAGTGTTTACCTTGCTGGAGCCGACTCAACTACAAGAGTGCTATGAATAGCAAAGGTTTGCTTAAACAGAAGCCCAGACAGCTTAATACTGTCTGGGCTTCTTAGTTCAAATTCCTTCATTGAAGCAATCAAACATGCGCTGTGAGATCGGCTAACTGTTGCTGGCAAACGATTGATTATTTATCAGTACGTGCATAGTCATCTTGGAAACGAATAATGTCATCCTCTCCCAAGTATTCACCGTTCTGCACTTCAATAAGTACTAAAGGAATAACACCTGAGTTTTCTAAACGATGGGGTGTACAGGCAGGCACATAGGTCGATTGATTGGTGCAAAGCAGGATTTCGTTATCGCCACAGACAACTTTTGCAGTGCCTGAAACAACAATCCAGTGCTCACTACGATGATGGTGCATCTGCAGACTTAAACGATGACCAGGTTTAACCTCAATACGCTTGATCTTATAGCCTTTACCTTCTTCAAGGACTGTAAAAGAGCCCCAGGGCCGGGTGTCGAAAGTTGGAGAGTTAGTCAAGCTATCTTTGCCCTCTGGGGCAGATGACTTCGGGCGATCTTGAGTCTGGACCATTGTTAATAATTCCTATCGAAAATACAGATGTTGCTATCAGCCAGAGACAGGCACAGCTAACGTATGAGCATTACCAATGCTGGAGGCATTTATCATGACTAGCAGAGGTCAAGTATGTTTGACGCTCATACGATGAGCACAAGTTTGAATAACGGTATTCATCTACCGTAATTATTTTGGTTGACGAAGATAGTGGTTTTTGTATCCTCAGATTCAGTTAATTTAAAAAGCAGGTAGGTTCCCCAGAGGCGTCACATTGCTTCAAATTTTCAGGTCTATCATAACAGCGACAGATAAATAGGAGTCACGGGTAAGCTCACTGAAATGCCAAATTAAACTGAGTCTTCAACTTATCAAAAATGCCTTGAACATTTTGTTAATTAAGGGGCGTTGGGGAAAGATTTGGGTAAGGCGCTGAATCAGGAAATACTCCAACGGCATTGTTAATACGAGCCGCGGTACGAGGATGCCGATTAATGAGTTGTCCACTCAGATACAAGCTTGAAGAACTGCCTCCATCTAAGTTCAGTGCTTGGCTACACCCAAGCTTTTGGGCAATTTGTGAGGCTTCTCTGAGAGTCGGACCACGACCATTAATACGTGATTGAATAGCCACCAATTGAATACGACCATCCGATGTCACCCCTAAAACGCTGCGGGGAGCCTGACCGGTTACAAAATTAGCGTTAAATCCTTCCTGTTGTGCATTCAGTACTATGTCACCCTTGGCTAGCAGGAGAGGCCCAGCACCCAGCACATGGGGAAAATCGTTAAACGCCGAGGGGGAAGCTTGTTGAGTAAGAGTAATGCTAGTACCGGGTGCGAAGACAGAAGCTGCCGAGTTAAAGGCTCGTAGCACTAAAAGATAGCCGGCTGAAGGAATTGGAATTGTATCTTGCCCTGCATTGCCTAATGTACGACGTTGAATGACTTGATTATTCTCAACAGTAACAACAGTTTCATTGTCGATTAAGCTTGTGTACTCGGGGCCCCAACTTTTGCTGTAGCGAGCAATGCCAGCCTGGACATAGCCACTGTTGAAAGTATCCACAGGGAACGTTTGGTTGTTCACTGTCACAGTAGTGGGCAGCGTGAGGCGAGCCATAAAAGTGTTACCCCGATCATCCCAACCAATGGCTCCACGTCCTAGAATTGGCCCAGAAATCCATTGATTGTTATACCGCAGAGCACCCAAAGGTAACTGGTTATTACGGTTAAAAAATCCTCCATTAATGAGGGCGATAGTTTCCCATTGTGTTGCCAAAGCAGTAGGTGGCTTAATGCCGGATGCTTTGTTCGGAAACGCCCATAGAGGCAATAGGGAAAACCCAGATTTTTTGGGGTCTAGCGTCAATGTATAGACCGGAAACTGGCTCTCACCTAGGGCAACATAGCGTTGCTGGAATTGAAGACCATCCGCCCAAAGCCATTCTTTGGGTTTAAGGGGATCGGGACGGATATCCACGACTAGGCGGTGAGGCTGCGCTAGACTCCACACATGAGGATGCAAATAATCAGCAACCGTGAATGTTAATGTCGTGCGTTGATTACTGGAGGCAATGTTTAGCTTTTTGAGACCCGGTGTAGGTTTCAGTTGAAATTTTGCGATGGTAGTGGTGTCTGCAGCAGCATCTAAAGTGACGGTGATGCTGCTGTTGTTGGCACTCACCTGCCAAGCGGCTGCTTGGCTTAAATCTAACACCAACCTATCCCCCCAAGGTTGACGTCCTTGACGGATAGCTGCAATACGACTCGCAGGTAGTCTAATATCCAGTACTGAACCTTGAGGGGTGACTTGCCACCCATGCTGGCGAATCAGCGGATCAATGTCGACATAGCGGCTATGGTCATAACGCCATGCCGGTAAGGCCAGGAGTCGCTGATTAGCCACTGGAAACCATGCAACAGGCTGCTGACTAGGAACACGGGTACTTCCTAGGTCAACACCTAATTGGGTTGCGATCGCACCATCGGAAATACCAATCAGCTCACGGCGCTTTTGCCATGCACCGGGCACTAAACGACCATTAATCCGCATTTGACTACCACTAGCCGTAGGTTCTGCCGCTTTGACCAAAGCCAATTGACCCACAGCAAATGGAACCACTTGGGTAATGGCAGGTTGCAAATCAACACGGGCACCTCCTAAAACAAACCCACAGGTACAAAGCGCTAACACAAAACACTTTATGGATGTTTTAAGACGGGCAGACCAATAACCTGGAATGGACATCAGCAACAATGTAACTTGCAGAAAATTTCAGCTGTAAGAGCTATGGGTAAGTGGATTGGGCGTAAGGAGTAGCCGTAGCGATTCAAACACAAATACCCATAAATACCTGAAAACACGTAGCTATTCTTGACGAACCTGGGGTGCTCACTTAATAATATCGATCCCTAGTGTTGGCGCGTGCTTTCATACGTAGTTTGTCAGCTTCCATGAAGGATGACTAAATTTGATTTACTTTTAATAAGGTAAGCATCGTATGAGCAACATCATGGCAATTCAAGCATTGTGAGTATTTGCACACAACCATCTACTGCTGGAGAAGTTAAGCTTGCGTTTAACTTTATCAGTATCAATTTATACACAGCAGTACCATCTGCCGATATTGACTGACCCAAAATAGCTCTTAGCAAAAGCTTTTGAGCTAATACGAAACAAATCTTGTAGCAGCCATTGATTTTTTCCTTTGGAAACTTTTCCAAGGGGCAACTCCTTCGGCACTATTTATCCCGCACATCGGTGATAGTAGCCAATGGTTGCATCCTCAACGCGTTTTCTTTCTCTTTTCTTTTTGCGACTGGCCCATGGTTAACAAGCGTATGGATAATATTCAAGCAAACCAGCAATCTCATTGGCTGCCATCTTTAGGGCCTAAATCACTGGTGGAGGAACGAGATGCCTGCGGCGTTGGATTTATTGCTGACCGGCAAGGACGTGCTAGCCATCGTCTAGTTAATGACGCTCTCCATGCTCTCAGCTGTATGGAACATCGAGGTGGTTGCTGTGCCGACCAAGATTCTGGCGATGGCGCGGGGATTATGACAGCGATTCCCTGGAAAATCCTACAGGGGTGGGCTGGCCAAACAACACTGAATACCAACCATGTAGGTGTTGGTATGAGCTTTTTACCCCGCCATGGTCAAGCGGCTAAAATTGCCAAGGAAGCATTCTCTCAGGCGGCAAGAGACTCTGACATCAAGGTATTGGGATGGCGGCCCGTACCTGTTGCCTCTGACACGTTAGGGGCATTAGCTAAAGAATTTGAGCCACAAATTGAGCAAGTTTTAGTGGAATCTCAAGCTACGGGCGACGAACTGGAGCGTGAATTGTTTCTCCTGCGTCGTGGTTGGCTTCGTGCCTTGGAAGCAGTACAAGGCCCCGATGAAATTCAAACTGCATTGAAGGACGCCTACATGTGTTCTTTCTCCGGTCGGACCATAGTGTATAAGGGAATGGTTCGCAGCGAGGTGCTAGGGCAATTTTATCTAGACCTACAAAATAGTGACTATGAGAGTGCTTTTGCCGTTTACCATCGCCGCTTTAGTACCAACACTATGCCTAAGTGGCCTCTGGCACACCCGATGCGTTTGCTAGGGCACAATGGTGAAATTAACACTTTGATTGGCAACATCAATTGGATGATGGCCCGTGAGGCCGATTTAGCTAGTCCGGTGTGGGGGGAAAATATTGAAAAGCTGAAGCCCATTGTCAATGCTGATAATAGCGATTCAGCCAATTTGGATAACGTTATGGAGCTATTGGTGCGCTCAGGGCGCACTCCGGCCCAAGCCTTGATGATGATGGTACCTGAGGCGTACTTGAATCAGCCGGAATTGTTGAATTACCCAGAAATCACTAGCTTTTACGAGTACTACAGTGGGGTTCAGGAGCCTTGGGATGGCCCTGCTTTAGTTGTATTTAGTGATGGTAAACAGGTTGGCGCTACCCTAGACCGCAATGGCCTGCGCCCAGCTCGGTATGCGATTACCCGCAGCGGCTATCTGGTGGTTTCCTCGGAAGCAGGCGTAGTGGACTTACCTACAGAAGACGTCGTAGAAAAAGGTCGTTTAGGCCCTGGCCAGATGATCGCTATTGATTTCGATACCCACGAGATCTTAAAAAATTGGGATATCAAACAGCGGGTTGCCCAATCTCAGCCATATGGAGACTGGTTACGCGACCATCGTCAGGTAATCTCTCCTCAACTATTCCAAGAGCGGCCACAGCTCGACACTAAAGTGTTGCTTACTCAGCAAACAGCGTTCGGCTACACAGCTGAAGACCTGGATATGATCATTCAGGATATGGCAGCCCAAGGCAAAGAGCCCACCTACTGTATGGGTAACGATGCTCCCCTGGCAGTGCTCTCTGACAAACCCCACTTGCTGTACAACTACTTCAAGCAGCGGTTTGCCCAAGTGACGAATCCCCCCATTGATCCCCTGAGAGAACGGTTAGTCATGTCCCTGCAAACCCAGCTAGGTCAGCGTTCTAATCTGTTAGAAGATCAGCCAAGTCGATTAATCAAACTAGAATCTCCATTGGTTAATGACAATGAACTCCAAATAATTCGACAGGGACAATTACAAACGGCCAGCGTATCTACCCTATACACCATCGAAGATGGCCCAAATAGTTTGCAGCAGGCACTCAATTTCCTTTGCAAGAAGGCAGAGGCGGCTGTCAAGGCTGGGGCAGAGGTATTGATTCTGAGCGATCGCATTGACACCGAAGGCAATCCGGCTGCTCTATCTGCGAATCAGACTTACATCCCACCACTGTTGGCAGTGGGCGCGGTCCACTATCACCTGATTGACAACGGGCTACGGATGCGAGCTTCGTTACTGGTGGATACAGCCCAATGTTGGAGCACTCATCACTTTGCTTGTTTGCTCGGCTATGGCGCTAGTGCAATCTGTCCCTATTTAGCACTCGAAAGCGTACGCCAGTGGTGGGCCAACAGCAAAACCCAAAAGCTAATGGAATCAGGCAAGCTGCCAGTAACCACCTTAAACGGAGCCCAGGCAAACTACCGTAAGGCGGTGGAAGCAGGTTTGCTGAAGATTCTTTCAAAGATGGGGATCTCGCTACTGTCTAGCTATCAAGGGGCTCAAATTTTTGAGGCGATTGGGATCGGGCCGGAGCTACTGGCAGCTGGATTTAAAGGCAGCATCTCTCGTCTTGGCGGTTTGACCCTGGCAGAACTTGCCCAAGAAACGATGCGCTTCCACAGCAAAGCGTTTCCTGAACTCACAACCAAACGATTGGAGCACATGGGCTTTGTTCAGGCTCGTCCTAAGGGCGAGTACCACAGCAACAGTCCTCAGATGACTAAGCTGCTGCATAAAGCCGTGAAGTCTAACCAGTACGACCACTATGCAGTTTACAAAGAGCACCTTAAGGAGAGTCCCATAGCGGCTCTGCGAGATCTTTTAGATTTTAAGAGTGATCGCAACTCTATCTCTATCGATGAAGTAGAACCGGTAGAAGCGATTATGAAACGGTTTTGCACCGGGGGAATGTCCCTAGGGGCGCTATCAAGGGAAGCTCATGAAACCCTTGCGATCGCGATGAACCGCATCGGTGGTAAATCTAACTCAGGCGAAGGTGGCGAAGATACCGTACGATTCCAGCCCATCAATGATGTGGATGACAACGGTTTATCAGAAACTCTGCCGCACTTGAAGGGGTTAAAACCAGGAGATACTGCATGCTCCGCCATTAAGCAGGTGGCTTCAGGGCGTTTTGGCGTCACACCTGAGTATCTGATGAGCGCCAAACAAATTGAAATCAAGATGGCCCAGGGCGCAAAACCTGGCGAGGGTGGACAGCTGCCCGGTCGCAAAGTGAGTGACTACATTGCTTCTTTGCGTCGTTCTAAACCTGGTGTAACCCTCATTTCTCCGCCACCCCACCACGATATTTACTCGATTGAAGACTTGGCACAGCTGATTTACGACCTGCATCAGATTAACCCTGCAGCTGGTGTATCCGTAAAACTCGTGTCAGAAATTGGCATTGGCACCATTGCAGCGGGCGTAGCTAAGGCCAATGCAGACATTATCCAGGTCTCTGGCCATGACGGAGGAACCGGGGCGTCTCCCCTCAGCTCCATCAAACATGCTGGGGTGCCCTGGGAACTGGGTCTGACCGAAGTTCACCGAGTGCTACTGGAAAATCAGCTTCGGAACCGTGTGCTCTTACGGGTAGACGGCGGCATCAAGACCGGTTGGGATGTCCTCATGGGCGCCCTGATGGGAGCAGAGGAGTATGGCTTTGGTACCATCGCCATGATTGCGGAGGGGTGCATTATGGCCAGGGTCTGTCATACCAATAGCTGCCCTGTCGGAGTGACCACCCAGCGAGAAGAACTCCGCAAGCGCTTTACCGGTATTCCCGAACATGTGGTCAATTTCTTCTACTTTGTGGCGGAAGAGGTACGTGCCCTCCTGGCTCACTTGGGCTATCGGTCATTGGCAGAAGTCATTGGTCGAGCCGATTTATTAACTCATCGGGCAGACGCTAATCTTGCCAAAACCCAAGGGTTGGTTATGGATATCATGACTAAACTTCCAGATACTCGCAGCGATCGCAGCTGGTTAAACCATGGTGGCGTCCATAGCAACGGTCCTGTTCTAGATGACCAATTGCTAGGAGACAGCGACATTCAGCAAGCGATCTCAAACCAGAGCACGGCAGAGAAGACCATTGATGTCATCAATACCGATCGCTCCGTTGGTACCCGCATTTCGGGAGCGATCGCCAAGCAATACGGCAATACCGGCTTTGCAGGCACCTTGAATCTTACCTTTAAGGGCAGCGTCGGCCAGAGCTTCGGTGCCTTCAACTTGCCAGGGATGAACTTGCGCATGATAGGCGAAGCCAATGACTATGTTGGTAAAGGGATGCACGGTGGTGAGGTAATTATTACCCCCTTTGAAGGTGTGCAATATGACCCATCAGACAACGTAATTGTGGGTAATACTTGTCTCTACGGGGCCACCGGTGGTACGCTCTACGCCTTTGGTAAAGCTGGAGAACGCTTTGCGGTACGTAACTCTAAGGGAGAAGCCGTCATAGAAGGAGCCGGTGACCATTGCTGCGAGTACATGACCGGTGGTGTTGTTGTATGTCTAGGTAGTGTTGGCCGCAATGTGGGCGCTGGTATGACCGGTGGGTTGGGCTATTTCCTTGATGAGAAAGGCGACTTTCCTACCCGAGTCAATCCTGAAATTGTAAAAGTACAACGGGTGATTACCCCCGAGGGTGCTGAACAATTAAAAGCAATGATCACTCGCCACGCTGAACGCACGGGCAGTACTAAGGCTGCTCGGATCTTGGCAGATTGGGACAACTATTTGCCCAAGTTCTGGCAAGTCGTTCCACCTTCAGAGGCGGAGCGTCCGGAAACAGTTGCAAGCAATGAAACAGTTGCAGCATCTGTAGGTTAGTCAGCCATACCCTGACCATCACGGCATAAGCCAGATTCCTTTAAAGGGACGTTACCACAAGTGCTGTGGTAACGTCCCTTTGAGCTGTTCAATTCGTGTATTACTGACGCTTCGACAAGACTTAAAAGACGCAGACATTCCATTGCCCCATCAAGCATTTCATCTTCATAAACCAGCAACGACAAAATTGGCATTAGGATGGGCAGTAGATTGTTGCCCATCACTGTCTGTGTTGCTAAATCAAGCATTAAAAGAATGGTCTGTTGCCATTGATGCCCTAATCCAAGGGCAGACAGTTCTCTTGTTACGTAAGGGAGGAATTCGTGAAGTTGGCAAACACTTTCAAGTTCCTTATCAACAGGTATGGCTGTACCCCACCTATGAACACCAAAAACCCCATTTGCTAAAACCAGCCTGGGCTGATCAGATAGCACCAGTAAATCCCGGCTGGCACCCCACACAAGTCAAGTTAGCGGCATGGGCCAATATCTCTCATGTTTGGACGGTGAGTACGCTAGAAGCCGTTAACGCGTTACTGCCCTTTCATATCTGGAACGAACAGTTTGTAGCAGAACGATTTCACTGGAAACCCAGCCAGCCCTTACATTTACTACTCTTAAAGGTGCATCGTCTGACCTCTCCTATCATCCTTGATTGGCAATCTACCTATGGTGGCTGTCGTTCTTGGCTAATATTGCAACGCACGTTAGACACTGAGCCATCGACACCAGTTTTGGACGATACGCTGTTCTCTCAAACTGTGCAAAATATCCAAACTCAGCTAGGAGACATCACGATATCTCCATAGACATCGGTCAATTTCCAAACATCAAAGATATTTGAATCTACTTTTGCGAATAATGTCGATTCAGTGATGTTCGACCATATTTTGAAATCCTTATTCATATTCCTAACGAAAACTCTAAAGGAAAACCAACGATCCCCGTCTGCCAGCCTTGATCAGCCATACACAGGTACAAGCTGCTCGCCGATTGAAGCAGTCACTTTGTACACCTTTACAGGTAATAGTTGTCATGGCCGTGCTAAAAATTGGCATTAACGGGTTTGGTCGTATTGGTCGTTTAATCTTGCGGGCTGCTATCAACAACTCGAATATTGAGTTTGTTGGCATTAATGATTTAGTTTCTCCTGAAAATCTTGCTTATTTACTTAAATACGATTCCACTCATGGACAGTTTTCTGGCCATGTAGAAGCTCGAGATAATGGAATTGTTGTCAGCGGAAAATTTATTCCTTGTTTTTCTATCGCTAATCCAGCGGAACTACCCTGGGACCGTCTAGAAGTAGACTACGTAGTCGAAGCTACTGGTCGCTTTACTACCCATGAAACAGCGTCGGCGCATCTACAGGCTGGGGCTAAGCGTGTAGTTATCTCAGCTCCCACTAAGAGTCCCGAACAGGTGCCCACATTGCTTGTAGGGGTTAACCATAAAGCATTTAACCCAGACGCTGACTACATTGTTTCTAACGCAAGCTGCACTACTAACTGCCTAGCGCCCGTTGCTAAGGTTATCCATGAAAATTTTGGGTTTGCTGAAGGGTTAATGACCACGGTACATGCTTCTACAGCAACCCAGCCTACAGTTGATAGTCCTAACAAAAAGAGCATGCGCAGTGGCCGAGGAGCTGCTCAGAATATTATTCCTGCATCCACTGGAGCCGCCAAAGCGGTCACCTTGGTTTTACCAGAGCTCACTGGCAAACTCACAGGCATGGCCCTGCGTGTACCCACACCTGATGTATCCGTTGTGGATTTAACCGTACGGACAGAAAAAGCTACCAACTATCGTGAAATTTGTAGTGCCATAGAAGCCGCTTCTAAAAACGGTTTACGTGGAGTCTTAGGGTATACCGAAGATCCAGTCGTTTCTACTGATTTTGTGGGCGATCCTCGATCTAGTATTTTTGATGCTGGGGCAGGCATCGAACTCAATCCTCACTTCTTCAAGTTACTGACCTGGTATGACAACGAATGGGGCTACTCCAATCGTGTCGTAGATTTGATGGTTCACATGGCACTGACAGAAGGGCTGCTGCAGGGTGTGACCAGCGATGTGTTAGAGGCCGTTTACGCTTAAGAAAGGAGACTTAAGGCTCAATCAGCGCAGCTATATCTGACCACTGAGCTGTAAACATAAAAGGCGGCCTCCTATGGGCCGCCTTTTGTTTTATCTTAGTCGTTGAAATATCTTGATCAATCGCCGCCACCCACATCATCGGCTTAGGCAAACTTCAATCTGTGAGCAGTTAACCCCCTACAGACTGGTACCAGTAGTACGTTACCATGGGAATAACCGTGGCCAGAATCAGCAGCACAACAACAACCCAAGTAGAACTCGTACGGTTGGCTTCTGTTTCTTCAGCCGTAGCGAATGTACCTTCAACATTGATGGTTTCTTCAATCAGCGGCGGCCCTGGGTCTGGCTCTCCTGCTAAAACTGCAGCTAACCGTTGGGTTGCATCATCAAAAGCTCGGTTGTAGCTATTATTCTTCAGCAACGGCGCCTTCATCGTTTCATCAGTGATGCTCTCGGCAATATCAGCCGTTAGTAACGTAGCCGTTTCTTCCCCTGCTGTCAGTCCAATGTTGTTGGTGACATCATCTAGTACGACAATTGTTTGGTTAGCTGCAGCTTCAGGGGAGGGAAACCAACGATTAAACAGCTGTTCGGAAAAGCTTTGAGCCGTTTCACCATAGTCTAGGCGATGGATAGTAACATAGCGAACTTCTTGACCAGTCGATGCTGCTAGCTTTTTCAAATCCTTGTTCAGGTTATTTTCATTCAAGCGAGTAATTTGCTTGGCGTCGTCCAAAACCCAGTTATCACTGTTAGGGGCAATGGGCATGTCATAAACCCCCGTAGCATTCGCAGGGGAGGGAAAGATAAGGTTAACAGTTATTGCGATCGCAACCACAACAATCCAGCGGCAGCGATAGAAGATCGAACTCAGGCGCATGATGTTTCAAGAAGCAGCAATTGAGCAGCTACATAACTACCCATATTGACTACTATAAATGACCTGACGCTTCAGATATCTATATTTGTACGTTTTACTCGAAGACAATTCAAGCCATACCGGTGAAGCTGGTTAAGCTTTAAGGAGCATCTACACCCCTGCCAACCGGACAGGCTGTGCAGACGACGCATAAAAAAGCGACACCGTTTAACACGGTATCGCTTTTCGAGAGTTACACAAATATGTGGGGGCTTGAGGAGAAGTTGATGTGTAGTGAGCTTTATTGCGACTTCTCAAAGGGACCTATCAATGAACTTACACTTGCACAGGAATAATACATCCATCAGCAATGGCACTATCTAAAATAGCCAGCTGACGCTCTTCAGAAGCCGTCAAACTATCCTTGGACCGATGTCTTTCAATGGCAGCTGCAACACCCGGAGACAATTCCCTGTGAGTTAAGGCAGTACGCACCAGAAAATCTAAATTCTGACCAGCGAATTGAGTAACATTGAACATAGTAGCAACGTTTTTCAAGTGACTATTGCTACATTCGCGTTTTACATCCTATCTTCCGGATCAAAACGTTAATTACAGGCCCCAAACTTGGCTTCGATAGACACTTAAAAAATTGGCTATCGAACAACACAGTTCCTATGTGTTGAAAACGGGTCGATCATGGGCTTGAAGAAGCTACATTTTGCTTATTCTTCATAGAAGCTGCCAAAGCGATCGCAGCAGGATATATACGATGTTCTTGGACTTGAATCCTAGCTTGCAGTTGTGCCAAGGTATCACTTGCCAAAATCGGCACGGCGGCCTGCATAACAATCGGCCCACTATCAACCTCAAGTTCCACGTGATGCACGGTACAGCCAGCCAAGGTAACCCCTGACTCCAACGCCTGCTGAACAGCATGTAACCCTGGAAAACTCGGCAATAAACTGGGATGAATATTCAGCAAACATCCAGGAAATGCATCAATTAAACGTTGGGTCACTCGCCGCATCCAGCCTGCCATAATCACCCAGGTAACATTGTGAGGCTCTAGTGCGTCAACGATCGCCTGATCCAAAGCGTCCCGTGACTCAAACTCACGATGATTTAAGAGCACACTAGGAATACTCCATTGAGCTGCACGTTCTAGCACCTTGGCACCAGGATTGTTACAGATGACAACTTTTACTGTGGCCTGGAGCTCTGAACGCTCGATAGCCGTCATAATCGCTTCAAAGTTACTGCCGTTACCAGATGCTAAAACACCGAGGTTCAGGGGGGGGTATACGAGTTTTTCCAAATCGATATCTGGCGCAAGTAGTGCTTCCTTAGAGCAATCAATAGAACCCATAAGTTAAAAATAAACAAACGTTAGAATTGTACAAGGACCTAGGTAGAGGTTTATTGGGTGCCGTAAAGTCTAAGTGTTTATACCTGTTTCAGCCACAAAAATACTTGGCATGATACAGCTCTAATTCTTTTGATAAAAATCAGGGCATAGTGAAAGAAGCCCATCATACATATCTCACCATGAGTTCATCTGTTGCTGCCCCAGCTGATATTCATAATGCTGCTATGGATCAGATTGTTAACTCACTCAGTGCAGTGGCAGTTCCTGTATACGCAAAAGGAGAGAACCATCGATGGTTGTTTGCTAATGCGGCTTGTTGCCAGTTACTGGATACGCCTCTAGAAGAATTGGTGGGGTCTCTAGACCATGAGATCGATACCATAGGAGACGCAGATCTCCTGCGTTCTCAGGATGAGAGCTTCTTAGAGTTCGGAACAACAACAGACCAAAGTCCAATCACCATTGCGACTCGCGCAGAACAATACCATGTTCTCTGCTCGCGCACCCGGTTAGCTACCACCGACGGTGCAATCTTGATCAATACATTGCAAGTCGTGGGTGAACTTGAGCAAATACGCCAAACTAACCGCGAACTGAGACAACAGTTAGAAAAACGCAACGGTGAATTAGAAAAGCTAATCGAATTTGAAGCAACTCTAAAACGAATTACCGACCGGGTACGAGACAGCCTGGATGAAAAGCAAATCCTACAGACTGCCGTTCAGGAAATTACCGAAGCCCTGAATGTGCGAGGTTCCAATACCTCCCTTTATGATTTGGAGCAAGGCACATCCACCATCTATTACGAGTTCACAACATTACCGTCCGATCGGGGTCGAGTGTCTCAAATGGAAGCGTTTCCTGAGGTGTACCACCAGCTGCTGGAAGGTCAATATCTGCAGTTTTGCTCTATTGCACCCAACCCTGTTCGGGGTTTGGTATCGATGCTAGCCTGCTCTATTTTTGATGACCGTGGGGTTTTAGGAGATCTATGGTTAATCAACGATAAGGACCATGGTTTTACCGAATATGAAATTCGCTTGGTTCAACAGGTGGCCAATCAATGTGCGATCGCAATTCGCCAGGCCCGTCTTTATCAAGAATCCCAATCCCAGGTGCGCGAACTAGAGCAGGTTAATACCCTAAAGGATGACTTTTTAAGTACCGTCTCCCATGAATTACGAACCCCCGTAACCAGTATGCGCGTGGCATTGCAGCTGCTGGGCGTTACCCTCAGCCAAGAGCTTGGCCTAGAGCAGGAACTGACTCACCCCGATGTCCCCCAAGGCCGCATTGCCCGCTATTACCGCATTCTTAAGGAAGAATGTGAGCGCGAAATTAGCTTAATTAACGACTTGCTCGATCTACAACGGTTAGATGTAGGCAACCACGATCTAGCGGTACAAACCATTCAGATTAATGAGTGGTTGCCAGCTCTAGTCAACAGTTTTCAAGAACGCGCCACCAGCCGTCAGCAGAAACTAGACGTTGTAATAGAGAAAAACCCCTTAATGTTGCAATCAGATTTATCTAGTTTGGATCGCATTTGGGCTGAACTATTAAACAACGCCTGCAAATACACCCCACCCGGAGAAGACATCACCCTATCCGTCGCCTTGGTGCGGGATAAAAGTGTGAAATTTGACCTAGTCAACACTGGCGTTGAAATTCCGGCCGAGGAACTCCCGCGCATCTTTGATAAGTTTTACCGTGTCCCCAGTGCCGACCCATGGAAACAGGGCGGTACTGGGCTAGGGTTGGCTTTAGTTCAAAAGCTAGTACGCCACATTGGCGGCGCTATTCAAGTTACCAGCGGCGACAATCGTACATGTTTTACCATTGAACTACCGTTAGCATTAAATTAACCTAGCGCTGGTATCAGCGAATGCGACTCTGGGAGGAATAACAGTGACAGCACAAGCACAGACCAGCTCAGCAGCCTATGATGGGCAGTTTGGCACCTTTGTGATTACGCCAGAAGACCGACAAGAGGTCGTCATTTACCGCAGTGGTTTAGGCATTGCGGCCCTGAGCTTTGCCTTAGGGGTGATGCTATTCGTGTTAGCAGGGCACGCCTATAACATTCTGTGGGCTATTTCCGGTCTTTATGGATTGATGTGGATTGGACTAGGAGTAAGCCTTTGGTTTATTCATATCTATCTACGCCCCCTCCATCTTGCGCTGCAAGCCTTTTGGATAATCGGCGGTATTGCCAGCCTAATTTTGGCGATAGCCTTGCCCGGTCCCCTAGCACTAACGGTATATCAGCACCCCCTCTCTATATTGGGAATAGGCTTTACCTTTGCCGCCCTAACCGGCATCTTCTTCAAAGAAGCCTTTTGTTTTAATCGCCTGGAAACAAAGCTTCTCACCCTATTGGTGCCTGCATTTTTATTGACTCACATGGCTGGAGCCTTGCCGTCAGATTTAGGGCTACAGCTACTGAGCATTTGGGCCGTTTTATTTGGAATATTTGCGGTCCGCAAACTGGTACAGCCCATCCCTCCAGATATTGGTGACAAAAGCGTCTTTGAATACCTTAAGCAACAACGGGCCGGCATCTAAAAACCAACGATGAATCACCATGCTTGGGCATCCTAGGTTCATCGAACCGCTGGAGAGCAAGGATTGGAACGGGCATATTGGTTGGCTTGGTCAAAAATTAAAGATGTGGGTCCCGTACTGATCAAGCGGCTGCACGAGCAATTTGGCACCCTAGCGACAGCATGGCAGGCGGATGCAGCAGATTTGCTAAATGTTGATGGCATTGGGTTAGTAATCGCAGATCAGATTGTCAGATTGCGATCGCAGATTAACCCACACCAACTACTAGAGCAGCACGAAACCAAATATCCCCAATTTTGGACTCCCACCGACCCAGACTATCCCAAGTTACTTTGGGAAATTCCCGACCCACCGCCTGTACTTTACTATCGAGGTCCCTGGCGCCCTAACCGGACAAACCTAGCCACCATCGGTATTGTGGGCACCCGGCACCCCAGTCCATACGGTCGACGGTGGACCCAACGACTCACCGAGCGTCTTAATCAGCAACAGATAACCGTTGTATCTGGGTTAGCCGCTGGCATTGATGCCTACGCTCACCAAAGTTGTCTAGATAGCGGCGGCAAGACGATTGCCGTACTCGGCACCGGGGTAGACATCGTTTACCCCCGGAGTAATACCGCGCTGTATCGCCGCATCTTAGAGAACGGACTTATCGTCAGTGAATACCCTGACGGCACACCGCCTGATCGCAGTCATTTCCCGCGCCGAAATCGGATTATTGCCGGTCTTAGCCATGCCATCTTAGTTACCGAAGCACCAGAGCGTTCCGGCGCTTTAATAACAGCATATTTAGCCAACGATTACGGGCGTCAAGTATACGCCTTACCAGATGGTTTAGACAATCCCACCGCACGGGGGTGCCTAAACTTGATTATGAATGGTGCAACCATGGTGCTAGAAGCACAGCAGCTGATTGATGACTTAATCAACGTGGTTCCCCCAGCAGATGCTGCTGGCAAAACCACTGATAAAGATACAAACCAGCATTCTCACGCAGGTATCAATGACAATCCTCTTCTAGAATCATCTGCAATAGTAGAACCGTCCGCATTAGAGGAAACGTCGCAACAGATTTTTCAGATGGTCTCCCACAAACCGATCGGCTTAGACAAATTACAACAAACCACCCAGTTAGACACTAGTGTCCTGCTGAGTGGCCTATTGCAATTAGAATTGGCGGGAATGATTATCCAACTGCCTGGTGGCACATATCAACGACAGTAAAACAACTTATTCACAGCTACTGAAACAGTGAAACCCTACAAGGGAGCTACTTCGTAACCAGTGTAGGTAATTTCGTAGGACTCGGCAGGAAAATCTGACGGAGTTTCTAAGAGATCAAAATTATCCACAAAGAATTCTACTTTCAAATCTCCTAATTCAATCATGTCGCCATCACGCAAAGGTTGACGAGTTTGCGGACGCAAACGGCGACGGTTTAAATGGGTCCCTGCCTGACTACCCACATCAGCGATAAAAAAGCCAGCATCAGGAGTGTAACGAATGACCGCATGACATGGGTCAACCGTAGCATTCTCCAACGGTAAAGCGCAGGTCATCGACTTGCCCAATAACCAACATGCCCCTGATTGAGTAAGATTCAAAGTATCGGAACAGCCTGCATTAGACACTAAAAATATAGAAGAATTGGCAATGATAGCTTGAACATAAAAAGGAGTAACCTGACAGCGACTTTGAACCGTCAATAAAGAATCGATGACCGTATTCGCGGTATCAAAATCATTTTTCATGTTTTTAAAGAAAGCGTCCCAAGGAAGTGACAGCGCATCTATCACATCTGCATCAATAGACAAAGTATTGAGCTCTTGGTCACTAGACTGGAAAGCTTTGGACGTTGACATGGACAATGACAAAACAACTTAACAGCAAAAGGCATTAAGTGCGGTCGATTGCCACCCTAATTCAGTAGATCACCAATAGTTGCCCATTAGCCTGGGAGTAATACGCTAAGTAGAACAGTAAAACTTAGAGATTTTAATAATGAAAACCCTGTTCACCCCTCATAGGCTCCCTGTTATCTGAGCTCAAGAATCACAATGATTGAGAAATTAGTTGGATAACTAGGCAAGTTATAAATGACAGTTGATACGATACAAACCCCTAACAAACCCATAGGTTTATGAATGGGTATCAGCAACCTAGATAAGATATGAGCTAATGGACGGTAGTGCAGCATTATTATGCTTTGTCTTATTAAAGCTTGCTTATTTAGAATCAGTGATACCCCCCGTAGCGTTTCATAGAAGCTTTAAACGCTGCGAATAAATATAAAAATCACCCAAGTTTAAGAACTGTTTTCCTAAATCCGTAAAGCAAGACTTCATGGGGGTTTCAGCGTCTTACACCATGAACAGTCCAGCATAGAACAGACAATCATTATCGTCATAAGGTAGCTATAGGAGGCCTTAGTTTTAAGACATGATTAAGCGACTGGTTGGAGAATCTATCCTGTGACGAACACTATTATCCGGGCTCAGCCTCCCTTAGAATTCATTCCTGAACGCTTTAGT
The DNA here is from genome assembly GCA_039024555.1 of Cyanobacteria bacterium P01_D01_bin.156. Classification (GTDB taxonomy): domain Bacteria; phylum Cyanobacteriota; class Cyanobacteriia; order Phormidesmidales; family Phormidesmidaceae; genus Leptothoe. The sequence continues at coordinate 17,639 of JBCCQQ010000019.1, forward strand.
CCATGGGTGCGAAAATTGATGCAGAGACTCATGCCGGGGTGGCTGCGTTGGCAGACAGATTTAGTCGCTATTAACGTCAAAAATGCAGATACTCTGGCTCAACTATATGCAGAATTCCAGACGGGTAATAATCGATTTATCATGGCATTTCGCCACCCGGCCCCGGAAGATGCCTACGGTTTAGCCCATTTGCTCTGGCAAGCTGTCCCCCAAGCTAGTAAACGATTGGGGCTATCGCTACGGCTGGTGCATAGTCATTTTATTTACGATCGGGGGATTCCGCTGTGGGCAGGAAACTGGGTCAGTTGGCTATGCTCTCGGCTGGGGGGAGTCTCTATCCAGCGCGGGAAACTAGATTTAGTGGCGTTGAAAGCAGCAAGACAGCTGTTGGTAAATGGCCAATTTCCATTAGCCGCAGCACCAGAAGGCGGCAACAATGGTCACAATGAAATTGTAAGTCCTTTGGAGCCAGGGGTCCCTCAGCTAGCATTTTGGTGTGTGGAAGATCTGATCAAGGCGAACCGTTCAGAACCTGTCTATATAGTGCCGCTGGGAATTCAGTATCACTACCCTGTGCCACCGTGGGATGCGATCGCAGAGCTTCTCAGCGACTTAGAAAGCCGCAGTGGGTTATCAGATGATGGCGAAACCTCACCAATCCCTGAATTACCGACTGCAGAAATAGCCAACCTCTATGGCCGGCTCTATCGCTTAGCGAAACATTTACTCACCCTAATGGAAGAGTACTACCATCGCATCTATGGATTAGAACAGCTAAAGGACTCTGACAACGCAGACACCAATACACAATTGGCCACACGTTTACACCATTTGCTCAATGGTGCATTAACGGCAGCGGAAACATACTTTAACTTACGACCAAAAGGCTCTGTTATCGATCGCTGTCGTCGCTTAGAGCAGGCTGGGTGGGAGAGAATTTTCCAAGAAGATCTTCGAGATCAAACAACATTATCCTCTGTGGAGCGTGGATTGGCAGATCGTATCGCCGAAGAAGCCGACTTACGGATGTGGCACATGCGTTTAGTAGAAAGCTTTGTAGCCGTGACAGGACGCTACGTATTAGAAAAACCTACCGCCGATCGCTTTGCAGAAACAGTCTTATTATTGGCTGATATGGTCACTCGCATTGAGGGAGAAAATCCGTTGCCTCGTCCATCCTTGGGTAAACGCGAAGTACTGATAACCGTAGGAGAACCAATTAATGTGAGTCAGCGATGGGGAGACTATAAAAGTAGCCGCAGAAAGGCGGTAGCCGCATTAACTAAAGACCTACAGGAAACTTTGGGAGACTTAATTGTAGATAGTGAAGAGTTTTAACTGTGTTATACCGCTCAAGAAACCAAGCTACGGCCCGAGAAGTTTCTTGACTTCTTTATACGAATATCCAGCACTGATGGATGCTATTGATTAATATGTAGGGCACATCGATCCTCAGTCAGCCCTCACAAAAAAGTTGCAACATCTGAGGCAAGGAGCTCGGTGGGTGCCCCAGGAACCCAAGGTGGCTTTCACATGAAGGCCGGTGGAGGATGCGATCGCAAGCTAATGGGTCTGATGAAGACAGAAGGACTCAGATGAGTTTATGGGCCGTAATTAAAGCAATCTGTTTTTCCCAGAAGAGAGAGGCATTCGATTCCGTCAAGTAAGCTTTTCGAATGGTCATTAGCTCTTGCTTAGAGAAAGTTTTCGCGAGATGGGTCATATAGCGAGAATCTTCACTAAACCATCGTTTTTTCAGCTGACCTGTGATACCCAGCTCACTGGGGACACTGATTATTTCAACAGTAAAATTGAGGCCAGTCTCCTCAAACCAATCCGAGATGGCTGACACATCCCAATACTGCTCTGGATCGCTTGTATAGAGACTCTCTTCAACCTGTCGTAGCTTTTTAAATAGTCTCACAGGTAACGCCTGGGGTGACAGCAGGCTATACAGCCGCAGTGTCTGAAATGGGATTGTCTCCGCTAGGACAATACGCCCCTCTGGCTGCAGATAGTTCGCTAGTTTCTGAAACAATGAGGCTCGATCAGAACAGATTTTTAGAGCATTGCGACCAACAATACCGTCAAAAATAAGGTCTTCCCCTTGGGCATCTAAACCTTCAAACAACCTTTGCAGCGGTGTGCAGAAAAAAACAGGTCGTGCCACCTCTGACAGCGTTTGAGCCTGTTCATTCAACGCCTCGTAAGTCTCAGGGCGATAGGCACAGCTATAAACACCGCCCTCGGGAACCTGGCGTAGGGCTTCCCAGGTAAGCAGTCCGGCATTGAGATCTAGTAGAACATGATGACGCTGGGGTTTAAGGGTGGCGTACACACGATCGCACACCTGCCTTAGCTGTCCCCCCGCATTGCCCAGGGTTCTTTGTAGCCACTGCTCTTGCACTTTATCCGTGGGGCCAAAGGTAAGCACTTCCGGTAAATCAGCTTCCATCACGGCAGCCAGCTGAGCCTCCCGCTTACGTGTGACCTCTAACCGAATAGTATCCTCATAGCCTTGGTTTGAGGGTTGGTAAAACACTTTTCCCTGGAGACCGGTGGGTAAATATTGTTGTTCCACCCAATGGTCTCGGTAGGCATGGGGGTAAAGATATCCCTGACCGTGACCAAATTCTTTTTTATCGCGGGTAGCATCCCGTAACGGATTGGGCACATCGGCTTCGCATTCTTTTTCAACCGTACTGAGGGCATCAAAAAAGCCCATAACGCTGTTGGATTTGGGACAGGTGGCTAGGTACAATGCTGCTTGGGCCAAAGGGTAGCGGCCTTCGGGCAGACCCACCCGGTCAAATGCCTGAGCACAGCTATTGGCGACAACAATCGCGTTGGGGTCCGCCAGACCAATATCTTCTCCGGCAAAAATCACCATACGCCGAAAGATATAGCGGGGGTCTTCTCCGGCATAAACCATACGAGCCAACCAGTAGAGGGTAGCGTCAGGGTCCGAACCGCGCATGCTTTTAATAAAGGCACTGATGGTATCAAAGTGGGCATCCCCCTCTTTATCGTAAAGAACAGCCCGCTGCTGAATGGATTCTTCAGCTACCGAAAGGGTAATGTGTGCGTCAGGTGTGGTTTCTAATGCTAGCTCTAGAGCATTGAGCAGGGCACGGGCGTCACCATTAGCGACATTCACTAAATGGTCTAAAGCATTATCATCGATATGAACGATGCGATCTCCATACCCCCTTTCCTGGTCAGCCAATGTCTGCTGTACAATCTGGCGCAGATCGTCTGCCCCTAGGGGCTTGAGCTGAAACACGCGTGACCGGCTTACTAGGGCCTTATTCACTTCAAAATAGGGATTCTCGGTGGTGGCGCCAATTAAAATCACCGTGCCGTTTTCCACCCAAGGGAGGAGGGCATCCTGTTGAGACTTATTAAAGCGATGAACTTCATCCACAAACAGGATGGTGCGCTGGCTATGCTGCCCACGGAGGTCTTGGGCCGTTGCGATCGCACTTCGAATATCTTTTATCCCCGCCAGCACCGCATTGATGGCAATAAAGTGAGCCTGGGTTGTATTGGCAATCACCTGGGCCAGTGTGGTCTTTCCGGTTCCAGGGGGACCATAAAACAACAGCGACGATAGCTGATCCGCCTTAATGGCTCGACGCAATAATCGTCCCGGCCCCACAATGGCATCCTGCCCCACATATTCATCCAGACTGCGGGGACGCATACGGGCAGCTAGAGGGGCTTCTCTATCAATTAAGTTTTGTCGATGCTGTTCGAATAAGTCCATCTTTGCCGTTGCCGATCTAGAGGATGAACTGATCAACGGGACAAACTGAATAAGAGCATCTTTGAGATGAAATCACTTCGAGGATCAGCACACCCTAATATTCCTCTTTAAAAAGCAATAGCGCCCCCAATAGGGAGGCGCTATTTTTAGATTAACGGGCTTAAAACTTAAACCGTCAAAACAAGCCTCTACGCACCACCAAAGATAGCCTGAAGAGGTAGTAAGTGGGGGCTCTGAGTTAGCAAGAAAGCAAAGATAGCACCGCCGCAGCCGCCGATAAAGAAGCCACTAGCAAAGTTGCTCCAGCCCTCGCGAGTACCGTAAGCCTCAGGAGGATTGGGCGTAGTTAGTGTAGGTGCAGGACCATTGGGGCTAGTTGCACTGTAAATAGAAATAGCTACAGTCAAAATAAAGACAAAGCTAACGGCTGAAAGAGCACCTGCAACAGAACCATACTCTGTGTTACGCAAGGGGCCTAGCAGCGCGAAAGGACCATAGAACCAATAACCATGGGCAATACCTACTTCTAATCCACGGCTAAATGGAGATAAACCTGCACGATAAGCAGGCAAATTATTCAGGTAAGTACGTGCAACCGCAGAGGAATTAATCGGAGTCGCAACGTTACCCACTTCGGGAGCTCCAGTTGCGCTTGCAAAACTAGTTGCCATAAGAACGTCTTCCTATGAAATGGACAGTCTAAGACGGGAGATTCGAACTTGCCGCTGCTGATTTAGGTTCAGCAACGCCCATATTTATTAACGCAAGTCACACTGCTGATATCCCAAAGTGCCTCTAACCCCTGGTGCTAGAAGACTAGAACCAACGCAGAGCCTGCTTAATACATCAGCACAATAACTGCATACGAAGCCAATATTCTCATAGAAGCTCACCGAAAGTGGTGAATGCAACAGTTTTGTTAAGTACTGAGGGGCATAACGTTAGATTACTTAATAGTCTGGAGCCGGAGTCACAACATCCGATCTAGAAAGCTCAATCAGCCCCCATTCGTCTAACTTCGGTGAACTTCGACAGCCTACGGAATCCTAGTTATTGCCTAGACATGCTTCGTAATAGTCATGGGCATTGATAACCAGGCTAGCGACAATCGGGGAGTGGTCCGTTGCCCTATGAATTTGGTATGTGGCTCAAAATTCCTGTTGATCTTGAAACTGAAGCGGCTAAAGTTCACCTTCTAGGAGAGCTAGAGCGTTGGAACGATTTAGGACTGTTAAGTCCAGGTCAAATTATCAACATTGCCCGTAAGTTGACCAGCCCTTTGCCGATTCCCTACAACGTTCACGCAACAGAACCTCAGAGCACTGATGCTGAACAAGCGACTGAACAACCGCCGACGACATTACATAAGCCAATCTTTGCAGGGCTTAAGACCCAGTTAGTTCAGTCATTTGTTGACGAATTAAGTGTACTTTGGCTGCTGTTTTTAGGAGTGTTTTTGGTATTGGTTTCGTCAGGGGTACTGGCGGCTAGCCGATGGCAGTCTTTTTCGGCGGTGGGACAATACTCCATTCTGTTGCTATATACCCTAGCCTTTGGTGGGGCAAGTTACTGGGCCACGCGCCGCAACCAGCTAAAAACGACAGCACAAATGCTGAAAGCGGCAACGCTACTGCTGATTCCCATCAACATGTGGATGATGGATGCCCTGGGAGTATTCAATGCTTCCATAGGGTGGCTGCCTTTCGGGCTGGTAGCTGTGGGGTTGAGTGGGCTAACTCTGGTGCTCACATCCCGTCGTCGGGTTGGCTGGAATTTAGTTGGCTTGAGCTGGCTCCACTGGGGCTGGAGCATCGCGGTCTGGCCTTTAGCTACAACTTATATCGCCACGGTGGGAAGCGCGGCAAATCTTTTTCTACCCGATACTGCAGATAGTGAAGCGACGGGTGAGGGAAAGGGGCAATCCGGTGGAATTTTGGTTGCGATCGCTCTCCTAATTCTCTTGATTCGCAGCCTATGGATTGCCCAGGTACCAATTTATCAACTCGGTCTAGCCAGCAGTATCTGTGGTTGGATGCTGTGTCGGCTAAAGTATCCCCTCTGGCCTCGCCTAGGGGCTGGATTAATGCTGTTAGGCTGGCTGGTTTCTGTTGAACAGCAGCCATTACAAGCACTTGGAGTCAGTGGATTAGCCATTTGGCTTTTGGTAGAACGCTTACAACAACAGACTGAAAAACGTCAGCAGCTAAGAACGCTAGCCACCCTATGGCTAATTGCTTTCCAAGCTTGTGGTCTGATGTGGCTGGTGCTGCCTATGGCACTACGGAATGGATTGCTGATGTGGGTTAGTCGACTGATTGGTCAGCCAGTGTACGCACTAGATTTAGCCGGCATCTGGCTAAATGGCTATGTGGCGCTAATGCTATGGACAGCTAGGAAGTTTCGCCGCAAGGGCAAAGTAACCTGGTCTGAACTAACAGAACGGTTAACGGTAGGCATCAGTGGCCTATTAGTGCTGTTTGCAATACCGCAGGCCCAGTCTTGGATATTCACTGCTAGTTTATTCGGTTTAACCACTACCTTAGGAGTCCTATCCTGTTTGCGCCAACCCGCGACACGACTGGTGTATGCCACCTATGGGGCGGGCCTAGCCACGGTCATCAGCAGTCTAAACGTGATTAGCAGGGGAAACTGGACTCAACCCCAATGGTCTATGGCTCTGATAACGCTAGTGCTAGTGGAATGGGCATTTAGCGTTGCTGATGACCGCTATCTGCTGTGGCGGCGGTCAGCCTGGTATTTTGGCCTGTTTTTGAGTGCTATTGCCTACCTATTGTTACTTTCTAATGGCGGGTCCTGGCTCAACCTGACTTGGCTAGTGGTACCTACGGCTTTAACAACCATGGTTTACCGTCAGGCTTTTCCCACCAACCAACCAAAACAAGCGACTTTTCTAGCCATATTGGCCCTACTAGGTCAGGGGCTATTGATCAACTCCTGGTCCATAGGCACTGTGGTTTTAGGGAGCAGTGCATTATTGATCGGATTGCACAGCCTGCGTTGGCCGACCCAACAAGCGCTAACGACTTTAGCGGTAGGAGCTATGGCAGGTACTATCTACGCGGGCGCACTTTGGCTTTGGCTGCCAAAACTTTCTTGGGCCGAAGGTGTAGGGCATCTATATTTGCTCACGGCTATCGTTGCAGCAGCACTGACGGTTGTAGCCCAGGCATTAACAAGGCGTTCTCGTTTGCTATTAGAAAGCTACGGCCGAGCCAGTCAGGGGTGGAGTCATCTATTAGCACTGGTTTTGACGGTTGTTCTAACCGTAATGATGGCCTTTTTCTTCTACCTGCGGTTTGATTTGCAGCCCCTATCACTGGGTGAACGACTTCAGATGCGCTATGGGTTAGCAGCCCTAGCAATAATCTTGGCTCGATTTGCAGCTAACCGGCGGCAGATTAACTGGTGGACACTGGCCTACGGTTTAGGGTTATTGGTCACCATGGGGCTGTCCTTGTGGCATCGGGATGTGGTCAATGGGGCATTCATCACTTTGATTGCCAGAGCCATGTTGGTACTGGCTTTAGGCAGTCAGCTGATGGGTACGGTTTATGCCAAGGGGCGTTCCTACAAAACTAGCTGGCACTATATTCCCCTAGCCTATGGTCTATTTGGGGTAGTTTTAGGCCATTTTGAATTTACTAGCACCACTGGGTTTTATTCAGGTTTAGTGGGCATTGTCGCTCTGGCCATTGGGCGGCGACAGCCCAATTTACGCCCCTTGAGCTATGCCGGTCTAGGGCTGTTTTCTCTGGGTCTGTACGAGCTGGTGATCTATCGCCTGCTCCAGGCTAGCGGTGGGGCCGTTGGCGATGGATTTACGCTATTAGCATTGGTGGGCAGTGCGATCGCACTGCTCTATCTACTCTGTCAGCGATGGCTTCAACGATGGAGCCAGCTAGCCCTGGCTGATCTAGAAATAGCCGGGACACTCCACTGGCTCTTGGGGATAATTCTCGCCACCTTAGCCATGGTCGGAGGTCAGAGCCGCACTGGTGTCTGGCTATGGCTAGGTGTTGCTAGTTTGCTAGGTTTACACGCCTTCCTCAAAGGAAATAACCGCTGGGTTCCTACCTATGGACGGCCACTATCCAACTCTGACAGCTCCGCAGCTGAGACAGCTTCCTCCCGAATGCTGGTTTCAGATCATCCCCGCTATAGCCAGTGGACCTGGAGTGGTCTGATAATTGCCACCGTTGCCCTACCCTATGGATTGGGACAACTGGTCACTACTCTCGACTGGTTGCAAGCATGGGGAGCCCTGGGCCTGTGTGGTATTGGGCTAGCCATTTACCAGCTGCCTTGGCAGCGATGGGGATGGCCAGCTTCCCCCTGGCGAAGAATGGCATTGAGCTGGCCCATCCTGGGCATTTTGTTTGGCCTGCCTGTGGTGAAAACCCAGAGTCTATTGCTAGTGGGAGCATTCTATGGAGTCATGGCTAAACGGCTCAATGCCGTGCGTCTGAGCTACCTGAGCATCGTGTTATTTAACTGGAGCTTAGGACGCTACCTTTTCGAACAGGGCTGGTTCAACCCTCTATGGTTAGGCACCATGCTTGGCATGTCCACACTGTACATTCTGGAAGTCGATCCTCGCTGGCAACTCTTATCCCTACGCCAAGAACGACATTATTTGCGTAGCTTAGCCACTCTGCTTATCGGACTAACCACGCTATATCAGGTAGAAACCACCACATCTCCAGGCACAACACTTGGTTTGATCACAGTCGGTTTATTGCTGAGCCTAGGATTTATGCTGGCTGGTCTTAAGTCCCGAGTACGCGCCTACCTATATGTAGGAACCCTCACTTTTACCCTACAAATATTGCGCACTATCATGATGTTCATAGATACCGATGGCAGTCTCCTTTGGGCTATCGGCATTGTGCTAGGGATCGCCTTGATCTGGGTAGCAGCTACATTTGAGGTCCGACAAGCTCAGGTTAGAGAGCTGCTCACTCATTGGTCCACCCAGTTGCAAAGTTGGGATTAACCATAGGTACACTGTTACTGCTTTTCAGGAACTAGAACACCTGCAGCTCCCAAGATCGGATATTAGAGGGCACAATTTAATAAGTGTTTAACCGCCTGGTTTATTTTTTACCAAAAGCCTCAATTGGCTCACTTAGCTCTGTACATTTTTCAAATCTGAACCGATGGCAGCAAATTTAGACAAAATGCTGCGGTTTATCGATGATTATCAGCAGCAACATCCCCACTATTCATCTATACAGGTAGTGCGCTCCCTTAGAGCCTATAGTCGAGAAGGCTATGCCGATATTTTTTGGGCAAACGTGGCAGGAAGTAATGCGGCTTTTGTCAGTGAGGAGCTGGATGATCTAGCAGTAGTGCTGATGGGTCAGAGCATCGACTTTGCCCATTTCATGACAGCCCTCTCAAATCAAACTAGAAGTGGCATTAGAGCGATAGTCAAAGATAGTGTTCTACGGGTGACGTCAAAAGCAATGACGGGGCGGACAAACGATGCCCAAGAATATACCGCAGCCATCAAGGATACAGCCCAAGCTATCGACACATACCTGAATGAATATGGTCCAACCACATACAAGCCCGAGGCTCTGAACGATTTTTTAACTCAATTTGCCTCGGATCAGTACTACGCGTCGGATTTAGTTGCCTTTTCAGTAAGCCGCCTACTGTATCAAAATGCGGCCCTTTCCGTACGCGAGGCCATTTTGGAAGCCAGCTGGTTTAACTATTCTGATACGGTACAACGCTATCTAATAGAAACCTTGGGGGCAAAAGTATCCCGCAGGGGCTACCTCATCAACGGGGTTCAGGTAAGACAACAAATTTACGAACGAATTTTGACTTACCTGACAATCAAGCGAGATATTGTTACAGGCCATATGCTCAATCGCACTTACCGTAAGAACATTCGGCCCGCACTGATTGACCACGCTAGCGATTATTTCATCCAGTACTTGCAGCGATCACTGGTCTATCACCATCAGGAACTAGATTCGTAGCAGCCGAATTCGTAGCAGCCGAATAAGCATCTTTCTCAAATATCTATGGTTACGCATGTGATCGGCTGCTAGGAATCATGGATAATCATTCACCAAAAGAAAAATCGGCCCTGGATCAGGGACCGATTTTAAAGTCTTTTGACTTTGCGTTTATCTCTCATTTGGAGGTGCTTGAAAATGCGTTGCACGCACCGTCTTACCAATCTCCGTAGTGTATTGTAACAATCAGTACAGTTTTTTTCGTGATGAATCTTTACTAAATTCCAATAAGTTACTGGTCAAGACAGTCGTTAAAACTACCTAAAGGTTGCCAAGTCATGGGTGTATCCCCATAAATGAATTCATAGGGATATCTGAAAAGTCAAGAAATCTTGATGTATTGGCCTGTAAATTGAGATGCTTGTCAGTTATTCAGTGTATTTTGACGTCTTAGCTTGAGCAGGTGCCAAATTTTCAGGTCATGTAAATCTGGCACCTGCCCAAAAACCTGAGTTGGCTGTTAGCTTGTAATTGACTCATAGGTTGCCACCAGGCAACCGCAGTAATTCTCGATAATAATGGAGAGAGAGGGTTTACTACTCTAAACCCATCTTTTTCGAGTATTGCTAAGCTCTGGCTTGATTTGCGCTGAAAAAAGTTGCTATGCAGTGCAGCTCATTTTGTAAATTAGCAACGGCTTTTTCCTTTACTTCTGCCACTCCCTTGCAAGTTACCTTTCTTGGAACCAGTTCTGGTGTACCTACTCGGGCTCGTAATGTGTCTAGCGTTGCTCTGCGTCTTCCACAACGTGCTGAGGTATGGCTATTTGACTGCGGTGAAGGCACCCAGCATCAATTTCTGAAAAGCGATCTGAAGTCTAGCCAAATTCGGCGCATTTTCGTTACCCATATGCATGGGGACCATATTTTTGGTCTGATGGGATTACTGGCGAGCTGTGGATTAGCAGGTAACGTATCACGGATTGATATTTACGGGCCGCCAAAGTTAAACGAATATTTGCAGGCCTGTCGTCGCTACTCCCAAACCCATTTTTCGTATCCCATCAAAGTCCATACGGTAGAACCAGGAAAAGTCGTTGATGACGGAGAGTTTACGGTCTACTGCCAGCGATTAGAGCATCGAGTAACGGCCTTTGGGTATCGCATCGTGGAAAAAGATCGAGCGGGTCAGTTTGATGTGAAACGGGCAACCTCTTTAGGAATTCCCCCTGGCCCAATCTATGGTCGCCTAAAACGAGGAGAAGCAGTCACGCTGGACGATGGCCGGATCATTAATGGCACTGATCTCTGTGGCGATACGATTCAGGGACGCAAGCTTGTGTATTGCACAGACACCATCTTTTGCGATCGCGCCATCGAGCTTTCCGAGCATGCCAGCGTCCTCATCCACGAATCCACCTTTGCCCATCAGGATGCTGAACTGGCCTACCAAAGACTACATTCTACCTCCACCATGGCTGCTCAAGTGGCCCTTGCCGCCCAGGTGCAACAGCTAATTTTGACCCATTTTAGTCCCCGCTACGCCCCAGGCAACACCATTCAGCTCAAAGATTTGCTGGCAGAAGCCAAAGCGATTTTTCCAAATACTCTCATGGCCCATGACTTCTTTGTACATGACATAGCACAGGCCAATATTTAGAGGGTATTCACCAACTATGCTTCTGGGGAGATATTGGTGTTCACACTGGCTTGGCTATGCTCATTACCATCATTAAACCGATGCACAGGAAGCTCATTGAGACGAGTCTTTAACCTACTGAAATGCTTTTTATTATTAATGGGCATATGAGGGGCAGGCACCTCATTATTGGGCCAAGAGTCTAAATCACTGCACGTACACAGCCCTGCCACTGGCATCACGTTCGACATTGCGGTTGGCATGCTGCATAGAGCACAATCTGTGATTTCCCATTGAGGCGACAGGAGCTCTTCAATAGTCTCAGTGGAACCCTCTAAATAGCAATTACGCCCCTCTACCGCTATGATTGCTTGCCAACAGTCCTGAAAAGCACGACTAAACTGCCCACCTTCTAGCACCGGCATAGGGCGTTGAGTACCTTGTCCATTATTAATGTGAACGGATTTACCTAGCTGAAACCAATAGGCCAAATACGTTTGAACTTCTTGTTGAGACGCCATGGACATCACCTCGTACATGAAACAATCTTGGGTACAGCCCATTGACTGTTACAGCTTTATCCTAGCGCTTGATTTTTGAAAGACCTGGAGCGTTAACTTATTTTCAAGGTCTATGTTTTATCAATCATCATCAGAACTCTATCCAGAGAATGGTAGACAGGTGCCCAACTGCTTTAGATCTAGAGCATAACCACCAGTGACCAAATAAAACTGGGTAGAGATCGCACTAATCCGACGTACTAGCCTTCCTAGGCGATCACGAAAGAGGCGTCCTAAAGGATAAGCGGGGACCAGTCCCCATCCCGTCTCCTCGGCCACCAGAATGACATCACTCTTAGCCGTTTTGAGAGAGTCTAAGAGCTCGTCAACACAACGTTGCCAACGGATATCTTCTACATCTAGCCAATTTGCCAGCCAGGTACCGATAGAGTCTACTAACAAACACTGATCAGCCTGAGCTGATTGAATAGCTCCTGCTAGATTCTTCGGAATTTCTAGGGTTTGCCAAGTTTCTGGACGTCGCTGTCGATGGACATTAATGCGCTGTTGCCACTCCGAATCATCCGGATTCAGAGTGGCTGTGGCAATGTAAACGACTGATTTATTAGCGTCGTTAGCCCAATATTCTGCCCATTCACTTTTGCCAGAACGGGCAGGTCCAGTCACCAAAATCAACTCAGACATTAAATCCAGTCATGGTGGTACTGTTTATGCTCAGAATTAAGGGTGGTGTATCCCTTGTGTAACCAGGCAACCAGTGAAATACAAAACCCCAAAGCAGGACCTGCTCCAAAAATGATTAATTCCACGCCGCTCATTTAACTGTCCCATGTTGACTGTGCCAATTATGCTACTGGAACAATCGACTAGCATCGGCGGATGCACTCAAAAAGATACGTTGTAATGTATCTGTGGCTACGCAACTTGTCTTAGTTAGTCAGCAGCGGTGCTTTGCTGCCGCCGTTCAAGCCACCAGACAATGCCAAACCAGAGCAATACTAGCATCAGAGTGGCTACTGTAAACTGCGTTACCCATCCCACAAGAGTGGGCAATGGAATCACACGCCCTACGAAAAAGGATAAGGTCACCGTAGCTGTTCCCCACATACTGGCTCCCAGCAAATTACATAACAAGAACTTCCAGTAGGGCATCCGGGCGATTCCTGCTAGCGGACCGGCAAAAATCCTCAGTAATGCCACAAAGCGCCCAAAAATGACTGCTTTATCTGCATTTTGACTAAATTGGTCCCGAATATTAGTCAGCGCACCTTCATCGATTCGGAATAAAGTACCGAGTCGCAATAATAGGGGCCAGCCTCCGTAAAAACCAATCCAGTAACCTACACTGTCGCCAAGCACCGCACCTGCGATCGCACTGGATAATACCCAGTGATACACCAACTCTTCGCTACCGGCTAAAAATCCCCCAACTAGGGTAACCGTCTCTCCCGGCAGAGGAAACCCCATATTTTCCAGCATGATGCCAAAAAATATTGCCCAGTAGCCATAATCATGGGCAATCGTCTGAATAGTTTCGAGTTCAAAGATATCAAACGTCGATAAAACAAGATGCATAGATATATATTTAGGTTTCTTACATTTTATTTATTTTTCCTCTTGATTGGAGAGCCATACCAGTAATAATCCCTGATCTTTTTGAATTCAAGGCGAATATTCCGTTTTCTCCATGAAAATTTTCGTACAACATGAATGCCATCATGTTGCCCCAATAAAAAACCTCCTCTGTTAGAGGAGGTTTTTTATTGGGGCAACATGGTTTTTAGACCAACATTAAGCTTCAACAAAACTAGCCATGGAACTATTTCCCAACATAGACTCTGGGAATGTAGGTAAGTCCAGACAATGCTGCGTGCGACGCGTTCTAACAGCTAGACGGTAACTCACATTTTGCAATTCAGCATTCAGCTGACGGTTCTCTTGCTGAATGTGAGCCACACGGTTTTTAACGACCAGCATGCGCTCAGAAAACTTTTGCTTATAAATTTTGGGCAGCTCTTGAACAACTTGCTCCAACATACGTGTGCGATCAGTTAACTCATCAACTGTTTGACGCATCTGTTGAATTTCTTCATCACGACTAGTGATCTGTTCTTGATAAAACGCCACCTGTTTTTCAACACCCTGGAGCTGTTCTCGTAAAGCTCTTACTTCAGCCTGATGACGCTCAGATACATCTGATGATGGCAAAAAATTTTGATTACCTTTGACTAGACGAAATAGCTCTTGAGATAGCTGTTGTACCAGCTGATCTCTCATATGTAATTCTTCTTGTAATCGAGCAATTTCTACCTGAGTATCAGACGTTTTTAACTGGGTCAATGGGGCCACGAGATCACTCCTAAAGTACTAACAATGACTTTTAAAACTATGCTCCACTTATGAAGGAAACAACAGCTATTTACGGTGGTTGCTGATCGAAGATTAGCTCATTTTTTTGAGGTGCAACTGCACCAGCAGAACCAATTTACTAACAGACAATATATTGAAAACCTGGTAAAACCAGCAGTTCACGTTTTTTAACCCAGACAAAACCTTGCATGCCCAAAATATTTGAAGCTAAAAATCACCATATAAGCCTTGGTCAATTTTGGTTCAATACTTGGTCATAACAGGAATAAAGTAATCAGTCATTGCCGATGTATGAAATGAACCAACCTGGTAATAATGCACCAACATTTCCCAGATAAAACATTCCACGAAGCAGCAAAGCCAGCCATACAATCCCTGGTACTGCTAAGGCTAATGCCCAAGTGCCCATAAATTTAACACCAATTCTGTAAATTGCAAGGCCTTTATGGATGAGCTTTGGAATTGATTGCAGCATTCATAATAAAAAGGCACCGCAATCCCAATAAAAAGGGTTGCGGCGCAGTCTTAGAAAAGTTGAAAATCAAACAAGCTAGCGCATCAAGCTTAAAGCTATGGAGGGTTAAGACCCCAAAGGAGCTGCAGAGGGAGTCTCTGTCTCGGGAGCAGCTTCTTGAGGCTCATCAATCACCAATGTAAGATAGCGAATTACATCCTCACTCAAACGCATATCTCTTTCCATGGGCGCAATGGTATCCCCTGGAGCCTGATAGTTCATCTGAATGTAAATACCTTCACGATAGCGGTTAATCTCATAGGACAAACGACGCTTACCACGGTGCTGAGTTTCAAAGACCTCACCACCCTTTTCCTTAATCATGTCTTGGTACTTACCGATGGCATTATCAACGACCTCATCACTGATGTCAGGCCGTAAAATGTACATCGTTTCGTAAAAATTACTCATGGTACTTCCTTATGGACTCAATGGCTTGGCTCAATATGGCCAAACAAGGGTCCATTATCATAACAGGAAGTCAGCTACGTTTACGCATTCTGAGCAAATGCAACCTTGTAAATGTCTGGAGTAAGGCGTCTAGAAACGACCAATTTGGATATTCACGGCTTCTGAAATAGTTGGGATTTCTGGATATCGTCCCATTAAACACTGAAAAATTGAATAACCAACAGCTGCAACCCCTCCAAATAGCAATACGTTGTAAAACGTGTCGGTAATGAGCTCCAAACCTGGAACACTCACCAAACCCAGTAGAATACTGCCAATGGAAATGATGAAACCGATCAGAATTGCCTGCAGCGTATTAAAACGAATAAAGTGACTAATATTTGAATTTCGCACAACTAAGAAAAAGAGTGCGAAAAATACAGCAATGGAGCCTAAACCGAAGGGAATGAGGTTATAGGCAAACATCACTGGAGTAACTAAAAGTAGCAATACCTGGCCCACCGGAGCTAACGCCGGGAAATTAGCAATCAGCTTAAATAATGCTCCACCAACCACAACAGCATCAAAAAGAGGCAGCAGGTAAGGTAGGCTCCCTAGAATTTTGTCAGATGGTTCAGTTGCGCTACGCCAACTCATAGGAATAACCTTAACGAATACTAACTAAAAAAGTATTCCTAGCATAACTTAGCTTTTGTATTTCAAGATTCGGACGATGTAGCAATCTGGCGACAAATTCCTTATCTTAGAACATGAACTTAGCCAGTGAGTGTGCATCCCAAACGAACGCTTCTGATGCGAGGCTAGCGCTCACAAACATTCCAAGCATCGATATTAGCTAATCGAAATCCCATTTGACATTGATATTGAGGCAATTCAGCAGAAGACTCGAGCTTTCTAGCACAGCCCAACTTCCCGTCTGATAGCCTAGGTTCTCCAGTTTGACTAGCCATTAGGCAGCTAGTACAAACTGAAGCGGATGGAAGCACCTGATCGTTTAGTAAAATCACTAACACGACTATTACACCTCCGACAATAAACCCTGCATGCCTATCTTAAGCGAGCTCTAGATGTATCGGATACAACTTTATTGAGTCTTTGCAACTAACTAGCCGGGGTTTCTAAGCGGCGACGACGGCGAGGAGAGCGGCGGTTACGCTGATGACGGCGGGGTTCTTCCTCAGCCATATATTGTTCCTTATCACTCCGCATCCAGGTAGGTCGAGTTTGATCATAGGCCATCTGTAGAGCAGCAGCAGCAACAGTGTGAGGATCGTAGGTCTCAGTGAGTTGAGAAACAATCGGCAAAAAGGATGCTAAGCGCTCACTAGTCACAGCTTCCTTCATTTGGGTTTGCAGTTTCTCAAGGGAGCGAGCTGCAATCTCTGCTCGCGTCGGCACCTTACAGAAGGTCAACTCTTGCTTGAGGTGACGCTCAATTTGACGCACCTGGTACTTTTCAAGCGGATGAACAATAGATACAGCTCTCCCTTCTTGGCCAGCACGCCCTGTGCGCCCAATACGGTGCACATAGCTATCAAGATTGTCAGGGAGTTCGTAGTTAATTACATGGGTGAGATTGTCAACGTGGATACCACGAGCAGCAATATCTGTAGCCACAACCCACTTGACCTGTCCTTGCTTAAAACGTAGCAACAATCGTTCTCGTTGTGCCTGGTTTAAATCACCGTGATATTCATCCACACTATGCCCAGCAAACTGCAGCTGGCGCGTTAGCTCAGCAGCCGTACGACGGGTTCTTACAAAAATAATGGCTGATTCTGGATCTTCCATCTCCAGAATTGGCATCAATGCGCGGGGCTTACTCCAGCCCGGCGGAACCACATAAGCCAGCTGTGCAATTCTCTTGGGTGCTGTATTTTGAGTTTTAACTTTAACAGTGACTGGAGACTTCAGAAACTTGGCAGCCAGTTCACGCACCGTAGGTTCCATGGTGGCCGAGAAAAAGGCTGTCTGCCGTTCTGCTGGGGCGTGGCTCAAAATGTTTTCCACATCTTGAATAAACCCCATATTGAGCATCTCATCGGCTTCATCTAACACGAGCCAATTAAGCTGGTCAAACTTTAAACCGCCCCGATTGAGCAAATCTAGAATCCGTCCTGGGGTACCCACTACCATGTGCACTCCACGCCGCAGCTGACTGAGCTGTCGTTCAATGGACTGACCACCATACACTGGCAAAACATGTAGCTGAGAGCTGCACCTAAGCCCCTCAACCGCCTGACACACTTGCATTGCCAATTCCCGCGTAGGGGTGAGTACTAGAGCCTGAACAGCACGCTTATTAGCGTTGATCTGCTCCAAAATAGGCAAAGAAAAAGCCGCTGTCTTACCAGTCCCCGTTTGCGCTAAGCCAACAACATCATGACCAGCCAACATATGGGGAATCGCTTGAGCTTGGATAGGTGTTGGCTCCTTAAAACCAAGATTCTCAAGATGTTGAGTTTGGGGGTCAGACAACCCAAGGTCAGCAAAAGACAATGTCATTCAGACTCCTTTGAGATCACGTTTAGCAAACAGGTGGGCAATACGAGGGGACTATGAAGAGACACTCATCGGCACTGGTGACGCAGAAGATTGCGCGGTAACTAAAGTGCCAAATAAGTCATAGGTATCAGCTCCAGTAATTTGAACAGGAACAATTTTGGCTAGGGAAGATAAACCTTTGACATAAACTAACCCGTCCACATCAGGAGCAAATCGTTCTGAGCGACCAAGACACTCCCCTTGGTTGAGGTTCTCTTGTTCAATCAGCACATTGACAATCTTGCCGATCTGAGATTGATTGCGCCTAAATGATATCTCTTGCTGGGTAAGCATCAGGTCTTCACGCCGCTGATGCATAACCTCTGCAGCTATCTGATTGGGCAAATTAGCGGCTGGAGTTCCAGCCTCAGCAGAGAAGGTAAAAACTCCAACGTGGTCAAACTCATGACGCTGAACAAACTGCTTGAGATGTTCAAAATGTTCATCTGTTTCACCAGGAAAACCAACAATAAAAGTAGTTCGCAAAACAGCGTTGGGAAGTTGCTCCTTCAGGCGTTGAATCACATCATCGTTTACTCGCCCCTGCCATGGCCGATTCATAGCACGTAACACTTCGGGATGAGAATGCTGCAATGGAAGATCCAAATATGGCAACACATTAGGAGTACTGCGGATGGCTTCCAATACCTCTGGCGTAAGCCCGGTCGGATAGGCATAATGCATACGTATCCAGGGTACGTCAACTTCTCCTAAAGCACGCAATAACTCGGCTAATCTCGGCTTTCCGTAGATATCAACACCATAATTAGTAGTAATTTGAGAAATCAATACTAATTCCTGGACACCTTCAGAAGCGAGCTTATGGGCCTCTGCAACGATAGACTCCATGGAGCGAGAGCGCTGATTACCCCTGAGATGAGGAATGATACAAAAAGCACAGCGGTAGTCGCACCCTTCGGCTACACGGATATATGCCACACCTTCGCTAGTGGTGCGATAGCGGGGCACTGTTTCATCGGCGATATAGGTAGGCTTGGCAGACACAGCCTTTACTCGCTCACCCGCTTCAGCCCGTTCGATGACGTTAACGATGCGGTGGTAGTCACCAGTACCCACCAGAGCGACGGCCTCAGGAATCTCATCTAACAGCTCTGACTGAAAATGCTGGGCAAGACAACCCGTAATAACAATCTTTTTCTTTGCCTCAGCTAGCTCAACTAAGGTACGCACCGACTCTCGGCGAGCATCCTCAATAAAGCTACAGGTGTTAACGATTACGTAATCAGCAAGTTCTTCATTCGCATCGACCTGATAACCGGCCTGAACTAACAGACCTAACATATGCTCACTATCAACCCGATTTTTCTCACAACCTAGGTGAGAAATAGCAATAGTCGGCTTATGAACCATAAAACCTTAACGTGTAGGGAAAAGAGAATGCTAGTCTCCAATGCAGGCGTTGCGATCGCGGGGATGACTCGGCACCCTACCCTAACACTCTTGAACAGAAACAGTGACCTCGAAGGACACCTACAGTTACTGTCAATACACAATCAGGTAGCGACTCTTTTTGCCTGGTTGAGGAAATTATAACATAACTATACAATTCTGTGGGATTTCCAGTGTCAGGTCTGTCTAACCATCGCTGGACATAACAAATGACCCAAAACTTACACTCTGGAGACCCTGTGGAATTAGAAACCCTTTTTAAGACACCCAACCCTGTCCTCGGCGTCGTTCATCTGTTGCCCTTACCTACATCGGCACGCTGGCAAGGCTCTCTGTCAACCGTGGTAGAACGTGCCGTACAGGAGGCTGTGGCTCTTGCTTCTGGAGGGGCTAACGGCATTATAGTAGAAAATTTTTTCGACGCTCCCTTTACTAAAGGGAATGTGGATCCAGCAGTCGTGAGTGCTATGACCGTGGTGGTTACCCACTTACGACAGCTGATTACCTTACCCATTGGCCTCAATGTTTTACGCAACGATGCCCGTAGCGGGTTAGCGATTGCTGCATGTACCGGAGCAGAGTTTATTCGAGTCAACGTATTGAACGGAGTGATGGCCACCGATCAGGGGCTGATTGAGGGAGATGCCCATGGGTTAATGCGCTACCGTCGAGAACTGGGGGCAGATGTCAAAGTATTGGCAGATGTATTAGTAAAACATGCAGCTCCAGTGGGAACGTTGACATCCGATACGTCCTTAGCGGACGCGGTAGCAGATACCATCCATCGAGGATTAGCAGATGCGGTTATTGTATCGGGGATAGCAACGGGTCAGCCCCCAAGCGTACAAGATTTAGTTCAAGCTAAGACAATGGCAGGGGCAACCCCCGTTTTTATCGGTAGCGGCGCAACAATCGACAATATTGACAAGCTGATGCAATCGGCAGACGGTGTGATTGTTTCTAGTTCTTTGAAACGCTGGGGGAAGATTGAACACCCGATTGATCCCAATCGGGTCAGACAGTTTGTTGATGCGATAGCGTCTTAGATAGTAGAGAAGATGTTTACTGCCTGTACCGAACCACCCATTTTTTGTCTAAGATGCAGTCGGGACTGTTTTGAACAGACCTTAGATTTTGTAAACATGATGAGCTTAGAGTGACCTAATAGCTATGGGACGTCGCCGTAAGGAAAATCGTGGGATTTATCGCTGGTCGCGACCGGCCATTGGTGCGATCGCAACTGTGGGGGCCTTGGGTACAGCCTATTTAACCGTAATCAAGCTAATGGGCAACAGTGCCGCTTGCCCAGTTAAGGGGTGTGATCAGGTGCTAACCAGTGAGTATGCCGACGTTTTTGGCATTCCACTTACCCTATTTGGTTGTTTGGCTTACCTAGCTATGGTGGTCCTATCGCTAGGTCCCCTGCTTATAAATGCGGAAATCAATAGCAAACAACGTCAGCGGTTAGAAGATCTCACCTGGCCCCTCCTCTTCATTGGAGCCACTGGCATGATGGTATTCAGTGGCTATCTCATGTATTTGCTGGCTACTGAGCTCAAAGCAGCCTGTATTTACTGCATCGCATCGGCTAGCTTTACACTACTGATGTTTATCCTCACCCTACTGGGCCATCAGTGGGAAGATCAGGGAGCCTTAGTTTTTCGTGGCGTGATTATGGGGATGGTGACCCTAGTGGCAACCATTGGCATGTACTCCCTCAGTATCAATGGTCCAGCAGCAACAGCTGCCGGAAATACAGGGCCTGCTGTTACCAATACCTCTGGCGAAGCAGAGGTCGCTTTAGCTAAACATCTACAAGAAGTAGATGCAAAAATGTATGGCGCTTACTGGTGTCCCCACTGTTTTGATCAAAAACAGCTGTTTGGTGTAGATGCTAAGAAATACATGCCATATGTCGAGTGTGCTGAGGATGGCGCTGATTCTCAAACAGCATTGTGTCGTTCAGTACCCGAAATCACAGGGTTTCCTACTTGGGAAGTCAATGGTCAATTTCTGGCAGGCACCCAAACCTTAGAAACTCTGGCTGATGCATCAGGATACGCAGGTCCCAGAAACTTTAAGAACTAAAGCAGCCTACAGATTGGGGGGTTTAAGGAAAACTTACTCAGAGACCAGAGACTTAAGCCTCCTCTATTTATTAACCAAAGTTGATTTCTAGTAAGGACAGATCATCACCTACTTCTACACTCGGCATTGTGGCATGGCTAATCAGCTGATCTAGCTCTCCTGGCCGAGGGCATTTGGCAATATGCTCAATAAAGCTTTCTAAGCCAAAGATCTCCCCCGGTTCTGAGACAGTGGCGTCTTGTACTTCGTACACACCATCGCTAAAAATATAGAGATAGCTATTCTCTGGAATGGAACAGCGCTTCCAGGTATATTGCGTACCTGGCATCATGCCAACAGGCATACCGGGTGTTCGCAACTGCATGGTTTCGGCAACAACATTGATCCTTTGGCTGCCAAGATGCGCAGGAGTTTCTGAAGCATTGGGCTGGGATAGCAAAATGGCAGGTGGGTGACCAGCACTGGCATACATCAGTTGACGATTGACCCGATTGTAAACGCCGTACCAAATGGTGAAGTACTTTTCGTTCTGGTCAGTCATCTGAAACATGTTGTTCAGACTTTCAAGAACCTTATCGGGACGATAGAAATTAGTCCCTGGTAAAGACTGCGATCTCAAAACATTCAGTACAGATGTAGAGAGCAGCGCCGCCCCCAAACCATGGCCCGATACATCCAGCAAATACATAACCAGATAGTCAGGATCTAACCAGTAAAAATCGAAACAGTCCCCTCCCAGCTGCTGAGACGGGAGAAAGCGGGTTTGAATTTTGACAGGGGGTTTATCCGTATCCCTCGGTAGTAGAGACTGCACATAGGATGCGGCCTCTGCCAGTTCATTCTCCAAATACTGCTTCTGTTTTTTAAGGTCGCGGGTAAGCTGACACAAACGCATACCGGACTTAACCCGAGCCTTGAGCTCAGCCATATCAATAGGCTTCATCAGCAAATCATCGGCTCCTGCCTCTAAAGCCTCCACACGACTAGCCGTTTCTGCGTGCGCTGTGATCAGTAAAAACGAGCTCATCGATAAATCTGGATTTTCCTTGAGTCGGCGACAGATTTCTAACCCATCGACATTTCCAGGCAAACGCCAGTCACACAGAATCACTGGTGGAGTAATCGTCAATGCTTTTTGCAGACCATCGGCAGCAGTTTCTGCAATCGCCACACGATAGCCCTGACTTTGCAGCATCCGCTGCAGAATACGTCGAATGATCGGATCATCATCGATCACTAAAATATCTGCTGTGGAATTACTTGCCTTGACCATGACAACGATGCGATGCAGAGGTTTATGGGATTGTGCTAACGCACTATTGCGATATTTCTAGAACTCGATCAACTATCAGGATTCATGCCCATAGGTGAGACTCTATCAATATTTTGAGCAAGAAACTGACGAGCACACGATGTTCAAACCCAATCAAACCTCGGAGTAGATAACGATTAACAGTTTTAGCTAGAGTGTACCCTTCTACCTTGACCATATGCAGACGGCTGCCAAATCCGTACCTCATACAGTTGTCCAAAGAGAAATCCTTAAAAACAGTAATGCAAGTGTAAGGATTTCACGAGTAATTGGTTAAAGTCTTATTTTATCAGCCTACAGAGAATAGATAGGACAACTAGCCGATTTACCACTGGCCTATAGCTGGATCATGGCACATTCTTCAGAGGCAACCAAAACGATGCACATGTGCCCGATGTGTCAGTTATCACATTCATAAATGACAAATTATTGCAAGGCAGTTCTAGGCTTCAGGACGATTTCTAAGCTAAAAAAGTACGCTTACTTGGTAGCTCGTCATGGGGATTACCAAGCGAGTGCAATTGATCAATGAGCTGATTCGCCATGAGAAATCATTCCATGCATCGGCAATACCCTATCACTACTGTTGTTTATTAAAAGGTCATGGAAAGCGTTTGCGATCTGCCCACAAGATGCGTTCTACCCGTCCTCAAGTCTCCCTCTGACTATCAGGTATTTCGCATTACACCTGACGATAAGAACCGTTTAGCACTTTTGGTAGATCCAACCCAAGACCACGCCACGTTAACCTGCTGTGTAGAAATTTTTGATCAGGGTGGCCGGACCCCATCTCACCGGCATCAGGTAGCTGTGGAAATGTTTTATGTCCTACAAGGGGAAGGCCGCGTGGTCTGCGATGGGAAGGTATCGAAAATTCGTACCGGGGACAGTATCTTAGTCCCATCTCACGGCATCCATTTTGTGGAAAATATTAGTCCACAACGCCTTTACTTACTAAGTATCATGGTGCCTAACGAGGATTTTGCAGAATTAATTCGTCAGGGTACGCCTGCAGAACTGGATGAGGAAGATATGGCAGTTTTGGGACGGACTCACTGTGTTTTATGACCGTTGATAGAGTTCCTGTCAAACCCAAACAGTTGCATCGTTTTTGCCTACGAGATGGTGTACGGCTGGATGCAGACGTTTACTATCCGGAAGGGGATGGGCCATGGCCAGTACTGCTAATGCGGCAACCCTATGGGAGAGAGATTGCATCTACTGTAGTTTATGCACATCCCACTTGGTATGCCTCCCACGGTTACATTGTGGTCATTCAAGATGTGCGTGGTCGCGGCACCTCCGAAGGGGAGTTTAGTCTATTCGCCCATGAAGTAAACGATGGGTATGACACGGTGCAGTGGGCATCACAATTACCTGATAGTAATGGCCAAGTGGGAATGTATGGGTTTTCTTATCAGGGAATGACCCAGTTGTATGCGGCTCAAGCTAAACCACTAGCCTTAGAAGCTATCGCCCCAGCCATGGTAGGTTACGACCTGTACCACGACTGGGCCTACGAGAACGGAGCCTTGCGATTACAGGCAGGCTTGGGCTGGGCCATACAGTTAGCAGCAGAAACAGCTCGGCTGAAGCAGGATGCTACTGCATTTAACGAATTACGAGCAGCCTCACGTAACTTGCCTTTGAATGGCCCCATTGCTGCTTGTCCAGATGTACTGAAGCAGTATGCAACAGATTCGTTTTGGCATGATTGGTTAGCCCATCCCCAGAACGATAACTACTGGCAATCTTTAAAGCCTGATTTGACTGATGCAGATCTTCCTATGCTCCATGTAGGTGGATGGTTTGATCCCTATTTAACGGGTGACCTTCGACTGTATAAGGAGATGGCTGGACGCAGTCAATATCCTCAACATTTTTGGGTAGGCCCCTGGACACATTTACCGTGGAATCGAAAGGTGGGGAACGTGGATTTTGGTCCTGCAGCCATCAACCCCATTGATGAACTGCAAGTACAGTGGTTTGACTACTTTCTCAAAGGTGAAGGAATCTTACCCAAAACTTCAGTCAACCTATTTGAAATGGGCAGCAATGACTGGCGTCAGCTGAACGCTTGGCCGTCAGGAGCAAAGGGCCAAAACTATTATCTACAAAGTTCAGGACTGGCAGGCATCCGAGAGGATGATGGACAGCTAGTAAAGACTGCTGGATCAGTGGCATCGGGGCTTGGGAACGACGTACTCGTACACGATCCTTGGCGACCGGTACCTGCTTTAGGAGGACATGCTAGCTGGCCAGGGGGAAGTTGCGATCGCACCGCCTTAGATGGTCGTAGCGATGTCCTTACTTACACAACACCACTCCTAGAAAACGATCTTGCAGTAGCAGGAGAGCCTACCGTTACAGTACAAGTTCAAACAGATGTTGCCAGTTACGATGTTTGTGCTGTGCTGTCAGTAGTACAACCGGATGGTCGGGTGTTTAACTTAACCCAAGGCTACAAACGTGTTTTTGAATCAGGAAATGTTCCTGTCACAGTGCCGTTACAGCCCACCTGTTTTCGCCTATGGGCAGGGCAGGCGTTACGGTTAAGCCTGAGTGCATCCTGTTTTCCTGCTTACACGGTAAACCCTGGCACTGGAGACAAGGCGATGGATATGATGCCGACTATCAAGCATCAAATCATTACGCTAGCAATCCATCAGGGCAGAAATACCTTGCTAACGCTACCATTGCTTTCCTAATGCGTAGGGACATTTGCTAAACCAAGACACATTGGTCCGATTCCGTCATGAATCCTGATGTCCAAATTCATCCTTACAAGTCTAATTCGATACCTTGGGCTTTAAGTTTTGCCTTAAGTGCTTTTAGCTCTGCTTCTGCTTGGTCAGCTCGTTGGGCTTCCCGGTCGGCTCGTTGGGCTTCTTGGTCGGCCCGTTGACGGAGTTCGTCTGGAATTAAGAGCTTCTCTCCAGTGTCCAGTGTATAGAAGTCGATGATTGAATCATTAACAGCTAGGCGCAGACCTAGAACACGACTGGTATTGTCTGTAATCGGAATATAGATCTCTTCTCTCGATAGTCGATAACCTCTAAGGCCATCCTCAATCCATTCAGCTTTAGGATCAAATTGCCAGTACTCGGTGACACCTAGATTTTCATACAGCTCATATTTGCTATCGTCATCTTTTTCTCGAGTACTCGCCGAGGTCATCTCAAAAATAACCGATGGTACAGAGCCCTCTTCCCAGATTTTATAGTTATCTCGCCCCCCCGGCGCCACATCAAAAATCACCATAACGTCAGGTGCTACCCGTAATTTGGGTATGTCCTTGGCGTAATACATGAATTGATTACCCAATACTGTGGCCTGTTGACCAGCTAGATACTGCCGTAGGACCTCCAGGGTGATCAGCAGGGCGTATAGATGATCAAAGGTTTCAGCCACGGGTTTGCCGTCTCCTGTGGGATAAAGGATTTTCTTTTGGGTGGCACTAGAGACGGTAGTGGTCATTGCATTGTCTGTGTCTGAAGCTTAGGTACTTTTGTACTTATTTTACTGATGATTTTGGCAAGCTGTCACTAGACTTGCAATACTCCTTTAGAACTGGGAATGGCATGGGCTCGGCGGGGATCAATTTCGGTAGCCATGCGCATGGCACGAGCAAAGGCTTTGAAAGTGGCTTCGATAATGTGGTGGGAATTAATGCCATCCAGCTGTCGAATATGCAGGGTCATCAGACTGTGATGGACAATGGCCATGAAAAATTCGCGCACGAGCTGGGTATCGTAAGTCCCAACACGCTGCGTGGGAATAGTGAGACCGTAGGCCAGGTAGGGGCGACCGGAAAAATCCAGGGAGACTTGGACTAGAGATTCGTCAAGGGGAGCAATAAAGTGACCAAATCGAACGATCCCCTTACGATTGCCAAGGGCCTGATGCAGGGCCATACCCAGGGTGATGCCAACATCTTCATTGGTGTGATGATCATCGATTTCGAGATCGCCCGTAGCTTGGATGTCTACATCAAATAGACCGTGGGAGGCGATTTGATGAAGCATGTGGTCGAGGAAAGGAATACCGGTGTTGGCGTTACACTGACCGGTGCCATCGACGTTGAGGGTGACGGTGACGTCAGTTTCTTTGGTGGTGCGAGTGACGGTGGCGGTACGGGTGGGGAATTCGAGATTTTGCATGGGGTTTTGAGTTGAAACTGGCCTAAACAAAATTATGCAGTGTATGGCGCAGCAGGTTGCTTAGAGCTTTACTCCCAATTGTCCACTGCCCATATCGGGCAGTGGCTGCAATGCCCCTACTGCCCGACTCGTTTACAACATTTCTTGCAATACACCACGGATAATATCGTCGGTGACTTGGTCGGTTACGCAGGCTTCGCCGATGCGTTTGGGTAGGACAAAGCGAACTTTGCCGGATTTTACTTTTTTGTCGCTACGCAGAGCAGTGAGGATATCGTCAATGTTGATGTCCTTGGGGAGTTTGGTGGGCAGGTTTGTCTTTTGGATAATGGCAAGCTGGCGATCGGTGGCGGTTTGGGGCCAGAGGTCCATGGTGGTTGCGATCGCACCTGCAGCGACCATACCAATCCCCACGGCCTCACCATGATTAATTAGCTTGTAGCCCGTTAAGCTTTCCACAGCATGACCAATGGTATGACCATAGTTAAGGATGGCCCTGAGTCCAGCTTCCTTTTCATCTTGACTAACAACATCAGCTTTAGCCTGGCAAGAATACGTAAGAATATTGTGGAGCAATGCTTGCCCCACATAGCGCATCTGATCTAGCCGTTTAGCTTGTTCTAACTGACGAAACAGGTCATCATTCCAAATAATCCCGTACTTAATGACCTCTGCCATACCAGAACGGAATTCCCGCCCAGGCAGAGTAGCAAGCACACTGGGATCAATGAGGACTAAACTCGGCTGGTGAAACGCACCAATTAGATTTTTGCCATGGGGATGATTCACACCGGTTTTACCCCCCATCGAAGCATCCACCATCGCCAATAAGGACGTGGGCACTTGCACAACAGCAATACCTCGCAGCCAGGTCGCGGCTGCAAACCCAGTCATATCGCCAATGACACCGCCACCTAGGGCGACCATTGTAGAACTACGCTCCAGGTGGTTAGCAAAGGCGACATCATGGATTTTTTCAATCGAGCGAAGGGTTTTATAGCGCTCCCCGGCAGGCAAAATACACTGGCATACTTCAAACCCAGCTGCGGATAAAGACTGTACCACAGCTTCACCATAATGCTTGAAAACCACTGGGTTTGAAACCAGCAATACCTTGCCACGCTTGCCAGTAGCAGATAGCCAAGGTCCTAGGTATTGCAACCCGTCAGTAGCAATTTTGATGTCGTATTGAACTTGGGGTAATTCGACGGGAATAACGGTCTTCATGAAAGAGCGGCAGAGTTTACTCAACTATCCTACTGTTCTGGGTCATACAACACCTGTACTCTAGCTAAGGAAGAGTTCGAATGGCTGTTACTGCTGCTCAAATACGCTCTCAGAAAAATTTGCCTCGCTGCAGCTCCGTTATGTTTTATCCAATTGGTTGAATACCTGAAAAATTTGTCGACAACACAATTTAATTTTTTCACCTTCATTGAACTTGGGAGGAGCAGTACCTTCAAACTGCCAGTTATTAATTGTCGAAAGATGCCATTGCTCACCTACATGGTTAAACCCAACGACTTCTACACCAACGGCCCTAACAGTATCAGCCCTTTCAGCGTCATTAGGCATCGCATGTAGGCGAATTTGAACCAATAAACTTCGACAGTTAAAAGAACGGCTAAAACCAGGAAAATGAAACCCAATATCAATGGAATCGGGATCAATTAGATTTCGGGTATCGGGATCGTTAGCCCAAGGCTTAAGGTCAGAGCGTAAATCAGGCAGTTGACCTTTGAATGCTCCGACCGTAGCGGCAATTTTACTGGCGTACTCAATACTAAGTGCTTGTTCTGCTGCGTTCACACCTACAATCCAAGGAGAGCGTGGAAAATCCACCTACCACCATAAGACAACGTCTTTAACGATTCGCTAAAGGCGCATAGTCCTATCAAGTAGGTAAATTGAGAATACTACCTAAAAAATAAATTAGCCTTAGTAGATAAACTGTAGCTGATTAAACGAACTGCTAGAGGATAATCACCTTTAAAGGATTCCAGAGTTTGATATTGAACTCTAAAGACTCTGCCTCCCCAAAACAGCAGACCTTAGTCAGGTGATTAACACTGGCTACACTAAATTGTCTGGCTGTAGTGGGCCTGGCAAGTGCCCAGCATGCGCATATCGTTATCACTAACACCGTCAATCTGATGAAACCCTTCGATCTCAAATTGTTGACCGCCAGGTCCAGCAACAGCAGTATCATCTAGATCAAGCGCGTAGGGATAGATTTCCTGAGAATACGTCTCAGTAATTGCTAGGGACAGTTGGGTGTTTTGCACATCCCCACGAAAACAGTCAAAGGAAGAATGAGGCGCATAAAAAGCACCCACTACTTGACCAGCACGGGCTTCAAAAATCATGTAGGCCGTTTGTAACTGATCGGGCAGCGGCTTTTCTCCAAAAAGGTAAATGCCATCTACTAAAGCATTTGACGTAACAGATGCAGTTTGAGCTAGCAAAGGCTGAATAGCAGCAACATTAGCTACCCCGGAAGTCACGGGTTCAGCTCCAGCCAACTGGGCGTTAAGCAACGTGACAGTTCCTATCAACAACGCGGCTGTATGGCCTGCATACTGGATTAAACGTTGTGGCACGTGCTGACCAGCCTTGTAATTTCGAATAACGCTTAGAACTCCCATAACCACAAGCCTCGCTGCTGCAATATTGTTTTACTTTAGAATCGCGCTAACTGACCCTTGAACATCACCTGAAACAACCTTTATGCAATTACTTTACGTGAGAAGTCTCCCCGTAAACCGATTCAGCATTGTTCCTTTAATATCTCTTTAACGACATCAGCTGTCCCAGGTGGTGTACCTACAGCTATGATTTCCCACAATGCCTAGGAGTTGAATTCCGCATAGGCGACTTTGGCAACTGGCATAGGGACGTGAGTTACCAAACTGCGTTTCTCAACATTGCCAATGCTATGGAACGATCGACTACTCCCATTAACATGCAGAATCTGACACCTCAAAATATCCTGAGGATTCACAGCATCCAGATTTTTTTTAACAGCAGACGTTCCTAAAAACAGCACCACCCGATAATTTTTCAATTGGCTGTCGCCAAGCGTGCTGGGAAAAGAGGTAGTCTATTATAGATAATTTGTAAGCGTAGATTTTCAGCGTAGTTTATCTGCTTATCGCGTGTAGCTAGTATTTTTTGTTGTACATTACCCGAGGCGAGTCTTGGGCTCTAAGCCAATGATTACGTCAGGCACCCCATCATTGGCTGTTCCATCGCTGAGCAGGAGTAAAACGTTCACCTATGCCATCCCTTGAAGTGCCGCTGAAGCTCCTGTTGTTTATTGATAAGCGGCCAAGTTCTGCTGAGCAGGTACGTCAAATTCGTCAGCATGTCGAAGGTTTAGAGGGTGCGATCACACCTGTCCTAGAAGTGGTGGACGTTAGTGAGCAGCCCTATCTAGCCGAGCACTTTAAGCTTGTCGTCACACCTACCTTAATCAAAATTTCGACGGCAGGTCGTCAAACGTTGACGGGCAGTGACATCATTTCTCAAATTGATTATTGGTGGTCTCGCTGGCAAGCAGAGACAGCCGATGAAAGTTCGGTCATCCTAGCCCAAGAAGTAGACCGTACGTCAATTTCACAATCAACGGAAATCATTCACCTGTCGGATGAGATCTTTCGTTTGAAACAGCTGAATGCCGAAAGCAATGCCAAGCTCGAATTCAAAGATCGTATTATTGCCATGCTGGCCCATGATTTGCGCAATCCACTGACAGCGGCATCCATTGCAATTGAAACCTTAGAAATGGGCTACGACCCAAACAAAGAGCGTCGTTCTAAATTTCGCCCTGAGCTCACCGTTCAATTACTGCGTAATGCTAGAACGCAAATTCGGTCCATTGATCGCATGATTACCGATATTTTGCAGGCAGCTCATGGTCCTAGTGTTGATTTACAGATTTTTCCTCGGGAATTAAATTTGCTGGACCTGTGCTACGAAGTAAGAGAAGCCATGCTTTCTAAGGTCAAAAACAAAGAACAGCAGCTGCATATTGAAATTCCTCAAGACCTGCCTCAAGTCCATGCCGATCCTAATCAGGTTCGACGTGTGATTACCAATCTTTTAGATAATGCGGTGAAATACACACCTACAGGCGGGGAAGTCATGATTACAGCCTTGCATCGAACAACTCAAAAGGTGCAAGTGAGCATCCAGGATACCGGACCGGGCATTCCTGCCGATAAACAAGCTCGAATTTTTGAAGAGAGTTTTCGCCTGAAGCGAGACCAGTCTCAAGATGGCTATGGTCTGGGATTAGCGCTGTGTTTACGCATTGTCCGAGCCCACTATGGACAGATTTGGGTAGATTCAGCACCGACAGAGGGAAGTACTTTCCACTTCACATTACCGGTTTACAAGCAATCTAACCGTCAACAATCGGTTACCTAGGAATAGTTGGAACACTTGAATCGACGTTTGAATTAACTGTCAGGCAACTGTAAGCGTGCCTTGAGATTTGCTAATTCTGTATCAACTGGAGATTTACCAGATTCTAAAGCTAAAAATTCTGTTTCTAGGGAATCTTGACTAAGCTGACTAAGCTCGGCCGCTGCTGCTGCTGTAGCTTCCATAGAGAGAATTTTGTCTTCAGCCTGGTCAAAGGTTACTCCATTCATCTGGGTGAGCATCTCGTTTAGCTTTTGACTAGCCCTAGCCGAACGAGCACGAGCAATATACATATCTTTTTGAGTACGCGCTTGGCCAACTTTGGCTTCTAAATTTCGCAGGTTTGTTTTGAGAGTTTGGATGCGAATGTGTTGTTCTTGTAGCTGACTTTCTATGGAATGAGCTGTTTCTAGATAGATCTGACGGCGGCTTAAGGCTTCACGCGCCATCGCTTCATTACCTTTAGATAAGGCACTTTGGGCACGATTATAAAATTCTTGGGCTTGACTATGGGCTTGACCATATTGATGTTCACTGCGTTTTTGAGTCGCCACGGCCACGGCCACGGCTTGTCGCAGCTGCAGTAAATTTGCCTGCATATCCGCCGTGGTTTGCTCTAAAACCTTTTCTGGCTCTTCGCTTCCATTCAGAGCTTCATTAAGGCCAGCGCGTACACCCCGCAAGAATCGATTTAGCAATCCCATAGGCTTTGATTTGACTCACACAGTTATGAATATCATGCTTGCGAAACATGACACTCGCTGTGCTTAGCATAGCAGGGGATTATTCGGTCGTTGGGCCAAAAAGTTCAACCGTCATACCTTGCTGGGTCAAAGCAGCAACCTGATCTTCTGCTTGAGCTCGATTATCAAATGCAGCTAACTGAATTCGTGCTCCGGCTTTGAAGTTTCGGATAAATG
Organism: Cyanobacteria bacterium P01_D01_bin.156; assembly: GCA_039024555.1. Taxonomy (GTDB): domain Bacteria; phylum Cyanobacteriota; class Cyanobacteriia; order Phormidesmidales; family Phormidesmidaceae; genus Leptothoe. The sequence continues at coordinate 49,708 of JBCCQQ010000019.1, forward strand.
CATCTGGCACAAATTCTCGAGCTTTGTTGAGAGAGGCATCGCCTGTATAGCTAGTTACCACGTAAAAATTGGGGCCGGTAGCGACAGGAGCTGGAACAGGTGCCGATGTAGGGGAATCTCCAGAGGGTGCCTCCCCGGCAGGCACGGGGGTCACGGGTGTTGATGGGGCCTCAGCAGTAACCGTCGTATTCGGCGCTGATGTGGCTGGAGATGTTGTATTTGGTTGAGGCAGTGGGGATTGGGCGGGATTAGACAGTGGCGGCACAGGAGCCGTAGGTGTGGCTCCATCCACATCTAGCGTGCTGAGACTTTCCAGATCTAACTCAACAAATTCTCGTTGGGAAAGATCAGGGCCAGGGGGCTTGTAGTTGCCAGTATCTGATGCAGGTGGTGGTTCCGGATCAGGGGATTCCTGCGGGATGCTCTCTGTTGTCGCTTCTGCTGGCTCCTCTGAAGAAGTGACAGCATCGGGACTAGTGTCACCGGGGAAAAGCTGCGATCGCAACTTCTGCACCTGAGATGGATACGTGATAGCAAATCCTACACCTACCCCCGCCAAAAGCACTAAGACGAGTCCCGCCAGCTTTAACAGACTGTTATTTTTACGATCAGGCGAGTAGGGTTCAGGCAACGATTCTGGGTCTGCTTGCTCATCAGCCAGACTTTTTAATAGCTCTTCCGACGATTCCAAATAATCATCGGGAGCAGCTTCTGACGTATGGACAGGCAATGACGTATCGCCGAGGACCTCGTCTTCATAGGCAGACGTTTCCAGCTCCTGTTGCGGCGGCTCTGTCAGTGCAGCTAGATCGGGCAAATCCACATCTGTGTCGTCTACGGACTGCCCTTTAAGAAATGGGTTAGGGGGTGGAGGCGGTGGCACTGGAGAGGCGGATGGAGGACTGCTAGTCGCAGGCTCACTGGGAGTAGCTGACACTGAAATCAGATCAATAGTTTGTCGCTGAGCTTTACGACGGGGCGGCGGCGGCGGCGGTACTCGCCCATGACGCTGACGACGATAGCGAGTCAGCTCATCTTCAAGGTTGACATTAAGATTTTGTAGAACGCTCTCTAGCTGGGGAGCAACCGCATTATCAGGATTCGCCCCGGCGGGAGCAGGTGATTTGTCTTGAGAAGAAGCCATGGGGCACAGCTAGAATTAACAATCGACAGATGGCAATGGTGCATCGGTAGACCATACGTTAGCACGTTAGCCGGAAAACGTTGCAGATAGCGGTGTTTTCCAAAATTTTAACGACAGACCGTATCTATTAGGAGTCGCCATGGGGTTTTCTGGACTGCGATCTCTCATTAACGACATGGAAACCCAGCCCAGCTGGCAAACGCGACGGCACTTTCGTCAAGTCGTGGACTATTGGCCCAAGGCCGTGGGCTACGTAGTCGCACGCCAAACTAAGCCCATCAGCATTCAGCGCCACATCCTTTATGTTGACGTCGCGAACGCATCTTGGACACAAACCCTCACCTTAGAGCGTCGACGCATTTTGCATAAACTCAATCAGCTTCTAGACATGCCATTAAACGACATTCGCTTCTCTAGCGCCCAATGGCATCGAAAACCTATCCCCCAGAAACCCATCAGCGATTGGCTCAAAACCCATCCCAGCTACGTGAACACCTCAGGTGCTGAGAGGTCACTAACAGAGCCAACAACTTCAACGACTCCAGAAGAGGCTTACAGCGCTTGGGCATCGCTCAAACAAGCCCAACAAAAGCATCAAGAGCGATGCCCTGAGTGCGAGTGCTTTTGCCCACCTGGGGAACTAGCACGATGGGAAATGTGCGCCCTCTGCATCATTAAGAAATGGAAATAAATACAAAAATAATTGTTAATAACGACTTACAAAAATAAATAAAACCACCAGAAAGCGCCGTAATCTCACGTAAAAAAATACAAGATTTATCGAATAGTTTTGCCTATCCACCATTAGAAATCCACCGCAAAAATTAGTAGAGATAGCCTGCAGCAGTAAAGAATCAAAAAGTCTTGATAGAAAGTATTTTTTCTTGTTTAAGCTGCCGTAGTTCCACGGAAATCACCTGATTCAAAGCCGGGGATCGCCTTTTTGAGAGTGATCCCCGATTCTTTTAAGAGCATCAATTTGCTTGAATAAAATCTAAAGAAAACCTTAACCGGGATCGCTCCCCTAATTAACTTCTGATGCCCGATGTATCAAGCTTTTAACATTTTTGAAATGGCCCAGCTTCGCCAGACCTTGGTTCACAATAATGAGAAGAAAGGCTTTCAGTTACTCTTTCATTAAAGACTTTTATGAGTATTAAAAAAAGTGAAATTATTAAATGCGGTGCTTGCCGATTTTATACACCCGTTGGGCGACGGGGCGGCGACTGTTCACAACTATCAGTGCCAGTTCAATCTGGGTGGAAAACTTGCTGTCTCGCTCAATCTCCCTTTGAATCAGTTCCAGAAATAACGGCCCCGGACCGCCAACTCGTCGTCCTTGATGCCCAGGAAGTACTGGAATCTCTGCCCGTCACACCCAGACCGTTTTTAGAACCGATTGCAGAGCCTGACTTCACTACTGCTAAAGTTAGTGCCTAATAACAACTGAGTATTTAAAGTTAGATGCAAGTGCCGCGACGTAACCCGCGGCACTTGCATCTAAATGAAAGCAGAACGTAAGGCAGGGGCTAGACCTACCTTACGTTTTTTATAGGTCGGCAGCCCCAGAATGGGTTCTATCTAGATCCATAGATAATTGATTGTTTATCCTCCCCATTAAAACAACACTAACGATTGCAACCTTCTGCCAGAATTTCTCCCTGGCCATCTAGTGCAGTTAAAGCTTCACTCCTGGCGCGCACAGAGGTAGAGGCTACCCCCCAAGCAAGGCTGCGATTATGCTCTGCCACTGCACCACAGCCTCGGAAAGATACCCGAATAGTGCAGTTGACATCACCACAGCTACGAAGAGCTTCACGTTCAGCACTACTAACCGACAGATAATTAGTGGCCACTCCCCAGTCACCGGAACGGGAAATAGCGATCGCACCATATCGCTGAGCAGCTTGGACTTGGGTCGCCAGAAAAGTACTCAACAACAGTAAACTCAGAATCGTAGGCTTCACCATGTAATTGCCAAACACAAAACAAAAGGAACAACTCCGGCAAATGTCCACTAAAAAGAACACTTGCCTGGACCTTGTGACACAAGATCTTGGGGATACCCGCTGTTTTAACTAACAAATCGAGAGAAATACTCAAACCTGTGACAGCTTTGCTAGCTTGCACAGAGCAGCTCTACGTAACAACAGCTAGTCCGAGTTTAATCAGACTTAGCTAAGTAGAATTCGGAGTTCGGAACTCCGAATTCAGCAAGAGTCCAGATCTCCCACGTTAAGTCAAATCATCTTTCTGATGACTCTCACCGGGGGACATTGTTTTTTCAGTACGGGCGAGGAAGTCAGGCACCAAAACTTCACTAAATCCAGCAATAAATGCGATCGCAAAGTATAAATACTTTGATTGGGTATCTGCCTCAGTGGGGTTAAAGCCTGAGACAATCACCACTTCCGATTCAATCAGCGCCACCGCTAGTAGGCTAAAGGCCGTACCCACCACCGGCTTAAAAAAGCCAATAAAAAAGGGAATGACCGACTGGGACCGATTGCGGTTTTCTAGCTTGCGCGATCGCAACATGACACTGACGATGCTGCCCAAGCCACCGGCAGCCAGCACCAGTTGAATATATTGCCACTCCTGGGATGAAAACAGCTCCACTTGAGACCCTTGGTTTTCTCCTTCAACAATGTTGGTAGAACCAGACGATTCACCTTCCACCACTGCACTAGCCGATTCAGTCTCTTCTAGTTTTTCAGTTTCCAACGGCTGGGCCTGGCGAATGCCGTGCTGATAGCCAATGTTGTACTGATTGGTTAAAAACATCCGGGCAGCGGTGGTACTGCCAATCAGTAACGTAATCGTAATTGTGAACCAGGTAAGCCCAGAAATCAGCTGGGCAGCGGGAGAGCCCCCGGCACTGAGTACAGCCACCAGCGGATTCCGATACATACGAATCTCTCGGGCAATGCGTTTACGGATATCCCGTGCCAGCGAAACCCGCTCTGCCATAGACATGGCAGGAGACTGATCACTTTTCGGTGCCGCCTCTGTAGGCAATAACAGACTAACCGCCAGCTGCATCATCGGCATGAGCATACGGTCATTGGTTAATTCTAAGTGGGGAATTTGTTCTAAGAGTTTGCCTAATTCACGATAGGCCGGTTTAGATAGATGCTCAGACGCTAATCCCTGTTCAATGCGCTCAATTAATGCGCGCGCGTCTTTACGTATAACAAGATCAATATCATCCATCAGGCCCGATGGTAAGCCCATTGTATGTACAGCCATGTGCGTGCATCCTGAGGGTAAAAATATTTAATGAAATGAAACGCCGCTGTGAGGAGGACACACCTGATTCAAATGATCGAATGTTGTAGATGACAAGAGATAGCACCCAGCGGCAGTATCTAGACCCTAGCGAGCTGTTCATGAAGACAGACTGAAGGGGATCCATTCTTCTAATCGGCACAGACCGCAAGGTCACTCTGCAGTCCTGACGTATCAGGAATTACCGTATGGATTTGGGACAGTTAGCCAACTGTTTCGCCATGGCTGATTTAAAGAACCAATTCGCTGATATCGCCATAGAAACGCATTTAATCATCCCTCAGATCGGCAGAGCCACTATTTCTTGTACAACTGATGCGGAAAACTTGAACTATCCAGTGAATTCTTAACTGATTTGATTTGGAGTTCGGCATGGCTATGTGGCGTCAGGTAATGGCACTTGTACTACCCCTCAGCATTTTTAGCTGTAGCATCGTAGGTGCAAAGACACCTGCTGAGGAGCCAGCTATTAACGCTGAGCCATCTCAAACGACATTGAGGCAGGTACCGCCCAACGGATTAGATAGCTTAGACGCTGCTGATTTACGGTACTTTCAATCTATGGGGCCACTGGAATATGCAACACGGCTGGGGGGTATGCCTAATGCTCCCATCTGGCGGGTACGTCTGCGGTTAACCCCAGTCCAGCAAGAAACTGAGCTGATTTACCAGGTCAAGGTAGATCACTTTAATATGTCGCCCGCGCTGTATGACTCATTGGTAAGCAGCTACGGTGCGGAGAATGCAGACCCTAGCCTGAACAACAACAATCCTCACCAACACATTTCTCTAGAGTTTTTCCCTGTGATGAATGTGGCCGCAGACTGGCTCACTGAATCGACGCAGATTAGTGAGTCGGATGTAGCTACCAATCCTAGTTGTGGTTTAGGCATTGGCTGTGCTGATTTGGATGATTTGATTGCTAGTGAATGGACTGATATGCCAGCGGTCGCTTTAGAAACAGCACCTTGGGATAGCGAGACACTGCCTACGTTGGTACGAGGGGTGGCCACCCAAGCGGGATGGATGCAGGCTGGCGAATGGACCATGCCTATGGAAGTTCCTGAAGGTATTAGCGATGAGCGGCCCTGGGTAGAAGTTTTGGTGACTAACTATGCGGGCAATGGCGGGGGCTATATGGCCCATTGGATTGAGCGGGTGGCTGATGATAGCGTGCGGGCTCAGGTTTATCAGCTTTATTACGATCCAGCGAGCGGGGAAACCGATGGCTATGGAAGCCGAGGATATGTTTGTGCACGAGGTGCTGAGGCAGGACAGGTTAAAGCAATTTGTCCGTAACCTAGGTTTTGTGGGGCTGACAACCTACTAACCAGTTTCCAATCGAAACAAAACGAGGGCTGAGTTCAGCTCCTATACTTAAGGCAGCGTTCGCAGCATGCTCGTATGGTTCAGGTTGTTCAGGCTAGTAAACTTACCCTCCATGATGTAGAGACTAAGTATGGTTTACGTCTGGAGACAGACGCTGGTTTCTTTTCTGAATGGCAAGCAGAGCCTATCGACCTGGATGAGTATCAGATTCAGTTACTGAACCAAGCCCAAGCGCATTTTAGATATTTACTGTCATATCCAGTTCATGAAGAGCTGGTCAAACTGGTGATTATTGCACCATTACTATCAGTAGCAGGTTTCTACGAGCAACCATTTCGGCCTATTGCCGAGGAAACAGTTGAGATTGCGGTCAAAGCAGATGATGAACTGGTGCGTGGCCGGGTGGATATTTTGGTGCTCAATGAACAAATTTGGGTGACCACCATTGAAGCAAAAGGGCCTCAGTTTAGCTGGCATGTGGGTTTGCCTCAGGCGTTGACCTATATGGTCAGTGGTGAGCAGCCAAGTACAATCAGATTTGGGTTGGTCACAAACGGTACTGACTTGATTTTTGTAAAACTGGATAAAGCCACTGGACAGTATGGTCTGTCGAAAACATTTTCGATTTTTAATCCAGGGAATGAGCTACAGAACGTTGTGGGTATTCTGAAAGCTCTCAGCGCAGCCTAAACACTTGGTTTCGGACAGATCGTTACAAATAGTTCGAACTGAAAATAGTGGTCTATAGTTTCTCTAAGACTGTTTACTAGCAGCCCTTATTGCCTACAGACTACTATGCCGAGCGATTTCGAAATTCTGAGGAATATCTACAACTCCTTTGATCCGTTTGAGCCTTTGCCAGCAGGGGATCCGGTATATGTGAACTGTAGCGCGGTACGGGGTGAGGAAAATATTTTAGTAGATGTGGGGCGGCAGATTACCTATGCGGACCGCATTACCCATCAGCTCTATACCGGTCACCGGGGAGCGGGTAAATCGACTGAGCTGTTGCGACTGCAGGCAGGTCTCGAAAAGCAAGGTTATCGCGTAGTCTACTTTCCGGCTGAACAGTCGGACATTGATCCAGAAGATGCTCAATATACGGATATTTTGCTGGCCTGCACCCGCAATCTGCTAAAGGAGCTTAAGGGAGACTCAACCGCCATCAAAGACTGGCTTCAATCTCGTAAGACAGAGCTAGTAGATGCCTTGCAAAGTGAGGTGGAATTAGGAGACACGATTAATGTCAGTGTGCCCTTTAGCAAAGTTACTACAACGCTGAAGGTAAGCCCCACCGCCCGTGCCCAGATTCGTAAAATTGTTGAACCTCATACACCGTCGCTAATCGATGCACTCAATGCCTTTATTACCGAGGCGATGCAGCAGACACACCAGCAGACCACCGAGAAGCTGGTGCTAATTGTAGACAGTCTGGACCGGATTCCACCTATTAAAAGAGAGAATGAGCCTAGCAACCACGAGCAAATCTTTGTGGATCGCAGTGAACAGCTCAAGATGTTGGAATGTCATGTGATTTATACGGTGCCAATTTCGCTGGTGTATTCAAGCCGTGGGGCGGACCTACGGGATATTTATGATGCGGAGATTCCGGTGTTGCCCATGGTGATGGTGCGAGAGCAGGACGGAACTGTGTGTGAGTCGGGTCTGGAAGCGATGAGAGAGCTAGTGCGGCAGCGGGTGTTTTATAACAATGGTCTAGCGGACTCAGCGCAGTTAGTAGGGGACGTATTTGAGAGTCAGGAAACTCTAGATCAGATGTGTTTAATGAGCGGAGGCCACATGCGCAACCTGATGCAGATGGCCCAGGAAGCGATTAAACAAAGTGATACGTTGCCCATTACCAAGCGGGCGGCGAGGCTGGCGGTGACAAAGGCGCGGAATGTGTATCGTAATACGGTCAATGATGACCAGTGGACACTGTTAGCTCAAGTGAATAAAACAAAAGAGATTTTAAACGAGCAAGCCCATCGGAATCTGTTGTTTAATCGCTGCATTTTAGAATATCGCTATTTGGATGAGGAGAATGATGAGATCATCTGTTGGCGCGATGTACATCCACTACTGCGAGGTGTGAAAGAATTTCGGGCAGCGCTGGAGAGGATAGAGAACTAATATGCCACAGCAGGATCTGTCGGAATGGGATGAGGATCTAGTGGTCTCTGTTGACCAGGAATATATAGCTCTACTGCGTTCGATTCGTTGGGCAAAGGGATTTGGTCTATTGTTTGTGCAATGCTCTCCTGCTGAGGGGAAGCGGTTAATAGAACGCATTCAAGGGGATGTGGGTGGTAAGCGATTTAATCAGCTGATGTTGGATGGATCGGTGACGGATCTGTATGAGTTATTGCAGTCGCGGCCAGAGGTGCCCCAAAGCGATGTGTTGTTTCTGACGGGTTTGGAAAAGTCATTAATTGAGTATATGGAACCAGGGCCACAGCGTACCTACACAGCCCAGGATTTCTATGCGGAGGATAGGATTCCTCGTTTGTTGGGGCAGTTGAACTTGCAACGGGAGATTTTGAAGGAGACCTATCCCTTATGTTTTGTGTTTTTAGTGCCGCGCTATGTGGTCAAGTATCTAGTACGCAAGGCTCCTGACTTTTTTGATTGGCGTGCTGGTGTGTGGGAGTTTGTTTCACCACAGGAAGAGATAGAAAAACAGTCTCAGCAAATTTTGCAAGGAGAGTATGAACAGTATCTTGACTGGTCTTCCACTCAGAGGCGAAAGCGTATTTTTGAAATTGAAGATCTAGTTTCTGAGAGCAATTTTGCAGATAATGAGATCATTAGTCTTAGGATTGAACAGGGCAATCTCTGTGTTGCCGATGAACGTTACAAGGAAGCGTTCGAATCGTTTGATGCGGCACTAGCGACTAAACCAGACGATCACACAGCACTGTACAATAAAGGCCTATCTTTGAATAATTTAGGCTATTACGAGGCAGCGATCGCAAGTTATGATGCGGCGCTAGCGATTAAACCGAACGATTACATCGCACTCAATAACAAAGGTAATTCTCTGAGTCATTTGGGTCGTTACGAGGCAGCGATCGCAAGTTATGATGCGGCGTTAGCGATTAAACCAGACGATTACGTAGTGCTCAATAACAAAGGTAGCTCTCTACATAATTTAGGTCGTTATGAGGACGCGATCCACTTCTATGATGCTGCTCTAGCTCTTAAATCGGACTTGCACGAAGCACTCAATAACAAATCCTGTGCGTATGCTCTCTTGAACAAACCCGATGAAGCTCTTAAATATCTGAAAAAAGCAATTGAGCTTGCCCCTGAAAGATATATCGAACTAGCTAAAGCTGATACCGACTTCGACAGCCTTCGCAACGACCCACGTTTTCAGGCTCTCATCCAATCCTTGTCTCAAAATTCGTAACCGCTCTTTAATCCAGAAATGCTAGCGCTAGAGTAACCGTATTCACCTCTCCTAGTCTCACTATGCGCTCTATAGTTCTACTGTTGTCCATCACCCCATTGCTTCTTGGCTGCACCCTTCAATCCGAACCAGCCGAACCCATTCCAAGCACACCAATGGTGGAGGCCCCCTCAGACGCCCTACCCACCAACATCCAAACCCAAATCCGCACCGACCTCGCCAACTACCTCAATATCCGCACCGACCAAATCACCATCCAAACCTACAGCCGACGCACATGGTCCGACGGCTGCCTGGGTCTCGGTGGACCTGCCGAACTCTGCCTTGCTGCCCTCACCAAAGGCTGGCAAGCCGAAGCCATAGACACCACAACCAATACCCCCTACATCTATCGCACCAACCTCACCGGCGATCAAATCCGTCGTGAGCTATAACCTACCTACAAAAACCTCTTATCAGCGGTTTATCATAAAGAAAAACATCAAGCCTCAACGTACCCCATGGATGTAATGGAATTTTTCCAGCACAGTGCTGGACAGTGGCAATCCCAACGCACCACCCACCACCTACCGTTCCGACGGGCGGAGCTAGGCGGCTCGAATATCACCGTTGAAGCCCTCGATAAGGACAACGAAAAAGTTATTGCCATCTGCAACCTCCATGAAATTGATCCAGCCCTCGCCGTAGGGGGTGCCTACGTTGCATGGCACGGTGAAATGGCCTGGGACCGCGACGGTGAAGGCAACCACGAGGGTACAACTGTCTTCGCCCTTGTCCCCGATGAAGATAATCCCCGTAAGGGCCGTCTGCTCAGGGAACGAGGCTACGCGGAAATTGTCCCCGTAGTCGGTCGCTACGAAATGGATGAAGACGAAGGTCTGGTATTAGAGACCGAGTACGACACCATGAGCTCCATCGAACGGTTCTGGTTTGTGAGCCCCAATGTACGTATGCGCAGCAGCGTAGTCAGACGGTTTGGCGGTCTAAGTACAGCGTCTTTTTGTGCAGAAACCCGCGTCTTAGATGGCAAGGCTATCGAAGGTGCTCCCCTAGAAGACGAAGCAGCCATCGAAGCATTTGAGCAATCATCGCAGCTAGCCGCCATGGGCTGGTAAAACACAAAGACCGTCTTGCCTTTATTTGAAAATTCTTGTAGGGGCATCCCTTCATGGGTGCCCTGATTTTGGCATAGGTACATTCCTATGCAATCGGAAGAATCAACATAGAGGCTACAAGACTTGTCTGTTTGTGAGCCATCCCGCAGGGACAACACAAGGCATTGCCCCTAGCATATGACTGTTTAGCCCTAATCCTCGATCAGCCGAGTGCGCTTTGTTCGCGGCGGTTGCTTCTCTTCACGCCGATACTCCTGCTTGGTTTGGTTTTCTGCCTTTGCTTTTGCTTCTAACGTTTCCATACGGCTTTTCAGATCCCGATTGAGCTGCTTGATGTCGTCTAGCTCCTTACGCATTTCATCAACAGCTTTATCGGAGCCGATGGCCTTGCGCACCCTGGACATGGCTTCTTCAGCACGGCGTTTTACCCGTCCGTCTGGGCTTTGCTCAGCTAGACCTCGTAACACTCTTACAGCACCAGAAACTTCCATTTGTCCCAGCGCCATCACCACAGCCACCTGAGTCAAGAAAAACTCTTCACGGGCAATGGCTTCCAGACGATCCAAAATGCGATCTACATTGATCTTGGTTTGTCCAGCAGCAATCTTACCTAGGCAGCGAATAGCGTTAAGTCTCAGGGCCTGGGGAATTCCTAATTCTGTGTAGGGTAACAACAGATCAAGCGCTTCTGACGATGACTTGAACATACTCAATCCGCTAATGGCCCCGGAGCGTACAACTTCGTTCCAACCCGCTCGCTCTTCTAACACCATTTCTAATAAATTAAGCGTCTTTTTCTGCTTATTTTTACCATTGTCTAGGGTGCTGGCGCCAACTTTACCAAGAACGGTAGCAGCTGCCCCCTCAACGTAGTAACTCTTATCACCATTTCGAACAACAGATTTAAGAGCCTTGTAACTTTCAACCGTTTTTATACTGCCAAGGGAGATGACCACCGCCCGGCGAACTTTAGGATGTTTGTCGGCAAGCCCTTTAATCAATCCCTCAACGGCCTGAGAGAGTTGAATCGTAGCCAACGCTTCAGCGACCTCAGCCCGCACCGCCCAAAAAGAATCCTCTAATAGAGCTTTACTCAAAGTCTCAACAGCTTCTAAGGTGCCTTTCTTAGCAATTGCTTTGGCTGCATACAACCGAGAAATGGGATCGGGGTCGTACTTCAGCTGTGCTTGGAGTTCTTTGAGGGGATATTCCAGATTGACTGTTTTGAGGGTGTGATTGCCCACATCAAAACTAATAAAGTCGGGCTTGCGTCGCAGTGGAAAGTAGAATGCCTGCTGTCGTTCATGCACTCTCACGCTCACGGTTTGTACGTCAGCAACATCGTTGTCCACATAGCCAAACCCAACAGGAATTTTTAGATCAAACAGACCTTCTTGCACCTGGGATTTACCATCGGCCACCTGGGTTTGGGTTACCAACAGCTTGACTAAATTGCTATCGCCATCCCAGCTGTACTTGACTGAATAGTCAGGGTGGCCACCGCGATACACATATTGATCAAATAGATAACGGAGATTTTTACCAGTTGCTTTGTCGATGGCCCGCAGCACATCGATGGTTTCTACCGTACTATGGGCATGGGCTGTTAAAAGAGTTTTTAAGGTCTTGGTAAACAGCTGGTCTCCTAACGCCTGACGGATCATGTGATAAACACAGGAGCCCTTTTCGTAAATGTGGCGATCGTAGAGCTCAATGGGCTCCCGATAAATGTGGGTTACCAAGGGGCGACGATAGCGGCTAGCATCTTCCGCAAGATAATCTCGGGCATGGTTGAGGTGATAATACATGGCCTCATCCTTACCATAGGCTTCCTCTAGCCACAGCACTTCTGAGTAGGTGGCCATGCCCTCTTTTACCCAGGCATGGGACCAGTGGTTAATCACAATTAGATCGCCAAACCACTGGTGGGCCAACTCATGAGCCACGAGAGTTTCGGAGCGCAGGTTATCGAGTGCCGCTCGCTTATCTAGGAGACAGCGAGCGGTCAAAAGTGTTGTCGTAGTATTCTCCATACCGCCAAAGATAAAGTCGGCGGGACATGCCTGGTCGTAGTTGGAGAACGGATAATCGTAACCAAATACCTGGCTAAATCGCTCCATCATCTGAGGCGTTTTGCCCATGGTGAGTTCAATTTGGTCTTTGCGGCCTTTTTGCACGTAGTACCGTACGGGTCGCCCCCGCCACTCCGTTTCAATGCTGTCATACTCGCCAATGGCCAGGGTCATTAGATAGCTGGGATGAACCTTATCTAACTTCCAGTGATAAATCTTGGCTTTGCCCTCTTCTTCGGTGGAGATGAGCTCACCATTGGACAGAGCAAAGTACTTTTTAGGCACCTTTACTCGAATTTCCGATGTGGCCAGCTGACCGGGATAGTCAAAACACGGAAACCAAAAACGAGAGTCTTCGTCTTCTCCCTGGGTCCATACCTGATAGGGCTTATCGGGATAATGTTCGTCAGGGGCAATAAAATAGATACCTCGCTGGGGTTCTTTTACAGAATAGTCAATCACTAAGGTGATGGGTTGCTCTGCCAGGGTGGGCTTAGTGAGGCGAATGTGGAGTTGTTCTCCGTCGTAGTCAAAAGGTTGTTGTTCATCATTGATGGTGACCGATGAGATGGAGAGACTAACCGCATCCAGCAAAAGACTAGCGATGCCGTTGCGTACCGGATTCAGACGAATGGCACAGGTTCCTTTGTAGCTTTTTTTAGGAATATTAAAATCGAGATCGAGGGCGATATGTTCTACCTGGCCCGGACGGTCGGGATTGTAGTGGGGGGATGCACCGGGTAGCTCAAAGGATTTGTGGCCGTTTTCATCGGCATTGAAATAGGCAGCGACGGACATGGATTTTAGGGTGAGACTAGGATTAATTACCTATCTCCCTGAAGAGAGGGACATCGGGAGACAGATGACTATTTAGGGTAGCGTTTTCTGCAAGTACATGCTGTTCACCTTTGGGATATTTGCTAGTTCCTGATTGAACTGTGACGTTTCGTCGCGCGCGCGCAACACAACGCGAGGCTTGCCTATGTACTTAGAGTTTGGCATTCGGAAGTCAGAATGCGGTCATCGCCCAATTGCTCCCACTGAAGTTGACACCCATATCGGTGAATAGAGAGGAAACTTAAAGTTTCTTGTGTGAATAGGGTTTTAAGCTAATTGGAGCACGGAATTTTGCTTTTTAGATGAATAACGCGATCGCAACCCGTTCGATTACTGGACTCATTAATAAAGCATTGGCCATTAAGCCCCTTGCCAACTTTGCCAAGGACCGCGCCCGCAACATGATGATCAAACGGGCAGAATCCATTGGGGTGTACTGGCTAGATGAAGTCGCCCATCTGCGGGCTCGGGGCAGTGATGCAGGATTTAACCCTATTTGGGAAAAAGAACGGGCAGAAATTTGCGATCGCGCCCTCACCTATCCCGCCTATTACCTCACCAGCTTCCACGCCTACGAAGAAGGCAACCTGGGCTGGGAACCAGCCCTAGAAGCAACGGTGGCTGCTAAAGCCGTCCATGCCCGCCTATGGCCCGAAGGCGATGCCCAAGGCGATGTGCGCTTGCGTCAAAGTTATCTCAATGTCTTGTTAGAGCAGTTGCCCACAGAACCTAAAACCATTGTAGACCTGGGCTGTAGCACCGGACTCAGCACCCGCGCCCTACAAACCGCCTATCCCCAAGCCACTATTACCGGTGTGGAACTGTCTGACTATTTTTTAACCGTGGCCCGGTACCAAACAGCCAATGAGCAGAATACTCCCAAGTGGCTCCATGCAGCAGCAGAAAGCACGGGCCTGCCAGATAGCTCAGTAGAGCTAGTCTCAGCCTCGCTGCTGTTCCATGAACTCCCCACATCTGCCGCCCTAGAAGTGATTCAAGAAGCTCATCGAATTCTGCGCCCCGGTGGTCATTTCACCATCATGGAAATGAATCCCCAGTCTGAGGTGTACAAAAAACTCCCTGCCTATGTCCTCACCCTGCTGAAAAGTACAGAGCCCTATTTGGATCAATACTTTGCCTTAGATGTTCACCAGGCATTGATGGATACAGGATTTACCCAACCTAGCCAGACAACAAATACATCCCGCCATCGGGTAATCATCGCTCAAAAACTTGAATAGCTTAGGCCATCACAGGTGAACAAAGAGATCATAAAGCGTGCGCACCTAGCAGAAAGCTACCGCCAGAAGTGGTTTCAAAGAGATTAATAAAGTCTTCAAGATTCCCTAAACAACAACAATCCTATGAAAATCCCTCACCTTTATTAACTGCTTGTAACAATCCCATTACACACTTTTAAGAAATCCAGCAGATACCAGGGGATCAATATTTTTATTCATACAGTGGTAAATAAGGCCTGACGGTTGTTGAGGTTCTTGTCAGCAACGACGCCACAGCCGAGTCTCTTAAGCCCATCGTCCATTGCTTGCTAGCAATCTCAGCTCGCAAAGCGGTGGGGTTGATGCAATAAAACCTGGCCTATTGTTTTATGGACTTTTCCACATTCCCTTGGTTAACCACCGTTATTTTGCTGCCCATTGTGGCAGCGTTTCTATTGCCCTTTATCCCAGATAAAGATGGCAAAACCGTACGGTGGTATTCCCTAATCGTCGGGCTGATTGATTTTGCCCTAATTGTTACCGCCTTTGTCACCTGCTACGACCCCACTAGCTCTGGAATGCAGCTAGTGGAAAGCTATAGCTGGGTGCCTGCTCTAGACCTGAAATGGTCTGTGGGTGTAGACGGTCTCTCCATGCCTTTGGTATTGCTCACTGGGTTTATTACAACTCTGGCGACGTTGGCATCTTGGCCCGTTACCCTAAAGCCAAAGCTTTTCTACTTTTTACTGCTGTCCATGTACGGCGCACAGATTGCCGTATTTGCTGTACAGGACATGCTGTTGTTTTTCCTAGTGTGGGAGCTGGAGCTGATCCCCGTTTATCTACTGCTCTCCATTTGGGGTGGAAAAAAGCGGCTGTATGCAGCGACCAAATTTATTCTCTACACAGCAGGTGGCTCACTATTTATTCTGGTGGCAGCTTTGGCCATGGCCTTCTACGGTGACACCATCACCTTTGATATGCAGGCATTGATGGCTAAGGAATTTCCAGTACGACTGCAGCTATGGCTTTACACCGCATTTTTGGTGGCCTATGCAGTCAAACTGCCCATCTTTCCACTACATACCTGGTTGCCCGATGCCCACGGTGAAGCAACTGCTCCGGTACACATGTTGCTGGCAGGAATTCTCCTGAAGATGGGTGGCTATGCCCTGATCCGCATGAATGTGGAAATGCTGCCCGATGCCCATGCTATTGTGGCGCCTGGTTTGATTCTCTTTGGCGTAATCAACATTATTTACGCCGCCCTCACCTCCTTTGCCCAAAAGAACCTCAAACGGAAGATTGCCTATTCATCCATCTCCCACATGGGATTTGTAATTATCGGTATCGCTTCGTTTACTAACTTGGGTATGAGTGGCGCTGTTCTACAAATGGTGTCCCACGGTTTGATTGGGGCCAGCTTGTTCTTCCTCGTGGGGGCTACCTATGATCGTACCCACACCCTAATCCTGCCGGAGATGGGGGGTGTCGGCACCAAAATGCCTAAGATCTTCGCCATGTTCACGGCTTGTTCCATGGCGTCTTTGGCTCTACCAGGAATGAGTGGGTTCGTAGCAGAGCTGATGGTGTTTGTAGGCTTTGCCAATAGCGATGCCTACAGCTTTAACTTCAAGCTGGTGATGATTCTGCTGATGGCAGTGGGTGTTATTTTGACACCGATCTATCTGCTGTCTATGCTGCGGGAAATCTTCTTTGGGCCTGAGAACAAGGAGCTGACTGAAGAACAGGCGCTGATCGATGCGGAACCCCGCGAGGTGTTTATTATTGCCTGCTTGCTAGTCCCCATCATTGGCTTTGGGCTATATCCCAAGCTACTGACTCAGGTGTACGACGCGAAGACAATGCAAATTAGCGATTCGCTAAGGACTGAGCTGTTTGCGATCGCAGATAGTACACCACCTCTACCCATTGGCAACCTTCCGGCCAGCAAAGCTCCTGTCATTGGTCAGTAGTCACTGTAGGGGGAATTGTATGTAATTCCCCTACGGAGGCCATGTTGTTACGGAAACATCAATCCTCTACTATCCACTGATCTTCGAAAGGTTACCCTTGACAAGATTAGTGGTTTTCTTTATTTCTTAAGCACTCCCCTATACGAGCGTCCATTGAACCTGAATCGTTTCGCCGGTGTCATTAACTTTTTTTCGGTGCAAGACTGGGCACTGGAAGCCAGATTGCTGCGATGGCTGACAATGCTGTGGTTATTTGTCGGTTTAGTCGTGCTATTTTCAGCATCTTATCCAGTAGCCGATGCCGAAGTAGGGGACGGTGCCCATTTCTTTAAGGTGCAAATCCTTTGGATTATAGTGGGCCTGCTCATCTCTCGATGGGTGACTCGCACCTCCCTCAGACTGATTATGCAGTTTTCAGGTCTGGGGCTGTTTACATGTTTAGGCTTGATCCTAGCCACCCACATTCCAGGTTTGGGGGTGGAGGTGAATGGAGCGATCCGATGGTTGCCCCTAGGACCCTTCTTAATTCAACCATCAGAGCTACTAAAGCCATTTTTGATTTTACAAAGTGCTCGTTTATTTGGTCGCTGGCATCGGTTTAAGCCAGGAGCCCGCTGGTTGTGGTTAGGAGTCTTCACAACCTGTTTATTGGCGATTTTGATACAGCCCAACTTAAGCACAACTGCTGTTTGTGGCATCACCCTATGGCTCATCGCCTGGGCCTCCGGGCGTCCCTATTTCCATTTACTCATGACCGCCGGGGCAGGTACCCTAGCCGCTGTGCTGAGTGTCAGCATTAAAACGTACCAACGGGAGAGAATTATCTCCTTTTTAGATCCCTGGTCCCAGGCCAGCGATCTGGGCTATCAGTTGGTACAAAGCCTATATTCCATCGGTTCCGGTGGGTTGTGGGGCACCGGCTTCGGGATGGGGCAGCAAAAGCTCGGATATCTGCCCATTCAGTACACAGACTTTATTTTTTCAGTCTACGCCGAAGAATTTGGCTTTGTGGGCGCAGTGATGCTGCTGTTATTCTTAGCAGTTTTTAGCACCGTTGCTTTACTCGTTGCCCTCAAAGCAAAGTCATCGGTCAATCGATTGATTGCCATTGGCTGCATGGTACTGCTAGTGGGCCAGTCTCTGATCAATATTGGAGTGGCAACGGGCTCATTACCCACCACAGGATTACCCTTCCCGATGATGAGCTACGGGGGCAGTTCCATGCTGTCTAGTCTGGCAGTAGCAGGGTTGCTAATCCGAGTTGCCCGCGAAGCCCACGAAGCCGACATTGTTGCCATGACTGAGCAGCCTGTTAAACCTCGACGATATCGGCCCGGGGGACGACGCAGACGCCATGGGCAGCAGCCTCCCGTCTCTCCCACGCCCCAGCCTCCCACCAAACGTATTTTGCGACGACGGCCTCCCAGCCATATTCAACCCGATGGCGTCTCCGAACCTAAGTTAAGCTCTGTCACAAGTCGCAGACGCTCCCGAAGTCTTTAACGTTTCGATACAATACTTGTGTCTTTGCGCACAGCTTGCGCCATTGGCCAGCAGCGGATCTCCTTACACCGAGGGTTACGTTGCTTGAAAGTTCAATCTGCCTCGATTGTATGTGGGAAACGCTTCAGCTCAATCTCTATAACCTCAGCCAGCTGGCCAATCAATGGGTCGGTGCTCAGTTAGATCACCTGTCTGTGGCCAGTGTAGTGATTATTGCCGCCGCTGGTCTGTTGACCAGCCTTACCCCCTGTATGCTCTCCATGCTGCCAATTACGGTGGGCTACATGGGCAGCTACGATTTAGAGAATCGCTGGCAGGCTGTGGGTCAGTCATCCTGGTTTGCCCTGGGTCTGGCGACCACCCTGGCTGGTCTAGGCATTGTGGCGAGCAGCCTCGGTTGGGTCTACGGTCAGGTAGGCGTTGGGTTACCCATTGTGGTGAGTGCGATCGCAATCATCATGGGCCTCAACCTTTTAGAAGCCTTGCCTCTGCCGCCTCTACCGTCCTACAGCGGTATGGACTTCATGCAAAACAACATTCCCAGGTCCGTCAAGTCCTATCTACTAGGTCTCACCTTTGGATTAGTGGCATCCCCCTGCAGCACACCGGTCCTAGCAACGCTGCTAGCTTGGGTCGGCCAAACAGGCGATCCTATCCTGGGTAGTTCATTACTGCTGGCTTACACCATCGGTTATGTTGCTCCTCTGGTAATTGCCGGTATCTTCACCGCATCAATTAAAAAGATTTTAGCGATTCGTCAGTGGTCCGGTTGGATTACCCCCGCCAGCGGTGTGTTGCTGATTGGCTTTGGCGTATTTTCCCTAGTATCACGATTTATACCGATTGCGTAGGGTGGGCATGTCATCAATGACCTTTCCCCTCCTGGGAGGGGCTCTGGGGTGGGCTAATCAATAACGCTAATAATCGAAACCCACCCCACCTAAAAAGCACCCCCGCTTGGGAAGAGACATGATAATCAAAAGTCTCTGCTTACGAACAAAATTTTCCATACCACCTCTTCTCTGTTCCCATGTTGCTTGCCCTAAAACGCTACTTCAAAAAAGATCTAATCCCTCTCTTGGCCGACCTACGTCTGGCCATTGTGATGCTATTGGTGATTGCGGTCTTTAGCATTTTGGGCACCGTCATTGAACAGGGGCAAAGTCTCGCCTTTTACCAACAAAACTATCCCGAAGACCCCGCTCTCTTCGGTTTCCTAAGCTGGAAAGTACTTCTGATTTCAGGCCTTGATCACGTATACCGCACCTGGTGGTATCTTTCTCTCCTAATTCTGTTTGGCAGTAGTCTCACCGCTTGCACCTTTACTCGACAGATTACGGCTCTACGCTGGTTTTCTCGCACCTGGAACTTCTATAGCAAACCCAGGCAATTCGAGAAAATGGCTCTTAGCACGGAGCTAAAGCAGGGTAACCTTGACCAACTTACCAATTTTTTAGAAACCAAACGCTATAAGACATTTCATAAGGACGGCACCATGCTCTATGCCCAAAAGGGCCTAGCCGGACGCATTGGCCCTATTGTGGTCCATGCCAGCATGTTAATTATTTTGCTAGGTGCCATGTATGGTGCCATGACCGGATTCTTTGCCCAGGAAATGGTCCCCAGCGGCAATACCTTTAAGGTACAGAATGTATTCGATGCAGGTCCTTGGGCTGGGCCTCAAATTCCTAAGGACTGGTCCGTTAAAGTCAATCGCTTCTGGATTGACTATAGCCCCGAAGGACGGGTGGATCAGTTTTATTCTGACCTATCTGTACTGGACGATCAGGGAGAAGAAGTAAAGCGCAAGACCGTTTGGGTCAATGAGCCTCTGCGCTATCGCAATGTCACCATGTACCAGGCGGACTGGTCCATTGCTGGGGTACGAGTAAAGATTAACAACAGCCCCGTTTTGCAACTGCCCATGGCCCCCATTGACACTGAAGGTGGCGGCAAGCTCTGGGGAACTTGGGTGCCGACCAAACCCGATATGAGTACGGGGGTATCGTTAATTGCCCAAGACTTACAGGGAACCCTGCTGGTCTACAACGAACAGGGAGAACTCATTTCCACCGTGCGAGAAGGGATGTCAGTGGAGGTGAATGGAGTCACCTTATCGGTGCCTGAAATTATTGGCAGTACCGGATTACAAATAAAGGCAGATCCCGGTGTCCCTGTTGTTTACTTAGGCTTTGGTCTGCTAATGATCGGGGTAATGATGAGCTATGTGTCTCACTCTCAGGTATGGGCGCTGCAGGAAGGTGACAAGCTCTATGTAGGTGGGCGCACCAACCGTGCACAGGTAGCATTTGAGCGAGAACTGGTGGCCGTGCTGGATGACTTAAGCGCTGACTCAGCTTCAGAAACGAACACAGCGCTAGTCGTTTCTTAGTAGATGCTGCTTATATGGCACCCGGACGCGCGATCGCAACTGGTGGCACAGATTTCTTCGGCATTGTGCTCAGTCTAAGTCCTCCAAAGCAAAAACTCTGGCTCAATGGGTGAATCAGTAATTATCACTAAATGACAATTGCTAGTGAGCATTCAGGATTTCGCGCCAAGGTTAAGCCATCCCGATTACTGACGATACATCCGCAAACTAGCGTATTTTTTGATACTTCTATCTTTGCAAGCGTCAGTAAATTCCGAATAGGCTTAGCGATCCGTTTAAGTAGTCAGTCCCTATGTGAACTTTAGAAGTTGCTTAAACTCGGCATGTTTCTGCAAGGAGTGTTCTTGGTCACTTTTATTACAGAGCGACACCATCAAGTGTACGCAACTACCTTTACCACCAAGCACATTTCATTTTTACGCAGAGCACTATGAACGTATTCGCTAAAGGTTTGCTATTAGGAGCGATCGCATCTGCCAGCCTCCTAACAATTGGCACTGTCGAAGCCAATGCAGCCGATATCAAAGCAACTGTAACAGCCGACAATTTTTACGGTATTTTCTATGGAAACGAAAGCGGCAGCGATTTGAACTTCGTCGGACGTAACGAGCTCGGCGATAAGGGTTCGTCTGGAAAGTACAACTGGTCTGAAGCAGAAACCTGGGATTTCAACGTAAATTCTGACGACTATCTTTACCTGGTAACTTGGGATGATGGCCGTGTGGCAGAATCCTGGATTGGTGAATTTGAAATTGGTGGCAAAAAGGTACTATCCGGTGCGGATGACTGGGAGTACATTGTTGGTGGAGAGAATCCATATTTAGTGGACAAGTCTACAAATCTCCTTCCCGGCAATGATGAACTCACATCTCTAATTGATGGTGCAACCTGGGAAGACACCATTAGTATTGGTAAAAATGGGATCAAGCCTTGGAATACTATCGCTGGTATCGAGCAAGATGCTGACTGGCTGCAAACAGCTTCCCATACGAAGGGTAAGTACACTATTTTCCGCACCAAAGTATCTGCTGAAGAGACAGCTGATATTCCTGAACCTGCATCTATGCTAGGTCTACTAGCTGTTGGTGCCATGGCAACTACTCTAAAGCGCAAGTTTAGCGTGTAGCTGTTGATGTAGATTACACAATCAAAACTGAGTAACATTGTTCTAAATAAAAGAGGTGAGCGACCGGTGGGCTCACCTCTTTTTATTTGTACTGAAGCAACGTTGTTAAGGGATGCGATCGCACCTCACAGCCATCCTTTTCTATCAGCTAAAATAACGATCAACGACTCGCGAGTATTCCTAGGATGAAAACCCTTGCCAAATGGTGTATCAATGACTATCACCAGATGGCTGCAGCGGGCATTTTAGTGAACCGTCAGGTGGAACTACTCGCAGGAGAAATTATCGAAATAGCACCGGAAACGCCGCTGCACTACAACGTTGCGAAACGGGATTCTCGATATTTGGAAACGTTACTTCAGGGTAAGGCGGATGTTCGATTAAATGGCCCCATTACGCTAGCGGATTCTGAGCCGGAGCCGGATATTGCGATTGTGCGGTTGCCGGAGTCTGCTTATGATACACGCCATCCTTATGCTAAGGATATTTACTGGGTGGTAGAGGTGGCCAAGACCAGTTTGCAAAAAGATTTGACGATTAAAGCGGCGATCTATGCAGCGGCTAAGATTCCTGAGTATTGGGTGTTAGACCTGAAGGGACAGCAGCTGAGAGTGTTTCGTGATCCTGTTGAAGATAAATATGAAACAGAGACTGTTTATCAGTCTGGCACCCTAACGCCTCTGGCTTTTCCCGAACTGTCAATATCTATTAGAAAACTGTTAAGCTAGTCAGGCTACAATTTGATTTGTGGTCTGCGAATCAATCTCGACCTCAATTGATCTCGCAGGGATTTATGAGATGGATACCGTATGCTACTAAATCACTAGTTCGCTAGTAGGCTCGTTACGAATCGTCGAAACATATATCACAGCCAAGGTAAGGCGTTTCCAATTAGGTTGGTTCAGCTTAAATGCCAGACCTCCAAAGAGCGCTGCCCAACCTACTGGTCCAATTGCGAGGGCAATAACTTGGCTCATTCCCATATAGGCGGCAAATGGTAACGTAATGCCCAGGGTGCTAGTAAGTCCGCCCAGTGCGGTACTTGCCATCAGGTAAACTCCAAACCCACTTGCTCTAGCAGCAGCCATAGCTCCACCCGTTAAAAAAATATCTTCTACTCTGTGATCATTGTTGTTGCGCTTCATCTCCATAATCATCTGTTCTCGTCGCTCTGGAGTGAGCCGATCAAGCATGTCTTGAAAGATTTTAGTGACTACAGCTGTTTCGATTTCATACGTTTTTAGCTGCTTCCAGTGTCGTCCCTTTAGGAGTGCCAACCAATCAATGTCAATGTTGTCAGCGACATCCGTTACGACCTGCTTCCATGATTCATCCCAAAATAGCTGCCCAATACTACCTGCTCTGAGGTAACGAATGTGGTTACACAGGGTATCAGTATCGCTACCAAAGGAAGAACCTATTAGTTTTCCAAGGTTGTGACGCTGTTCACGAGTTGCACCTTGAACAATTTTCCTAAACTCACTCAGTGACATAGTGTAATGATGTCAATGTAAACAAGAGATTAACCTGTATTCACTGAGCAGTAACTAATGTCCGGGAAATAATGCATAACTCTGAAGTGGCGAGTCCATAGATTAATTTAGAGGCATTAGAGTGCTCCAACATTAACGATTCAACACATTAATGACAGAAGTTTTCGATAGATATACTCATGGGACTAGGCCACCAATTCAAACTACAGGTCATCCACTCAGACATCTTTAGAGAAAGTCAATTTACCCCTGAACAATCCCACGAGTGGCTTAGCGACGAACTCAAAGCCTACCAAAAGCCCTGTATCATCGTCGTTCCATCCACTGACCTACCGTCTATGGTCAAGATGATCAGCTTAGTCCACAAATTTCCAATCGAGCCCATCGAACTAGCGATCGCCAATCCCCAAAACATCACCTTTCGCACCAATCCACCCATCACAGCCGAAGGCAACATTTGGCAAGCACTCCAGACCCGTTACCAACTATCTGACGACGACAAACTCGATGTCCTCAATTGGACCGGCATCCGAGGTGGCTCGATCCGTAAACTCAGCTGGTTCAAGACCCATGGCTGGAACAAACCCACCCAGTTTTTAACTCAACTCAGCCAAGAGTTTAAAGATACTGACTCTCAATCTCATCACTAAGACAAACAAACGTGACTGGAACGCCATTCGACGTAGCCAGACAGTTGGTGTAATACCCCTGCTGTAAAGTATTTCGGAGTTCTCTTGCCTGTTCAACAGTATTGAAATAAAAGGCAAATCCAACACCACCCATAAGAATATCGTCAGGCCTTAACCAGCTAAATTCCAAAGGCGGGTTGCCTTCACTTAAATCAATATTGGTATAGCGCCTGAAGCCAGTGATTGAGCGGGCAATTTGGAGAAGTTGTACTTGCGATAAAGGGTTCACGGATGGAGGTAGGCGAGTATGTTTTCAGTATTTTGTTTGATAGTAAAAAGTCTTCAACCTTAAGGCAACCAAGGATACTGACTAAAATCAGGCTGACGCTTCTCCAAAAATGCCTGTTTCCCTTCTGCACCTTCCTCAGTCAAGTAATACAATAATGTCGCATTCCCCGCTAGCTCCTGAAGTCCTGCTTGGCCATCACAGTCTGCATTAAACGCCGACTTCAAACACCGAATCGCCGTCGGACTCTTTTGTAACACTTCCTGTGCCCACTCAACTCCTTCTGTTTCCAGCTGCTCCACTGGCACCACATGGTTCACCAGTCCCATGTTGAGTGCCTGTTGCGCATCATACTGTCGGCACAAAAACCAAATCTCTCTCGCTTTTTTCTGGCCAACAACCCGCGCCAGATAGCTAGCCCCAAAACCACCATCAAAGCTACCTACCTTCGGACCCGTCTGACCAAAAATCGCATTGTCTGCCGCAATAGTCAGATCGCAAATCAGGTGTAGCACATGGCCTCCACCAATGGCATAACCTGCCACTAATGCAATGATCACCTTGGGCATGGACCGAATCAGTCGCTGCAAATCTAACACATTTAATCGGGGCACACCGTCATCCCCCACATAACCTGCTTTGCCCCGCACGCTCTGGTCACCACCCGCGCAAAAAGCATACTTCCCATCCGTGTGAGGACCAGCACCAGTCAACAGAACCACACCAATCGACGTATCTTCCCTAGCATCGCAAAAGGCATCATATAGTTCAAACACTGTTTTAGGTCGAAAGGCATTTCGCTTGTGGGGGCGATTAATCGTAATCTTCGCCATGCCGTTGGCCTTGTGATAAAAAATGTCTTCGTAGGTTTTGACCGATTGCCAATCGACTTGCATGGTGCTGTTTCTTGATAAAGGATTGCCCGGTGAGCATCATATGTTTGCTCACCGGGCACTGCCCACCCTACCAATTCCCACACGGCCTTAATCATTACAAGGCTGTTACAAAATGAGGCTGACCACCGCAAAAGACTGACATCTACGGGAGAATAGTTTCTTGAAGGAAATTAAGTTTTAGCCTTGCTATCCCATGGCCTACTACTGGTTCAAGTCATTTCATATTTTTGGTGTTGTGGCCTGGTTTGCAGGTCTTTTTTATCTGGCGCGGCTGTTTATCTATCACGTAGAAGCGGAGATGGAAATTGAACCCGCCCAGAGCATTTTGAAAAAGCAGTACAGCATCATGGAAAAGCGGCTGTACAACATCATTACAACACCGGCCATGGTGCTGACGGTGGTGATGGCGGTAGGACTGCTATACACCATGCCTGAGTACCTAAAGCAAGGATGGATGCATGCCAAACTAGGCTTTGTAGGGTTACTGCTGTTCTACCACTTCTACTGTGGCCGCATGATTAAACAGCTAGAAGCTGGCGAATGTAAGTGGAACAGTAAAACGCTGCGCTTATTCAATGAAGGCCCAACGCTCCTGCTGGTAGTCATTGTGATGCTGGTAATTTTCAAAGGCCAGTTTCCTACCGGGGCTACTACCTGGCTGATTGTGGCGCTGACGATTTCCTTTTTGGCCACAATCCAGCTCTATGCCCGCAAACGTCGTTTGGATAAGGAACGAGAGGTGGCAGAAGCGGAAGCGGCAACGGCAGGGAAAGAACAGGTACTGCAATCCTGATGATTTAAATCTGAACACATACGGGAGGGTGGGCAATGCTCACCTTTTTTGTTTGCTCCCAAATTTACATGTATTAAACCCGGTCAAACGTGGACAATCTGGTAGGGCACGCCCTTGTGGATGCCCTCAATGTCTGGGTACACACAACCAAAACACCGTTCCTCCCTATGAAACGAAGAACAAAAACTCTCCTCGCCACCCTGTTTGTTCTTTGTGCCGGTCTGACCATGACCTGGGCGAGTGTGGCCCAAGCTCCCGATAAAACGCCAATCGCCACAGGCACTGGCGGCGCAGTCGCTTCGGTAGATGCGGATGCCAGCCGTATTGGCATCGAAGTGCTGCGCCAGGGGGGCAACGCCATTGATTCAGCCGTGGCGACGGCAGCGGCTTTGGGTGTGACCGATCCTTTTTCTGCAGGCATCGGCGGTGGCGGGTTCATGGTGATTTATCTAAAGAATGAAGATCGGGTGATTACCCTGGACGGTCGTGAAGAAGCACCTGCCACAGTGACTCCCGATCTGTTTCGCAATCCCGAAGACCCTGAAGGGGGAAATTTACCCTTCTTTCCCAATCGCATCAGTAGCGGTCTAGCGGTGGGAGTACCCGGCACACCCCTGAATTGGCAAACTGCACTGTCCCGCTACGGCACCCTCTCTCTGGCGGAGGCTCTAGCCCCAGCCATTCAGCTGGCAGCAGCAGGCTTTACGGTAGATGACACCTTTGCCCAACAGATTGCTCGCAACCAAGAACGGTTTGCAGCATTTACCTCTACTCGTGACCTGTATTTGCCCAATGGTGGACCACCCACTGTAGGCTCCACATTCACCAATGTCGATATGGCCAACACATATCGACTCTTGGCCACCCAGGGGGTGAATAGTTTTTATCGTGGTGACATTGCCGAAGCGATCGCAAAAACAGTACAGTCCCCACCCACGGTAGACGACCCGAGTTTTACAGTCTATCCAGGAAAAATGACCCTAGGGGATTTAGACCGCTATGAAGTGCGAGTACGGCCTCCTGTAGTCAGCGACTATCGGGGCTACAGGCTGTATGGCATGGGGTTACCCAGCAGTGGCGGCATTACAGTGGCCCAGATTTTAGGCATGCTGGAAAGCAGCGATCTGGACAGTTTGGAGCGAGCCGAGGCACTACACCGCATTATTGAAGCGGAGCGGTTAGCATTTTGCGATCGCAACGCCTACCTAGGCGACCCCGAATATGTCGACGCGCCCACAACCGGCCTACTAAGTAAAGATTATCTTGCTGGCTTTAAGCTACCGAATCGAGCAGCTGAGGTATGCATCACACCCGGTAACCCATTGCCATTTCAAACCGATCCGAGCCCCAGCCTGACTCAGGTTCCTGCCATGGCAACCGCCAATCAGCAAGAAGGGCTTTCTACCACACATCTGGTGACTGCCGATAGAGAAGGCAACGTTGTTTCTTATACTCTGACCATCGAATCTACCGGGGGGTCTGGCATCGTTGTCCCTGGCTACGGATTTATCCTAAACAATGAACTCACTGACTTTAATACGACAGTCCCCCATCCCAACGCACCAGAACCCGGCAAACGACCCCGCAGTAGTATGTCCCCCACAATTGCCTTTGCCCCCGATGGGCGTATCCTTGCCTTTGGCAGCCCTGGTGGTTCCACCATCATTACCACTGTGACCGGCATCGCCACTAATCTAATTGACTTTGCCATGCCGCTGTCCGAAGCCATCAGCGCCCCCCGAATTTCCCAACGCAATGGTCAAGCAACCACCTTGGAAAGCGCGCTAGAAAATACAGCCACAGCCAATCAACTTAGGAACCTGGGCCATCAGTTTCACACCGTAGATGAAATCGGCGCTGCAACTGGCTTAGAAATCTTGCCTAATGGTTTGATTAAGGCGATCGCAGAACCCAGCCGACGCGGTGGCGGAGCTGCCATGGTGGTTCAGACCGTTGATGCCCCAGAGTAAACCAGTGCTAATTTTCACAACAAACCATAAGTTTCCTGGAATATGACTCTGCAATTGCTACCCTGGAAATCGCCATTGATAGCCATTGGTTGAAACTCCCAGTAGACAGTCCAAAAACTGAATCTCCAGGACCCACGGTTCAATTACGACACATTATGGTGGTTTATTGGGGATACTAGAAACACTTCATAAAGCAACAGGGTCATCACGTAAATATTAGGTAACAGGGACGCGATCTGCTAAGTGCTCCAAGAGTTTGACATATCAATTACAGCTGTCGGTGATAACCGATACCTAGTGCGCACGGAGCAAGTTGCCCCTGGTGTCCCTTTGGCTCAAGAGCAATTTCATTGGCCTATTGATGAGTGGCTGACAGAAGCAGCTACCTTGATGCACAATCCGCTGCTCGGCATTCTCAAAGGAGAATCGAGTCAACGTTGGACAAATAGAGCTAGCTACCGCTCAGGTCATTCCAAGGAAGATCCCTCGCCTGCGCCCACACTTGTTAGCTTGGGACAAGCTCTCTACAATAGCCTATTTGAGCGCTCCCTACGGGACAGCTGGTTGACGGCCCAAGGCGTTGCTCAAAATCGTCGCGTTCCACTCCGACTACGTTTGGGGCTAAAAGGAGAAAAACTACAAAAGCTGCCTTGGGAAGTAATACACGCAGGCGATCGCCCCCTTGGCACAGGTACCGATGTCACGTTTTCTCGCTACCATCTAGAACGTCGCCAGGGCTACGATAATTTAGGTATCACTGTCCCAGATTTTGATCAGCCACTGCGAGTGCTCATGGTGATTGCAGCACCCAACGATCAGGATCGGCTCGAACTAGCCCGCGAAGCAAAACACTTAAAGGATGAACTGCATCCGGTTGCCCTGCGTTCTGCTGGAGAATATGGATTTCTTCCTAAAAAGCAATTGGATGTTCAGCTAACGGTTCTAGAACAACCCGGACGGGCTGAACTGACCCAAGCTTTAGAACAGGGCAACTATCAAGCACTGCACTACGCAGGCCATAGCAACTTAGGTAATGCTGGCGGGGATTTATATCTGGTCAGCCGCCAAACAGGGTTAACAGAACGCATCAGCGGCGAGGATTTGGCGGGTCTGCTCTCCAATAATGGGGTAAAGCTTGCCGTCTTAAATTCCTGCCGGGGTGCCTACGCTCAAAGTGATAGTTCCGAAGTGGGCTGGCATGAACAGAATTTAGCCCAAGCCCTGGTAAATCGTGGCATCCCTGGTGTGATTGCCATGGCAGAGCGGATTCCCGATGATGTAGCCATTACCTTTACTCAGCTGCTTTATCGAAATCTCAAACAGGGGAACTCCATCGATCTATGCCTAAACCGCACCCGTCAGGGACTGATTTCAGCCCATGGCTCCCACTATAGCTATTGGGCCCTACCCATTCTCTACATGCAGCCAGGGTTTGATGGTTATTTAGCGAGCAAACCAGGGGATGAGAATACCGCATTAGATAAACTCTTACTGGAATCTGAGTCTGCTCTGGCTGCCTTAGATCAAACCACTACAAACAAAACCTCTCAGCTTGATACCGAGGATAGTCCCAACAATGTCAATTTAGACAATGTGGTGGAGACCGTTGGTCTTGATGACATTCTGCCCTACAACGAAGATGATGCAGAAACTGTTAAAGAGCTAGTCAATCAGTTATCACAACCCTCGACACCAGAGGAGGTGATACCGGCCTCTGAAGATGAGCCCTTAATTCCAGATACCCTAGAAACTCCTGGCTTAGACCTCTACGAACAGCTACCGAAAAAACCACCTCAGCCCTCTTCTTCAGACATAGTTGAGCCAACTCCACCCAGTATCTACAACGAAGAAAAGGCATCTACACAGGCGTCCTATGTCAATGAAAGGGACACAACGTCTGGCAATTCCAAACGTCGCCAACGGCAAATTGCCATGGGTATGGGAGCTGCTGCTGTTCTAGGTTTGGCAAGCATTAGCGTTAACGATCCATTTAGCTGGTTTGATAATCCTGCTGCTCAATTAGCAAACACGTCTGAGGTCTCCCCAGAGGTTCCTCCCAGCGCCGGCATCTCTAGTAACGATCCGCAGGTGGTAGTTGCTTCACTAAATACGATGGCAATTGAGCAGGGGCTAAAAACGACTTTAGTCAACTTACAAGACTCTGGAATTGGTGACGATCCGGTCAAGCTGTTTGCCCAAGGACAACTGCAGTGGATGATTGCAAACCAGCCTCTATCAGTAGACAGCACCATTGAACCAGCCGCAGCGATGCGTTCTTGGGAAGGTGTTCTAGACCTAGATCCCAAGTGGGCAGCGGCTCAAGTAGCGCTGGGTGCGACCTACTACGAACAAGATCGCTTTCCGGAGGCTATTGATATTTGGCTGCAAGCTATCGGTAATGAATCAGACCAGCCAGATGTGCCACTGCTGACTCCTCCTGAAGTCGTGGAATTAGAGAATGTCCCCAATGTGCCAACTCGGTTCCATGCCAAGATCGGATTAGCCTTGGCCTACTACCAGTTAACCCAAGGGGAATTTTTAGAGGAAACGGAACGAGAAGCCAACCAGGCCTACGCGAAAAACTATTGGCTAGATGCAGTCAACGAGGCCGATGATAAAGGTCTGACGGTAGAAGCGGTTGTGGATGCTTACTGGCTATGGTCGCAAAAAGTTGGTGATGATTGGGTAGAGGCGAATAAAGCGATCGCAAACTAGCCTGGGCCGATAAACTAGCGCCAATTCTTATCAAGCTAGACTCAGAGTATTTGCCATCTTACTCTCCACACCTCATCTAGCGTAGTTAGTGCACAAGGGCATTAAATTCCATGTACTACACAGGGTTTTTCTATCGACAACTTTCCTAAAACATTGACCTTGAAACTAGGTATAGAAAGGCACATGAACAAATAAATGGTAGAAACCTTGCACCTTCGGTTTCTACCATTTACAGCATTATTTATAGACAATCCGTGTTGAGATTTCTTGACATTAAATGGAACAGGAATGTTAGAAATCAAACATATACTTACAAGCTTTCCTAACATTCAACGCAGGCTCAATTAGGCACTCTAATTAAGCCTGCCAGGTTGGCGATATTCTTTGGCCCAGCAACGTTCCAGATAAGAAACGGTATGCCTTTGCCAAAATCTCACGGGGCTGAAGACAGTTTTATAGTTGCGATCAAATACTGGCTGCTGTAGGTACTGCCAAAGTGGGAATTTCATTATATTAATAAACTCAGCAATAAACGGGATTAGCTGTCAAAGACAAGATGCCGATAGAAACAACACTGCCCTAACTAATACTTACCCACAACTTTTGGGCAGTTATCAGGCAATTTAGATATGTTTTGTAAATCTATGTTTCTAGCGTCAATTACTTAAAGATTTCTTACATCTATTTTCTTTGATCTGAAGCCTATTCCCCCTCAGTATAAGTACCTCAGTTTTGAGCAATTAATCTTGTTCCTAACTTGGAAAAATACTTCACTCAGCTTTAAAAAAGAACACAGTGATACTGGCACAATCACCCAGAAAGAGACCCATGGGTAACGTAGCTCAGCACCATGGTGAAAGGCATGAGTTATTGATAGATAGTAGTTAGATTTGTGATCATACGAAATTAGCCGGATACAAGCTATCTGCCTGCTTTTACCAAGCATTCATTAAGATCAAAAGTATTCACACAAATTGGATGGAGCTGACGGGAGTCGAACCCGTGTCCGCCCTGAGTAATAACGCACCACTCGTTCACAGGCTTAGCCTATCTGATCCTTTAGGCGGGAACTGTCCATTATCCCGGACAATGGGATGCTCTGGTAAAGGTCTTTATCAGGTCTCTCACCAGAGGGATTAACCTAATGCATCCGTTGGGGTTTAGCTCACTGTCCTTAACGGAGTCAAACGATGAGCGCTCGAACCTGAGAGAGGTTTTTAGGCAGCAGCTACAGCTACTTGCTTACGAGCAAAAGGTACGATGTTGTTTGCATCTGTATTTAGTTGAGTCTTGATTTTCGAGAGTGGACTCGCTCTCGGCCTGAATCACAATACGACTTTCGTCAAAACGTCGAAACCGTTACAGCCCCCCTGAACTCAATCTCAAAGAAATGAAATTGGGGTCTCAAGGACCACTCCTTATAATAGCTTGGGATTGAAATTTTGACGACCAAGGATAATAAAGTTTTTAGAGCGTTTCTAACGTCTGATGTACCTTGCTTGACGCTCCTTAGGAAAGTCCATAAGCCTGCAGGAGTAATCTTTCTAGGGATTTGGAACAGGCAATATACCCATGGTGTTGGATTGTACAAAGTGACTGCCGTTATCGGACTGATTAGCTTTAGTAAACTAAGGCGGTTGTTTTTTAATTTATAATAATTATTGAGATAGATATTTGTATCGCCTGAGCCTCGAAATGCGATGAAGATCATAAGCGAGTGCCGTGGGCATTACTTTAATTAGTAGTAGGGGTTATTAGGTTATGAGCAGCGACGCACAGGAAACCGCGAAAACTCAAGAGGCAACTGCTTCGAGTACCCGCACCACCCGTAAGAAGTCTTCCACATCTTCTGCTGCCAAAAGCGGCGGCATTGTGAAGGCTGAAAAGAATGAAATCATCGTGCTTGAAGACAATACTCAGGTTGTTGAGACGAATACACTGCCTAACAATCGTCCCATTACTGTCAGTGATATGAAGGTTGTTCACAATCTGTCTTCGGCAGGTGTGCGTCCGGTCATGGCAGATAATTTTGAGATTGCTAGTACCGATCACCTGCCCGGACATCGCCCCGTTGCGGTAAGTACTTTGGTGGTTTCTGACTTGGAAACGCTACCCGGCAACCGCCCCATCGCGTCTAACGATATTGACGAGGATGCTGCTGCACTGATGGGCTATTTGGACTAAGTAAGTCTTATAGGCCTTCACTAAACCAAACATCTGAAAATTAAGGGGAGCAGCCATACTGGGCTGCTCCCCTTAATTGTTCTAACTGGATTTAAGCCTACGGTTATTTAATCCAGGTTGTGGCCTGTGAGCTCAACAAAGATATCTTCTAAATTGGATGGCCGGGTCATCATACCGGTTTTATCTGGCTGCTCATCAAGAAACTGGTTGGCATCTTTGAGTGTGGGAAAAAAGGTGTAGCTCCAGCGATCGTCTGATTGCTTCATAACAATACCTTCACCATGCTGCGATCTCAGTTCCGCCAGAGTGCCCATCTCGATTAACTTGCCCTGATCCATAATGCCGATGCGATCGCATAAGTATTCCACCTCTTCCATGTAGTGGGTGGTCAGCAGCATGGTCATCCCTTTCTGCTTATTGAGGTCCAAAATAATTTCCCATAACCGTCGCCGGGTTTGGGGGTCCAGCCCCACCGTAGGCTCATCTAAAAACAAGATTTTCGGCTGATGGAGCAAGGCACGGGCAATCTGTAAGCGACGTTTCATCCCTCCTGACAGGGTTTTAACTTTATCGTCGCGACGGTCTGCCAAATCTACATAGGCCAGCCACTGTTCAATATCCCGCTGACGCTGCGGGTTAGGCAAATGGTGCATCCGCCCATGGAACTCCATATTTTCCCAAACTGATAAATCACCATCGACACTGGTTTGCTGGAGCACCACACCAATCTGCTGCCTGACTTGGGCCTTTTGTCGCTGGACATCGTAACCAGACACTACAATGTCGCCCTGAGTCGCCTTGGTTAATGTCGTAACCATACGAATCGTGGTGGACTTACCTGCACCATTGGGTCCCAGTAAGCCAAAGATTTCACCCGGCTGAATCGTCAGCGAGAGATCGTTAACCACACAGGTGTTGTTATAGACTTTGTGAACATTACGCAGGCAAACGGCCGCCACCATGGGATGTCTCAGAAAAAAAGAATGTTACGAACGGCATAATGGTTGCTCACTTCAAACAGCCTTGCAACCTTGCCTGTAGCTCAGATCATACCGGTATCAGGAGCCCTAAACATAGTCTGTCTGGGGATACTGCTATAAACTAGCCACATTTATGAAAGCAAAGATTGAAAATCAGGTTTTATTGATTCACCAAGATGATGTTCCCCCTTACAAAAAACAGGGGTCTGTGGTCCGCAACAGCTACTTCTGGGCGCTAAGATCTATCGCTGACCGAGCAGGTTTTAACAAAGACTGGGAATTTGACGAAACCGTGTGGATCGCCCTAGCCCGTATGCTCATGTCTTTTACAGAATCTGGCTACTTAGGCTATCGAGAAACCATCCTTGAGTTTCATCCCGATGATCAAATTCCTAGAGAACTCAAAGCAGTCGCCACATGGTCCGAACCAGAAGAAGACGAACATCCATAAAAAAGGACAAGCCTAGGCCTGCCCTGATGTTCTCTGACTTAATAGAAAGTTCTACGGAAGTAGATTGGAGATATCTCAATGAAACCTAATTGGTACCAGGTACCCTACATAATGCCAAGCTGGGAAAGAATGCCCTGACCAGTCATTAGCTCGGTAGCTAGACCAATTACAAAACCAAGCATGGCCAGACGACCATTCCAGTTTTCAGCGATTTCAGTAAAACCAAACTTTGCGTTTTCTTCTGCCATGATAGGTGAGTCCTTCGAGCGAAACGTTACAGCTTGTTAAAGCATGTAACTAAATGTTAATCATATTTTTTTGAATCGGCAAGACCGGTTGAAAAAATCTTGGATAAGGCTTCGGTAAAGGGTTTTAGATGTTAGTGGTGAACATTTTTTCGGTTGCAGGATCGGTTATCCGTTCGCAGCCAAGATAACGATAATACTTATTAACAATAAAGCGATCGCAACCGCTACAGCGACCTTCCAAGCAGCAACAGGTCTTTCACCAATCACCTTACCGGTTTGGGCATTAATCATGACCGTATAGGTTTTGGCACGATATCGATAAGACGCCATCCACAGGGGCAACAAAATATGCTTAAACGTCTCCTGAGAGTAATCCGTTGACACAGAATGGATACGCTGCTCATCTCCACCAATATCAGAGCGCACATCCCTTTGAACTGTGCTGGCCATCATCGCTTTAGCCCGCTCAAACCCTTCTTTGACCGGTACCTGATAACGTTGCGCTCTAAACCCGGCCAGATATTCAGCACTGTAGGGCTTTAGTTGTGATGTCGGTAATGTGGGCCACAGCTGTTTAAGACGAGCTTCACCAATGGCCTGGGTCGCCGGTACCAAGACATCATCAAAAAATCGGGCCACCTGTCCCGAGGCCGAACGCCAGCGTGTGTGCTGAACTTGCCGAGTTTTTCTTACCTGTTTTCCATCAGAATCAGTAGTGGTATAAGTTTCGGTCGTATAGTAATGATCACCACGTTCACCCCGGTAGCGACTGCTGGTCTGGGCATCGTAGGTCCAAAAGGGCAGATACATCCCCACTAAGTCCCTATCCTGGGCAAGTTGTTTGAGCTGACCGGGGACAAATATTGCCTTGAGGTCCCGAAAATTCCAGCGAAACGCAAGCCAGTCTCGCAAGTTTTTTAAGGCCGCTTTACGCCCTACTTGAAAGGGAATTAACGCCGAAGGGGCCAACGTAGGATCCGCAGGCTGACTCTCCTGGGTCACGATACTGGTGGCACAAAATGGGCACTTCCCAGCCACATCCGGGGGCTCAAACGTAATCGTCGCCTTACAGCCAGGACAGTCAACTTGCTGTGCTGTTGTTGCTAGCTGGGCAATGTGCGTCCGATTGGTATGGATAAACGCCGCCAAATTGTGTTCCTGCAAGGTGACACTGAGGCGAGTGGCCGTTACCTCAGGCATGGCTTCATCACGACCACAGTAGGGGCAGTGCAGTTTCCCCAGAGCTGGATCGAAGACCATATCAGCTTTACAGCCCGGACACTGGTATTGATTAACAGATGCAGTCTGCTCCATGGTGGAGGGAAATTAGGTACTAAGGTATGACGGCTGATGGGAAAAGAGTACCGTTGCTGAGCTAAAGACAAACCCGATCCGCAAGACTCTTTGAAGGACAATATTTAAGACCTGAAATTGTCCCAGGATAGGCATAAAGGGTTAGGCTGCCGGGGGAGGCGGAGGCGGAACACTGCCGAGCAAAGACTGTAGCTCGGGTACGGTATTGGCTGTTTGCCAACCGGCCATGCCCTGTTTCCAAACATTGGACTGGGCCGTTAATCCATTAGCCAGTAGCTGATCTTGGGGGTAGGGGCCAAAGTTTTGACCATCCCGGGTAATGTACCAGGCTGCCACAGGCATAGGCGGAGGTGGGGCAGCAGGCGCAGCAGGCATGCTGGGAGCAGAGACCTGTGGATTCATAGCATTCGCAATTTGTTGTCCCATGGCAATACCCACACCAAGATCTAGCCCTGGGCTTCCACCCGCAGGATTTTGCGCTGACTGTTCAATGGCGTTAGCCGCTTGGTATTGGGTGTACTGCTGCATATTGCCCAGAATGCCAATAGAAGCCCGTTTATCAAGGGCGGCTTCTACTTCCGGTGGGAGGGAAATATTCTCAATCAGCAACTGGCGTAGCTCTAAGCCAAACTGATCCATCTGGCTCTGCATGGCTTGGCGTACCTGCTCTCCCATAGTTTGGTAGTTCGCCGCCAAATCGAACAGCGGAGTTTGGTCTTGGCCAACCCAGCTAGCAAACGCCGACACGATCATGTTACGAAGATGATCGCTAATCTCATCGGTTTGGAACAGACCGTCAGTACTAATCAGCTGTTCTAGCAACGTGCGGGCATGATTCACCCGCATTGAATAAGTGCCATAGGCACGCAGTCTTACGGGTCCAAGTTCAGGATCTCGAATGGTGATGGGGTTAGCGGTGCCCCATTTGAGATTGGTAAAGATTTTGGTGTTGAAAAAGTAAACCTCAGCCTTAAAAGGAGAATTAAAGCCATACTTCCAGCCCATCAACGTAGTGAGGACAGGCATATTTTGAGTCTCTAGACGGTAGCGACCGGGCTCGTAGATATCAGCGACCTGGCCCTCGCCTACCAAGATGGCAACCTGGCCAGGACGCACGGTCAGTTGCGCCCCCATCTTGATTTCATTTTGAAACCGCTCAAAGCGATAAGCAATGGTATCTTGCGACGGATCGAGCCATTCAATAATGTCAATAAATTCGGCTCGAACTTTCTCAAATAATCCCACTGGTACGCTCTCCGTAGGTTTTTTCTAGAGTTAACCCAGTTTTCCCCGCGGCTGGGAAGTTCTAAGGATAACTGTCATAGAAATCAATACAGCTTAACGGGTACCAGTTCCGCATTCATAGATGTATTCTGCCGATAAACACAGAGCAGAACAATTTTCTATGCCTCTACCATTTTGAATTTGGAATACCAGCCACTTCTAACTACCGCATTCCAAACGTAGCACTGGCCAAAATTTTCTGGTTTAAGTTACGCCCCCGTATTCCCTGTCGGTCAAACAGAGACTTTTTGCTCAACCCCAAAGCCCACTAGCCCTAGTTTTTCTAACGGTTGCCCAGCGGGTGGACGCAGATAGTTAAGAATGCGGCGAATGCGGGTCTCAGAGTTAATCAGGGTAATGGAATCCACTGAAACTACACGGGTATAGTTTGTGGTCATCAATAGTTCGTTAGTATTGCCATCAAACCGAAAGTGGGAAACGATGGGGCGCGCTTCTTCGTAGGCGCGATCGCGCAGATAATCTCCTTCAAGGGTATGGCCTGTTTCGTTATGCACCACAAAAAGCAAATTTAGAGCCTGGGAGACCTTTTCTCCTTTTTCAGACACCGTATTAAAGGCCAGATTAAACCCCGGTAATATAGATAAATCGGCAATGGGCGGATAGCCATTATCTGACAGCACCTTAGACTTGACATCAGGTGCGATGGGAGTCACTTGAAAGTCTGTGTGGGAGCGCTCCACTTCATTCTGAGTGAGGTAGTGGTAGGTGCGTTCGGTGGACCAATGACCAACACAGTGATCAAAAAAGGTATGGAAAACTGAGCGAAGCTCCATAAATTTGCCCTTAGAAGGATTCTATCCTTTCATAATAAATGGCTGGGTTCTGCCAGCTAGCCAGTCATACGAATTCTCTTGCATGTCCCACGTCACTGATACCGCTACCCTGCTGAAATGGATGGCCGCTGACTTTAGCAACCAAGCTCAAGCCATCGAAAATCCTCCCTTTTTTGCTCATATCCGGGTATGCATGCGGCCCTTACCCTTGGGTTTTCTGCCCGGTAGCTGTCTATATTTAGAACAGGCCTATGACTTTATGCTGGGCCAGCCCTACCGGGTAAGAGTGCTTCACTTTCTCCCTCAGGAAGACCACATCTTGTTGGAAAACTATACCTTTAAGGAACCGGCCACGGTCATCGGTGCCGCTCGTAGCAAAGAGAAATTGATCACCCTATCCGCTGACCAAATTACCAAAATGCCCGGTTGTGACATGACCGTACAGTGGACCGGCCATAGCTTTATTGGGAAAGTGGTCCCTGGCAAAAACTGCATTGTGGAGCGCCAGGGCAAAACCAGCTACCTCGACAATGAATTTGAAATAACCAATGACAAACTAATTAGCTACGATCGGGGCCGCGATCCAGAAACAGATGAACTTCTCTGGGGTTCCATTGCGGGTCCGTTTGAATTTGAAAAACGGCAGCGGTTTGATCACGAAGTGATGATTTAGCTGCACAGTTACTGCACTGGTGTGGGCTGTTTAGACAAAATAAATTCCAAAAAGGCGTAGGTAGTAGCAGTGTCAAAACGGAAACTGTGGCCGTTATAGTCCACGATATATTCACCTTCTACCTCACCACAGGCAGTACAGGTGAATGCTTTGGAGGCTAAAGTCTCAACACTGAGGTCACGAATACGTTTAGACAACCAGGTTTCTAGTTGGGCAAATTCAAAAGACTC
Source organism: Cyanobacteria bacterium P01_D01_bin.156 (assembly GCA_039024555.1). Taxonomy (GTDB): domain Bacteria; phylum Cyanobacteriota; class Cyanobacteriia; order Phormidesmidales; family Phormidesmidaceae; genus Leptothoe. Next base: position 88,062 of record JBCCQQ010000019.1, read on the forward strand.
TTTGCTAGCCTGGCGCTGGGTTTCGTAATCCATTTTTAACGATCTCTTTATTGGGGTTCAATAGCCATTATCTCTGCTAGATTCTAGCTTTTTCTGAGAAAGCGATTGAAGTCTCCTGAGCGCTGTTATCTACTCCTGTTAGAACATCCTTTGTCGTCACATAGACAACAAATAAATACATAGAGCTAATGCATTGCATTGACAAAGTCGGCTTGCTGGTCCCGAGGAATGGGCCAATCTTCATTTTCGCCGCCAATGTATACCCGTTTAATAACGATGTAGTCTTTACTAAACTGCTGCAACGTATTGACTAGTACATCTAGAGCCACTGCATCGGTGGTGCCCAGATCAAACCAGCAACGCGCCCAGGTACCCTGAAACTGAACTTCAGACATGTTGTGCATCACTGACATTAAACTACCGTCAGCAGCGTCATTGTCGTAGTCCATGTAGCTAATTTCGTGGCCGCCATCCTGCACCTGCATATTTTCAGCATTGAAGCCCCCGAGCTTACCGAGAAAAAACCACGAGTCGAAAATTTCTTCAATGTATTGTTGCTCCATGGCCGATGGCACAGTCTCAAGTTCTAGCCAAATCCACAGATTAAAAAAATCGCACTCGCGAAAGCGAATTTCCATAGCTCAGATCTTTTGATTTAGGTATTGATCGCTTAAGGCAATAGCCCGCAACGTAAGATTGGTATAGCACAGCAAGCTGACAGTAATTCAAAAGTAAGGGTTAGCAATCTCGTTAGAAACCAAGCAAGGGGTTAAACATTGGCTATAGTGTGGGGTGGTCTCCATGATCTACCTGATGCTCACTCTCGATAATGTTTCATATCATCCAGCTGCTACGGTAACCCCTATTCTCAAAAAGGTTTCGTTTAAGCTTGAGCCAAAAAAGATGGGCCTCATTGTCGGGCCGAGCGGTTCAGGTAAAAGTACGCTGTTGGAAATTTTGGCAGGATTGGTTTCTCCATCTAAGGGGAAACTGTACTGGCGTGAGCAAGAGCTTCAACCGGAAACCCTACAACAGCTTGCAGGGCTAGTGTTTCAATTTCCAGAACGACATTTTTGTGGCCATACGGTTTTAGAAGAGCTTCGCATTGGTCATCCTGAATTGGGTTCAGAGCAAGTGACCAAAACATTGGAGTCGGTGGGGTTAGGGGCCATCTCTCTACAAGCTCCTCCCCATGCCCTGAGCGGCGGTCAACAACGACGGTTAGCTCTGGGAGTACAGCTAATTCGACAGCCCTATCTACTATTGCTGGATGAACCCACAGCTGGATTAGATTGGTCCATGAAGCAGCAGCTAATTGGCCTGTTAGCAGAACTTAAGGAAAATTGGAGCTTGCTCATAGTCTCCCACGATGCCAGTGACTTAGCCCATTTGGCGGATTACTGCTGGACCTTAAAAAATGGGGAGCTGCGATCGCAATCCCTAGAACCAGCCGCGTAGGTCGAGTTGGTTTTACCGTCCACTACGGTGGGTAATCCAAGAGACTCAACTCAACAAAAGAACGATTGCTTCGCATCAGAAAAATAGGAATCAGCGAATGACAGCAACGGTACATCTCCCCACCCATGACAAGCTATGGCAAGAAACCCTGCAATGGCAGCCATCTGAGACACAGCAAGGGCTCTTCCAGGAGCTGTATCAGGGAATCGTCGGTGCCAACCGCCAAGTGAACTTAACTCGCATCACAGAACCGAGTGAATTTTGGGAAAAGCATCTATGGGATTCACTGAGCGGGCTGGCGCCATGGTACGAACCGGAAAAACCAGAATGGTTACCGACGGTGAAGCGAGTGATTGATATTGGTACCGGCGGTGGCTTTCCAGGGATACCTGTTGCGATCGCACGTCCCCGTTGGCAAATTACCCTCCTCGACTCCACCCGTAAAAAAATTGCCTGCCTCGAAGGCCTGTGCCAACAGTTGGGTCTGGATAACACCGCATTTCTAGCAGAGCGCGCTGAAACGATAGGACGTGATCCGGCCCATCGCGCCCAATACGACTTAGCAATGGTTCGGGCCGTAGGACCAGCTTCCACTTGCGCCGAATATGCCCTACCCCTACTCAAAAAAGGCGGATTTGCAGTCTTATTTCGCGGTCAGTGGAGCGATGAGGAAGAAGAGCTGTTTATGGGAGCTTTGGATACTTTGGGCGGAGAACTGGTAGCCATATGCCCCTGGGAAACACCGCTCAGTCAGGGCATACGCCACTGTCTATACGTAAAAAAGGTAGAAAAGACCGATAAAGAATTTCCTCGACAGGTGGGGGTACCGGCCAAAAAACCCTTGTAAGCACACTCGACACAAAAAGAGCGAACAGCGTCTACCCTCTAAGGCAATTCATTTGCCGATAGCTTTAACCATCAAAATACCGCCAAAGTAGAGAAATATCACTGCACCTGCCAATAAGCTCTGTGTAATCGGATCGGTAGAAGGTGTCAGCACAGCCCCTAGAACCACCGCCCCCAATAAAACTGCACGCCAACCTTTTAACATCGTGGCAGAGTTAACAATTCCAAGCAGACCTAGCAATAGCTGAATAACCGGGATCTGAAACGCTAGGCCAGTGCTAAATAGCAACAGCAGGACAAACTCAAAGTATCGATCAATGGACCACAGCTGCTCAACGACGCCTTCACCGTAATTGATAAAGAAGTTGAGGGCCGCCGGAATCAACGCAATGTAAGCAAAACCAATACCGGCCACAAATAGGACGCTCGAGCCGAGGACTATCGGCCCTAACAGTCCTCGCTCTCGTCGGGTGAGCCCTGGTAGCACAAATAAAGCAATTTGGTACAGGATAAAAGGGCTAGAAACCAAAATACCGCTGTAGCCGGCCACTTTAATCGATACAAAGAAATACTCACCAGGGGAAAGCTGCAGAAACTTAGCCCCCTGAGCCGGAATTTCTAGCAGCTCAACAATATGATTAACGACGCAAAAACAGGCAATAACGCCTACAAGTACTGCAATTAGCGAGTAGAAAATGCGCACCCGCAGCTCTTCAAGGTGGTCGAAGAGGGACATTTCTAACTCATCGGGCAGTTCGTCTAAATAGTCTTGCTGCTCAGTAGACTCTACCGTCTCTAAATTGGACGTCATGGGCTGCAGTGCCAAATATCTCGTGTCGGTATGTTATCTATTGTATCGCTGCAGCTGTAGCGTAACCGCATTCAACCAGGCTAATCCTAATTATTCTTCGTCGGCAGTAAATCTTAGGACCTCTGCCCCCCCAGGGTTACCCGCTGGTGTGGGGTCGCCACCATTGGCAGAAACTAACGCAGCTCCTGCATTACCTACATTCATGGTGATCACTTCTTGGCCTTCCCAAGTTTCCTGAGTGCCGGGGTTTAATAGCCCTTCAAAAACGATTTCGCCATCAACGTTGACACTCATCCAGGAGGGACCGGCTTCAGTCACCTCCACTTGTACGCTGACGGGGGCAGCACTGCTGACCACAGGTTCGGGCTCGGGCACAGGCTCAGGAGTCGCAGGAAATGTTTCAGCCTGAATCACTTCAGGGTCCGGAACTTCTGTCTGTATAGGTTCGGAGGACGGCTCAGAACGATTGCCAAGAAAGCGCGGAGCGATGAATGAGATCGCCCCCACTAGCAGCACCACAGCCCCCACTCCCCAGGGCAGCCAAGACTTACCAGAGCCCGACGAGGTACTGCCAAAATCACTGCCCAAGGGAGTAACCGGCTCTATTAAACTTGTCCCTAAGGCGTCTCCCCCGCTGGGTTGTGACGTTTCAGCAGCAGCATTCAAACCACTACTGCCAATGCTCTCTAGTCCACGCTCATCCGAAACACGAGGTTCTGGCTTAAAGTCTGTGCGGATGTTTATGGGAGACACTGGCTGAATTACCGACCTTGTCTCCTCGGCAACATCCTTAGGCACCACGACAGAGGGTTCAACCTTTTGGACCGGCAATGCTCCTCCCCTGGGGCCTGAGGCTTGAGGTACCTGTAAGGGGAGCTTTGAGGTATCCCGACCGGTCATCTCAAACTGTGTGGCAGGGCGCGGTGTCGGTCGCGGTGTATTGGGAATGGAATGGACCGGAAACTGTTTAGCAAAATTGCTCCCGTCCAACCCCAGGGAATCCGCATAGCGACGGATAAAACCCTGTACAAAAATCGGTTGGGGCAAATCAGTAGTGTCACCGTTTTCTACGGCCTTGAGTAATTGAGCCCGAATGTAAGTCTGTAGGGAAATATCCTCTAAGGATTTTCCCTGTTCCTGGCGTTTTTCCTGCAGGTAAGCGCCAAGTTGGCTCAGTTGTTGCTTTTGAACGGTGCTGTAGCTAGTCACGTTACTCTGCTGATGAGGGGCTTAGGTGAAAATCCTGGCTCGGATAGAAAAATCGTATGATTTCAGGCACTAACAGGCTACAAAAATTACACACCTGTATCAATAGCCATCGCTGTATTTGACTATCTACGTATATTTTCGCCAACTATCTACTTGTGTCAATGACTTCATGTAATTCTCCACACTTGATGCATGCATCAAATGACATCGGGGTTGCGACAGATGTCTGCGCACAAAACACACAAACAGTCTATCTGAAGTCCCTGATTACCTAACCTGAGCAATGTGCTGGGCTATCTGACGACTAATTTCGGGATTATAAAGCCTAAGGTAATTCCAATACCCACCAAAAACCGCTTCCACATATCCTTGGGTTTCAGCAAAAGGAATATTGTGGACGAACACGTCTGGATCACCATACCCCCTGGCAATCCAGTCGGCTACATTTCCGGGGCCAGCGTTATAGCTAGCCACCGCAAATTTGGAATTATCACCATATTCCCGATGGGTGTAGTCCAGGTACCAGGTACCAATCTTGATATTCTCGTTGGGATTTTCTAGCCGAGTCTCCACATCAGCAGAGCTTTCTCCTATTTGGGTAAGCACCCACTCAGCCGTGCTAGGCAGCACCTGCATCAAGCCAATGGCATCGGCCACAGAGCGAATATTCGGTTCAAAACGAGACTCCTGTCGCATGAGAGACGTCACGAGCAAGGGATTGAGCTGTCGCTGCTGGGACCAGGTTTGGATCAACTCGGCAAAAGGAAATGGATAAACTGTATGACCATAGGCAGAGGTAGCTCTGAGTTGCTGATATTCAGTTCGTTCAGCCTGCTCGTCACGCCAAGCCAAACTTGTGAGCATAAAGATTCCGTCCAAATTGTCCCCCACTCCCACCCGCAGGACACCATCGGTAAATTGCTCAGCAACGGTAGGGGTTTCGACATTCGTGAATTCTGTCTGCCAGAGGCTCCAGGCATCAGCATCTTGCCCCAGTTGATAGAGCAGATTTAAGGTGTCGGACCCAGCAGGCAAGGGTTGACGTTGCTGGGGCAAGCTGACCTCCGGTGCTAGATAGCGGACACTGTCAAAATCTCCCACATTCCACCCCAGCAGCACTGCAGAACGCCAGGCAAAATAGGATTCAGGATATCTAGCAATCGTACGTTCATAAGCCGAGCGACCGTCTTGTCCCTGTTGGGTGGACCACTTCCCCGACCAGAAACTGGCTTCGGCAGCCAGCTCACTCTCAGGATTGTCGGCCACTAATGCTTCTGCTAACTGTCGGGCAGTGGTGAAGTCATTAGCCTTAGCCGCTTTATGGGCTCGGATTAGGCGGAGTTCTGCAGCCGCATCGGAACCACCGTACTGACTTAGCACCGATGTGCGAGCATCTTTAGCGGAGGTGGGGCTATTGAGCTGGTCTAGGATATTGGCCTTCTTGAGCAAGGCTTCTCCAGCTCGGTCTGGAAAGGTTTTAATAACCTGATCTAAGGGAGATAAGGCGGCTTTATCGGGTAGAGAATCTACCAGTTTGATTAGACCCAAACCCGTTTCAGGCGCTTCAGGATAGGTTTGTGCTAGCTTTTGGTAAGCTGCGATCGCAACTACCTTTTTTTGAGCGATCTGGGCTCCTCGGGCTGCCCGATATAGGCTGGTTGGCGATGTTGGAGCCTTTGCATAGGCTTGGGCCGCCTTGCCGTAGCGCTGATTTTCCCAATAGCCAAACCCAATGGTACTCCATTGCTCAGGGGTGAGCTCTGGACCATATTCCTTCGTTAGCCGATCCAAACTGGCCTCATATTCCTCTCGGTAAAGACCGTGAGCTGCCACCAACAGCAAGAGATTTTTCGAGGTCCCCGTGGTTAATTTTTTAAGCGCGACTTCTACCGCCCGTGGATGGCTAGGATGTTGACTGAGCAAGGCATCCCATTGAGTTGGGTCCTGCTTACCTAGTTCATAACGAGCCTCAGCCGTAGCGCCATGGTCTGGATAATCGGCCAGCAGCTGGCTCCAACTTTGAGGAGATACACCAGACAGCTTTTGCGCCTGTCCTTGCTTAAGGAGTACATGAGGGACCAGTGCTATGGGTGCATCTGCCATGGCTTGATTATCCAAAATAGCCGATGCATCCGTTCCGTTACCTTGATTCAGTAAGTCCGTTGCTAGCAAGTAGCTCGCTAAAAGGCTGTCTTGACCAGCCTGATCATCAGCAATCAGTTGCTTTAACATTTCTGCGCGGGCTGCCGGTGGCTGCAGCGCCAAGCGCAAGGCTGCAGACTCAGTCAGAATCGGTTGCTGAATTTTAGAAGACTCAGTAGCCGGTGGCAATGCTCGCTGGGTAGCCCGAACAAAAAAACCGACGAGAGCCAAACTCGCCAGGCTAATCCCTCCTATCAACAAGAGCGGTAACTGTTCCCTAAGACGTTTTCCCACCATGACTCAGCTAAACCAACGATAAAAAAGCGAGATCCACAATATAGGCGACATTTCTATATACAATCGAATTCTTGGCAACAGCCACCCAAACATTAGCCACATTATTTTTGGATAGAAATCAATAGCGGTTCAACCTCGGTATGCAAGCTATTCAAAGGGCTGTCCAGAATATAATTTTGCAACCATATTTCAAGACATCAACGCTCGCTAGAGCACTAAGTCGAAACCACTATGTCTGGCGCGAACTGTGGGGTACATTCCGCAGTTCGCCATACCAGCAGCATAATAAATAACCACATACGATATTCAGTCACTCAAACAGACTGAAATCATTAGATACTAGGACGGGAATTAGCACTGAGATGGGAATGAAGTTTGTAGCATCAGACAAATCTTGTTTAACGTGGTCAGGGGACTGCCTGGTAATAGGGTTATCGGAAGAATCATTACCCTTGACGGGGCTGCTATCCGAGCTAAATGAGAGTGTATCCGGACTACTGCAAGAATTGATCGACGAAACAGACTTTAAGGCAAAAGCTGGTAGCTCTGCTGTGATCCGCGTCGGTGGGCAAGTACGCAAGCTGGCCATCGTCGGTCTGGGAGCATCCGATTCGTTAAAGCTAGAGAGCCTGCGGCGGGCAGCCGCTATTGCCGCTAAACTCGCTAAACGTGAAAAGTGTGCTTCCTTAGGGGTGAGTTTTCCCATATGGAATAACAGTCCGGAGCGGACTACTCAGACTATTGCAGAGGGCATCACCCTAGCCATGCATGAAGACAAACGTTTCAAATCTGAATCGGACCCAGCCAAAGTTGGTCTGACCGATGTAGCCCTGCTCGATTTATCTGGCAACGAAGCCGCTTTAGAACAAGCCACCAGCGTCTGCGATGGGGTTATTTTGGCTCGCGAACTAGTGGCCGCCCCCCCAAATATTGTCACCCCCATGGCCCTGGCCGACACGGCCCAGGCCATGGCTGATGAATATGGTCTGACACTTAAAATTCTAGAAAAGGCCGACTGCGAAGAGCTCGGCATGGGTGCTTATTTAGGGGTCGCCATGGCCTCTGAAATGCCGCCCAAGTTTATCCATCTAATCTATAGCCCAGAGGGCACACCCACCCGCAAGGTAGCGCTGGTAGGCAAGGGACTCACCTTTGACTCTGGCGGTCTAAATATCAAGGCGGGTGCTGGTAGCATGATCGAGCTAATGAAGATGGATATGGGTGGCGCCGCCGCTGTGCTAGGAGCCGCTAAAGCCATTGCTCAGATCAAGCCCACCGTAGAAGTTCACTTTATTAGTGCCGCTACCGAAAATATGATTAGTGGCCATGCCTTACATCCGGGAGATATTTTGACGGCCTCGAATGGTAAAACCATTGAAGTCAACAATACGGATGCCGAAGGGCGCTTAACCCTAGCCGATGCATTGGTCTATGCCGATAAGTTAGGGGTGGATGCCATGATCGATTTAGCCACACTCACTGGAGCGTGTATCGTTGCCCTAGGGAATGATGTGGCCGGTCTATTTAGCCCAGACGATGGACTAGCAGGGGCTTTAAGCAAAGCGGCCGAGTCAGCGGGTGAAAAGCTCTGGCGCATGCCCATGGAAGAGAAATACTTTGATGGCTTAAAGTCTATTGTGGCTGATATGAAAAACACTGGCCCTCGCCCCGGTGGCTCCATTACAGCCGCCCTATTTCTCAAGCAATTTGTGAAAGATACCACCTGGGCTCATTTAGATATTGCCGGTCCTGTTTGGAATGAGAAGGACAATGCCTACAACAATCCTGGAGCTACGGGTTACGGTGTACGCACCTTAGTTCAGTGGATTTTAGAAAACGCTTAACTGATTGCCAATATACAAAAACACCAAGTGAGAAGCTTGAGAGCAACTTGCTTGGTGTTTTGTTTGTAGTATCAGAAGAGAGTTGGCGCTGTTAACGTGTACGAACGCTAACCGAGTGGCTATGCTCTAGTGCTTTTGCGAACTGATGCCGCTGAGTCACCTGACTTAGCGGGGTTGCGATCGCAGAACTGCAACTCACTTGCTCATTACAAACCATTTCTTGACGGCAGCTGGGGCAATACCAAAACACACGACTTTGACGAATGTGGCGTAGAAGTGTGTCCTCACAGAGACTGCATAGCACCTCGTCATGATTTGATAAGGAAGTATTAAAAGGGTTTTTCATAGGTCGTCACATCGTTTTGATGCGTCACTGACTATCTCTACGATGCCCACAACCTTAAAAAATGACTGTAACTTTGCAGATATTCGCACAAAATTTAAAGAATATGCTTTTCGTTACATTGAAACTGTACTAACCGACAGAGCATATTTCTCATTAATTCTCAGATAGTTTTCAGCTGACGCATACCAAGCTCAGCCAAGGTGAAGCTACACAACGCTACTGTAAAACCCATATAAATTTAGGCAAATGAAGCGCGTTGTAAAAATAGCTATTGGTGCCTTAGTCACAACGACAGCGCTTGGAGCCGCAGCCCTAGTACAAGCAGGTAGGTGGGCTAACCTCAAGCTGCAAGGCTACGCTTTGACCCAGGTATTTTATGAGCAGAGCCGTGAGCTAGGTGATCTAGAAAAGCAATCGATTAATCCTGAAGAATACACTCGGATTGAGCTGGAACAATTGCTCAACGGTGGCCCTCCTAAAGATGGAATTCCCAGTATTGACGAGCCAGAATTTGACACAGCCACTACTACACCTTTTGCACCAGACGATATTGTTGTAGGCATGGTAGTCAATGGTGAAGCTAAAGCCTATCCTTACAACATTTTAAACTGGCATGAGATCGTCAATGACGAAATTGGTGGCATCAATGTGTCGGTAACGTACTGCCCTATTTGTGACACGATTGTTGCATTCGATCGAGGAGAAACTACATTTGGCGTATCTGGCAAGCTCTACCAAAGTTGTTTGGTGATGTACGACCGCACTGATGATACGGTCTATGCACAGCCTTGGGGCACTGGGATAGTCGGTCCTAAGGAAGAAGGATTTTATAGTATCCATATTTCTATGGTTAGAGTAACCTGGGAAATAGGTAATTTGAGAGAATAAGTGCTCGTGTCCTATCCTGCTGAAATCGAAGTCCAGATGCAGCGTTATTACCAGTCGCTGTCTG
>JBCCQQ010000020.1:0-87644 GCA_039024555.1 Cyanobacteria bacterium P01_D01_bin.156
ACAGCCAAATCAACTATCCATCCATAGTAATATCCATCGTCAACTGTTCTACCTACACCAACCAATTCATCACTGATATAAGCAAAGCGTTTAAAGGAGCTTCTTTCGAATGAAAGTTTAACTTGTTCCGAAAGCCTTTCTCCCCATCCGACAGCTTTGAATATATCGGACACTTCCTTCCAGTTTATAGTTTCTATTGAAGTTGTATATCTGACATGCATGTCACTACTTTTTGCTAGCTAACTCTTATTAGATCGACAGTTTCAGCATATCTGCGTCGAACAGGGTGACTATACTGATTGTTCGCAGTATATCTCGCTAAGTTGGGTAGATAGGCGGCGAACTGTCCCTATAGTACGCTTGCAATCCCCACCGCCGCTAGCCGATCGCGAATATCATCTGCCGTGGCAAAGTCTCGCTGTTGTCAAGTCGTCTGGCGCTGCTGGATCCGGTCAGCGATCGCCGCTCTAAATCTATTTTGAGCCATCGCCACAGCCGTGCAAGACATATCGATGGCCGTAACGTTGGGTGATTTCTCAGTTTTGAACAAGCGATCAATCAGGTCGCCTCCACCCAAGCCAATTTCCTGAATGTGTTGCTCCGCCTACGCATTCAGAGCCTTGAGGGCGATGACATTCATCATGGTATGACAACACGCTGTCTATCTGGCTAATTTCGATCCTCAACGATATCGAGAATCAATCCTGCGGGATCCCTGACCATAAAGTGAGTCTGCTGCCAGGGTTCCTCCTTAAGCGCAAAGTGAATATCAAGTTTCCGTTTCTGTGCCTCGACGTAGGTATCTTTGGCATCCGCGACTTCAAACGACAGAACCATACCATCAGTGACTGCTTTGGCATGCAAAAATGGCGGTTGCGTTGCCAAGTTAGGCAACATGAATCCCAATTGAGCACCATTGTTTGTATTAACCAAATGCAAATAAAAGTCTGGATCGAAAAATGCTACTTGAAATCCGAAATTTTCTGTGTAGAAGGTCTGTTGGGCCTCTAGATTTTCACAGACATACAGCGGGTACATCAATTTGAACTGAATCATGTCACACCTCTATTGCTTGAAGATGTGATTACTTTAGCCAGGGCCTACGGCAATAAATTGTAGATTTCGGTCATGCGTCTGATTTGCCCTGGTGTCAACCCAGTCAGATTGCGTATCTCCTTGATTCTATGGGCTTCATCGTAAAATCCATCGTCCATTGCCAATGTATCGGGATTGAGTAACTCTCGCAGCGAGGCTTGTAAACGCATGATGCGTTGAATTTTCTTCGGGCCAAATCCGAATAAGGACTGCATGATGCGTCTGAATTGTCTGTCACTCAGGCCAAAATGTCTGGCAATCGCATTGACACCGACTTCACCAACAGATGTTTGCATGGCAGTCAAAACATTGCTGATATCCAATGTCTTAATTGGAGCGCGATCGTTGGGTGATTGCGCCAAGCGATCGGTTAGAAGTTGGTCTAGTTTGTTCGCTAATTCATTGTGGTGTTGCAGATTTTGAATTTCGCTTACTAGTTTTTGAATGCCGAGACTTTGGGTTGTGTGTTCACCTGGAGATAAGGACTGTATGAACGATAAATCTAGGCCAAAAAATGTTGGCATCTGCTCAGTTCTAAAACTGACTCCGATATAGCTGATAGGGCCTGTCAGTGGAATGCTGAATTTTTCAGGAGTGGGTAAATACACAATTGAAAATGCATTGATGACGGGTGACATCACCAAGTCGGCTGCATTGTCTGGAATCACTTACAGTAAGGTCTCGCCATCCGCTACATCAAGCCACCAATAGTAATGAATAAAGGTGCTTAAACGCTGCGATGGCAACGCACAGTGGCAGGTTAATTTGTCCGTACCAAGTTGATAGAGTTGTAGGGGAAGTGGTTTTTGGCTATCGATAAACATGCCATTTACCTTACAACAGTTAACAATATCGATCTATTTGCTGATTGGCTAAAGAGATTGATGTTGTTTGAGGAGTATCTAATCAGGTGCCATCGCCGCAGATGGCTGCAGCGGTCTTTCATCGTAGGAAACCTCAGTATCCCCAGTGATGAACAGTAGCCTCGCTGCGGGTCTGGAAATTTGCCGATGCCACACCCCTTTCGGTACGACACACATGTCTCCGGCCGAGACGATACTCGTTTCTGGATCTGTCTCGTGCCATAGCGTGACTTCAACCGAACCATCTAGCACGTACAGGAGTTCGTCTTGCGGATGGCATTCCCAAGGGGTCAGACCGGAAAAGTGGGTCACGCCAGCCATGAGTCCTTCGAAGTGGTCGAGGATGCGCAGTGCAGCTATCGCGTCCGCTTCAGTGGTGGCGATGGAAAGCTCCAGAAGAGGCAATTCACTTGCTACAGTTTTTGGATTGTGGATTTTCATGTCTTCCTCTCTTATGACTTATTAGTTGATCAGGACTGCCTGGGTTCACCGCTTGGGTAACGTGATGTTGGTTTGCGCTGCAATGGTCTGGTAGAACTGAGCGATGTCACGGCGCGATCGCAAGTGATAAACCTGTTTTGTCGCCTTTGCGTGCTCCACATAGTCCCGGTATCTGGGGGTCAGTTTGGTATGGCACAGCCAGACGGTGTAATAACTGTTCAGTGTGCCTCGCAACAGTGGGCTGTTCTCCGGCCAACCAGCAGGCGGCACCCAGCCCCCTTTCAGAAATCGTTTCGTGACCCACCAGTAGTGCCGCAACACGGGCATATCGATATACACCAAAGTATCGGCCACTTCTAGTCGTTCCCATACGGTATCCAGGGAACCAAAACCATCCATAACCCACTGGTTTTGTTGCAGCAGCGCAGTGTGGGCCGCTTTGAACTCGGCATGGGGCACTTCGTCACCACCGATTTTGTATTTCATAGCATCGAGCGGCATCCAGGGTAGGCCGGTCATATCCGCTAGACGTTGGCTGAGGGTAGATTTTCCCCCACCCGCATTACCAAAGACAGCCACTTTTTTCATGGGCCTTTCCTCCCTATATCTATTTTTCTTCTAATGCTCCTGAGATTGAGCACCCAACCAGTTCTCCTGAAACTCTCCTGACAGCACAAACTTCGGAAATGTATAGAACTGCTCGGTGTACAGGCGAGTTGCAAAATTCCAGCCACTGCGGAAGGGTTCTGGAGCCTGCACTTCTAGATCATGTCCTTTGCGCTGCAACCCCAGTGATGCCACGGCTACGCCAACGCACGTCAAAGCTGGCAAGGGCTTGCGAGAAGAGATTGCGACGACCAATCCTAAATGAGCCAGGATAAACAAGGGAACGGCAACCAAATGGAGTAGCAAATTAGTCCGGTGGGCATGGACTTGAGAATAGGGTTTCATAGCTCATTCCTTCTATTATGTTAACACTGTCAACATAAGGTTAGCGTAGCAAGTTAACACTGTCAACTTCTTGTGATACGGTGTTTGTATTTAGTAAGCCACTTCACCAATGCCTAAAGCGCGCTCCAGGGCTACGTATCACCATGGCGATTTACGACAAGCGTTGATTGAAGCAGCATTGGCAATCATTGTGGAAGACCGGGATGCTGCTAATGTCTCTCTGCGAGCAGTTGCCCGTCGAGTGGGGGTTTCCCAAACGGCTCCCTATCGCCACTTTGCTGACAAGGACGCTTTGTTAGCGGCTGTGGCGGAAGAGGGGTTTCAGCGGTTGGTGAAGGCTTTAGACGCCGATGCTGGCTCCGGCCCACTCGCAAGGTTGCAGTCCAGTGGGGTAGCCTATGTAAAATTTGCGATCGCCCATCCTGCCCACTACCGGGTGATGTTTAGCACCTTCCGAATAGAGCAAGGGAATGATTCATCACTGAACGCAGCGGCGGGGGAGGCGTTTGCCGTGATGGTGGATGCCATCTCCGCAGGGCAAGCAATGGGAGCAATACAACCTGGCCACCCTCGCCAGTTAGCCTGGATCACCTGGTCATTAGTTCACGGGTTGGCGCTTCTACTGATCGATCGTCAACTGCCAGTCGTCGATGAGCAGGACATGTTATCCCTAGTCACCCTGGCAACCCAGAGTTTGGTTTATGGTCTTCAGAAACCAAACTCTGGGTTGCATTAAAAATAGTCTGTTGTTTGAGATGTTTTGCCCTAAAAGTTCTAGCGGTTGGTGAAACGTTATCTCTGCTGGCTAACGTGAAGCTGAGCGGCGGTCGGGATTTTAGCATCACTACCTAATTTCACGCTCCGTCCGCTCCTGCGCAGGGTTAGACAGCTTTCAGATGGTAAAAGTCCGCTAAAGCCATACACCTGCCTCAGCTTATAAATTTGTGCTCACTTAGCATATTGTAACCAAAGCGAATTGGGGTTATTTACTCTGAACAGGGAAATAATCTGTATGGATACTATCGACAAAATGCGTTTGAGGGTCGAGATTCTTTTCTTCTACTTCATATTGGTAGAGCATATACTTTGCTTTCTTTAGAAAAACTGTTTCTTTTTTCTTCACTTTTTCCCCGTCAACCTCGTATATGCCTGAATACTCATACCGACATATCCACCCTGTATTATCTATATAGTCTTCCTTGAGTTCACATGCCCCCGTCCCTTGTCCTTTTACAGTGAGAGCACTCATTGCTTGTTGAACTTCTCCTAGAAGCATATATTTTCTGATGCTTTTGGATAATGGTGGAGAGGGTTGATATTCGGGTGTATTGTATGCATTTATTCCAGTAAAAATATAAATTGATGCAAATGTTACACCGAAAATTGTGAGTACTATCTTGTAAAACGTAGAACTCATAGTTCTTGTATGAGATGTTGAATGTGACTATCTTGTATTTCTGTAGATTTTTTGTCACCCAAGAGTTGAAAACTTGATTTCAGGCCAATCTTGAAACATTAATCCTTCTCGTTGTGCTTTAGCTATTATTTGTGATTGCACATTGAAAATCTCATCAAAAGTAGCCTTCTTCAGCGCTCTAGCAGCTTTAGTTACATCTGCCTCCTCTGGGATATGCTTCACATTGTTGAGAGTATAAGATCCTTTCGGAATCTTCAGAGCCTCTTCTATTGAGTGTTCGGGATGCCAAATCTCTAGATTCATACCTTGATTTTTGAAAATTATGTATGGCACACGGAAAAGTCTTCGCTCGAAAGCCTAGCACTTCTACAGAAGCAGAAATTAACTTTTCTATCTTTCTCTAATATCTTGTATCAAGAATCGTTAAGACGCTCTTGTGGGTTCTGGATGGAAAATTAATAAAATTTCAAACATGAAGGTCTCTGTTCATTCATAAGCAGTGTGATGCAGTATTTTTTAGACTGGTTTATGGCGGTCTAACTACTTATTAGATCTACTTTTTCAGTCTATCTCCCCTTATCGGCATACTATACTGCAAACTTTCAGTCTATCCATCCAAATTGGCGTACTATACTGCAAACTGTCCATATAGCATGCTCATATTAGGTAGATATATGGACAGTTTCAGTCTATCTCCCATCCAAGAGGATTAAAAAGTAGAGTCTCGTTTATGAGCAAGCTGAGCTACAAATGCTTGATACATATCTGTTGTAATACTCTGTTGAACTTGAGTAAGCACAGTAGCTAAGTCACTTTTCAAAAGAGCATCTACCTGTAAATCCAATCCAGGAAATACCTTACTCCGAATAATCTCTTGTCCATCAGACAACAGCAGTACATAATCACCATCCTCTAACGAATACCAACTAATTTTCTTCTCAGCTACCTGCCAAACAACATACTCCTTTATCCCATTCCAGCGATAAACCGTTTTCTTCTCATACAAATCATAGGCCGCACTACTAGCTGCAATTTCAACAATTAGCTCTGGAACCCCTTCCACATAGTCATCATCACTAATACGCGACTGCCCACCATAGGCTTCATAAATCCGCAGTAACGCATCTGGCTGTGGCTCATTATCTAGATCCAACCGTACTGTTGTGCGTTAGAAAAGTAGCTCTCTGGCTGGTGGTCTGTTCTAGTTGTCTAGAATCTGTCTTGCCGTGTGGTCTAACTTATTATGTATTAAAGTAACTATGGCTCACATTTTAGCAAAACAGTCTCTGAAAATTGTTGTTGTAATTCTGTTAGCGTTTCAGTGCTGGGAGCCTGACCAAAGGGATTACCCAGCTCAGCGGGAGTGGGAATTGTTGTCAGAATGGTTTGATCAATATCGGTTACCACGACGACCTGAGAAATCTTACGCTGATTCGCCTGACTTTTTTGGTGCAGTTCAGCATAGGGCTGAACCACGGCGGTCTGCCACTGGGCGGGAGGACAATAACTTTGATCAATAATTACTGTTACCTCCGGTACCTGCACAGCGTAGCGTAAACCCAGGCCCAGGCCACCAAAGGCTAACCAGCCTAAACCTAGGGTACTTATCAAGCGCTTTGTCGGATTTTGTGGAGCCATTACAGATTTACCTGGAATAAGTCCTTAAACAGGGTTTGCACATTTTCGGGATTGCCTTGCTTTACCGTTGATTCCCGCAAACTGGCAATGGCTTGGAGTTCCGATTCATTCACATTACCGTAGGCAATGGGATAGAAACGCACATCGCTGTATTGCATAATGTCTTTCACATCACGGAAAAGATTCCCTTGATTCACCTCGCCATCGGAGAGTAATAACAGATAGAACCGACCATTGGGATCACTGGCGCGTTTTTCCATTAGATCCGCCAGAGCTACCATCACACCATCGTACATAGCCGTTCCTCCATCGGCCTGGAGTTGATCAATGGCCGCCAACAGTTTTTTCTGCTGCAGTTCATCATAAGGTGTGAGTTCCAAACGGCGCACAGGCTGATCGGCAAAGGTAACCAGACCCACCTGATTGCCCTGGTTAATTTGCTGACTGGCAATACGCAAACCTGCTTGTACCGCCTGTAGAGGTTCTCCATCCATGGAGCCGCTAGTGTCAATCACCATTTCCAGGTAAACGGTACGACCGCTATCTTTATTAATTTTCCAACTTGATTGTGCTGCTAAGAGAGTCTCTCCATCTGGGATGGGAGGATGGGACGCCTTCAGATAATCGGTACGTACAAACCCTTGAGCATTGGCTAGCTTTACCATGTCGGGAGATTGGGCAAAGGTGGCAAATTTTTGTAGGGCGGCAGCGATTTCTGGGTTGTTCCAGCCAAAGCCCACCAGTGGGTTGTTATGGGGAATGCCAAAGGGAATAAACTCGGTGGACTCAAACCCAGCTACTTGTTTAAGGGCCAGGTAGTTTTGATACTCCAGAGGAAATGCCTGTAGTTTGGTTTGGTCCCTGAGAAAGAGTTCTTGCAGCTCTAAGGTGGTGGGTGTAGTAATGAGTACCTGGGATTGAAACTGATCAAAGACTGAAGTTACTTGGGGCGTTTGCAGTTCGGCTTTGGTTAAAGTCTCTCCATCCTTTTGGTGACCAGCTGCCCGCCAATAAAGGGTATATAGCAAGTTCAGCGCCGTCGAACTTTTGTAAGGGTTAGGGTAAGCGACACTGACCTGCCCCGCTGCGATCGCATTGAGCAAACTATCAAAGGTCACATCACTATTGCCCTGAAGCTGCTGGTATACGTCGCCAGGGACCACCCATCCCGCAGTATTGGCCACCAGGCGCTCCGCCACAGGTGTGGTCTGAATTCCCTGACTCTGGATCATGGATACCCACAAATCATTAGAGGGACTGTAACCTGCCGGTTGGGCTACCCCTGCCCCCAGTAAGCGGGCGGCGGTTCCCGAAGCGATTTTACGGACACCAACCTGAATAACTTTTCCAGAACTACTCTTTTCTTGCCGCTGGTTAAAGGCATCGGCAACCTCAACCAGCCATCGTTCATTTTGCCGATCAATATTGGCCTTTTCTGAAGAGCTATAGATTTCTAGATAAACCTGATCGGCTCTAGGTGAGGCTCCGTAGAGCGGGAAATCGTCAATGTTGGGTAGGGGTTCTGCAATTTGATCGACCGTGTAGCGACTGGCCAGTTCGTCGGAGACTAAATTGCTAGCCACATTGATTTTGGGCAGTACCTTCTTATTAAGGGCAGACTGGGCGGTTTCTAAGGAGGTGACTTGGGTTTGACAGCCTCCTAAACCCAGCCCCAGGGTAACTAGCAACCCTAATACAACGCTCAACAGTTGACGATAGGTGCGGTTCGGAATAAGTCTTTTAAGCATCGAGATTATAAGCGGGCTAAACAGTTCTGAGGGGTAGCTGCAGTATGGTCTTGGATAAAGCCCCTGATTGAGGCTATGCGTTGCACAGACTAGGTTTCTAAAATCTCTTTGTTTGCTGCGATCAAGATTTCTAAACGTTGGGGTAAGGTGGTATCCCCCTGGGAGAGGCTAGCCAGGGCCACCTGGTCTTGCAGTTGCTGGAGCTGCTGGTGGGTTTGCTGCATGCGATCGCAACTTTTCTGCAGTTGCTTTTTTGCCATTTGTTGATAGGTGGGGGTTTGAATCTGGGCCTGAACCTGGAGACCATCGGCCACCTGCTGCGCTAAATCTACGACGGTATATAGGGCTTCTAGTAATTCTGTGTGGAGGGTGGGTTCGCGATCGCAAATACGAACAGCAAACGTTTGTGACTGTAATGCCCAATCTTTAACGGGTTGCCAGGTGCGATCATTACCACGAGCTACCTGAGCCTGAATGGCGTCAATACGCTTTTGAAAGCTAACTGGGTTCAGTAAATCGCTGTGGTCATTGCTCTTCAGAGATGACGTTTGGTAGCCCTTTACCCAACTACTGGCCATAACTGCGGCGACTACACCGCCCCCGACCCAGGTTACAGGTCGGTTACCAGCCAAGGCAATCAGTAGACCAAAGCCAAATGCTATCCCCAAAAGTAAACCATAGGTCTGAGGTTGTCGTCCTAAGGCCGACCAGTTAATTGGCATAGGGATTGCAGCTCCATGTACTTTGCAAACAAACGCGGTAGTCAAGCTGTACTCAATATGAACGTTCCAATGGTAATAGAAGTCGTAACGAATCAAGCATCAGAGGTAATAAAAGGAAAATTACTTTTCGTCTTGATTTATCGGAACACCTCCATTAGCCAGCGCCTGTTGACAGTCCTTGCAAAATACACATGGTACGACAAACAAGAACAACCATTTTGTCATCGTCTGCGATTCTGTTTAGATGTATAAAAACCAAAGTCACCGGACCGTAATGTGTGGCTTTTAATTGGAAATAGCAGGCGAACACATCTCCGATGCATTGTGTTGTTATGTTGACGATATCTCGTAATTAGTAAAGCCCCAATATTCTCTCGATGGTCTCTTTGAGCCTCTCCAGCCATTCTTTAGTAGCTCTTTTACAATTAGGCGATTGAATATGCCATGACCTACGTACAGGATATGACCGTGCTCTTTTGACAGTTGCACTAATTTTCTCGATGCTTTTTCTGCTCTGAGCTTTGTACTCCCATAGCTTTCAGCATTAGAAGAATAACCAAGAAACCATAAAATCCTGAATATTACAGCCCAGGCAAGAGGATGCAGATTGAGTGCAACATTATTTGGATAGGGCATTCCTGCCTCTGAAAACTGAGGACTTTTTAGTAAGATTTTGTTCTTCCCAATCTGTTCAGCAGACTCGATAGAGCGAGATAGATCACTGCATACTATGAATTTGCAGTCTCGGGCTAACTTTTGAAGCTCTAATGCAGGCTTCGAGTGTTCTGCTAATGGGCTGGCATCATACGCTCGAATCCATTCACCCATTTTGGAAGCTGGAATTTTCGTTGTAGGTAATTCTCTCGGCTTACCGTGTCGAACTATCGTTATTTTCAAAGTTACGCCTCAAATTAGCGGCGACATGTAACTTAAAAGTCAACATCCATAGTAGCCAATCGTCCGCTACATTTGAATTTTTATGTAGTAAATTCCCTTTTTGCTAAAAAAGTTGCTTTAAGCCAGTAAGCATTTGTCGATAATTAAAGCAGTATTGTGCAAACGGATGGGAGAGGCTAGAGCCCTGTTTTATCCAGGTAAATATATCCCAACCTGACTCTACAAGATCAGAAGCTGCGAAAACAAATTCTAGAGTATCAGTAAAAAATTGAACCTGATTAGAATGAACACTGTAATCAATTTTCGTACCTGATCCGTGGACATAGTAGTTCCGACAGTTAATAGCCTGATCTGTAACAAATTCAAGTTCTGGAAATCGATCGCCTACGACATCCGTAATCAGCTTGACTCGACTCTGAACCTTTCGTTTAAGTGATGGTTTTCCTATTCGACCTAAGGCGTTCAAGACGCTATCTCGCTCTGGACTAACAGGCAATTCCTTAAACAACTTACGTGTCTTTTGTTTGGCTTCAATTATATCAGGTGCTAGGGGAGTTGAAGAAGGATATGTAGACGAGGGAAGGATATCAAACATGTTAGCTGCGCCAACAATTCGGTCTATGGTGTATCTATTTTGATGGGCAAAAGCTGTGGAAAATCTTGCCCTAGCACTTCTCCACTCGTCATTTCGTTCCAACCAATGCTTCAGAACATTGCTGAACTCATCCGGCTTAATTGCTGCTTGCAAGGGTAAATCAGCCGGATATGGCTTACGGGATCCATCATTGCGATTACGGTGTGGTGGCTCACACCAATACACGTCAAAAAGACTGAACTGTTCTTTTGTGTTCAAAGGCAAGAAGATCAGGTCAGAAATGTTCTGACATCTGCCTGCAATAACTTCTATAAACCTTAAAATATCAAGGATGTTTCTGACTGATTCATCTATATCCTTCACAGAGTCAAACACTATGTTAATTTTGATCGTGTTGTTAATTTGTATACCCTTTGGTCCCGGCGACTGAAATGAAGGGGCATGCGTCGCTGAAATTTTACCAAGGATAGTATCTGCTTCAAATATCTCATATTTGCCAGTGAAGTAAAAGAGACTAGGATGTTCTCCAAGCTCAATCTCTCTTCCCACTTTTGATGCCTTTCCCTCTAAGATATTCTTCAAATAAGACTTCGCATTTAATGCTAAGCCAAAAGCATCAAAATCATAGAATATAGTCGCTGCATCATCAATACTGAAGCTGAGACTATGAATTATTTGGCATGAGGAGTGGATGTATTGATCACCAAAAATAACAAAGTGAGGAAAAATACTGATTTTGTAACAGGGAGTTTCACCCTCTTTCACAAAATGTCTTGACCTTTCCATTTCAACACAGTTAATGAGTGATACTTTCTCCCCGTTAAAGAAAATTCCACAAATATCTGTACTTGTAATACTATTAACAGGCGATTCTGAATACAGCTCAAGAGCCGTTGCCGCTCCATCTAGAGATAGCTCGCCCTGCAATTTTATACCATTCATGAGCGTAAAGCACCCCGCCTTCTTAAAACCCTTGTACTTTTTCATTACTGGAGTGCTTTTCCCAATCTTAAATATTCATTGATTCTTTTAAAGAAGAAAGAATTTATCCTCACTAGAGATATTTAAGGACTCAAATACAAATTCTAGTCATTACTATTGAGTCGGTGCAAGACATACGGAAGATCACAGACTACTGTGGCAGAAGCATTAAGCTGAGCCACAGACGCCGTCGAGTACAACGCCGTTGGACTAGCGGTCGTTTGTCGGTTCCAGCGAGATTGTTCTTCCGTAGCTTTCGCGATTTTATCATATAGCACCAAACGTTTGTACTATTGCTACGATAAAACTATGGACTAGATCTACTTTTTCGGTCTATCTCCCCTTATCAACAGACTATACTGCAAACTTCCAGTCTATCCATCTAGATTGATGCACTATACTACTGCAAATTGTCCGCATAGCATGATCTTACTGGGAAGATATATGGAAACATTCAGTCTATCTCCTAACCCAAATCATTAAAAACTTGATTGAGAGTCTTGTTTCTGATCAAGCTGAGCGACAAATGCTTGATGCTTATCTGTTGTAATACTTCGCTGAACTTGGGTAAGAACAGTCGCTAAATCTCCTTTCAAAAGAGCTTCTACCGGTAGTTCTAATCCAGGAAATATCTTACTCTGAACAACCCCCTCATCATCAGGTAAAAGTAGTACGTAATCGCCATCTTTTAGCGAATACCAACTAATTTTATTCTCAGCCACCTGCCAAACAACATACTCCCTCACCCCATTACGGCGATAAACCGTTTTCTTCTCATACAAATCATAGGCCGCACTACTAGCTGCAATCTCAACAATTAGTTCTGGAGCCCCTTCCACATAATCATCATCGCTAATACGCGACTGCCCACCACACGCTTCATCAATCCGCAGTAACGCATCTGGCTGTGGTTCATTATCCAAGTCCAACCGTACTGTGGTGTTATCAGCTACCTCAGTCCCCGGCGTAAACGCTGCGTAGGCCGCCAGCCAACCCATAATTGCACTGTGAGGTTTTCCATGGCGTCGATATCTCAGCGCTGCAGGCACGTAAACCACTCCTTCAATCAGTTCTGCTTTCTTCAAATGAGGCATCGCCGCATAACGCCGCTCAAATTCTTGACGACTCAGATGATCGCCATTTTCTAAGGGCAGTGGTTTAACAGTGGCTACATTGGCTAAGGTCATTGGCTGAAAAACCTGGCTAACGTCTCATTCCAGAACGTCTGCGCTGATTCTAACGCATTAACTCTCTATGGCTGCTTTTGCTGATATTGTTCCTCAACAGACTGACGTACTTCAGTCTGTAATCTTTCCAACGCCGAATCACTCTTGGCATTATTCACAATGGTACGCATCAAAGTCTTAATCCCCTGCGGTCCCCAAGAACATCCCTGCTCTAAATACACCCGAGCCGCCTGCCCCACTGCGTAGGTTCCATAGCCAGCCGCTGCTGCCTGGGCACCCATCGCCCCCGCATAGGCCGTTAATCCAGAAGTACCATCCACCAAACTCCACAGAGCCGCACCACTTTTACCAATGCCCAATAGCAACGTACTGCCCAGCTCGCTCAACACCAGCGTCCCAGAGCTACGAACAATCGCCTGCCATAGCTTGCTAGCTTCAAAATTGGTCATGGGAAAACCATAGAGCTTTGCCAGGTTGCGAATCATCACCAGGTCTGACGTAACCCCACCGAGGATATCGAGAACTGCCACTGGGTTGAGTGCGATCGCAGCCGCCTTATACTTAGCAAACTGCAAAATAATCTCATCCGCCGCCACCTGGTTGAGCTCTGTTGTCGCCTTAGCCAGCTCCGTATCCACCCGATTTGCCTGATGCAGCGTATTCAGCGCCACCAGCGTCGGCCCTTCTGATTGGATTAGCTCAATCAATGCCGTTTGCAACGGCTCAATCTCCGATGGTAGCGTCTCCCAGTCTTCCGTAATGCGACCATCGGGCCACTCTGTCCGCACCTGAATGGGCGCAGGTTCCGCCGCTACCAAAATCACCTCATCTACCAGAGGTAAATCTGTTTCAGGGACAGCAGAAGTCTCTTCCGTAGTATCGTCTTTCTCTTCTTGTTCTTTATTGAGCTGGGTCTGTAACCGCTGCAGGTTATCGTAAACCGCTTGTTTATCCGTATCTGGATATAAATCTGTTTTGTTAAACACCAGCAGTAGCGGCTTGCGAGTCTCGTACAAAGTTTGCAAGGCTGTGTACTCAGTGCGGGTAATATCTCCAGCCACCACAAACAGAATTAAGTCTGCCTGCTGCGCCACATCTTGGGCCACCTGCCCCCGTTCTGCTCCTTCAATTTCATCGAGACCAGGGGTATCAATCAGTTCAATTTTTAGGGTAGAAGGTCCCTCTTCCGATTCCACAGCGGGTGTCCAATAAATAGACCGTGGCCACTGGGTCACGCCATTTAGGGGACCTGTTTCTAGAATTTTCTCCCCTACCAGGGCATTGAGCACCGCCGATTTACCACGACTCACCAGACCAAAAACCGCCACCCGTAGCAGGGTACTATCGAGCTTATTTAACAATGTGGTCAGCTGATCGATGCCAGACTTTACAGCCGCCTGACGCTTGAGTTCGTCAGCATTCGACCGGGTCAGCTCAAGCTGGGGAATGTAGCGATCAATGGTTTGTCGGAGACTTTCACGGGCCTGTTCTACCAGTGGGTAGGGGTTAGCCTCCACTGGGGCGTCGGTAACATCCTGCAAAATGGCTGGGTCTGTCATGGTAGAGGGCGAGTAAGTAGATAATCCCAGTCGGATAGGGGGGAATTTGGAATTCGGAAGTCTGAATTCGGAAGTTTGAAAGAGTGAGCATTCCGAATTCCTAACTCCGAATTCCTAACTCTAGTTTCCTTGGGAAAATCATTCCGCTTTATGTGGATACCCCAACAGCAGTCTAGTTAGCTGCAGCCGCTATGGGCAGATGGGGAATCGCCTGGACAACAAAGTCCTTAAGAGCCAATCCCTGCCGCGCCTTTTGGAAGAGCGTTTGTAGCCGGTCGCCCAGCCCTTCAAAGTTCAGCTCAGTCGCCTCTAGAAGACTCTGCTCTTCGAAGTAATCAATCAGCGTCAGACCCGCTAATCGAGTTAGATAGGCCGCACTAACTCCCTGTAGGGCACCCCCAGCCACATAGGTGGTTACATGGCCTTTGAGCACAGTACCCAGCGCTTGGGTGGCCAGTTCCACGAGACCCAACTTTACGGTGAGTTCAGCAATGGTGCTGGCAGCAGCTTTTGCCTGTTCCATGGAAAACGTTTGACCATAGATTGCGCCTAAGTCCAACACCAGCTGGCCCGTAATGGCTGCTGCCGCCAACAGATCAACGGTGGCAATGGGGTTCGCAAAGGCGGTCCCTGCTGCAATCCACTGCATTTGTTCAATCACAGGCATTGCCCGTTGGCGGCGATACTCGTTCAAGGTGTGGGTAATCCGCTGCTGCAAGGCCTTTGTCTGGCGTAGGGTAGTTGCCATCACTAGGGGAGTCGGATCTGCAATAGCGGCTTCTAGCTTCTTGCTCAAAGCAGCTACATCAGCGGCAGGCTGCTCAAAGAACTCGGTAACCTCTCCAGAGTCTGCATGGCGACGTACTTTAATAGGGTTAGGATTAGCTGCGATCGCAACCACTTCTACATTCCGTGCGGCCAGCCTTTGTTTCACACTATCTAACACCACCGCCTTATCCATGGGGGTGTACTGGTCCTGTTTGTTTAGCACCACCAGTACCTGGTAACCCTCATCGATCAGGCTTTCCACCCGATTTAGTTCAGACGCCGTCATATCCCCGGCAATGGTGAGCAGCACGAGATCGGCATCGCCCAGATTATCGGGTTGGTCGGCAACGGTAACGTTAGAAAAGTCAGTCGCCTCAAGACAGTTAAAGAGCGCGGTTTTTCCAGTGGACTTATTACCCGTAATGGCAACGGCCAGGTTAGTGCGCTCCAGGCTATCTAACAGTAGGTCGTGCTCAGTGCGATAAATTTCTGCCTGGGCAGCGGCTTTAATATCTTCAGTAAGCAACAGGTCAATCAGCTGGTCGGCCTTTTCCAAAGCTTTATCAATCGTATCTCGCTTAACGCTTACCTGCTTCTTAGGCACTGCAATAACGGTAGAGCGCTGCTGATTTAGCCACCAAAGGCTAGAACCCAGTGCGATCGCCCCTAGCATTAGGGACCCGTCTGGTATGTGATGGACAATGTCGAGCAGCCATAGACTGGCGCTTAACCCCAAACCACCGATCAGAATAGGACGCTTGATTGCGATGTCCATAGTCCCTATACCCACGAGTTGTGTTTTCTACATTACCGTGCTGATTTAGAAGCTAAAACACTCTGTCAATTCAGCTAGCCCGGATGTAACCACTACGGTTAGTCCAAAGGTTAGTAACGCTCCTATATTTTATAAAGCCCGGTAGTCGCTACTAGGTGGAAAACCCAACAGATTTAATACAAGGCTTAAAGATCGGCCAATTGGCGGTGTGGTTTATACGCCATCGCTAAGCCTGAAGTCGGAATTTGGAGTTTGGAGTTCGGAGTGCCCTTCCTTTCCGAACTCCAAACTGGGCTCCCTCAAGAGTGCTATAACTCAGGTGTCCCCACCACATTACTGATAGTTATGGTCGCGTCTGTTCTTCGCCACAGTACCCTCCTGGGTCGCTTAATGTTGGACTATGACACCACCGATGAATTGGGTATGGTGGATGGTTTATTGGTGAATATCGCCCAAGCCACTGTGGTCGGCATCGTTATCCAAGGTCCCCTATGGCAACGACAACGCCCCATTTACGGCTGGAGCCAGGTGACTAATGTTGGCGATAGCCTGGTCCTGCAGCGTCGTTCTGGGGAACCCCCTAGTGCTGCGGCCCAACCGATGGTGGGGTTGGAAGTATGGACGGATACGGGCAACTGCCTAGGTAAAATTGTGGACTATCGGTTTGAACGCCAGGGTGCCATCAGCCAATACCTTTTTGCACAACCTGAACGGCCTGGACTGTATGGGCTCCCCCCAGAGGCTATTATTAGCGCCGGTCGCAAACGAATTATGGTGTCAGAACAGTCGGCAGCTCGGGCGGAGCATTTTGCCGATGAAACAGTGCCTATGGATCAACAGGACTGGCAAACAACGGCTCAATCTACGGCCCAGTCTTTCGTAGGTCAAGTACAGCAGCGTGCCCAGGGGTTATCGGACTATGCCCAAGAACGTTGGCTGGCAGAGGAGCAGCTACAGTCAACATCTCAACAGTTTCAGGAACGCACCCAGGGGTTGCGATCGCAGCTGAATCAACAAGTTTCCAAGGCTAAAAAACGACTAGGTCCCCTTAATAAAGCCCTAGAAAACAGACTAGAGAATACGCTGGACAAGTTTAATCAGTCATCTGAAACTCCGTCCATCGATTTGGACTCTTTTGAAGTATGGGAAGAAGACGAGCAGTAAAGCTGACCTTCCCCTTACCATAAAGACTTTAGCCAAGTTAGCCTATTGGGCGAAATAGTAGCCATATTGAGTGCGTTGAAAAATACATTCCAGTTTGCTTTCTTCGGAATCAAAAATATACCTCTCAAGTATGGAACATTTATACGATGGGACGTATTGACCTATTCTAGGTTCCACGACGGAAGTTCTTGGCTCAATAACTGTTCCAGGGAGATTGCTGACTGAATCTTTGAGATAAGCCACTGGTTTGCCTAATGAGACCAGAAAAGCTTTGAGCGTTCCAGCAATAAAGTTCCTCCTACAGCCTCACAGTCATGTGAACCCATAGGAGAAAGCAAAATGTCGAATTTGGATCAAAGCCTTTAACGGTCGAAGTGGGATTGTAAGTACCACGTGATATGCCTAAATATCGAAAGAACGCAAAATTGGGACTAAATGTCGAAAGAACGAAATATTAGGAGATATTCGTTGCCATTTAGTCCCAATTATTCATGGAACTTACGTGACTTAGCTAGCTTGCTGTAATAAAGTCTGATGACATCAATGTTCCAGAAAAGCTTGTTAGCTCCGCTAAGGTATCTCCATTGGTCTCTATAAATAACTTACCGTTTCTCTGGGTTTGTTCAATTGCGCCGAAAGTCAGGCCATCGGACAGCTCTAGCTGATCGCTACCAGACTCAAAATCTCGGATAATAAGATGTCCGCTGCCAGAGTTCAACACAAAGACATCATCACCACCACGACCAAAGGTAATGTCATAACGAGATGCAGTGCCCGCGTCAAATCGCTCCGCTGCATCAGTACCCTTGAGTTTGTCATCACCACTGGTGCCAGTCAGCAAATCTCTGGTGATGGTTGTTCCACCCGTATTGCTAAGCACCGGATCGTTACCAGTCGGCTCTGGTGCAGACGTCGGCGCTGTAGGTGCAGCAGACGTTGGTTGAGTTGCAACCTTAATAGAACCACCCACCTGTTCTAGCTCCACATAATCCAGATTAAAACCACTACTAAGCATATCCACTCGCAATGTATGGGTACCCTTAGAAAGCTGGAGAACATTGTTACCCTCAGCAGATTGCCAATTTTGCCAACCGTCCGTTTCCTTAAAGTTGGCCTTAGTTGACTCACCATCAACTGTCACTTTCAGACTGTGATTACGCTTGATTTTAGATGCAATGCTCGCATTGATGCGATACTCACCCGCTTCCGGCACCTCGATAGTATAGGTAAGGTATTCTCCTTTACTAATCCAGCCAACATTAAAGCCGCCGTCTCCACCTTTACCCACATCAACCGCCAAAGAACGACGTAGGGCATCGCCCGCACCACCTCGGTTAGCGGTATTCACATCCTTAAAGTCATCGACGTTATAGCGTTCGGCCTGCACCCGAATTGTGTTGTTGCTGCCAAAGATAACATCTGGTTGATGACCGTCAGTTCCTGAATCTGACCCATCATTATGGTTATGGGACATGTCATCCACCGGATCTTGATGATTGTGGCCATCATGTCCCTGGTCTCCATGGTTGTCGTGTCCTTGGTCATTATGACCGTCGTTCCCATTGTGATCATGGGGCTGTTCTACAACAGGCGGCTCAGTCGTTGGAGGTTGAGAGTTTTTGGGGCGAAGGGATTCAGGCTGCAGGTTCTTTTGAACAAATTCTGGATAATCCGCAGATAAAGAATCGTAGGAAATAATTTTGTTATCTTGCTTCAGCTGACTGGGGTTGAGGGTACCCAGATGTCGGGCATTCTGGGTCCAGTTTTTGTTTTCTAGGGTGACGACAAAGCTGTACTTTTTCATATCGCCGGTTAAGCGATCGCTAATGTACTCATCCACCACCACGGCCCGCTGTCCATTGGTCAGAGTGTAATACCCCTGTTGTTCTACCAGGCTACGCAGCTGATGCACCGGGTAGCCTAGGGTCTCATTACCGAAGGGGAGCACAATGGTGCCTAAGGAATCGGTTTTGGTACCATAAATGGCTGCCGCCGCTGAAGAACTGGTTTCATTGGATTTGGCTGCAAAATCGCTTTTGCTACCGTTGAGCTGAAAACTTAGATTATTGGACTTAATATCACTGCTGCTAAGAAACTTATCTACTTTACGATCCAGGTTGTGCCAATCTTTGTCGTTATTTTTCACCTCGGGGTCAATAAAGATATAACCCCAATCGTTCAGAGATTTGACCACCCTGGTTTCTTTATTCAGATGCACACCTGTGCCAAATCCTTCAGTTTTTAGATTATCAAAGACGATGTCTTCGACATTATGAAATAAATGGACACCATTGTTCTCTACATTTTTTCTCAGTGATGTTTCAGTACCCACTAGGTCAAAATCTTTGAGGGTGTAATGGGCGGTGTACTGTAAATTTGTTCCTTGAGCGACTTCCCATGCCGTAAAGCCATCTAGAACAGTACGGGCATCGTGGTGTTGAACCTGAGAATTTTTGATAACAACTAGGCCGTTGTTAGAACCCAAGACTTCGTTGTCCTTAAAGCCCATGATTGGTGGATCACTTGTTAAAACGGTGCTTTGTCCTTTAGCCCAAGCTTCTATGGCTAGGTTTTCGGCTAGGGGATCAATTTCATCAACGCCACGGTGGAAGTAAAAGATACCTGCACCGCTATTACCGGCAGCTACATTCCCTTCAAGTTCAACCAAGCGACCTTGAGCCCAAAAGCCATGTCCACCAAATCCTAAATCGTGGTTGTAGGCACCACTCTTTTCGTTTTGAGGGCGGCCTTCGTTCTTAATGGAAATATTGTTGCGCCATGCACCAATTTCGTTGCCGGTTTCACTCACAAATCCGGCACCAAAAACATCGTAGGCCACATTGTTTTCTAGCACTGCGTAGCTATCATGCTGTACAATACCCCAGCCAGGAGAACCAATCACACTATTACCAACTAGGACCGCAGGTGTCTCGTCTCCATTTACTCCTGTCCGATGCAGATGTACAGCATAGCGACCGCGAATGTTGGTACGTTCTCCAGTGATGGGCTCTCCATCTTTCAGAATGCGTTTAGGGGCGTGGCCGCTCGTAACTTTAAAGTCATCTAACAGCTGGGATTTGTCAGTGCGGCCCAGTTCGTTAAATTCTACGTAGCGCACATCCACATTATCGGAGTGCATAAACATAATGTGCCCCCTCTGATTAGCGGGTAGCTTATCACCATTTTCTGTAGCGACAACAATGTTGCGGCTCTGGTTCGCGACATAGGCTTTCAGATCGCTTCTAGGCGTGTCATGGTTATAGCTCAGGGCCTTATCGAGGGTAATGCGGTTGCCATTGATGGCTGTGATGGTGCGTTGCTCATCTTGGGTACCGTTGACTTGATATTCAGTACCGGTGAGAACAATTTGATCTCCCACCTGCCAATTGATAGGGACATCGCTTAAGGCAATAGTTTTATCTCCGGCAGAAGGATCTTTGGCTACTTTTAAGTGGGAGGTTTTTGCCTGGCCATGGATGGAGACTGTACCGTGGGAAACGATACCTCGACTGAGCTGCTCGGGATCCCATTTGGTGTCAATGGCACCGTTGTCGGCAATCAGGATCTCGGTTTTAACATTACCCTGTACTGGATTATCTTCTGTTCCAATAGTGAGGGTACCTTGGGAAGACACCAAAAATGTATCGATGACCATTTTGGTGTCGGCATTGGTGGCAAAGTCGAGATGACCATCCACACGTAACCCAAAGAGTCGAGTATTACTAACGTTGTCGTAGTTAACTTTGATACCGTCGGGAACAAAAACCTTTGCATTTTGCCCCGGAATCCGTCCACCTGCCCAGGTTTTAGGATCAAACCAGGAACCGCTTTTAATAGCTCTGTGGGTGGCGTTTTGATGGGTGATCAGGTTATGTGCTGCGGTATGTTCTGACTGTTTGCTGGGGTCGTCAGGGTGGGCATGGAGACCGCTATTGTGATTGTGCATTGATGTGGCGTTCATCAGAAACTCTTCCTAAGTAATAGGTAAAACAGAATAATTAGGCACTGTAAACTCTCGGCAGGCAGGCTTATCTCTGAAAGAGATTACAGACTATGCAAACCGTCAGGATGGCAACAGTATTAGTACGGCGATCGGTCTATTTGATAGGAGAATCTAAGGCCCTGAAGGGCTACAGTGTGGAGCAATAAAAAATAAAGTCATCGGAAAGCCAAAAAAACAGTCGCTGCAACAATACAGCGGAAGTTTGTTGCCCACATGGGCACGGTAGATAATTGATAGGTTGCGATCGCACAAAGCAGTACATGCACTCCCATGCATGCCATTGCAATGCCACAGGCGTGGGGCATCTGCCGATCGTCAATTCACAAGCCTAAGTTGTTACATTTCAGCTATCGGATCTAGAGCCCTGTAAGCATGTGAACATACTTAGCCAGTCTCCATATCAACCAGATTGACTGTTTATTCTTTCAACTCAACACATTCTGGAAAACCAGCAGCTAAGCCATGGGCATCGTACTGTTAACAAAAATCCAGAACAGAAAGACATCAGTAAAAATCAAACACTGCAATGTAAATGAACAACACTACAGGTGAAACACGTGTTCAGTATTGCATACCGTTCTTTACATTGTGTAAGCGTTTTATGAATTTCAGATAAAGTGCTGTGTTTCAATTATTGCCAGAATTATATGAAGTTAATCCTAGAGTTCTAAGCTTCAGCTATAGGCCTTGTGAGCATTGGTTTTGTGTATGCTGTCAACATTTGTATATAAATGCCGAAAGATCTTAAATGAACTCTATATCAAGTTGGTTTAAATATTCTTCATTATTTACTCTTTACCGTAGCTTGTCATGAGTCAGCATGTATTTAATCCAAGTTTCTAACAACTTATGCCGCAAAAGCTGAACGTCTTTACAGAATACTCATAGTCTTTTCACTCTACATAGCTGTCATACGACTCCTATGCGAGATAACTTATGTGAAGTGTGTTCAAACAATCATCTTGCAAAGCTTAAATACCGCTTTGCGCACTGTGGTAATTTGGTTGCATTTTGGCAACTTATTGTTTTCTTGGCATAATTGGCTACCAATCTATAGGTCAGAGACATCTGACTACAGGATTAGTCTATTTCTTAGAATACCCGGAAGCTTCATGCGCAAAACAATCAATTACTCTTAATTATTGGTGGCAATTCATGAAAAAGTATCTTTCACTGCAAAAACTGTGGTGAAACAGTGTTGTGGGATTGTGACTCAAGTCTAATAAATAACAGAATTGAAGAGAACAACAATAACCAAACCTTTAAGTTCCACAACTGACAAGAAAAATATGACTATCGGGACTGCAGTGAAAGTGAACCGTCTTAGATACGATAAGCAGTATCGTGAGACAGTGACAAAAGAGTCCAATAGCATTACCGCTGAATATGAAATGAAATTTCAGTTCATGCAACCTGAGCGGGAAAAATTCAACTTTCGGGCTTCCGATAATCAGCAACACTTTCCATAACATCCGAGATTGGTAGGACTTTCTCAGATTCGTCCATGGAGTGCTCTGTCTCAAGGGCAGATTGCTCTTGACGAGATTATTTGTCTAAACTCCAGTAATACAAATTCTTTCGCGAATGCTCAAGCCTAGGATATTTTTTACCTCAAAGCCCTACTTTGCTTGGAACTTTTTCTAATCTGTAATAGACGTATGAAGCAGGGCTTAGCTCATCTCTTCAGCAATCGGCCTACCTTTGCCTCGTTTGTCTTTTATCTAGATGACAACTATGTTTGAAAGTTTAATTTCTTTAGTTCTGAGCCTCGGTAGGCCCAATTCCTGTCAGTCACCCGTCACACAGCAGAACTCTAGCTTAATTAAGCGCATCTTCAGCCAATCTTCCGATGAATCTATTAAGGTTGAGCATGTTTCTACTGTGCGAGCTGATGTCATCGCTCTGCATATCAAAACTGGCGAACTCATTCGCGGTAAGCAGGTTCCCTACATAAAACATGGAGGCCATGTTGCCAATGAAGACGGATGGATATTTTGTGGCGGTGAGCCCATTGGCAAGTTACTACCTGCCGATGACGATACCATTTGGCTAGTAGATCGCTACAGGGGTAAAAAGCTAAATACAGCTTGGGCTGACAAAAATCACAACTATCAGGTGATTACCAAAGATAATCAGCGTATTACGCCTACGGCAGTCCATCGCAAAAGTAAGATCAGTACGACTGTACAAACCGGTCAATGGGACTTTGAGTGGCCCATGGAACATACAGTATATCTGCAACTGCCTGCACCGCTAACCTCTGGGCAAACCTATAACATTAGGTTCACTAACGATGAGCTCAAAAGTACTGAATTAGTTTATCGTCCTGAAAACACTCGGAGTGATGCAGTCCATGTCTCTCATCTTGGTTTTCATCCAAACGATCCTGCCAAGGTCTCTTTTCTATCTACCTGGATGGGAGATGGAAAAGGCTTAGATTATCCAGAAAATTTATCTTTTTGGCTTATAAATACGGCTACTGGCGAAAAAGTATACGCAGGTAAAACAGTTCTTTCTAAAGCGGCGGATGCCCCTGAAGACACTAACAACAGAAATCATAATGACACTGATGTTTTTCTGATGGACTTTAGTGACTTTGACCAGCCTGGTGAGTACGTCGTGTACGTGGATAGCATTGGTACTTCCTACAGCTTTGAAATTGGAGATAATACCTGGCAGGATGCCTTTTATGTGTCTGCACGAGGTATGTATCACCAACGCAGTGGTATTGAATTAAAGGCCCCGTACACGGACTATCACCGTCCTCGTCCATTTCATCCTGATGATGGTGTGACTGTTTATCAGTCAACTGTGCCACATATGGATACCAGCATGAGCATTAACTATCCAATTTCCAAGCCTGATGCGTTTGAGTCCCTGAAATCTACCCGTACCGATGAGGTGCTTGATAACGCTTGGGGCGGTTGGATGGATGCTGGTGACTGGGATCGACGGATCGAGCATCTGCAGGTTACCCATGCATTTCTGGAACTTATTGATTTGTATCCAGAGTATTTTGAAAGTATTGACTTAAATTTACCGGAGTCAGATAACAATTTACCTGACCTTATGGATGAGGCCCTGTGGGGACTAGATGTATTTCGTCGCCTTCAGGCTGACCATGGTGGAGTGTCCGGTGGAATTGAGTCAGCGGGGCACCCGCTACGTTTTGAAGGGAGTTGGCAAGAATCTCAAACTATCATGGCCTACGGTCCTGGTATTTGGTCGAGCTACTACTATGCTGGGGCTGCAGCGCGAGCGGCCTATGTTCTTGAAAAATATGATGCGAATCGGGCGAAGACTTATCGAGAGACGGCATTGCGGGCCATGGTTTGGGCTAATAATGAACTCGCTAAAGACCCTGAAGGCCGTTACCCTGAGATTTACGATCAGCGTAATTTAGCAGCTATAGAGCTTTATCGTCTGACGGAAGATCAAAAATGGCATGATTTGTTCCTGCAAACAACAGTCTTTACTGATGCGAGTAAGGACATGCTTCAATGGCCGGACTATAATCAGCAGGAGGCTGCTTTTGTATATGGTCGCCTACCTGAGGAAAAGGTGAATCCTGAGGTTCAGAAAAATGCAGTTGCTGCGTTGGTGAGAAAAGCTAATAGAGAGATCGAAGCAATTGGACAGGCGGGCTTTAGATGGAATGTGGAGCCCTATCGGTATCTTGGCTGGGGGGACTTAGGCACGCCCAAAACTCATAATCTTTTCCGTGCTCATACCCTAACGGGAGATAAAAAGTATTTAGAGGCTGGGGTTCTAGCAAGTCAGTTTTCTGCCGGGGCTAACCCAGATAACATTGTTTATACCATCGGACTGGGCCATGAGAGTCCTAATATGCCTCTTTTGGGTGATATGCGTGCTGTTGGACAAGAGCCACCGCCTGGAATAACAGTTTATGGCCCAATCGATGTACAAATAAAAGATGGGTATACCAAAAATTTTGGCTGGGCTTTAGACATGATGAATGATGTTACCCATCCCATCGGTCGAGAATGGCCGACTACTGAGGCTTATTTTGACAACTTTTACTATGTACCCACAACAGAATTTACAGTACATCAATCCATTGGGCCAACAGCCTACACCTGGGGTTATTTAGCGGCTCTACATCAAGCGAAAAAAGAGTAGCTAGTGCATCTTCAATCTTCATCTGCCAACTCTCTGAGTGTTGTTAACGTCACTCGCCAAGTCTAATCTCCCCCCGAGAGACCTCAGATAATATCAAGACATTGGTGGCCAGAATAAATCGGTCTTCTCTACGTCGTTACAGAGCGTCTACCTCAGAATTGAGGCCCAGGGTTGCCTAAACGTGATAGCCCACGGAGGTCGGTTTGGCAGTTTTGGCTGGTTATCTGGGGTGATTATGGTGAGACTATTCTACGATTCGAGAGTCGACGATGAGATGATAGTTTAAGGTTTTTTCAAACTGCTTAATGCATGTTGGGCATCCGCTTCAAACTCAAACGGCTGACGACTAAGCCGATCTAATTCGGTTTGTTTTCGTTGGGTTGCGTTGGCGAACCGTTTCTCCCATTGTTTTAAGTCTGAGACCTGATGTTGAATCGATTCGGCCACAACCCGCCGTTATCTAGTGAGGTATATGCTTCAAGGTGAACAGCCTGTCGGGCAATGATTCTGCTACACCTCATTTGCATAGAAATCGCTGTAGAGTATATTTCACCTCACTAGACCAGGAAACACCATATTTGGATAAAGTCGAGTTCAAATAAAATCTAAACAGAATATCCAAAGTGTTCCATATCCTCTTTATACTTATCTGCAAGAAAGTTAATATCATCCAAGCTAAAGTACTTACGCCATTCCTTATATTTTCGCTTTGATTTATTAGAATGTGGCAATGGTGTGTCTATCCCAATTTTACTAGAAACAAATTGCCAGTTGGTTGAAATATCTTCCAGACGACCAACGTAATCTACCAGAAGACAATTGTCTATTTCATTAGACAATTGAGCAAATTGAGACATCGTTCCATAGGATTTCCACACGCTATCGGAATGAATAAAATCCGCAATACTATTCGACTTTAAGCAAGCGACTATACCAGGCCATCTGAAAGCATCGTACAGTCGAGGGATCTGAGTTAAAGGCTCTGGCACAGGACGAATCTGATCTAAGAAGTACATCAGTCGGATTGCGGACCCACGATACTTACCCAGGTAATGAGTTTTCAAATATGCATAGTAAGAAACTAGGCGATCGATCGGATGCCTAACAATAGAAAATGTAAAATACTGCTCCCACAACTCATCCCCAATCATTTTTTTGATGTCGGAAGCAGATGAATGTTTATAGATACCAAATTGCTTGCGGTAAGAGTTCTGAATCATTTCACCGTAAGGAGTACTCCCTAAAATGACATCATTCCAACGTATGTCTTTAGATAGAGCACGCTCAACACTAGTACCACCACATTTGTGCAGATGGACAAACACAAACTTTTTACTATTAGAAATAAAAGTCATTTTAGAAAATCCAATACGAAGAAATGCCGACTTTATATATGTAACTGTTCTGACTTAACTGAAGTTAAGTATTAGTCTGCTAATCCAAACAAAGAATATGTTCAATTTATTTCAGCTAAAAATACCAAATAATCGTACAAACCATGACCTAAAGCAGAATGTACACTGCAAAGATACTTACTTAGCGAATTCCAGATACTCAGAATCCCTTTGCAACATTCATAGCAGCCTGCTCTATCTGAACATATACCTTCATCGGTACTAGATAGAGAAAATAAGCTGCGCCCATAGTAACCAGAGTTTTCCCCGGTTCTTCTAATAAAATTCGGAGGTCGGTTGCTAAAGAGCGATGCAGCATTTTAACTGCCAAAGAACCATCTCGCATACTTACAGCTCGTCGAGCAATGTATCTCTGGAAGTAGGCTTTAGCTAAGCTTACAACATCAGCAAATATCTCTGGATAGGCTTTACCGTACTTATCGATAATTTTTTCTAGATACTCATATTGAAGCAGGACACTGGCCGATAAACCGCCAGGGTTTACTCGGTAAAGTGTTAAGCATTCTGGGATGCCTTCACACCCCCATTGGGTTTCTAACGCTATGCGTAACCAGCATTCAACATCTTCAGCACGTTTAAAGCTCTCATCAAAATAAAAGACTTCTTCTGTGCCATAGAGATTTGCCTTAAACTCAATATCCTTGAAAACTTCTCGCTTGAATACAGGCGTTGAACCATTACCAATTGGATTGCGCCGAAGAATATAAGGCGGTGTAATATCTTTGATTTTTGTTGGAATCTGCCTTACACCCATTAATTCATCGTCTTCGTCAATAAGCTCAGAGTAGCTAAAGCTGATACCGATTTTAGGATTTGTTTCTAAGTGTTCGACATGCTTTTCTATTTTATCAATCGCCCACAAGTCATCAGCATCAATCAGCGCGATATAGTCACCTGTAGAGTGCCGAATTCCAGTATTGCGGGCACCTGCTAAACCTCGATTTGACTGTTGAATAATTTTGATCCTTGGATCTTCAAACTGGCGGCAAACATCAATACTTTCATCGGGTGAACCGTCATCAACGATGATGACTTCTAGCTCTTTATAGGTTTGCTGCAAAACTGAACGTATCGTTCTCGCTACATAATCCTTAGCTTTATAGACTGGGATTATAACAGACACCAACTTTCTTTTCATTAACAGTCTTCCACGCTTTAAGAGGCAATCATCTACTTAAACCATACATTTTTGAAGGAAGCTTTCAGATGAAAGCCTAATATTCAAATAAAGAATTTCATGATGAGAATTATAAAATCAAGGATAATTTATATCGAGATTAGGACTAATCCCTAATGTCTATGTTCGTGAGCCTTGCAGCCTAGAGAAGACGATAATAAAGGGTAAATTTACCAAACTTTCTGAGATCTTACCTGAAGGTTTCTTAGATCAAGATCAAACTATAGGCCTAACTCAGTATTCACATCTATGACACCTGAACAGGCATATCAGGTTGAATTTTATGCGTTGATTTGTTCTCTCTCAGACCATGTGCATAATATTTGGATAAAAGACAATGAGACGTCCTTTGTCACGAAACAAGTTGACATAGTGAACAGTGAATAAAAGCACAGTGTTCAAAGCCACCTGAGACCTTAGCATATTTTATGGGTATGCCCCCTCGCCAAGCTCCCGCACAGGGTGGGAACGGACTTAAATTAGCGACAAAAACGGACTTAAATTAATCAAGCACTTTGCGCTACGTCACATGCCTTTAGTGCTAACTGAAAACCATCTCCTGCAGTCTTTGCTCTGACAAAATGCTTACAAAGCAGAAAGATACGGTTTATGAAATTAACATGCTTAAAATCATGTTCAGTATACATGATGTTGAGAAGCTGATGCTCTAAGATTCTAGTATTTTCATCATTGTAGCTTGCAATTATTTTTGCCTTTTGAATCAGCTCTGAGCCGTGCCGATCCAAAAGGTAGCGTAGTATAGCCTGAGTGGCTTTATTGCATTTTGAGGGCGTAGCTAAACGGCCTGGCAATCTGCTACCGCGTCCCACTGATTTATAATCCCTAATAACAGTATATACGCTACCAATACGAGCATCAAAATAGATAGGTTCAACGACCTTTAAACCTCTAAATATTTCTTGATACCAGCCATCCTGAACAGGAAAATCTCCAAGAGCAAAATCTGTTTTGATATTTTCTGTATCCCAAAAAAGACCTCCGTTAGAAAGGCCTTCGCAGAAAAACATAGCAGCATGAACCTCTATCGGGCTGTAAACTCCTTGTTTGAACCATTTACCTCTTGTCGTTTCTCCAGTTGCCTGAGAAATACCGTTATCATCGTCATACCTAATCTCTTGATTCCTCAAAATAATATTGATATTTTCTTTTTGAAGTGTTTCTATGTTCTCCTTAATCATATTAGGGTATACATAATTATTATCTTCAATAGAAAATGCATATTTCCCACCCAACATACTTTTTGCCTGCAGGGAAAGATCAATATTCTTAGGCCCACCAATGTTTTTAGGATGTGGCTGATAGATAATCCTATCATCATGCAAATCGCTCACAACATCCTTCGCTTCCTGCTCAGGAGAATTATCAAAAACAATTGCCTTCCAACAAGGGTAGGTTTGATCTTTCAGGCTCTCTAGCACTCTTCTCAGAGTTTTTGGTCGCTTATAGGTTGGTATTCTAACTTCACAAATAGGTAAAGTGTTGCTCTGGGAATTCATATCTATTTGAATTTGAAGGTAAATAGTTTGAAAATAGTTTCTAGAGACTCTAAAACTATCAGGAGAAATCACACAATTCTCAATTTTGATATGGTCAACTACACTAGCGAGTATATTTTGCTTCTGAATGTGCTAACGATGGAACTTCTAAAGCGTTAGGCAAGTTACACTAACTTTCACATACTTGTTGTATTTTTCTTTTCACCCACATCCCTTATTACAAGTCGATATTACGTTTGCAGCAAAAATTTTAGAAAGTTTGCAAATCCTTAAAGATGGTCAACTTTTATCGAGAAAAGATTATCGCTTTGTCGCCAAGATATGCACACCAAAAAATGCTATTTAATTAGTAATTAGATAATTATAAATAACTTTGGAGATAAATCGTTAAAGCATTTATCTAACCCAATTCACAATACTGAACAGGCTTTGTCACATATTGATCTTGACGGTGAATTACCAAGAATATATTGCACAATGATTTTCTGTAAGAACCAGTCCCTAAAATAGCTACAAAGAAAGAACAGATTTTTTATCAAGAGAGATACGGACTAAAAGTTCAAACTACTTTGATAGGATATCTTAATGGACTTCACTAGAGATGAAACCGCTATAAATTTTCAAATGAATGCTACCAGAACTGCAAAACCAATTAAATTAACTTGAGCTTCAGCAGCACTTTAAATATTCCTGCATAAAACATTGAGCCGTCTAGATTTACATCTATTGACTTGATAGCTCCTGTTTACCTTCAGCATTTGCAGAGACGCTATATCTTCTAACTGCGTTTGTTTTAGCCATCTTTCCATAGGTAAAAGTTTTTATAGTAATAAGATTCCCATCAGATGTCATAGACTCAATATTGGCATATAGGTTTCCTTCGTTAACCAGATCAATTTATTAGCTACTTTAAGGTCTCATTTATTGAACTCCTTCTCTAAAAGCAAAATATTTTAGAAACTAATTAAAATAATCTATTCGAGCATTCTAACTATTCGAAGCAACAGAATAGTTGTTTAATCTTGACATAATCGAGTACATCCTAGTCTTATAACCTTGAGCTTATGAAAGGTTTTACAGTCTCATATCTTCAAATATGCTCAGGCTTAAGAACTTACACTTGTCGCAAAATTGGGATGCACCTGGCACAGCCTTACTAAGCATTTCTCATTTTCTCTAAGTGGTTAGCAACAATCGGAACAGGTGATAGGGAAGCCCAAATATAAAAGATCCAAGTGTCAAGTTGAAATAAATTACTCTCCGTTAAGTTGCTAAGAATCAAAAAAATAACAACAAGCACGGGGAAAATAGCATAGTTTTCTTTCGTTAGACGAACCATTTGTAAAGATCTGATTGCAGCAATCAAAAAACTAGATATGAATAGAATTCCACCAATCCATCCTACAGATAGAAAAAGTTCAAAAAAGCCATTATGCGCATTAGGAACAGCCCAACCTGCTACATCTCTAACGTAATCAGCTGGTCCTCCCACTGGCCCCCAAAAACCCTTATATCCATACCCAAGTAATGGTTTTTGCGAAATCATGTGCCATAAGGCAGGCCAAATTTCATCGCGTCCTGTTAAATCACTGCCCTTGCCAAAAAGTCCAAAAAAGGCATCAGCATTTGTCTGTATAAATAAAGAAAAACTACCTGCAATCAGAAGAATAAAACTAATTGCAATCACCATAGAACGATAACTGAGCTTTAAGATATTGCAAATAAGAAAGCTGACAATCATAACCATGGTGGTTAGTATGCCGTTAGTAGAACCGGCCGCCAACACCAGAAAAATAGACAAGCACATACTAAGTCGCGTTAATAACACAGTTTTCCCCTTAAATAGATTGGAATACTGAGCTACTAAAAGAATGCCAGTGGTTAAAGCCATCTGTGAGCCTAATTTATTTTTGTGCGTGTATACTCCCCGCCATGCTCCTGTATGCGGGGGCGCATGCATTATTCCATATTTTGGGAGTAACAAGCCAAAGACAAAACATAGAAAAACATTTATGCAAAGTGCAATGACTAAAAATCGCAATTGTTGCTTAATAGAAAAACCGACAGAGAAGAGAACTGCAAGCTCACTCACACCTATGAGGAGAATACTACGTCGCAGAGATATATTTGGATAACCTGACCATAAGTGTGAGAGAAAAATAATCAACATTAATCCTACGATCAAGACAAATTGAAGGTTGGATTTTAGCCGACTGGCTATAAGTTTCCATCTGAATAAAACAATGCTAGAGCATAGAGCGAATATCATCATGCTGAAGAGTGGAAGAATAGGACTACTCTGGCGATAAGTCACATCTACTAACTGCCCACCTCCAGCTCCATTTACAAGTAAATTGATAGGGTTACCGATAAAAAACCATAGTGCAATACATACAAAAGCACATTCTAAATATCTTGGTACTCGAAGCATATACTCAGGTATTTTTAATCAAAAGAATGTCTACTTTAAATATTCTAGATAAGAGCTAAATACTAAACCTCAAAACACTAAATAACAGAAACCTAATATATAGGATTATGACCAATGCAACCGTTTTCGGCTGTTTATACAAACTCTTCCAACTCTTGAATAATGCTCGATTTATAAGATGAATGCCTAGCGATGGTGACATTTTCAGACGAAGTGTTTGTCTTGCCCAATATTGTAAATGAGCAGCATGCGCTGCACAGTAATGCTCTTTAACTAAATGAGGAGCCGTTTTGCGTGCTTTCTCCATTAAGTCAATCCAGCCGTCTTCCATTTTTTCAAGCTTTGATGACAAACCAGAATCGTGCGAACGATATTTAACGAGTACTTGATCTATCCCTACAATTTTCCATTTTTTTTTCAAGGCGATTCTAAAAAGAAGATCTATATCTTCAGAATAGTGAATTTTTTTATCAAATCCATCTATCTCTTTAAAGATAGATTTTCTAAGGACAATATTTGATGTTGTAACAGTCGGATTAGTATAAAAAAAAGTCTGAGGTTGAATGTTATCAGTAATATTATTGGTAAATTTACCAGTAGTTCTTCCATCAAAATCCATTAATTCAACTCTGGCAAAGCTTACGCCTATATCCTGATCTATGTTCATGTAGTTAACATGAACTGATAGTTTATCCTTGAACCATATATCATCTGAGTCTAGAAATGCGACAAGTTCCGCTTTTGCCAGATCAACGCCTAAGTTACGCGCAGCAGAAACACCACTATTCTCCTGATTGACGAGGCGAATTCGCGCGTCTAACTGACAATATTTTTCGACAACCGCTGTAGTCTCATCGGTTGAGCCATCATTGATCACAATCAGCTCCCAGTCTTGATAGGTTTGTTCGAGGACAGATCGAATTACTTCTGGTAGAAATTTGGCTGCATTATAAGCCGGAATAACAACAGAAATAGACGGGTTAATTTCCATAGTCATACATTAAGAAAATCTAAGGGCCAAGTTGTTGATCTTATTTGATAAACCGATCAAGAGACTAAGAACTTCTCTTCGCTGCTTGATAATAGAGATTTTGAAACAAACAGGGTAAATAGGGGTAGAAGCAATAAATGAATGGCTAAGACAACTGCGGCAACTACAAATATATTGAATTGCGCAGCAATTACAATAGAAATAGCAAATGTTATTGTAAAAAAGATATTCCACTTCAAACCATCACTACCACGATCCATAGCGAGCAGGAGCTGTTCTGAAACTAGGGCAAATGGTCTAGGCAGAGCTGATAGGCAAATCATAATAAGAATGGGAATTGCTGGAATCCACTTCTCACTAAAAACAATAGGTACATAGATGGGAGCTAATGTGCTCTGTAACAAGACCAGGGGAAATATAATGGCGGCACAAGTTTTTAGACTCTGAATATAACTTTTTTTCAGTGCAGATAAATTTTCTCGCGCTTCACACAGGTACGGAAACACAGAGTTTGAGAGCATGTTAATTGCTGTGAGACTTAACCCTAACCCTGCATTAAAGGCAAAAAAGTATAGCCCCAACTGGTCGACGCTGAACAATCGACCAATCAAGAGGTAGTCAATATTTGATCTGAGGTAGTTTAGCATTTCAATCCCCAATGGATATTTGGAAAAATGAAATATGGATTGCCACCTTTCAAAGGTAACTTTTCCACTAGGACGCCAGGAGTGATTTTTTCTGTACACGATTAGCCAGCAGACCTGGGCACACAAAAGCGCAGTGACGATGCTCCAAATGCCCATGCCCATCAGGGCCAATATGAATATAAGTGATTGATTGACAAACGCACTGAGGGCTGTTGCGATCGCGCCAATCTTCAATTTATTCTCTCGACGTAGCAGCGCATCCTGGACCGCATAAAATGGATTGAAGAGATATACAGCACTCAGAACAACAATCGGCAAAACCAATTTTTCATTTTCATAGAAAAGCGCAATGGGAAACGCCAACAAACACTGCAGCAAAGAAAAAGAACCACATAGAACCCAGTTGGTCCAATAAGCCGTATTTGTTAAATCGTCAATCTCATCGTCACTGGCCTGTATTAATTTAGGTGCGATGCCACCTTTGTGGATAAATACATGCGCAAAATCAATCAATGCGAACAGAATCGCCATCAGCCCGTATTCTTCAGTGCTGAATTGACGACCTAAAACAACAACAATTGCAATCCGAATAACACGCCTAAAAATATGACTAGCA
Source organism: Cyanobacteria bacterium P01_D01_bin.156 (assembly GCA_039024555.1). Lineage (GTDB taxonomy): Bacteria > Cyanobacteriota > Cyanobacteriia > Phormidesmidales > Phormidesmidaceae > Leptothoe. The sequence goes on from JBCCQQ010000020.1 coordinate 33,739, forward strand.
GTTAGCCAGCCCATATTTTTAACAAGTTTGTCAGAAAACAAGCGCTTAATTTTTTCTTGCATTACAGAAATAAGATAGGTCTCTTGATGAGATTAGTTAGCTATAGAAATAATATTTAATGGGTTCTAAGCTGGTCAGAGATAGCTTAGAACATTGCTGTAAAGGTCAAGATATGACAGAGGACTCCATTTTCAGAAGTGATAAACAGGGTCCTCTGTGAATCGTCAATTATTCAAATACTCTCAGCAAAAAGTTTAACGGATTCACTAAACGAGCTGCTAAATCTAAAACCGATCCACCTGTTGTTTTAGGAACAACAATAACATCACCATCTTGCACCTGATAGGTATCAACTAAATTACGCAGATCGACTTCCTCTTGCACTACTTCACCTGTAGTGTCATCCATGCGCACAAAAGCGACTTCCTTAAGTCTGGCATCATCGGTTGGACCACCTGCGATCGCAACTGCACTTGACAAAGAACTATTGGGCGGAACAGCAACTTCGCCAGGTCTTGTGACTTCCCCTACAACCCTCACCCGCACAGTATTGGGAGCCAAACTAGACGATGCGAGCAACCTAGTATCAACAAGTTCTTCGCCATCTGTTAAACGGGGAACAAAAACAAGATCACCATCGCGCAATAACACATCTTCTGGTAATGTGGCAGACCAGAGAGAATCCCACAGATTTACTTGCGTTCTTGAAGTCTCACCATTAGGCAATTCACGAATAATCGTAACATTTCGAATATCGGCTGTTCGACGAATTCCGCCTGCCTGCACTAATGCTTCACTAACGGATGGAGGAGCATAAGCAAAGTCATTATTATTATTACCGACAAAATTAGTTGTCTCTTGAAGCTCAAAAGGGCCTGGACGATAAACCTCTCCTGCAACATTGATTAGAATAGGACGCAGGGCGTTTAGCGTAACGGTAACAGACGGATTAACTAGAATACGATTTAGAGTAGTAGTTAGCTCCTGGGTTAACTGCTCAGTGGTTTTTCCTGCAACAAAGATATTACCCACAATAGGTAACACGATCGAGCCATCCGGTAGAACTGATGTAGGCCCTGTATACTCTGGATAACCATAGACAGAAATATCGATGCGATCTCCAGGACCTAACAAGTAGGACGATGAAATGCTACTTCTGTTCAGAGTCCTGGCATCGGAAGCGTTAACACCAAACGGTAGGTCAGGTTGCGTGGATGGAGGAAGCTCTCGTAATGATTGGGCGCTTACAGATTTAGGTATGACGCACACCAGTCCCAACATAATCGGCACTGTAGCGGCTAGTCGACTGTAGTTAAGCTGAATCATAGAACAATAAAAGCTAGAGAATTATTGGATATATCTTTTGTAAGGTCTAGAAGCTGAACATCAATATGCTCTAGACACGATGATTAGCGTTAACTGCATGGCTATTATTAAAACTGCTAGGTGCATCGGCAAGCTGTGATGCCGTCACAGGAACATATGCCTGATTCTGGGAGAAATAGTGATCGGTCTTGCCCTTCACATTAATGCCATTAGCAACCAGACCTAGCACTTGTTGACGAGCCTGCGTCAGCATAGCTTTAGTTGTCCGAATACTCTCTGCATCAGCCATTCCAGGTCTCATCACAAGCAAAATACCATCCGTTGCATGTCCTATGGTTAGGCTATCAGATAGCCCAATGATCGGCGGTGTATCAATGATCACATAGTTGTAAGTCTGCTCACAGGCCTGTATCAGGGAAGTCATGTACTCAGACCCTAAAATTGCCAATGGATCAAGTGGAATAACCCCAGCAGGCAAGATGTGGAAGTTGGGTTCCTTTACAACAATCACGTCCTGCAGGGAAAGCTCTCCAGTAGCAAAATTACTCAACCCTCTCATATTGGCAAGATCCCATACTTGGTGCTGCATGGGGCGGCGCAAATCAGCATCAACCAATAGTACCGAATGCCCCAAGTCCGCTAAAGTAACCGCTAAGTTAGCAGCAACCTCCGATTTTCCTTCCCCAGCGACTGCACTCGTTACTGTGATGGTCTGTACAGGTTTCTCTACATATGAAAACTTGAGATTAGCCTGTAAAGACTGATATGCCTGGCGAACAGTGTGAGGTTGAGTATCGTCTCGGACAACAATTTCAGGAATTTTCTTATCCTTCACACCAAAATGTTTACAAGCTGGAATAACCCCTAGTAGAGGATACTCGTAAAGCTCTTGCCCCTCTTTCACTGTTTTAACAGAGCTATCCATGATGTCCGCTAAGAACGCTGCGATCACCCCTAACAAGACACCACCAAAGCAACCAGCCATTAGGAACAGCTTTAAGGATGGTCCAATAGATTCCTTAGGCAAAATTGCTGGTGAAATAACCCGGGCATTACCTGTATTTTGATTTTCTAGAACTTGGGCCTGTTGCAAGTTCTGTAGCAATGCTTCGTAGGTAGTTTGGGCTACTGCCAAACGTCGTTCCAATTCACGCTGCTGTCTTTCAAAGACAGGAATCAACCTAGCCCGACTTTGTTGCTGAGAGATGGCAGTCGCCAGTTGTTCAACCTGCTGTTGAAAACCAGATTGTTCACTCTCAAGCCGAATAAAGTCTGCAATTAGCTCTTGCTCTAGCTGACCTGCCTGCAAATCATCTACAGGGAGAGTCAGCTGATTGGCGCCTAAAGTGATCCCAATACGTTCTTGGAGTAATGACTGTAATGCGGCTTCTTGGTCACGGATGCTAACTACCTCAGGATGCTCCTCTCGATACCGCGTGCGTGCCACTGCCAAATTAGCTTGGACGGTTTGCAGCTGCTCTAAAGCATCCTGAACACCAGGGGATTCATTAATCAGACCAACGGTGTAAGCTTCTTGAGGATTTAGATTTAACTTTTGTTGGATTTGAGATACCTGGGCAGTGCGATCAGCAAATTGCGATTGCAACTGTATTAGGTTATTTTCCAGTGAAAAGAGGGAGTCTACGAGGTTAGTAGACTCCTCCTCAAGATTGACAATACCGTTGGTTTCTTTAAATCGGCGTAGAGCAGATTCTGCATCCCCTACAGCAGACTCTGACTCGGGTAACTGGGCACTAAGAAATTCCTGTGCAGCAACAGCGGCAGCTCGATTGGCCTGAATATCATTTTGAATATAAATCTCCGTGATCGAATTAACAACGGTTTTAGCTAATTCCGGATCGGGAGCGGCATAGGTGACTCGAAGTACGTCGGTTCCTGGGATACCCGTCACAGTTAGCTGTTTGAGGAGATCTTCAGGGGTTAATGGCTCACCGTCATCATCTGTCAAACCCAGCTTTTCAATGACCTCTTGGGCAATGGGTACTGAACGAAAAACCTCGATCTGGGTATCCAGAGGGTTATCGATATTGGTCAGGGCTCTAAGTTCACGGCTAGCACCCTCTAAACCAACTAGAGAAGATGTTTGGTTGGACAATTCAAATAAGAGCTTTGCCTCAGCCTGATACTCTTCCTCCTGAGTAATGCCAACACCCACAGCAGCAGACGTCGCTAGGCCAAATACGGTGAAGAGAATCAGCCAACGACGCTTGAGAACCTGCAAATACTTGTGTATATCTATCTCAATTTCTGGAATAGAGTTATCTTTAGATGCCATTGAACCTCATTGGGGAAAGGAACGAACTACGACGAGAAAATAGCTTTATTGAATTAGCAGTCAGAAGCGATGTCTGAACCTGAATTCACATGTATAAATTTCAATAATTGGTTCTGCTGCTTACTTAGGTAAAAATTCAGGACCTGTTAAAACCACCTAAACCAGTACAAACACTTACAATTCACACTTTAGAAAATACAAATTCCCTCAAGTACCATCTACAAAGTTGTACCTATCATTTCAAGTAAATCAGCAACTAACCGTGATCATTTAGGGAGGACATGAGAACTTTATGGCACCTGCTGATTTTCTAAAAAGCCTATAAAGGTAAGTTGATATCACAGCAATTCCTTCAAACCCATCTATCCAAATCCCGAGTTAATCGCAGCTCACTGTAACCAGTAGACGACTTCGTAGCAGAGCAATGTTTCTAGGGCCCGCAAAAAATTTATAGGGATGACCAAATTAGTAAAGTTTCTACCAAGAAGTCTTTTTATTGCACGAAAATAATAATCTGCCAGCTATTAAATTTGAGTTCAATGCAATACCAGTCAAGACTTCAGAACACTAAGGTCTGGAAATTTACCGAGGGATACGTTGAACAATTTGAAGTCTGGATATTGCTACAGGCTGTTGGTATAAACTTATTAAAGGTAACGGCTAACCTAGCTCTCTTCTGCACAACCCTGTAGAGGGTTTAGGTTAAAAATGTCGCAACATCGTGAAGAACGTTATTTATAGATATCCTTTCTCCTCGCTAGAACCTCTAAGATCCGTCCTTAACTTTCCCTGTTTACAAGGTATTCTCACGTCAGTGATAGTATTTTGCACTGGCTCAACTAATACCAGTGTTTGCGCAATTTTACTGGTATTTTATCGGGCTCGTCGTAAGGCGATTTAGCGGACGAACTCAGCCCAATAGTTCTCCTGTTTCTTGCAGTTTGTGTAGTCGCTGATAAAGACCATTCTGATTTAGTAGCTCATGATGGTTACCCATCTCGCTAATACATCCTTGATCTAGAACAACAATTTGATCAGCTTCACGAACAGTACTTAAACGATGAGCAATAATAATCAATGTACGGGTGCCAAGCAGCGATCGCATCGCTACCTGAATAGCACGTTCTGATTCGTAGTCCAAGCTAGATGTAGCTTCATCAAATACCAGCACATCAGGGTCCATAATTAGAGCCCGAGCAATGCCAATTCGCTGTCGTTGGCCACCGGACAAACGAACACCTCGTTCGCCTACAGTTGTCAAATAACCGTCAGGCATCTGGTCAATAAAGCTGTGGGCCTGGGCAATCTTACAAGCTGCTTGAACCTGATTCACCGTGGCATTGGGATTACCGTACAGCAAATTTTCCATCAACGTACCGTTAAAGATGTCCACCTCTTGATGAACAATCGCTAAGCGCCGCCGATACCCGGTAACATCCAAACGGCGTAAATCATGACCATCAATCAAAATGGCACCGCTATCAGGTTCAAAATACCGAAATAGTAGTTTAACCAGGGTAGATTTTCCCGAACCAGACCGTCCTACAAGCGCCACTGTTTGACGAGGTTGAATCAGTAATTCAATATTCTTTAAAACAGGCTGATTCGGCACATAGCTAAAGGTGAGCTGATGGAAATGAACTTTGCCCGTAAACCGATATTCAGGAGTGTCATTTGTTAACTGCCTTACATCGGTTCCGGCAGGGAGTGCAACAAACTCCTGAAAACGAGCCATAGCCCCATAACGACGGGCAAACATCTCTGCCAGGGTACAGATGGGATCCACTTCAGCGTAGGCCATACTTGACAGGGTAAGAATAGTGACGAAATGCCCTAAGGAGATGCTGCCTTGCACTGTTGCCCAAAGCGTCAGTGCAAGCACAGCAAAGGTACAAGTTTGAACTACCGTACGTTGCCAGGTACCCAACTTGATATACCCTAAATGAATTCGGTAATCCACCACCTTAAACTCTCGATCTAAACGCTGTTGCTGGCGTTTTAATTCACGATTTTCTGTTGCAAATGCTTTAACCGTTTTAATATTGGTAATAATCTCTGAAGTACGGCTTTCTGTATTCTCCATATATTGATCTAGCTTCTCTTCTTGCTGCGACAATCCTTTAAGACGCAACAAACTATAGCCAATCACTAATACAAATGAGACTATTACAATGAGGGCAATGGGCCAATCAAGACAGGCAATCACCACAAACACACCTAAGACTCGAAAAATCTTTGGAATGAATTGACCAACAATTTCTGGATAGGTCCAAGTGTAGTTTGCAAGACCTTTAGAAACCCGTGCAGCAATTCGACCTGGGTTATTTTCGTCATAGAATTCTAGGGGAAGAGTTAGGATTTTCTCTAAAGAACGACGAGCCTGGTCGCGTCGAGCACGTAAGGCCGTGTCCCAGTTAAACCAGGACCCAATCCAAGGTTGAATAGGAGCACGCCCAACCGAAATCAAGCCAACTAGTCCCAACAACACAAGCAATGAAAAATTTGAGGTAACAGGCTGTTGAAGCAACCTAGCAAAAACCAAAATGAGATTCTCTATAGGATAGTCAAGAGGCTGTTTTGAAAGAATATTGAGCAATTGACCAATGGCATAGGGCACAAAAAGATCCAGTATTTCAAATACGCCCATAGCTACGGCATTGAGCACGGTAATCAGCCAATATTTTTTGTAGTATTGAAGAATACGTAAAAATTTACCCACGAGACACCCCCTGATATCGTCTATCACATGACACTTTGAATAACAAAAGTCGATAGTAAAACCCTACAAACCAGAAGCTGATGGCATCTCTAGCGCACCTGATTCATCTAGGTGAACACTGAAATTACAGCTATGAGAATTACCGTCGAACTCCTAAAGAAATCAATCTCGATAGGCAAAGCAAGTCCCACTGAGCCGATATTGCTATGCTAGCGTTTCACTGGCAGAACGGTGTAATGTTCGCTGAGACGTTTAAGGGCCTGGTTTTGGTCGGTTTGAATGGCAATTTGCAGATCGGACAGCTCCTGAAGCTGTGCCTTCAGCATCCTTGTCCTGTTTTGAGCTACATAGCGTTTGTGCAGGGCGGCTCTCGCCAGGTCCTCTCGATTACGGCTAAGCGCTATTTCAGCAACCTTTTTCCACTGCGCGCTATCGTGTTGAAGCTGGTCGTATTCAGGCAGTAGGGTATTGTTTGCGATCGCAATATTATTCAATGCGTTAGTAAATAACTCCACAATCCCCTGAGGGGTTTCCTCCATGGCCGCTTGCTGAGTTATCCACCTGGGTACATGAATTTGCTCTAGCCGTAGACCGAACCCCTTCAACTGAGGGCTTACACTGACCCCAATAGTGCACCAGTTGGCAAAGTGCTCACAGTTATTGAAAAAGAGGTTATAGCGCTGCTCACCTAAACGACTTTCAGCCCGACGGATAACGACATCTGGAATAAATCTAACCGACTGTGAAACCTGATACACCAGGTGCCCACGAGCAAAAGATTCACGGTTAGTGCGAGAAATTGTTGCCGTGCCCACCTTCCGGTAATGGATGACTGTACCATCACCACAGTCAATACCATGATGCTGATAAGGCACCCCCACCATATCCCGTATCACGTACACTTGCTCGCCTCTGGCCATCTAAGTCAGCCCATTACCCTGGGAGTTTGACTGCCTGGAATTGGGTGGCAACTTGTCCCGAATATCTGTTTTGATAACATCTAAGTCCGTCTTATCAGGCTGTCTAGATGGCACAAACTGTTTACGACGGGCGAGTAATTCTTTAATAGAATCTGTTGAAGATTTTTCTGGCTGATCGATGGAAATTTGCAAATTCGGCCCAGAGCGTGCCAGACGCACCACCAAACCATCTTCAGCCGTTACGCTTTGGATACGCTTGCCATCCAAGTAGGTACCGTTCGTCCCCAAACTTTGAATTGCCCAACCAGTCCCCCCCTTATGAATTTCTAAATGATGCCGAGAAACAACCGCACTGTAGAGAACAACATCATTATCGGTAGAACGGCCAATGCGAATAATCTCTTGTTCCTCAAAGGTCCAATGCTGTATGGGAGTCTTATGCAGGGGGTGGAGCAACGATAGGGTAATCACGTCAATACATCGAAAGGCAATGTGGCAATTTTGTGTGAAAGAGCACTGTAAACCATTTGAGCCATATCTGATTTAGACTTCACACAAGTTGAAAAATAAAGCTCACTTTGTCACCCTTACCAAGGGCAATTCGATCACCAGGGCGTAAACGGTGACGATTACCTACAGCAAGGGGCAAATTATTTATATACGTACCATTGGAACTACCGATATCCTCAATATAGTAGACATCCCCTTCAATCAACACATTGGCATGGACCCGAGACACAATCTCTGACTCTGGAAAACCAGAGACATCGATATCTGGGGGAACGCGGTCGTTTGGTTTACCAATATGTAAACAGTCAATACCAACGGGTAAATCTATAAGCGTGTCAGTCTGCACATGCAACAAACGAGCTGTCAGGCGTTGAATCTGGGTTTGAGCAACGGCAGCTGGCTGTGTTATCACCGGTTGTTCACTGGCACTGTTAGCCGATGAAGAGGGGACTGGCGGCACCACCTCAGGCGCTGGCTGGGCTGGTAACGGCGGCGGCGGCGCGACAGGTAGCGGATCCGGAGGCACTAATGGATCAGGCTCCACCAGTTCAGCAACAGGAGCTGGATCTGTTGCTGACGTAGGTGGTGAGGCAGCTGGAGTAACCGTGGGTGGGGGTGTTAAACTATAGCCACATTGTCCACAAAAGCTAGCATCTGCCTGCACTTGAGCACCACAGTTAGGGCATGTCACTAATGACGGCAGAGGGGTGTAACAGGCTTCACATTGAGAGGCACCCTCTGGGTTTTGATAGTTACAGTTTGGGCAAATAATCATTAGCGCTTTGATTCACACTAGCCATGTATAAACTACACGGTTTCGGCAAGCTTCTGGCTATAGCTTGAGAGAAGTATAGGCAATCTTCGACTTTGTTCAGTATTTATACGGCAACAGATGGAACTGACTACACAGGGAAAGACTCCGTAGAGGGGAATCCCCTCGTTATCTCACCGCTCTCATGAACTCACTGACGAGCTTAGTGTATAGTGCGTGCGATAGCATCAGGCAAACCCTTGCTAGCACCAGCATCTAGCATCCATTGCAATACACCCACTGGAGCAATTAACCGTGATGGATACATTGCACTATCCGCTGTTTCGGCAAATATCTGGGACAGGGCCGTTTGTTTGTTAGTACCTGCCACCAAAAACATAACGTGACGCGCTTGGTTAATCAGGGGGGCTGTAAATGTAATGCGGGGTTGATTATCTTTTTGCCCGACAGTCACCCAGCGTTCAGTCTCATTGAGGGCATCGGTATGGGGGAACAAGGATGCAGTATGGCCATCGTCTCCCATCCCTAGCAAAATGAGGTCGAATTGGGGCAGCTGCGACATGGGCAGGTCAAAGCTGTCCAATAGGACCTGCTGATAGCGGTCGGCACTCTCTTGGGGAGAGGCCGTGTCTGTAGGTACAACAAAAATATTGTCAGCAGGAATAGCAACGTGATCGAGCCAAGCCTCTTGGGTCATTTTGGCATTGCTATCACTATGGGTAATAGGGACATAGCGTTCGTCCCCCCAGTAGATGTAAAGTTGCTGCCAGGGTAAATCAGCCTGGGCTAGGGCTTGATAGAGGGGCTTGGGAGTACTACCACCGGATAGGGCAAGGGTACAACGACCATGGGCTGAGATCGCACCGCGAATCAGGTCTATGACCTGTTCAGTCGCGGCATTAACCAAAGCAGCTTTATCAGGAAACACATGCACCTGGGGGATATTTATAGGGGGTGGGGCGACGGTCATAGGTCAGAAATCACCATAATTAAGAGGAGCAGACGGTTTTGATAGCCGCCTAACCTGAACGCTAACGCAACTTCTAAAAACTGCTCTTAGTCTTAATAGACTTTGTATTTTTCCGGCGTTGCTGATCCTCGCGATAGTTTTATCTGCCAAATCCAGAACTCTGGCCGGGTGTACAGATCGTTTCATCCTCTAAATCAGCAACGGCATTTTTCCAGTTAGCAAGGTTCACTGTAATGAACATCATCATCATCCATCGCTTACAGAACTCCTCATCAGCAATCACACCTCAATAGGACCACAGCCCAAAACTACCCATAAGATATGGGTGAACACATTGGGAAAGCACAGGTGTGGGCATGATTTCGATTGTTTTACCTTGCCTAAACGAAGTCAGGCATGGCTATTTGCCTAATATTTTGGATAACCTTGCCCTGCAACCTGGGGACAAGCAAATCATTATCGTCCTTAGTCCGGGCACAGACGGCACCTATGAGTTGATTAACCAGCATCCTGCCACTACGGATTTTAAGGTCATTGAAAGTCAGGCTGCTAATCGGGCTCAGCGCCTCACCATCGGCATTCAAGCTAGCGTAGGAGAGGTTGTTTTACTGCATCACCCGGCCACACTGTTGCCCCCCAACGCTCTGAAACAGATTAGCGAACTAATGGCGCAAGAAACGTTTACCTGGGGAGGCTTTTGCCATAGTTTTGACTTTGATCACTGGCTACTACGGTTTACTTCCTGGTATTCCACTACCCAGCGCCCTCGGCTAAGCCAAATTCTCTATTTAGACCACTGCATTTTTGCGCGTCGACAGATCCTGATGGAGATAGGAGGTGTCCCCGACATGGACATTTTTGAAGATACGGCCCTGAGTAATGCGCTGAAAAAGTATGGTCCACCCCATCTGGTGCCGGGGACTATCGTCACCTCCGCACGTCGTTTTAGGGAACGGGGAATTTACAAACATGCCGTTCTCAATCAATTGCTCAAGCTGCTCTACCATGCCCGAATAGATCCTAAAAAGATGAATTGGCTCTACGAAGGTAAGAGCCAAATTAACGTAAGCTACGACAAACACAAATTTTGAGTGCTTAGCGCTACCTAAATGTCCCGTACCTATAAAGCCACTGGCATTAACTTAAAAGCCGCTCCCATGGGGGAAAACGATCGGCTGATGACGATTCTCACTAGAGAGTATGGTTTGCTGCGTGCGATCGCACCGGGGGCAAGGAAACATAAGTCTCGCTTGGGGGGGCGCAGCGGCCTGTTTGTGGTGAATGAGCTGATGCTATCCAAGGGCAAATCTCTAGACAAGATGATTCAGGCCCAAACTCAGCAATCTTTTCCGGGTCTGAGCAAAGATCTAGGACGGCTAACTGCAGGCCAATATTTAGCGGAGCTAGTTCTATGTGAAGCCAGCGAACAACCCCAGGAAGCCCTATTTGAGCTATTGGTGGCTCATCTAGAACGATTGGAAACCGCTTCACCAGGGGCAGTCCTGGCCTGCTTGGCCCAGGGCACATTTCATCTTTTGGCGCTCGCAGGTGTGGCTCCGGAGCTGCGCTACTGCTGCTTAAGTCGTACCGCCATTCGCCCCCAGCTCAGCCGGGATGAACATCCTTGGAAAGTAGGGTTCAGCATTCCAGCTGGAGGCGTGATTACCCTAGAGCAGTTAGAACGCCTCGAAAATAATGCTGCCCCCTTGAACACCGGACGTAGTAAACCAATGTATGGTGCGCTAACCACCACTATTGGAGCTGCAGAATTAGCTCTGTTACAACAATTAGCGCAGCCAGAGCTTGTGCTCACCCAAGATCATTCTTTACCATCTATAGAGGGAGTTAGCGCAGCCCCACACAGTTTGTGGCGACGTGTGGAACGTCTTTTACGAAATTACGCCCAGTTCCACTTTGATCGGCCTATCCGGTCCGCTGCGCTAATTGACAGCTGCTTTGCTTCATCTGCTTATGCTTCGTGAGTCTGACGCAAGTGAATCGTCTAAGGTGCCTGAAACACCGAGCCAAATCGGCGTCTCTCAAGAGACGCCGACCAATGGGTTTACTGCTGTCAAACATGCTGAGGGTCAGAAACAGCCAGAACCCGGTTTCTGGCCTGTCCTTAAGAATCGTAATTTTCTGACCCTATGGGGTGGGCAGGTCTTTTCTCAGCTAGCCGACAAGGTGTATTTGGTGCTGATGATTGCCATCATCGCTAGCCAATATAAGACCCCTGGCCAAACCATCAGCGGCTGGGTTTCAGCGGTGATGATTGCATTTACGATTCCTGCGGTGCTATTCGGCTCATTGGCAGGTGTATATGTCGATCGGTGGCTTAAGCAACCGGTACTGGTGCTCACTAACCTTTTACGCGGCTTCTTGGTAATCGTTTTACCTCTGGCTTTATGGCTAAGCCAGGATTGGGGCACATTCGCCGGTATTCCCATTAGCTTCTGTCTACTGTTGGTGGTTACCTTTTTGGTCTCTACTTTGACCCAGTTTTTTGCGCCCGCGGAACAGTCAGCGATTCCTCTGATTGTGGAGGAGCGGCATTTGCTATCAGCTAACTCTTTGTATACCACCACGATGATGGCATCGGTGATCATTGGATTTGCGGTGGGAGAACCGGTACTTGCGATCGCGGACAAGCTACTGACGGCTGTGGATCACGGTAGCGGCATTGGCAAAGATATTTTGGTAGGTCTCAGCTACTGCCTGGCGGGAGTGATTTTAACGGCCATGACCACGGGTGAATCCACAGAAAACCTGACACGCGATAGCCATGTTTGGGCTGATATCAAGGATGGCTTGCGCTACATCCAACAGCGCCCGCCTATCCGCAACGCCATTATTCAGCTAGTGCTGTTATTTTCTGTCTTCGCTGCCCTAGCCGTCTTAGCCGTGCGGCTTGCTGAGGTTATTCCAACCCTCAAGTCTTCTCAATTTGGTGTGTTGCTAGCCGCTGGCGGCGTCGGCATGGGAATTGGTGCAGCCTTAGTGGGCAATCTCGGCCATCGCTTTAAGCGGCGTCATCTCAGCCTGCTAGGTCTTTCGGGCATGGGCGCGGCCCTAGGCGGTTTATCCATGACGATTCACAGCCTGGGTCTAAGTCTGGGATTGATTGCCATTCTGGGGGTGTTTGCAGCAGCCGTGGGCATTCCGATGCAGACTACGATTCAAGAACAAACGCCGGAAGATATGCGCGGCAAAGTCTTTGGCCTACAAAACAATTTAGTCAATATTGCCTTGAGTCTACCCCTAGCCTTGGCCGGTGTCGCTGAAGCCTTTTTTGGTTTACGACTGGTGCTGTTAACCCTGGCTGTTCTGGTGGTACTTGGTGGTCTGCTGACCCAAACAGTTTTTACGATACAAGCTGAATCTTAGCGAACCTCTTCGTAGGACTTACCCTTGGGGCCGACGTAGCTCACTGCCAAGTAAATCCTTAAATACTGATAAAGTCATATAAAGCATTCCTAAGGCTGCCTAAGTAATGTAAAGCCGAGTAGTTAGCTGCTTAAGCGTGGCAAGGATGCTCTAGGGCATAGCGCCAAACGGTTGCCCCGTGCAGCCGTGGACTCGGGTGATTGCATTTGACATATCCCGCTGCTGAATGATTCCATCCGCTGTGCTTTATGGCCAAGGGTTGGATAGCGTGTCATAGTCGCGCTCAGCAATGCCTGCTTATAAACAAAACAATTGATTTATAGTCCCCTTAAATGCATATCGCATGGATTGGTAAGAAATCCCCTTTTTGTGGAAATGTCACCTACGGTCGAGAAATTACCAACGCGCTCCTCGAACGAGGCTACCGGGTAACGTTTCTACACTTCGCAACCAATGCAGAATCAGCAGGGGAACACGGGGGGTACGAAGAAGTATCGCTACCATTTATCTTCAAATCTCAGATTTTAATTATTCCTAGCTTGCGTTCAGCCCGCCGGCTGGCAGAGGTGCTAGCGGAACTCAAACCGGATTTAGTCCATGCCTCTTTGTCTTTGTCGCCTCTGGACTTTAAGCTACCGGAAATTTGCCATGAACTCGGTATTCCCATAGTGGCCACGTTTCATCCGGCCTTTGACCGCAAACGTCGCAATCTGACATCGGGCACTCAACACTTTACCTATCAAATCTATGCGCCCCGGCTTGCTAACTATGACCGAGTGATTGTTTTCTCTAGAATTCAACAAGACCTGTTAGTCAAGCTAGGGGTGCCGTTGGAACGGGTAGAAATTATCCCCAACGGTGTGGATGTGTATCGTTACTCCCCAGGACCTTCCCGAATTAAGCAAGAGTTCCGCGCCAGCCAGCTCTATGTTTATCAAGGCAGACTGGCCATTGAAAAGAATGTAGAGTCCATGCTCAAAGGCTGGAAGCTGGCTAATTTAGGACCGGACCATAAATTACTCATTGTTGGTAGTGGTCCGCTGGAGCTGGCTCTTAAAACAGCCTATGGAACTGACGATTCAGTCATTTGGCTAGGATTTATAGCCGATGAGCATCGCCGCATTGAAATTTTACGGGGGGCAGATGCATTTATTTTGCCATCTCTAATTGAAGGTCTGTCTTTATCTCTATTGGAGGCCATGGCCTGTGGTGCAGCCTGCATTGCGACGGATGCTGGTGCCGATGGGGAAGTACTGGAAAATGGCGCAGGCATTGTGTTAGATACCCAGCGCGTGGCGCAACAGCTGCACACCATTTTGCCCTTGCTACGCAATCATCCTGAGATGATATCGATTTTGAGCAGCAAGGCACGACAGCGGGTTTTAGAACGCTACACCCTGAGCACAAACATTACCCAGCTAGAAAATTTATATGCCCAAATGGTCCCCAACAAGGCTCGATATTCAGTATCCGTCAGTCGTTGGTAAACCATGGGTTGCGCCCTAGAGACATAGAGGCATTCTGTCTAAAATTTCCAAATCTTCAGGCCGATCCACATCTCGTAGTTGTTCAAGGGTGGCAATAGAGAGGTTTAGGGTATTTGCGATCGCAACCGTCCGTTCAAATACCTCTCCAGTTCCCCAGGGAATATTTTCGAATAGCTTAGGTTGGGGTCGACTTAGACCAATCAGGTAATAGCCACCATCAGCAGCTGGCCCTAGTACTAGGTCGTGGCTTTGCAGCTGTCGCAAGGCCTGTTCTAAATGACGATGACTCAAATCGGGACAATCAGAGCCGATGGCCACTGCCGCTTCCACCCCCGAATGAAAATTGCCCATAAACGCCTGGTGCAGACGATTACCTAAACTACCCCCAAATTGTGGCAAATAGGTAAATCGTCGCCCTAACCAAGACTGCATTTGGGCCAGACACCCACCAGAAAAGTGAATCTGTTGATCAATCTCGGAGGAGAGAGTGGCCATTTCACGGGTCATCATTGTTGTCATCCACCGTTGCAGCTCAGCAGCCCGGGCTGGCCCCAAGTGAGGAATCAGACGTGTTTTGGTATTGCCCGCCTCGGGGTACCGCGTGAACAACATGACACAAGCTTGCGTTTCCACGACCTACCCTCTTAATTTTTAGATTTACTGCAATGTCTTGAAGGAGTTCGAGAAGAATCTCAAACTCCCCTATCTCCACTATTACTGGTTATTCAAAGACCAGTCGTAGTCGAAATAACTAACCTTGTAATCACCGGCCTCTAAATAAGCCTTATCGTCATCACTGACGTAGTTACTGACGAAATTGAGCACCGCCCGCTCTTCTTTACTACCAGCAAAACCACTATCCACACCGTAGCTAGGGATCCAGTCACCACCAAACCAGCTGAAGATCTTGGATAGCTTAACTTCACCAGCTTCCCTATCAATCTTAAAACCATCTGGCCTTGCCAACCACTGCATCACTTGCTCATCTAGCTGTTCATCCAACCTTGCGCCAGTGAATGCTTCATTACGCAGTGGAGGACAGCTAATGGCAGCACAGACAATAGCTGCATGCAGACGCGGTTCATCAAAGTCCACTCGCAGGACATCGTGCTCAATTTCGTTGAGGGTCTTTTGTTTTTGATTAATGGGATGCTTACGTAAACGCCATACCCCTGTAATGTCTTTAATGCTGGGCTTTAGAGGAGTTTGATCAACAATTGATTTGAGAGTCAAGGAGTTATAAGCATTGATCCAAAATGCAATTTGTTCCTCTTCGCTCCAGCCACTTAGCGTGGCATCGTCAATCTCTGCCAAGGCATTATTAAACGTGTCTAACGTCTGTCGAGACTGCTGCAGATCGGCATAGTTAACCCAGCCTTCACTATCGACATAAGTATCTAAGACATCGTCATAAATGGTGTAATCAACCCCCTGAGCAGAGGCAATCTCCACTTCACCTGAAGAAGCATCGGACGAGGTTGTCACAGCACTGGTAGAACAACCGACTAAACCCAGGGAGCAAACTAGAAAAAGAGCGGATAAATACTTACGTTTCATAGGGATTATCTATCAGAGGAGGAAGTGGCAAGGTGAGGTGATCGGCTACTACCTATAGCTCTAGCCATAGGTAACAACAGCTATGTGCGCAGCAAACTGCTAAATATATTCGGCAGACTACATTTCCCATAGCTATTGCAGGGTTTAAGTAGCATTTAACTACGGGTGCAAAAGGTATATTTTCAATTTCTCATCGCCAACTGAACAAATCCTGAGAGGTGCCTTAAGTTCTGTTCAATTTTGGGGCCATCAACCGTTCTGGCCAAGTAACCTTGGCACTGGCCAAGTAACCTTGGCACTGCTCCAGGCCACGCCTAACACAAATGGCCACCAGAGGAGGTGACGTTGCGTTATCGGCAAAATCCAACTGTAGTCACCCTGGGCAGACATATAGATCAGCGTAAAGTACACATATGCCGACAGACTGATCAGTCGCACACCCAGATTACGGCTCAACACCAAAAAGGGCATTAGCCAACTGAGGTACCAAAAATGAATGATGGGGGAAATTACCATCAGAAAAATTAGATACCACTCGGTAAATTTATGAAACGTGTCGGTGCGCAACAGTAGCCATACAACCACCAGGGCTAAAGGAAATGCATACAGCCAGTTTGCCCAACGGGAAGGCTCCCAAAGTTGTTCAACAATGTAGGGAATCAGTTCAGAACAGCGTCCAGTTTCAACAAACGAAGAACCAAACTTGACCAGCGGACAAGCGGTGGGGCTACAAAACGGCATGGCGGCTACTACTACCGGCATTAACCCTGTGATACCGCTTAACAAGGCGATACCGATACGTCGTCGTCGCAAAGCGTGCCACACCAGAAAAGCTAAAACTGGCAATGAAATCCATTTGACAGCAATGCTAATGCCAACAAATAAGGCACTGCCCACATAGGTGAGGGCCGGTGGGTAGACCGGTGGCTTCCCTAAGTCAGCAACGGCAGCATTCTCGGCATCAGGCCGATCAAACCAGAGCCAGGCCATAACCAATGGCAGTACAAACCAGCTATCGTAATGGCCACCCCCGGCAAAACTATAGAGCACTAAAGGAT
Organism: Cyanobacteria bacterium P01_D01_bin.156; assembly: GCA_039024555.1. GTDB lineage: Bacteria > Cyanobacteriota > Cyanobacteriia > Phormidesmidales > Phormidesmidaceae > Leptothoe. Next base: position 50,738 of record JBCCQQ010000020.1, read on the forward strand.
TCCAAGCATAAAGTAGAGTAGCCAGACGACCAAATCGACGGCTAAGCAACCAGCACACAGCTAAATCGGCAGCCGCAAAGGTGGCCTTAAACAGTGGGACTGAGAGACCGATACTAGCCAGCGCCCGAAAACCAAACTGAGTCATGGGTGGATAGATGGCCGAAGCATAGGGATGGTTAATTTGGTCCCACCATTCCGTGCGTAGGGGTTTGAGCACCTGTGAGAGGGGAGAGAAATCGTAGGGGCTAAACCCTTGGAGTTGAATGTAGCCCTCCCACAGATAGCGCCAGATATCATTACCGGGGTACATCGCCAACAGCAATAGCCGAGTGGCAATGGCTACCCCCCAAAACCAGACACCGGGTACGCTGCGTAGCATCCAGGTTAGGATAAAGCCCAGTGCCATAATGGCGCTGCCAATCCAGAAGTGGATAACCGACATGGGTTCGCTAAAGGCACCGTGGGGCAATGTATAGACGGTTCCAGCTACCAGTAGAAACGCACTGAGAAACAGCAGACCGCGAGGATTTTTTGCGGTGGGCTCTACAGCGCTACCCCGCCAAAGACGTTGCCAGTACAGGTGAGCCAGTGTGGATAAGATAATGGTGCCGGCTTTGATGCTGCCGGACAGCGTACCTGAGATCTTGGAGCGTCCCCCCTGACGTGGCAAATAATTGACCGGCAGTTCACAGATACGTAGACCGCATTCCACCGCTCGGGCCTGCATTTCAACAGTCCAACCAAAGTTGCGATCGCGCATCCCCATCTTCTCAAGGGCCGTCTTCCGCACCAATCGCAGGGGTCCTAGATCGTGAAATCGATATCCCCAGCCCAGAGCAATTAGAGACCCCGATAACCAGTTGCCAAAATTCTGCACAGGGCTCAACTGCTGCCGCCCCGTCTCGGTACCGCGACGATTACCTAAAATCAGATCATAGCTTTCCCGCTGAGCAAAAAAGCCTGGCAGCTGGCTGAGGTCATCACTGCCATCCGCATCGCAAAATAAAATCCACTCAATACTGTTAGGTATCGACTGCAGCCCGCGCCAGCAGGCTTGTCCATAACCTTTAATGGGCTCTTGCAACACCTCGGCCCCCGCCCGAATTGCCGCCTCGCTGGTTCCATCGATACTGCCGTTATCCACCACACGAATGTGGGTTAACCCTTGCTGGTGGAGATTTTTAACGACACTGCCAATCGTGGCTGCTTCATTAAGCGCTGGAATAATAACGAGGGTATTCTCTAGATTCATGGCATGCCACGGGACGATGTCAGCCTTAATTAAATCGGTTTTGGCTGAAATTGCGCTGAGCTAACCACAAACAAATTCTCAGATAAAGAGGGAATGCGCTGTGCTAGGGAGTGCGTTTACATCGCCCACAAGGAAATCTTCGTTCTTCCCTTTTTCCCCTTGCTCCCTTCACCGTTAACCTATCCATCTCAGCCAAACATCTTAAGTTCCCTGGACTAATTCCTTACTTATTAATCACCCTCTGTACACTGTAAAAGCGGTATGGAGGATTGGCCCATGGCAACGGAAACAGCAACAATTATTGATCCGCAGTTGCAAGCCTATCGTTCTGCTCTGGCTAAGCTACTTCAGAAAATGCAGGGGCTAGCCGCCAGTATTAACAACCCGGACCTAGCCGAAACCATTGACAGTCTGCAGCGCAATATCGATGAACCTTTTTTATTCGTGGTGGTGGGTGAAGTCAAAGCGGGCAAAAGTAGTTTTGTAAATGCCCTGCTCAATGCCGAGGTATGTGCCACGGACATTGCCCCCTGTACCGATTCCATTCAACAAATTGTGTACGGTGACGAAGAGACCGTAGAACAAATCGAACCCCACCTACGCAAGCTGAGTCGGCCCATTGACATTTTGCAGGATGTCTCGATTGTGGATACACCGGGAACCAACTCCCTAGTAGCCGGCCACCAGGTGATTACGGAACGCTATATTCCCAATAGTGACCTGACGTTTTTTGTCCTATTTGCCAAGAATCCGTATCAAAAAAGCGCCTGGGACTTTTTGGACTATGTCAGCGTGAACTGGCGCAAAAAGGTGGTGTTTATTCTGCAGCAGGCTGACTTACTACGTCCCGATAATCTAGCCACCAACATCCAACAGGTGCGGGACTATGCTATCCAAAAACAAATTCCTAACCCCATGGTATTCGCCACATCAGCGGAAATGGAATTTGAAGGCGACACTGCGAACAGCGGTTTTACTCCAGTGCGCCAGTACATTCGCGACATGGTTTCCACTGGGGAGAGCTATAAAGTCAAACTGCGTTCTGTAAGCAGTACAACCCAAAAGCTGATTGAAGCGCTCACCGACGACATTACTACGCTCCAAAAACAACTGCAGGAGGACCAGGCAACAGCCGAGCGACTGCGGCAGCAAATTGCTGCAGGGAGAGGGCGATCGCAAACTGAAATCAACACCCTAGTCAGCCGTCTCTCCGACCGATACGACACTATTTCCAGTCGCATCAAGCTAGAGTTTCGTGACAGTCTGTCTGTAATGACGGTGATGCGTCGTTCCTTTGTTGGCATCTTTAACAAGGACGCCTCGCTTCAGACGTGGATCAATGAGTTCAAAGATCGCTGCCAGACGGAACTAAAAACATCCTTAGAAGAACTTTCTAACGAAGGTGCTCAACACTTTGTGGATGGCATTCGACAGCTGCTAGAAGGCTTAACAGACAACCTTAACGCCATCCAAACCCATAAATTACAAAGCAACGTTATTTCGATCAAAATTCTGGAACGCCGTCAGGAGGTGATCGAAAGTGTAAAAGCTAAAGTCGGCACCTTACTTACCGATGAAGGATTAACCCGCACCCTAGGTTCAGAAGCTGAAAGTCTGGCCGCCGAGATCGTTGGCGGGGCCTTTGTAGCCGTGGCTGGCACGATTCTACATATCGTAGAGTTTGCGATCGCAGAGGCCATTATGAATGCCATTGGTATTGCCTTTGCCGGCATTGGCGTTATCTTTCTAGCCATTGGTATCGCTTGGCAACGCAGACGCATTATCACCAAATTTGAGAGTGCTCTGGATGGTGAAAAAGCTCGATTTAAGAGCGACGTCACCGACCGGCTCAACCAAAAGCTCAGCCTGATCTATGAAGAAGTAGAACGAATTTTTGTACAGTTCTACGACTATGTAGACCGAGAAACCACAGCCGTTGCCCCAGTCTTAGAGCAGTACACTGACATTCAAACAAATGCCAAAGACCTATTTAAAGAGATGGCCAGCCACAATCTAATGGAATAGAAACCCGAAAAAAGTTAGGCGTTGCCGATCCTGGGGATGATTTTATCTAACACAAGCAGTTGGCCAGTAGGCTTTACAGATGGTTTCATCCCGTAAATCTAGGAAAGGTAAAAGTTAAGGGCATAGGTGCCGAATACTCAGCACCTATGCCCTTAACTTTTGAAGCCCATTGTGTCCCATGGAACGCGGGCGGTTAATCTTCTTTATCGTCTAGGGCACTACCACCGCCGGAAGATTCGTAAATAGCATCTAGCTGCTCACGAGCATCCTTAATAGAAATAGAGCGCATGACCAACAATGGCTCATCCAGCACATTCCCAGCATCATCGAGTAGTTCGGGATGAGGCACACGGCGAGGTTGCCTGGGAGCTGATGGAGCCGAACCAACCCGCCGAGTTTCGATGCCTAGGCTGATTAAATTACGGACCAAATTGACAATCGCCAACACGGCCAAAATCGAGAACGCAAAAATATAGAGTAAATGCAGCATAGGTAAAAGCGCCGAGCTAATTATCCTCTGGAAGTTTGTTTGGAGTCTGCTGCTGCCGGAATTGCATAGCAACATTCCAACATTCATGGACCAACCGATGCCAAGACATTACCACTGACACATCGACACCGGCCTCACTGTCAGTTGCCTGAAATAATGCCTGAGATGCACTCACCAGCTGTTGAGCCTCACGCACACGAGCCAGCAAATCCTGCTGCCGATGCTCACCAAGAAAATCAATCGTCTCAGCCTCGAGGAGAGTGATAGAACGGCCAAACCAATGTTGGAAATCATCCAAAAGAGGCCCTAAAACCGCTTTCATTAACTGCGTTTCGGGAGCGTTGGAACTGGACATCAGCTGCGCTTAAGCTCAATAGAGTAGAAATGATCGTTAAACATTAAGAAGTATCACGCACCCCTATTAGCTTAAACAGAACCTGTAGAGATTGCCACCTAGCTTGTGTACTGGAAAACAATAAACACGACTAATGGGCATTCAGTAAAGGCTTTCCATCAGCATATATATTAGCGTTATTCCTAAAACAGAATAGTTAAGATATGCCATCGATTTATCCCAACTATTCTGGTATCTGATCTAAGGTCTGCCAGCCCGCTCGCCACAGCTGACGATTTTTCAGGGCAGTAGCATTAATCCAAAAGCGGACATTGGGGTCACAGGATGCCACCAGCTCAGCAAACACCAGCTTGCCTTGATTTTTGCGATTGGCCACCTGAAAATGTCGCCACCCCAGAGTCCGCTGCTGTGCAGTCCATTTAGACCCCAACAGATGGGGAAATTTTTGTTTTTTGGGTTTAGCCATTTTGGCAGATTACCAGAGTTAACAAGCTGTTCTGCAGGCCAACGGCACAGAACTGTGACTGCTCCAGGCGGCAGCAATGCCAGCACAATCACTATCCCAAGGTTTTTTTCAGGCCACGGATATGGACAGCACGGCTGGTAATGTAGGCCATTTTCGGTTCTAAACGGATGTAGACCTTACCGGACAAGAGCCCCCTTACATTTTGGCGGGCATATACCACTAGATCCGCAGGTAAACTGTCATCTTCTAGGGGGGTATACCCGAGCTCGGCAAGGGGCTGACTAATTTGATTGAGAAATACTTTATGCCCCTTAATCGGCTGCTTCAACGTGATTGACCGATTAAAGTAAAGCCCTAAAAAGCCCCCTACTACCCCCATAACTAAACCTAGCTGGTTAGGTACTGCGCTCATGGGGCTGAGATGGAGCACCAGACTGGCTAAAACAATGGTGATTAGCGTAGTGGTGCCAAAGTAGTACAAAAAGGTAAGAGAATTCTCAGGTCCTGGGCTGCTGGTAGTCATAGGAAAGTGATGCATTGTATCTAATCGTTGCTGACTACAGATGTGAGTTTTTCTGCAGCATAAGGCTCAACCGTAACCTTTTCAGGTGGTTCAGGTCTTAACAGCTTATTTTTGGAGATATAAAGTCTCTTAATGTATTAGGATACTTGCGCGTTGGGTTAGCGTTCTAGCGCATTTACGGGTTTTGACATAATTATTGCGCAACCCGACCGATGGTTCAGATGATTTTCTGTTGCTGATGTAAAGGACGAATCAATTTGTGAATCAGATGAAGCAATCCTGTGGCTTCCATAGAAGTATATCGATGTTGAGCATGCCCATAATTCTATGGCAGTCTTCTTGGAATTCAGTGGCAGAATGGTCAGGCAGAATTAACCGACCGATGACTATGGGACTGATAAACCATGATTGAGGTAGATCAGCTAAGCAAAGCGTACGGTTCGACCCTAGCCATTAGGGATGTGTCTTTTAAGGTGGAACCTGGAGAAATTCTAGGTTTTCTGGGGCCTAATGGCGCTGGTAAAACCACAACCATGCGAATTTTGGCCGGGTATTTGCCAGCCACCAGCGGCACCGCACGGATCGCGGACCATGAGGTTCATACCGATTCCATGGCAGTGCGGCAAAATATTGGCTATTTGCCAGAGACACCGCCGCTTTACCCTGATATGACGGTAGAGGCGTTTCTATACTTTGTGGCGCGGATCAAGGGTGTACCCATTGGCGATCGCAACCAGCGCGTAGGCTCAGCCATGGAGCGCTGCAACCTAACCGAAAAGCGTACTATCCTGATTCGCAAGCTCTCCAAGGGATTTCGACAGCGGGTGGGCATTGCCCAAGCGATTGTCCACGATCCGCCGGTAATTATTTTGGACGAACCCACGGTGGGTCTGGACCCAAAGCAGATTATTGACGTTCGTAACCTGATTAAAAGTCTGGCGGGGCAGCACACCATCATTCTTTCTACTCACATTCTGCCGGAGGTGAGCATGACCTGCGATCGCATCACCATTATTAACAAGGGTCGCATCGTCGCCACCGACACCCCCGAGAATCTCACAGCGCGATTGGCCGGTCAGCTAGGCTACGCCATTGAGGTGGCAGGCGAGCCGGAACAGACCTGCAATATTCTAAATGGTCTGGACCAGGTGGAATCCGTAACACCCCTGGTCAGCGAAGGCTTGGCGGAAAATCATCATCGATTTCAGGTCGTATCCGCCACGGAGAACGATCCGGGGGGTGCGATCGCAGCAGCGATTATTAATGCTGAGCTGGGGCTATATGAACTGTCTCGCAATCGAGTCAGTCTAGAGGATGTCTTTATTAACCTGACCACAGAAGAACCTGCCGCAGATGTTTCTCCTGAAACTGAGGACGATTCCACAGCCACCGTCACAGCCGAAGCAGATACTGAGCCAACGAGCGCCGAATCAGAGAGTGCCGCAGACGCCAATTCTTCCTCAGAAGCAGCCCCCTCAGAAGACCCACAACCCAAAACCGATGGATAGCATCATTACCGTTATCAGCAATATCGTTGCCATTTACCGCCGGGAACTTCAGAGCTACTTTGCATCGCCCCTGGCCTACGGCATTGCCACCGTATTTTGGCTCCTGGCCAGCTTCTTACTAGTCATCCTGGTCTTTGGCCCCCAAGGATTGCTAGAACAGTCCGCCTTTGCCGACCAGGCCGGGTTACAAAGTGCTCCCCTGGACTTGCCTTATGAATTTACCCAGTTTTATCTGGGGCTATTGGGCTCCCTGGCCATGTTTATCCTCCCCGCACTCTCAATGGGGCTGTATACCGATGAACGCAAACAGGGCACCCTCGAACTTTTGGCCACCTCACCCATCACCAACTGGGCAGTGGCTCTGGGTAAACTGCTCGGCGTGGTTACCTTTTTTCTCACCATGGTGCTGCCATTACTGGTATTAGAGTCCTTAATTGTTGGCGCGTCCGATCCACCCTTTGACCTCAAGCTGCTGTTTATTGGCCACCTGGGCTTAATTCTCATGGCAGCTGGTGTACTTTCTCTAGGAATGTTTATCTCCTCGCTCACAGAGAGCACGGTGCTGGCGGCTATTCTCACCTTTGCACTGGTGTTAGTGCTATTTGTACTAGAGGGTGTAGCAGGCGGTCTACCAGGTCCAGTAGGGGATGCCCTAGGCCATCTCTCTCTGCTCAAGCACTACAACAACTTTACCCAAGGTGTGTTTGACATCAGTGGTCTAGTTTTGTTTCTTTCCTATGCGGCCCTGGGGTTGTTTTTAACTGCGCAATCCATCGAAGCGTTTAGATTTCAGAGAAACTAGCTGGGTTTAACATGTCACATTTCACCCCATTTTCTCACTGTTACCATTTTTCTGTCTGCCCCACGTTATGAAAGCGCTATCTACCTATCGAACGTATCTTCGCTGGTTAATTTGGCCCGGTTTAGCGTTAATCACCGCAGGTCTAGTATCTGGATTTCTCAACGCTTGGACGGCTCTACCCATCTCTCTCCTAGCGGCAGGTGTGGTTTGCACCTTGCTCAGTCTAATTCTGGGAGGCTTTGGGTATCGAAGCTTTTGGCAAAGTCGCTCCACCCAGGCAGGCACCAACGCGGTAGTCGCCACCCTATCTGTCCTGATGATTCTTGGGGCGGCAAACTTTTTAGCCGTTGAGTACGGCCCTCGATTTGACTTAACCGAGGCGGGTCTGTTTACCCTAGCCCCTGAGACCCAGTCAGTGGTCAAAAATCTCAACCAGCCGGTCAATGTGGTGGTGTTTGATGCGTCTCTTAATCCCAATGACCAACAGCTTTTAGACAGCTATGGCAAGTTTAGTAACAACTTTACCTACGAGCACATCAATCCGTTTCAGGAACCAGGTATTGCGCGGGAGTTTAACGTCAGTGGAGAAGGTCGTGAAGTCCACCTAGAAACCGGTGACACCAAACTATTTGTTCAAACCTTGGGGGTACAGGGTGTGAACGAGCAGGATTTGACTAATAAGCTGGCCCAGCTCGGTCGGGAACGCAGCGCCGTTGTTTACTTCCTGCAAGGCCATGATGAGTTTGCCATTGATGGTAGCACCTCCGGCTATGCCCAGGCCGCTGCTGCCCTAGAAGCTGATGGATTTATCGTCGAGACCTTACGGTTTGATGAAACAGCCACGGTTCCAGACAATGCCAACGCCGTGGTGATTGCGGGACCTAAGCAAGCCTTCTTTGAACCGGAGGTGGACGCTCTAGAAGATTATCTAAACCAGGGCGGCAGCGTTTTACTGATGGTGGACCCTCAAACAGAGCCTGAACTAGAGGGCCTGTTAGACAACTGGGGCGTCACCCTAGATGAACGCCTGATTGTGGATGCTTCTAATACAGGGCAGTTGGTGGGGTTAGGTCCGGCAGCACCGCTGGTAACCAACTATGGCGAGCATCCCATCAGTGCAGAGTTTAATAACGGTCGGTCGTTTTATCCGTTGGCTCGACCGGTGCTGATCGACCCGATTGAGGGTGTAGAAGCAACGCCCCTGTTACTCAGCAATGCCCAAAGCTATGCCGAGGAGCTATCTGAAACGGGAGAACTTAACGTTAATACTGAAGATGGACCGGAAGGACCGTTTAATATCGGTGTTGTTCTCACCAAGGATATTACAGATTCTGCTGTTGAAATAACAGATTCGACAACAGAAGACTTATCTGATGAAGATACTAATGAGGAAGACTCTTCTGAAACCAGTGAAGCGACTGATGATGATACAGAAGATGCCGATGGGCTTCAGCAAGAGGCCCGTCTAGTCATCATTGGTAACGCAACATTTGCTACGGATGGTCTGTTTGGTCAACAATTAAATGGGGATGTATTCCTCAACAGTGTTACTTGGCTCAGCAACTTGGATGATTCTATTTTGTCGATTCGAGCCAAAGAGATTACCAATCGTCGCATTAACATGACCATCTCTCGTCAGATTTTGGTCATTGTTTTAGCACTGGTGGTCTTGCCGCTGATCGGGCTGATTGGTGCAGGGGTAACTTGGTTCCGTCGTCGTTAGGGGAGCATAGACTATGAGACTACAGCGGAGTACTGGGGTATTGTTGGGAGTTGCGATCGCACTCGTTGCCACCGTTGCCATCATCGAAACAACTAAGCAAAACCGTCCAGAAAAGGGCGACACGCTTTATTCATTTACGGAGGCGGATGTGGATGCGTTTACCATCAACCGTACAGACACAACCCTCTCGTTTGAAAAAACAGATGATACCTGGCAAATGCTAGAACCTGAGGATGCACCTGCGGATCCCTCATCCATTGCCTTTTTGCTTAATATCATCACCACAGACCCCATTAAGGAAACGATTGTAGCTAGTGCAGAGCAGCTAGATGAGTATGGACTAGGCGATCCTAGGGCTACGGTTGATATATCTGTGGCGGATGAAAACTATACTCTGGCGTTAGGAGATGAGGACTTTAGCGGCACGTCATTGTATGTAATGACAACTGAAGCTACGGCGGAGTCTGAGTCTGGGGAACTGTATTTGATGCCTAAGGCACTACAGTCTGGGATTGGTCGTCGAATAGATGAGTGGATTGCCTCTGAAGACAGTGAAGAAACAGAGGGTAATGTAACTGAGGAATCATCAGAATCTGACACGCCTGCCAACAATGAGGACGAGTAACTATTGTCTAACTGAGGCAAGCCTGTATTGAAGCTTGCATAGGATGAATTATTAGACTTGCCGCCAGTTTTCAGTCTGCATATCAGAGATCCGGCCAAATTCCCTTTGGTTTGCCGTCACCATAGTCAGACCGTGACATAAAGCAGTAGCTGCAATCAGAATGTCATAGGCTCCGATGGGCTGTCCTTGTTTTTTCAAGGTTGAACGAATTTGAGCAGCTTGTTCAGCGTCTGCGTCGCTAAATTCCAATATTGATATCGAGTTTAGCAAACTGGTAATGGCTGGCTCAATTTTCTTAGCTCGTTGGGGGTTGTTGAGCAGGCCATAGCGAAGTTCCATTACGGTGATCACCGAAACGGCAATATCTGCAGGAGATGTTTGTTTGAGTCGAGTTTGAGTACCTGGTTCACCTTTGATAAAGTCACTGATAACGCAGGTATCGAGCAGATATTGCATCAGAATAGGTCTGGTTCGCTTGGGGGCAAAAGTTCATCACGGTAGCTTTCGAAAGCTGGGAATTCAGGAATACCTTGATATGAAAGGATTGTGTCTGGCCATTGAGGAATCGATGGCTTTTGGGAGATTTGCCGCAGTACTTGCAGAATCAATGTGGGCAGTGGAATATTCGATTGTTCTGCTTGGCGCATAAGGTCTTGTTCTAAATCTGGGGGTAAGTCAATTGTGATTTGCATTGGTACTCTCCATTGATTTGATTATCTCAACGCTGTATTCAAAACAAACGAACGAACGTTGATGGCACTTGAGGTCAAGTCTTTAGCCTGCTGCTCAAAGTAGTGTTTTGCCTCACCGAGGTCCATTTTGGGCATATCTTTATGCCTTGAGTCTTCAGCATCCCATTGTGGACAAGCAAACCAGCCAACCAGATACAAACCATGGCTGTAGGCGTTATCTGCTAGATATCGCTCAACTAATTGAGTTTTCATCGCCGTTTTGACTTCACGGTGCCAGCAGCCTTTGACTTCAATAATCGCTGTGATTGAGTCATATATCTTGCCATTAGGATGCTTTACTATTGCATCAACGTGGATATCTGTACGTGCTCCAGTGTTTTTCCCATAACTTCGCTTCACCTCAACTTCTCGGTTGATGATAATGCCCCGTGCCTTTAGATCCTCATCCAGAAATTGCTTGATATAGTCTGACAAGTCGTTTTCATCGACTGGTCTAAAAAGATTGCTTTCAGATTTATCCCAAGACTTATCCCATAAAGCTCTAGTAGCGGGAGTCTCTCCTTGCAACTTTTCATCAAGACGTTGCAGGGATTCAATTAATACATCAACTAACTGATTCTCATTTTGAACAAGTCGTTTATTTTGATCAGCAATTATTTGTAAAAGTTGTTGTGGTATTAAAGGCTGCCAGGTCTTACGTCGAGCAAGAGCCTCAGCTTCAGCTAACCTCCATTGGAGCTTTTCTTTTTGCTCAGGAAGCTCATTGATAATTCTCTGAAGTGCCTGACATGCTTCTACGGTACCCAACTGCTGAAGCTGTGCTGGAATACGCTCCTTCCACATACTCAAACTATTTTCTGGTGTGATTAACCAATCTGTCGAGTTTCGGACTGTTCCCTTGACATTAACCTGTTCTTGAGGCGGTGGATCAGGAAATTGCCTGACCATGAATATATAGAGTTCAGCAATGTGATTTTCGCTAAGGCGTTGTTCCAGAGTGTCTTCAAGTCTCAGAGGGAAAGACACTGATTCAAGTATTTCCCTTCCGATGTCTGGATACGTTTGGATAAGTTGCCATACTGTAGGCCAAGTGGCATCACCTGTATATGTTATTAATGCTTGTGCTGCAGTTATAGCCTTTTCCTTACTTCCATTATCGTCATTCAAACTATGAGTGAGTAATGATTCTGCAAAGGAAACAGCTCCATCAGATTGATACTCCAATAATATTGCCAATAAATCTTTCAAGCTTCTGGAAGTCAGCTCTGTATTGTTCAACTTACAAAGCAAGGTAGCTTCTAACTTCTCATCCCAGCAATATTTCAGTTCCTTTATATTGGTGATATTCCCATTTTCTTTATTTGCTTTTTCAATCAAGTGGAAAAATATCCTAATGAATTCATTAGATGCGTATTGATACGTCTTTTTGATGAGTTCTTGCCTAGCTTTTCTATTTCTATCTAAAGGATAAGCAAGAATAATTCCTACCCATTTCGCCCAAATATGAGAAGAGATATTAGAGAAAAAGTCAGCATCTTTTTCTAAAATTAACCGCAGTGCTTTGTAACTGCTTAATGCAGGATCTGGAAAAATATTTTTGCCTAACCAAACATTTGTCTCAGGGTCTCCATTATATATATAGTGCTTAGCTGCAGCGATTATTCTAAACCTTGTTGCTTCATCAGCCTCATTCCATCCTGGTTGCTCGGTCAAAGATGCTCTCCATGTTTGTCCATAAACTGTGTTAGGTAACAACGTGATTGCTCTGCACAAAAGCCACCAGCCATCTAAATTCCCTGCCTCAAATCTTTCTAGAGATTGAAGAACCCTAGCCTTAGGTGAAGGCTCTAATATGACCTGACTCTCTTGATTAGTTTCGTACTGCGTTCTCTTCAGGTATTGTTCCTTTTGCTCTTTAGCTATTTCAGAATCCAGTGCAATGGGGTCTATCCAGTGAGAGAGCACATCACGTAAAACTGGCACATCATCGCATGCAAGTATTACATTATCAACTTGCTCAACATTATTCATATCTAAATAGTAGGCTATTAATCTTGAATATATTTTTTGTGCTCCCTCATGAATATTTGTTTTAAGCTTTTCTATCAGCCAGCTAAAGTCTTTAGGCAGAAGATAAAACTGACTCCAGTTATTCCGACTACATAGCCACAACGGATCTTGTTCTGAGTCTTGAATGATTAAGACAATGCTTTCTAAAAGCAGACGACGTTTATCATCATTTCCTTCAATGCATTTCTTCCAGGTTTCTTCGTCATAATCATCTACTATCCCGATATATTGTTTCATCCTCGGCACAATCATCTGAGCAAAGCTCGTCCTAACATCTAAATCTGTTAGGTTTTCCCATGCTCTAAAAATCAACTGACTGATTAAATGAGTAAACGGATGATAGTTGTAGTCATGAATCACTTCCTGTCTGGCAAACCACCTGAGAGTGAATGCTAGGTCCTTTTTCGGGAGGCGTTCTGTAAAATCATGTGCTAAAAAGTCTTGATAGGACTCTCCAAAATAGTTGGCTTTAGGTGGTGTCAAATGAACCAGAATTTCTTCTGTTTTTAGATATTTAGGGTACGTTGCTTTTAAGCCATATCCCTTCAAATGATCTTCTGGGTCATCCTGCTCGTGAATGACTAACTTAGCTAGGTGCTTGTGAGCCAAATCATTATCGGTATTAACTACAAATTTTGCAGCTCTTTCTCTAATTTGATAGGGTTGATTTTCATCTAAAGCGATCTTTGCCAGGTCTGACGCAATAGTCACCAAGTTACATTCTTCTGCTATGTCGATAGCTACATATTTAGACTGAATATTTTTTGATATGTCTGAAATGTATAAGCTCAACTGTTCCGGCAGCTCAGGGTAATTTAGTTGCTTATAGTGAGCAAAACTATTTTGGTAAATGAATTCTCCATTTTCTCGATATGCAGCTTTTCCAGCATTGTGTAATTTTAGAAAAGAATCCAATATTTCAGACTTAGTATCTCGATCAAAACTTGATAAATCACCTTTAATTAGAATATTTGCATCTGTTTTGATGACTTTCTGGAGAAAGTCACTTCTCATGCTAGCTAGCCATTTTGCAACGTCTGCTAATTGAGGAACCACTCGACCCTCATTAAAGGTAAGACTTTCTAGCTGCGGTAGATCGAGATTATTTTTCGCTAAGTACCAAGCAGTCAAAAATTCTGCATAGGTTCTATGTGCCCAGCCTATTCGATAGAAGCTATACCTGCTGAAAAGTCCTGTCTTTAGCACTTCTCTAATGGACTGTTCTTTAGCTTTCTCTGAAGTTAATTCTCGACAATCAGCATCTTGATTAGCGTTATGTTCACCATATCGTCCAATCCATACTGCATCACGGTTGCACAACATGGTGGCTGTAGCGATCTGGGCGGCTACGATCAATCGATCATCTAATTCTAGATTCCCACTAATTCCAGGACGATGGGGATGATTCGGGTCTTCATCGCACAGTGTACGACAACCTTGCAAATACAAATCCGTTAAAGTTTGATTCTCAGAGAATTGCCTGCTTTCCTTATATACTCGAAAAAGGAACCTTAACGTAATTGGTTTTACAGCAAAAGGAGTCAGATTTTTACGCTCAACTTCAGATACAAACTTCTGAGATTCAATCCCTTCCTCAGTAGCGGCTCTTTCTATATCGATACGGCGGAGATGAGCAAGCTGATAAGCTGCATAATCCTGGCCATATAGTTCCTTAAGTCCTTCTTCCAGAGTTTGAGGAAAAACAGCGTCTCGGCAAGCTAAGCGGATATATAGTCGCTTCAGTTCTTTGCGATAAGTTCTAGCTTTTAAGATATCGACTAACTGTGTAGCTAAGGTTTTACTTTCAGCCAGTCCTTCGTCCAGGCTATCTAAAAATAAACAAAGGCGATGCTTACCTTTATGCCACGCAATGAACTGCTCATTGTGAAGTAAGTCCTGCCGTAGATTTATACATGAACGCAGAGGAAACGGTAAGACATCATCAGTAAGACCTTCTCTATAGCGTTGTAGTAAATTTATTTCATGAGACTTACCAATACCTGGTTCTCCAAGTAAAACCAGACACGGAATGTCGGCCAGCTTTTCTAGTTCAACCAGATCAGGGTTTGTATGTTTGCTCCATTCCGAGATTGGGTCAATCAGGTAGCCGCGATCGCAAACTTTAACTTGCGTCCCTTGAGGATACCAAAATCGATTCCAATCGTAGGTTTTAGGTTGCTGCATGGTAAAAGGCTAACTAACCTGGGCCAAGGATAGCGCTGCCTAAAAGTTGGTCGCCACCCCCGATAAACTTCGCAGCCACTAGCCGTACTCCACCCTCACGTCTGCAGGAATTTCTGAAGGTTCTAAAACAACATCTTCATACAGATCAGTAAAGGTACCTGTGAAGTCAATACTCTTCAAATCAAAAATCTTATTTTCTGAAGTATAGAATTGCAAAACCCATAGCCCAGAATCATTACGACGAAATATTTCCACTCTCTGATGTCGAGTGTTGATCAACACATATTCCTGTAAACTCTCTAATGCCTGATACGCAGCAAACTTATCTCCTCGGTCAAACGCTTCTGTTGATTTAGACAATACTTCAATCACTAATTTTGGAAACTTTTTATACGTATCCGTTTCCTGATCTCGTGGATCGCACGTTACCATCACATCAGGATAAAAAAAGCGATTCCGCGATTCCACCCGTGTCTTCATGTCAGACATATAGGCACGGCAGCCAGTACCTCGCACATGGGACCGTAATAAGCTTGCTAAGTTCAACGAAATAGTTACATGGCTATCACTAGCTCCGGCCATAGCGTAGACCTGGCCATCGATATACTCATGCTTGATGGGGCTTTCAGCTTCCAACCGTAGGTAATCATCAACGCTTAAGTACTGCTCAGATAAAGCGACCATGGCAAATAAGCAAACTTTCTACCCCATTGTATCTTTCGGATGAATGAGTCCACTCTTATAATTCTAGTTAGAACCCGTAGTGTGTAGCAATTTCATCATGGCTAGATCTGGCATCTTACAGAGTGGGCAATCCTACACATTTCGTAGCTATTTTGAAATGTCCCATGAGCCAGATGAAATCCTGGCAGAGTTTGGCGTATCTCTGGAGAAGTTAGCACTGAATTTACCTCAAGCTTCCGTAGAACTGGAGCCTATTACAGCGTTGCAACAGGCAATACAACGACGGTTGCCTTACATTAGCCTGACGAGTGAAGCTGCTCGACGGGAAACATTAATCGCACCTGTTGTTTTGAACCTGATTGACTATACCCAGGCGCAGCTCAGGATTGAATACACCATCAACGTCTCAGAGCAGTTGAAAGGGGCATTAGATTATTTACTACAGACCCAAAAAAATCTGTTGGTAATTGAAGCCAAAAATGCAGATTTAGCGCGGGGATTTACTCAACTAGCTGTGGAACTCATTGCCTTGGATCAATGGGTCGAGAATGATACCCCCGTGCTGTATGGGGTAATTTCCACTGGGGATGTGTGGCAGTTTGGCTGTTTTCACCGAACCAAAAAGCTGATGCAGCAAGATTTAACTCTGTACCGGGTTCCCACCGATCTCCAGGAGCTCTTTAGCATTCTGGTAGCACTGCTTTAGGAACATAGGTGCCTAAAAAGACTGACAGGCTTTCTGAGCTAACTCTGTGACTGAATCTTCGCTTAAACTCATCTCTCCACCATCAACAGATAGCCATAGTAAGTATTCAGTATTGCCCGCTGGTCCACGGATGGGCGACCATGTTAGTCCTTTAGCCTGCCACCCCAGCTGTTGCGCAGCTTCATACACCTGCCAAATTGCTTCTGCATGATCTTTGGGATCTCTCACCACACCTTTCTTACCAATTTTCTCTCTTCCCACTTCAAACTGGGGTTTCACTAACAAAACAGATTCTCTTACTCCTGTCATCAAATTCCAAAAAGCGGGGAGAACTTTAGTGAGAGAAATAAATGATACATCCATCACCCCCAGGTCAGGCCGCTGGTCGTTTTCCTCATACAACTCTTCTGGTATGAGATGACGTAGGTTGGTGCGTTCTCGCAAAACCACCCGTGGGTCCTGACGAATTTTCCAAGCAACCTGCCCATAGCCCACATCAATTCCATAAACCTGTTGCGCTCCGTTTTGCAACAAACAGTCGGTAAACCCTCCTGTGGAGATACCGCCATCAATACAAATACGACCTTCCGCATTCACGCCAAATTCTGCAATGGCCTTTGCCAGCTTTTCTCCACCCCGCGATACATAGGGCGACTTCTGCTTGAGTACAACAACTGCACCTTCCTTGATAGGCGTACCCGGCTTATCAATTACTGCCTCGTCTACTTTGACTTCACCTGCTCGAATACAGCGCTGTGCCTGCTGCCGAGACTCGCACAGCCCTTGCTCTACCAGATACATATCCAAGCGTTGTTTGGCCATTATCGATGGAATAAGCGGTAGGAGTTGAACATTAGGAGATAGAGTTTATCCCAGATGCGTATGGTATCGAGAAAAGCTTAGCCTGCAGTCACTCCCTTCGATGGCTTACGGCGAATACATTGTCACCATTCACGCTCCCATTCCTGACTGCCTTACCCCTAGACACTGCAGCCAATTTGTTTTTAGATAGAGGTAGGTAAAGAAATATTAAGCATATGTACCTATGGGCAGTCGTGCCTGTGGGCGGTTGTGCTCATTTTCGACGGTAGTCGAAACCAGGTTTTGAGGTCGTAGCGTCCTGCCACTATACATTTCAGCTGAGTTGATACCTGCTCAGCTGGGCGTGCGCCTCTTAAGTAACTCAAACCCAACGTTTGAGCGTTTTGTATGTCTGGTCAACTGTGACCGGCTCACTTTTCTTGTCCCATCACTAAGACTTTCACAGGCTTGAGGAGATCCCTTGAATATTCGCAATCTTAAATTTCGACCTAACTGGCGTGCCCTAAAACGGGAGTGGTTGCTTAATCCCAAGGATGACCTCCTGGCTGGGGCATTGGTTGGGCTGGCACTCATTCCCGAGGCAATTTCCTTTTCGATTATTGCTGGTGTAGACCCAAAGGTTGGCCTCTATGCCTCGTTCATCATTGCGGTGATTACCGCGTTTCTGGGCGGTCGACCGGCCTCGATTTCAGCAGCGACCGGTGCCATGGCCCTGCTGATGGTGGACTTGGTTAAAGAGCACGGGTTGCAATATTTACTGGCAGCAACATTTTTGACTGGGGTTTTTCAGGTCATTTTTGGGGTGCTCAAACTGGGTCGCCAGATGAAGTTTGTGCCCCGAGCGGTGATGATTGGCTACATCAATGCGTTGGCAGTACTACTTTTCCTAGCGCAGCTGCCCCAGCTAACCAACGTGCCGCCCATGGTCTATGTGCTCACGGTGCTGTCCCTAGGGATTATTTACATCCTGCCTCGGTTTACGAAGGTGGTGCCGTCGCCACTGGTGGCATTGGCGGTGATGACGATTGCTGCGATCGCACTGCGCTTAGATGTACCCACCGTAGGCGATATGGGAGAACTTCCCACAGCCCCTCCCATATTTGCCCTGCCCCAGGTGCCCTTTAGCCTAGAAACGCTGCAGATTATCCTGCCCTATTCTTTAACCCTCGCTGTCGTCGGTCTACTGGCATCTTTTCTAACTGCATCCCTAGTGGATGACTTTACCGACACCCCCAGCGATAAAAATCAGGAGGCAAAGGGCCAGGGTGTGGCTAATATGGTCACTGCATTTTTTGGTGGCATGGCTGGCTGCGGCATGATCGGTCAGTCGGTGATTAACGTCCAGTCCGGGGGGCGGGGGCGTCTATCCACGCTTTCTGCCGGTATATTCTTGCTCATTGCCATCTTGTTCCTACAGGACTGGGTCCGTCAGATGCCTATGGCAGCTTTGGTGGCCGTCATGATTATGGTGTCCATCGGCACATTCCGCTGGTCGTCGTTTACCAACATGCGCCGCGTGCCTCGCAGTGAAGTAGCGGTGATGCTCACGACCATGTTCGTGATTATTTTCACTCGCAACTTTGCCTTCGGTGTGGCCACAGGCATTGTGATGAGTACCGTCTTCTTCTCCCGAAAGGTGGCCAAACTGGTGTTGGTTACCAAGATGCTCAGCCCAGACAATGCCCACCGTATTTACAAGGTGTCTGGTCAGATTTTCTTCTTATCTCGAGATGAGTTTTCAGCATCCTTTGACTTTACTGAGCTGGTCGAGCGAGTCACCATTGACCTGAGTAATGCCCAGCTATGGGACCAAGGGGCTGTAGAAGTTCTCGATAAAACAGTCCAGAAGTTCCGCCGTAAAGGGATTGAGGTTACTGTGGTGGGCCTTAATGAAGCCAGCGCTACCTTGCTCAACCGTTTGGCTACGGATGAAGAACTTGTTGGCAGCGGCAACACGACGGATGAAGGATTGGTCGCGAGCGGCCAAAACTAGTAGCCGCTGAGTATGAAATCCGTAAGCTCACTGGGCTAGTGGGCTCACAAAGCAAAATACTCTTATTCCAGCTAATTCTTAAGTTTGACGGACTCCCTGCTCTAGCGAGTCCGCAATCTCCTAGACTGCACTCTTAATAAGGAAAAAAGGATAATAACGTCGTATGAAAACGATTCTTCTGTGCTCTGACGGGTCCACCTTTGCAGAGAGCATTTATCGCTACGGGGCCTGGTTTGCCCGCAAGTTTCAGGCCCAGACAAAGGTTCTATATGTGACCGATATTCGAAGCCAGAAGGTTGTTTCCACGGGTAATTTTACCGGCAGCATTGGTCTGGGGGCATCCGACCAGCTACTAAAGGATTTGGTAAACCTAGAACATGAAAAGGCCAAACTCAATAACCAGCGAGCGCGACTGATTTTACAAAACGCGGATGAGATGCTCCGAGCAGAAGGTTTGAGCGATGTGGAACTGATCAATCAAACCGGGTTTCTGGTGGATTGCTTCCACGACTTTGAAGCAGATGCCAACATGGTGGTTCTAGGAAAACGGGGTGAGGCCGCCGACTTTGCCTCCGGGCATCTGGGGGCCAACCTGGACCGGATTGTCCGCAGCAGCAGTAAACCTTGTTTAGTCACTCCGCAAACATTTGAGCCGATTCAACGGCTGCTACTCGCCTATGACGGTAGCCCCACAGGTAAGCGGGTATTAAACTTCCTGGTGGATAGTGCAGAGGGTTTTAAGGATATTGAAATTCATGTGTTGACCGTTGCTAAGACTGAAACGAATACCGCGAAAGCACAGGAACTAACCGCAGCCCAGGCCACACTACAACAGGCTGGACTAACGGCAACGGCAAAACTGCTTAGTGGCGATCCTGAAAAGGTCATTGGTAGCTACATTGAGGACAACCAGATCAGTCTTTTAATGATGGGGGCCTATGGTCACAACCGTATTCGCCATTTAGTAATTGGTAGCACCACGGTTCAACTCCTGCGCAGTGTCCAAGTGCCAGTACTCTTGTTTCGTTAGGTCTCTATTCAAATATGCAAGAATGCTGAGATATATCTGCCGCCGATTACTCGTTGCCATTCCGACGTTGCTAGCAATCAGTGTGGTGATTTTTGTGTTGCTTGCGATCGCACCCACAAATCCCCTAGGTGAAATGGCCACAAATCCATCCATCACACCAGAGGTACGAGAAAATCTACGCCGCTCCCTGGGGTTAGACGACCCAATCATCATTCGCTATTTCAAATGGCTATGGGCTTTGATGCAGGGTAATTTTGGCTATTCCTTTGGCAGCCGCAGCCCGGTCAGTGAGCTCATCCTGCAGCGGCTACCGGCCACCCTATGGGTAATTGGGTCAGGTTATTTACTCAGTGTGATGCTGGCGCTGCCCTTAGGGATCTTTTCTGCCATCAAAAAGGGAACTTGGGTGGACTGGATAGTGACAACGTTTGCCTTTGTAGGGCTTTCATTACCCACCTTTTTTACCGGTTTGCTGATGATTTTGGTGTTTAGTATTCAGCTGGGCTGGGTGCCGTTTATCTACAGCAGTACCTTGGTGGTGACGAACTGGAACAGTTTTATCGAGTTAGTCCGGCAGTCGGCGCTGCCCGTCATGGTATTGGCCCTGTTCCAAACAGCATTGCTCATGCGATTTGTGCGTACAGCCATTGCGGAAGAACTACCCCAGGGATACGTGCGTACGGCACGGGCGAAGGGGCTATCTCGCCCTCGCATTTTAGGCATTCATGTTCTACGAAATGCCTCTATTCCCGTTGTCACTTTGTTGGCGTTGGATATTCCCAGTCTATTTACCGGGTCTCTTGTACTGGAACAGGTATTTCGAATTCCCGGTATGGGAGCATTGTTGATTGATTCGATTTATCGCAGTGACACACCTGTGGTGATGGCAGTGTCTTTTATTTATGCGGTTTTGGTAGTGATTTTTAATCTTGTTGCCGATGTGTTGTATGGCTGGCTAGACCCCCGCGTGAGACTGGCCTAACAACAACCCTTAACAATACTCTTTGTGGATACTCCCTTGTCCCCCATGCAATCTGCCAGAATTCCAAAGAATGCCTAACCTTAGGAAAACACAGCCCACCACCCTGTTTGGCATCACCACTTTTGCCATCATTACGTTAGCCATCGTAATCGGTCCCCTGATCTACTCTCAATCGGCAGATGCCATCGATTTTGCCCTGGCTAGCCAGCCGCCGAGTTTAGCCCATCCCTTTGGCACTAATACCCTTGGTCAGGACCAACTAGCACGGGTGATGCTGGGGGGGCGTGTATCTCTAACGGTAGGCATTGCTGCCATGGCCATGGCGGTGAGTGTGGGAACATTGGTGGGTGCGATCTCAGGTTTCTACGGTGGCCTGCTCGATTCCCTATTAATGCGCTTTACCGACCTATTTTTATCCTTACCCCAACTCCCCCTATCGCTGCTGGTAATTTACCTATTTGGCGATTGGGCTAGGGAGCTACTAGGACCTCAAAATGGCATCTTTGCGCTAGTGGTGCTGGTTATCGGCGGATTTAACTGGATGTCAGTGGCTCGACTAGTGCGGGCTGGTTTTCTAGCCAATCGCGATCGCACCTTTATGCAGGCTGTACGAGCTCTGGGAGCGAAACCAAGACGGTTAATCTGGCATCATTTACTACCCAATATATTAGGCTCAGTCATTGTGGCCGCCACGCTCGCCGTGGGTAATGCCGTTCTAGCAGAGGCCACACTGAGTTTTCTAGGTCTGGGATTTCCACCCGACGTACCTACCTGGGGACGCATGCTATTTACGGCCCAGGACTACTTAGACAGCGCGCCCCACATAGCAATCTTCCCAGGAGCTGCGATTTTTCTCACAGTCTTGAGCATTAACTTTATTGGCGATGGGTTACGAGACCGCTTAGGTCCGAATTAAGTCAGCAGCATCCCAGTAGCGCCACCAGGCCAAACGGGATCCCAGCTTCTCCTAATTAACAACAAAATCTTAGGGATAACCTACAACAATTTTCCGGGAAGCCCCCTAAAAGTCACGTAGAACATTCATAGCAGTCTAGGGTGCCCGAGACCGCACTCATAGCTCTACCCAGTGACATCTGCCTGGAGTTTGTATCTCCATGGAAACAACTACTATTTAGTAGTATGTGCTCCAACTATTGTTACTGCTATCAAGGTTCGATTACAAAAAAATCCAGTTATCCATTGATATGTCACAACAGCTAATAGCTGTTTTACCCGCACTATCAAAGGGATATGCTCAGGTTCATTCTCTACTCCATCCAAACGAGCTGCGGAATTACATTCTGCAGCTCGACTTCCCATATATCAACATCGCTACTCTCTAAGGATAACGCTGTGAACTGTTAGCACAGACTCCAGGAGTATCTTTAGCATGGCTGCTCCTCAAGATGAGTTTCACCTATCACGTCCAGGCCTGCAGACGGAGTCATTGATCATTACCGCCAATAAATCAGCGCCGACATAACTTTGAATTAACAACTACTAAATACGACTGTCCCATTCATAACAACTGTTTAGAAGTTGTTGTTAAACAGTTCATGGTAGAGACTATTAACATCTCTAAGCAATCTGTTGTACAAAATCACTGATACGCCCCATCCCCTTCTCTATCGTGGCCATATCGGCTGCATAGGAGATACGGATAGCATCATCAGCACCAAAGGCAATCCCGGGTACAGTAGCAACATACTTTTCATTCAGTAAGCGCGTACAAAAATCAAGGGATTGGAAACCGGTTTTACTGATATCGATAAACAGATAAAACGCCCCCTCTGGCACAACACAGCTGAAGCCAGGAATTGCATTAACCAGCTTAATAATGCCTTCACGCCGTTTTGCAAACGCCTGACGCATGGTTTCAACACAGTCTTGGGAAGATTCTAAGGCTGCCATCGCACCATATTGGGCAAACGTACAAACATTCGATGTGCTTTGACTCTGCAATGTATTAACAGCCTGAATCAGTTCAGTCGGACCAGCTAAATATCCCAGACGCCAGCCAGTCATCGCATAGGCCTTAGCAAATCCATTACTCACAATCGTGCGATTAAATATGGCATCGCTGACTGCCCCAATACTCAAATGCTGAGCACCATCGTATAAAATCCTTTCGTAAATCTCGTCTGCTACGACCCAAATGTTATTATTGACAACAACATCGGCAATTGCTCTCACTTCGTCGGGTGTATAAACCATTCCTGTTGGATTAGAAGGAGAGTTAAACACCAACAGTTTTGTGTTAGGGGTAATGGCATTTTGTAACTGCTCAGGTGTAATTTTGTAACCCTGTTGGGCTGTGGCTGGCAAAATTACTGGAGTCCCACCCGCTAGCTTGACCATCTCCGGATAGCTCACCCAGTAGGGGGCCGGAATAATCACTTCATCCCCCGGTTCTATGGTGGCCATCATCAGGGCATAGAGGGAATGCTTACCACCATTGGTCACAATGACGTTTTCAGCATTGTAAGGCAGCTGATTATGATTGCGTAGCTTGGCTGCGATCGCGGCCCGTAATCGGGGCTCACCAGCCGCAGGACCATATCGAGTTTTGCCTTCATCCAACGCCTTTTTAGCCGCTGTACGAATATGCTCTGGAGTATCAAAATCAGGTTCACCAGCACTAAAACTACAAACATCGATTCCCTCAGCTTTCATAGCCTTCGCCTTCGCAGAAATCGCCAAGGTCATCGACGGCGTGACTTGCTGCACCCTAGCAGCCAACTTGATACTCATTAGAACGCTGTTTGCCTCCAGCTCAAAACCTTATTCTGATTAGCTTAAATCGATTTGTAGTGTAGATTGCAAATCTTTATGATTTGCTTGAATCATGACTTGGCTAGACTTCACCAGCCAACCCTCACTAAGGAAAAAGCTCCCCTGACAATGTCAAGGGAGCAAGCATTCTTGATCTGTGTGAAGGAAACGGTGTGAAGATAGACGGTCAAGGGAGCTAGCCTTGCCAAAATCCCAATTTAAAGAGCACAGCTCATACAGCAAATAAAGCAGCAATTACCGTGTAGTCGGTTTTCAGGAACTCCAATTTTTGGATTCAATCCATCTATTGGATTAATTAAATCATCCACTATATACGGCTAAGTTGATGTGACTCCATAGGGAAAAAACGGTGATAATCAACGGTCAGCAACGGTGACAATCACCATCCTTTCCCGTGATAATCATGAGTTCTGCGTGTGCGATGGATCACTTACGTGAACAACCAGGTCCTAGACAACTAACCAAATGCCCAACCCCCAAAATGGCACAAAGCGTAGCACCCTGAGCCGTTCACCAACTGCAATTGTGGAACCCATCAACCACATCTGAAATAGCCAAAATAAACCTATATCGACAGTAAATGCCAAAGTAACCCGCTCAGTGAATATCTGATGTCTTAAATATTCAATACGGCTAAAGGCTCCGCCCACATCGGGTTGGTTGAGAAAAAACCAACCCACTGCAAATGTCCCAACGGTCAGCCCCACAGCGCCAAATATTCTTGCCAGCCTTCCTTTTGAAGCTACACTTTGCGCCTCGGGAGCTCGGTTCAGTCGGAGTGCCATATAAGGCATCAAAAAAACATTAGTTAAAAACATTGCGCCCCCCCAAAACCACACATGCGGTAAGTGTTGGCTACGTTTATCCCATAGCATTAGGGGCAAAAACATAAAAATCCAGGCCTCTGCCAAATTGAAAAATCCCTGGCTAGCTGGATGCACCACAGGCGCTTGTAGATAGTGGATACCCAACAAATTTAATAGGGGCAAAATAAAAAAAAAGTTGAGCGATTCGTCTAAAATCTCTTGGAGTGTTTGCACCTGGATAGCCCATACGGGTTCCCCAGGCAGCCAACCAGGCGGCGATAGTAAGAGGAGCCCTACATATATAGCCGTTGCCAACCAAAGCGCGTACTGAACATACGCTATAGGATTCATGACCGCTGCTTTAGCAACCACAATAGATGGATTAGACGGCTGACGCGCTGACCACAAACGAATCAGAGGCGTCACCAAACGAATCATCGTAAAAGCAACCTTCCCTAACTTTAATGGCGGTTCCACGCAGTCACGAGCGAAAACAAGCTTGCCACTCTCAGAGGAAAATCGATAAAAACTAACCCCGCGACCGTTAGGAAATGGATTGCCACCCAGCTCAACATGCCAGGTAACGCCAACAGCAACGTCATCCCCTGCCATATCATCAATAACGAACTGGAGATCAGCAGGCACAGCCTGACAGGATTCTGTAAATAGGCCTTCTACCGCAGCTTTACCAATAAATGTGACAGAAAAATTAAGGTCTTCATATCGACAATGCTCATCAACCAATGATACAGCCCGAACAATATCACGCTGATTAATAGCTGAGTAGAGCGCCTGTATGCTACTGACGGCTTGCCCCATGGTTTTGCGAATTCCCTAAGCTTCCTACCAGCTTAAACCTTCTGACACCAACCAAGATAGGTTGCCATCAACAGGCGTAAATCTCGTTCCTGAGCAACGGCATTATGTCAAATAGCAAGACTCATTGAAATAACCATGAACTTTATAAATGTTCTGAAAAGCCACAAATGTTCTGAATAGTGAATTACTGGTAGATTCTTAAAAATCTTCCTGAGACAGGATTGTGATTGTTATCACAGCTGTTATGTGATTGTTGTCAAATTCACTAGAATATTTAAAACCCTTGTCATACATAGGGTAAAGCCATCCACCAAGAACTTTAATCTTCTTGAAGTTAGCCTGAAATATTCTGTTTTTTTACTTTTTATCGATAAGAATCTCAGTGTTTTTGCCAGAATGAATTTAATTGTTTGTGACGAGCTGATCCGTTAATGTTCCCTATTTTTTATAAAAGTGACCACAGACGAAATTCTCGTCACAAGTCCAGAGCAATGGTCGATGTGATGTCTCCTATGTATGAAAATCCAGATCAACTCGTCGACGCAGGTCTTGTATTTGCAAAACGACGAATATATAACGAAGCTCTATGCTGTTTTGAACGTGCCCTAGACCTTCGACCTAACCATACCCAGGCCTTGAAAAACCGGGCGTTAACGTATGTCCATCTTGGCCAAACTCGAGCAGCCCTCGTGGATCTTGATCGTCTAATCGACTTAGATCCCCGCAATCTATGGGCCTATGCTAATCGCGCTATTATTTTTCGTGATTTAGGTCACTATGGTAATGCTGTGAGTGATTTTGATCACTTAATCAGGCATGATCGCTCTAAGCGCTGGCAATGGCTAATCTCTCGGGGCTCCACCCTAAAATTGATGGGTCACTACGACGAGGCCCTGGAAGATTTTAATCGCTCCCTTAAGTTAAAGCCCAATAATAGTTGGGCCATTAGTGCCAAGGATGAGATGGCATTACATTCTCGCCACTATTCGTAATACTACAAAATAGAGGCATCATTACGAATAGGGTTGTCGGTCATGAAACTGACTCTGAACCTCAGCCTTTTAGAGGTAGGTATTCTAGCCAGCTTCTTTAAACTGACTATTTAATTAAGCTTGCATCCATAGCTCTCATCACAATGGGAGACTGTAGGGCTTACGTCGTATACTCGGCGTTGATTTTGACATAGTCATAGCTCAGGTCACACCCCCAAGCTTGACCCACCCCCGGACCCTCACCAACTTGCACGTTAATCTTTACAGGATTTTCTAAAGATTGAGTGACTGTAGGTTTATGCTCAATTGCACATGCTTTGAGATAGTTATGTGCGCCCACAGGGTCAAACGCCTGAGGTTGTCCATGATCTAACAGGACAAAATCCCCCAACAGAATTTTAAGTTTTGATTGGTCTAGGCTGACACCCGCTCTACCAGCAGCACCTGCAATTCTGCCCCAATTGGGATCTCGACCAAAAATTGCTGATTTCACTAAAGAGGAACTCGCAATTGTACGTGCAATTGTACGTGCCTCTGCATCAGTCGTAGAACCACTAACACTCACTTCAATTAAACAGGTCGCACCTTCTCCATCGCGGGCAATACATTTAGCCAGATACACACATAGCTGCGTCAGCATAGCTTCCAGTTGCTCAGCCGCCGGATCTGACATAGTGATAGCTGGTGTACGGGAACGGCCATTGGCCAGGGCAATCACAGTATCATTTGTGCTGGTATCGCCATCTACCGTGATCTGATTAAAGCTTTTATCAACGGCACGAGCGACCATGGCTTGCCACAAAGCTGGAGAAACAGCTGCATCACAGGTGATAAAGGACAGCATGGTAGCCATGTTGGGATGAATCATGCCAGACCCTTTAGCAATGCCGCCGATCCGAACGGGACGTTTATCAATGGTGGTTTCCAGCGCGTAGGACTTGGTTACTAGATCGGTAGTCATGATAGCTCTAGAGGCGGCCTCACCCCCTTGTTCTGAAAGCTGCTCCACCAGCTGGGGAATGTGTTCCAACAGGGGCTCCATTTTAATGCGGTGACCAATCACACCCGTGGAAGCGAGTAAAATTTTCTCGGGATCAACCCCCAAGGCTTTAGCCATCGCAGTAGCAGTGGTAACGGCATCGTTCCAGCCCTGCTGACCAGTACAGGCATTAGCTTGACCGGAGTTGCAAAGAATTGCTCGGGCAGAAGGCTTTTTATCTAACTGCTGTTGACAGTAGTCTATACAGGCAGCTCGGACTTGGGACTGGGTATAAACGGCAGCTGCGATCGCGTCATTTTCCGACACAATTAGGGCTAAATCCGGTGCCCCAGATGCCTTTAGTCCAGCCCGAATACCCGCTGCAGAAAACCCTTGAGGTGCTGTTACACCACCGGAAATCACTTGACACTGCCCCTTTGCCTGTCCCATTGCTCTCTCCCTAAAGCTGATATCTGCACAACTATATGGGCGAGAATAGCTCAAACGCCGCCATTTAACTAGCCAAATTTTCCAGGCTAGCCTTTGAGACTACTGATACATTACCTAGTCATTCTTGACCAAAAGATCATTTAAGACATCACTATAAAAATCAATCACCCCATTGAGAGCTTGTCCTCTTTCTTCTAAGAGGCTTAACATAGATTGGGGAGTATCGTCTGACAATATACAGAAATGATCGATAACAAACTTAAGCGTCTGCCCCAATTGAATCTCTTCGCCAGCAGTCGGAGCTAACGCTTGAGGCCTCATTTGTATTTGTTCACCCCGACGAGATTGTTCTCTAACCCACCAGGAAAGAAACTCTAAGGTCAGCCAACCAGAACGATCATAAGACAAAATTACATCCGTATTTGCCCAAGCTTCGTGAGCTAAACCACCCTCTGTACGTCGTAATAGAGCATGGGGCAAGTCTCCCAAAGGCCCCGACTGGTGATACTCTTGAAGAGAAATCTTATCTAGCTTTTTTATCCCAGTGTTTACTTCCACAACACCTCGAAAGCGACAAAATGCCTGATGAAAAAAGATAACCTGTTGTGGATAGTTTGCAGCCATAACAATCTCAGCAGCCCTGAATCTCCTTACAAGCAACAAATATACCCCTAGAACATTCTAGATGCAATCAAAAAATAGATGCGAGAGACAACCATGTTCTCTCCATCCACACCAGCGATCTCATGGTCTGCAGAACAATATTCCTCATCCCATCATCTGGTTTACAAAATTAGTATAAACTTCTCCCTTTAAGAACTCAGAACGTTCCAGCACCTGTTGATGAAAGCCAATAGTGGTCGGCAACCCAGTGATTGCACATTCTCGCAGTGCCCGTTTCATCCGTTGAATTGCCGTGGCACGATTAGGTCCCCAGACAATTAATTTGCCGATGAGAGAATCGTAGTAAGGGGGAATCTCATAATCGGTATATACGTGAGAATCCATGCGGACACCCAAACCACCTGGAGCTAAATAGCCACTGATACGACCAGGGTTGGGTCGAAAATTATGGTCAGGATCTTCCGCATTGATACGACATTCGATAGCATGGCCTTTGAGAACAATCTCTTCTTGACTAAACGACAAACGCTCTCCCTGGGCAATCCGAATTTGCTCCCCAATCAGATCGATTCCCGTCACCATTTCAGTAACCGGATGCTCCACTTGGATGCGGGTATTCATCTCCATGAAATAAAAACTGCCCTGACTGTCTACCAAAAACTCGACAGTCCCTGCCCCCACATAGTTAATAGCTTTGGCTGCCCGCACGGCTGCAGAGCCCATCTTCTGACGTAGATCTGAGTCCAGGGCAGGGCTTGGTGCTTCTTCTAGCAGTTTTTGATGGCGACGTTGAATCGAGCAATCGCGCTCACCGAGGTGCACCACATTGCCATAGCTATCAGCTAAGATTTGAAATTCAATGTGACGAGGATTCTCAACAAACTTCTCTAGATAAATTCCCCCATTACCAAAGGCGGCTTCAGCTTCTCCCTGGGCAGAGAGAAACAGTTTATTCATTTCGCTGGCTTCACGCACCAGCCGCATACCCCTACCACCACCGCCAGCCGTAGCTTTGATCATCACGGGATAGCCGATTTCCTCGGCTAAAGCCGTAGCGGCTTCTGGAGTATCTAGCAGGCCTTTACTTCCCGGCACAGTCGGCACCTTAACCCGCTGCATCGTAGCTTTTGCCGTAGACTTATCTCCCATAGCCCGCATAGCGGCGGCAGAAGGACCAATAAAAACAATCTTATGATCGGCACAGATATCGACAAACCGGTCATTCTCGGCTAAGAAGCCATACCCTGGATGAATGGCACTAGCTCCAGTAGTCATCGCAGCTGCGATAATGTTAGGCACATTTAAATAGCTACGACTACTAGGAGCTTCACCAATACATACAGCTTCGTCCGCAAGCTGCACATGGAGCGCATGGCGATCAATCGTGGAGTGAACGGCAACGGTCGCTATTCCCATTTCCTCACAGGTGCGCAAAATTCTTAGCGCGATTTCACCTCGGTTCGCAATCAAGATTTTTGAAAAGCGCATTAGCAAGCCACTACCTTTAAGGAAACGTTTAATCTGTCTGCATCAATAGGATGGAAGCTGATCGTACCACGCTGTCTTCCCTGGCATAGTCCCCTAAATTTGATCGATAAATCTGGTGTTGCACAGGGCCGTTTGTGGTTTACTGTTATATGCTGTTGGAGATTATCAACACTATCTGCGGATGTGGTGGAATTGGTAGACACGCACGCTTGAGGGGCGTGTGGCTTATGCCATGCGAGTTCGATTCTCGCCATCCGCATTGCCCTAATTCAGGGGCATAGCCTTTAGGTAAAAAGCGTCATTCTGGTTGTCGGAATGACGCTTTTTATCGTCACCGTTGCCGATTGAAGTAATAAGCCCATAGGTATCAACTTCAACCAATGAATCTTGGTTAGGACTAGATTCGGAAATCACACGGAAACAGCATCCCCATTTCCCACACTCGACACCGAGGAAAGCGGTCCGTTCTGGATGGAGAACGACCCATCAGGCAACACCGACGCCTGTTCGTTGTTAGAAATCACACTACGCCAAAGGCACCCCCAAGTACTCATCGCTAATCAGACGGCATTGTGTCCAACGATCTAACTTCTGCAGAGCTTGAGACAAGCATATATCATGAAAAAGTCATAAATTTTTGTAAACAGTTTTGACTTCAACGCTTGGCCCGGCACCAAAGGTACAGACAACCCATGGATGGCACTCTCTGGAGATGCTGTGGCAAGGGGATAAAACCGTTGTCAAAAAAGGATTGCCCCACGATCAGCTGTCTCCAGCATGGCAAATTTTGATGCTAGGCGACGGCTCACCCACTCGCCATTTACAACTACTGACCCGTGAGCCTACTGAAGTAGATGTGATGGAAATGTCGATGGTGGGCATGGCAAACGATGGAGCACCTGATGTCATCAGCCATGTACCTGGCCCTCGACTGCGTCGCCAGGTATGGCTACGTACAGCGTCAGGACAGCGCTTGGCTTATGCCACATCATGGTGGGAGGCAAGCCATGTGGATGAGTATTTAAAAAATCGGTCTCTCCCTATTTGGGCCAGTCTGGCCAATCTGCGGACCGAACTTTACCGGGATATTCAAGGAATTTACTATGGTTGGAGTCCCCCCTTAGAAAAGGCTTTTGGCCAGAAAGGACCGTTTTGGGGACGTCACTATCTGTTTTGGCACCATGGCAAGCCGTTAACGCTGATCTATGAAGTGTTTTCCCCTTACCTCACACGTTACCTGGGACCAATGCGTTCTGAAACAAGCCATCGGTAATTATTTAGAGCCTTGCAACAGCGAAAACGTTGCCAAGTTTAGGTTGACTCTTCCCGCTTTACCGTCTGATTACGACGTTTACGACATCGATCAGAACAATACTTGACCTCGTCCCAACAGTCCGCCCATTTCTTGCGCCATGTAAAGGGACGCTGGCAAACAGCACAGGTCTTGGTAGGGAGATCGGACTTACGGCGTTGTCGGGCCATTAGGATGCAGAGAGCTGGGTAAAAATTTACAAGGGGCAGACCCCTTTAAGGTAACGCTCTTTGTACAGAGCCGAGGGCGTTGCTGCTCCTCGGGATGGTTTCATATGCCAAATCCAGGTAAATAGTAGGTTCTACAGATCGTTTCATCCCCTAAATCAGCAACGGCGAGCTGAGGGTATTCAAGCCATACTCAACGTCTATTTCTTTGAGGGAGAGGATATGGGTTAATAGGGGGTCTTTACGTATGTTGCAGAATAAGAGATGTCTGCTTTAGCTTCTATGTCCCCTGATACCTCCACGACACAGCTGCGTATTGTTCTGGTGGAACCCGCTGGGCCTTTAAATATTGGTTCAGTTGCCCGGGTGATGAAGAACTTCGGTCTGTCTCAGCTGGTGTTGGTCAATCCCCAATGTGCCCCTCATAGCCAGGACGCCAGACAGATGGCCGTCCATGCTTACGACATTATTGAGACCGCCACAACCGTTGAGACTTTGCCCGACGCCTTGGTGGGATGCCAACGGGCGATCGCAACCACCGCCCGCAGTCGAGACTTACAAACGCCTCTAGAATCTCCAGAATTAGCCTTGCCTTGGTTATTAGAAACAGGTCCCAGCGCCCTGATTTTTGGTCCTGAAGATCGGGGTTTGAACAATGATGAGATGCTTCAAGCCCAGCGATTTATCAAAATCAATACTCAGCCACCCTATGAGTCGCTTAACCTGGCCCAGGCAGTAGCGATTTGCTGTTATGAACTATCTCGCCAACCTACCAAAAAGGTGTCACCATCTACCGATGAAGCTGCTACCCTAGACCAGCTAGAAGGGTACTATCACAATCTGGAGTCGGTTTTATTAAAAATTGGCTATCTTTATCCCCATACAGCCCCCAGTCGCATGCGAAAGTTCCGCCAACTGGGCTCCCGAGCAGCTTTATCTTCTCAAGATGTAGCGATGCTCCGCGGCATTCTCCGACAGATAGACTGGGCTGCTCGCCAGAGTGATCCTCCCTCCTAGGATGTGGCTACCCAGAGCAGAATTAGCATTGCTTTCACAACGTTACCCCTATGACGGATCCACAACAGCCCCAGTCTCCATCGCGACGTTCAGCTAGACCCCGGCGACAGCGTCGTTCCAAACCGGCCTTTTCTGGCAGCAAAGAAAACCGCAGAACGGCTCGACCGCGCCAGCAGCGGCCAGCTTCATCGGTCGGGATGTTTGAGGATATGGTAGATCCCTCTCGTCATGTGCGCCGTCGCGGCAATCGAACGAGTTGGCCCCCTCAGTCGCGGGGGACCTTTTTCCCAAAGCTGCCAAAGCCAATTGTTTACGGTGTCCGTTTACTGATTATTGGCCTGGGTGTGGCAGCTATTGCAGGAACATTGTTATCAGTACTGACGCCTGCAGATGATTCCATAGGACAGGGCACAGCAGCTGAAACGCAGTCAGCGGTGAATGCGCCAGTTATTGAAGAAGAAGATGTGCTTGTCCGCAGTCAAGAACTGACCAAATTAAAGGACAGCTTAGTAGAGCTACAGGAGCTGATTCCAGAACTCACCCCTACGGTCTATGTATTTGACTTAGACACGGGAGGCTATGTGGATATTTCAGGCAATGCGACAGTGCCAGCCGCCAGCACCGTTAAGCTACCTATTTTGGTTGCCTTTTTTAAGGCTGTGGACGACGGTCGCATTACCATCGAACAGGTAATGGCGATGCAGTCGAGCCAGATTGCCCAGGGGTCAGGAGATATGCAATTTCAACCCCCTGGCACTCGCTACACTGCATTAGAAGTGGCTACTCAAATGATTATCAACAGTGATAATACAGCCACCAATATGATGATCGACTTGCTCGGCGGACAGCTCCCCCTGAACCAACAGTTTTTGGAGTGGGGCCTTACGTCGACAGCTTTAAACGCCCCCCTTCCAGATATTGAAGGAACAAACACCACCAGTGCTCAGGATCTAGTACGGATGCTAGCCCATTTGCATCAGGGAGAAATGTTGAGCCTAAGATCGCGCGATCGCGTTTTCAATATTTTGCAGCGTACCTACAACAAAAATCTGCTGCCAGCTGGAATCGGTGAAGGAGCACTCGCGTATAACAAGACTGGCAATATTGGGGAAGTATTGGGCGATGTAGCCCTGATGGATTTATCCAACGGCAAACGGTATGCGATCGCAGCCCTCGTTCAACGCCCAGATAACGATGGCCGTGCCCAAGAACTAATCCGGCGCATTTCTCAAACTGTTTACCAAACTATGAATAGCGCTATTCCAGTCATTAAACCCGCTCCCAGTGGGACGTCTGACAACAGCAGCCCATCTCCAGATTTGCCTGCAAGCGAACCACCCGCAGCCACCACCGCCAATCCTGAAGAATAAAAACCCTTCCCACTGAGCACTCATAACCAGCGTGAAATTCAAAAGAAACTGTACTGTTGCTGTTGACAATAAGACATCTTTGATACACGCTGTCAGACAAGTTCGGGGGTGTCCCATCTACACTCTGATACTTGCCAGCGCTAAAAACCTATGAGCAACGCCCCTGTAGATATTAATCAGGTCAAACAATCAGCGGCCACCGGTCATTTCCGCTCCATTGCCCTATGGCTTAACTATCCCCTTGTCCCTCAAGGAATATATGCCCAGATACAGCCCCACCCTACTCCGGGCTATTTACAGGTTTTACTGGAGTTTGAACGATCTCCCAACAAAGACGCATTAATACGTCTTGTCTGTCATCGCATCTGCAGCCTTAATGCCAATGTCATTCGGGGTCTGCAATTGGTAGGTCGTCACATCGGCGCAGAGCAGCCTCTTTGGCAACAGCGCGTACGCCTCAATCAGCGGCAAGCTCAGCAGCCATCGCCTCAAACTCAGAAAATAGCAGCACCTGAGCTAGCAACAGAGCAACAGCAAGTTACCTCAGAGGCCCCTTCGTCAGAGCCCCCAAATACAAACTCATCCCACCATGAAACCATCACCACAGTGACCTATGGTGGTGAAACATTAAACACCGTTCCGTCCTATCTCATTCCCAAAATATCTACGGCACAAGACCGGCGGCGGCGGTCCAAACGCAATGTCACTCAGTCAACCGTAGTGCACATTCGCCCTGCTGATATTTCGTCATCGCCATCTTCGACCCGACGACGGCGACACAAACGGCAGCTTAATCTGATTCCTCAGGAAGTTTTAGAGCAGCAGTTCAGATATGTACGGGCAATGGTGGTTACTGGTTCTGCTGCCGCCGCGTTCATTTTAGGCTGTGTTACCGAAGTTTTTATATCTCAGCGTGGGCAGATAGTCCATCAAACTTCCCCCACACTGCCAACTTTGAATGAGGGATGGCGTCCCCTCAATGAGGTAGAAGCGCAAGAAATTGCCTATCGCTCTGCGATGCGGAGAACGTCGGTGCCTGCAGCCCTGGAAACAGTAGCCGTCATCCCCCATGAAGCTACCAACGACCCTGAGGACCCAACGGTGACCCTGGTGTTTGGTGGTGACGTTGCCGTCGGTGAGGTGCCCTTACAAACTCCCGATGCCATTGGAGAAGTGTTGGGAGATTTAGAGGTTTTCCGTGAAGCTGATGTTGCCATGGTGGGCCTAGGCAATACCCTGGCTAGTGCCGATACCTCTCTACAGGAATCCTATCTGGAGCGCACTCGGCCAGATGCGGTGGATGCGTTGCAACAAGGAGGGATTGATATTGTCAGTCTCACAGGCGATCGCACCATGGACTTTGGCCGCCAAGGATTGACCGAAACCTTGGACTCCCTGGATAGTGCTGGCATTTATCGCGTAGGAGCCGGACGCGATAGTCAAGAAGCCCGTCGTCCAGAAATTTTAGATATCAAAGGTCAGCGTATTGCCTATTTGAGTTATGCCCCCGAAGGTCGCACCAAAGCTAACCTCAACAAAGCCGGGCTAAATATTCAAGAACCCGCTGGAATCTTGGAAGATATCTCCGCTCTTCGTCAAGACGTAGATTGGATTGTAGTCAACTATCGCTGGCAAGGGGAACTCACTCCCGACCCTAATCAGGAACAGATTGAACTATCCCGCTCGGCCATTGATGCAGGAGCCGATTTAGTCGTTGGCTATCATCCTCAACAGCTCCAGGGAGCGGAGCTTTATAACTCCCGGCCCATTGTATATGCCCTCGGAGATTTTATTTTCCAGGACGCACCGCTTGAAGACCACGATACTGCATCGTTGCGGGTGTCTCTACGAGACCAACAGATGAAGGTGGAGTTTCTACCGGTTAGTGTGAAGGAAGCGCGCCCTCAAGAAGCCTCAGGCGAAAAGGCTAAAGCTATTCTGCAGCAAATTCGCCAGGCATCAAAGCAACTACCGTCACCGCTACAGTTTCCAGCCATCTTAGATGCGACCCCTCGATCAGAACATTTGCCACAGCCAGAGCAGCCTAAAAATACTCCTGTGAAAACCTTGGGCGAGTTAGAACCTCCCCAAGGTACGGCAGATGGACTCAATTCTTGGCCAAATAGCCCGATTGAGGACAGTGTCAAACCTAACCTTGACGATGCAGAAATATTTGATACAGCTCCTATTGAAATACGCCCGATTGAAGCCCCTATCTTCAATACCACTCCTGACAGCAGCAAACCCACGATTACAGAGAGCCCTCTAGATACTTTCAAGGTACAGCCTAATCAGACCATCGAACTTATCGGTCCCGATAGGTTCGATGAAAGCATTCCTCAAGCCACACCCGCTGAACTGCAGGAAAAGCCCGTTGAGACAGCACCTGTTGATGAACTCAGGACTACGCCACCTAAATTTTCACCAGAGCCCCTCCCCTCTGAGCCAGTAGATGAAACGGATACGGACTCATTTATTGAGTCAGAAGACGTTAACATTACTCCTGACACAACGGACATAAACGTCGTCTCACCTAAAGAACAACGCTTACCAGGCTATGACTCTCTGGATGACTGGGGCGAAAAAGAATCCCCCCACAAAGAGTTCAACCCCATTCACGACAACTTAAACAGTCTGACAGCCCCTGAGAGCAACAATACCTCGAACCTATCAGCAACCCAAACAGAAGAAGAAATAGGCTATCAAGAGGCCTCTAAGGAAAAAGATGTCATGAAATCAGATGACGCCCTCAGAAGACAGCCTGCGGACTCAATTTCTCCCCATGATGAGCCCTTGGTGGGTCCTTTAAGTTACCAAGCAGAGCCAACTGACAACCAATCCGTATCCGATTTATCCTAGGGCCTAGTATCTGCTTGCCAAGGGAACTTCACCCCCAAAACATCACAGCTCTCAGTAGAAATAGGCACTATACCCGTAAGCATGTAGCTTTTATTTCAGAGCCCACATGCTTAAAGAATCTACTAAAACCCTGTTGAAACAAAAGCATTTTCCAAGAACCTTGATTCATAAGGCTCTTGGGGTTTTTTCGAGGTTGCCTATCCGCCCAAACAGTACACTTGAACTCAGTATTTTCACTATATTTGGATACAAGGGGTTCACCACATCGAAAAAGATTCAGGTATACTTTGTTTTTTCAC
>JBCCQQ010000021.1:0-86453 GCA_039024555.1 Cyanobacteria bacterium P01_D01_bin.156
AGACCGTGGTCAGTGGCAGTGATGACAAAACGATTCGACTGTGGGACTTGCAGGGTAACCCGATTGGCGAGCCGTTCGAGGGGCATTCGGCTTCTGTTTGGTCAGTGACCTTTAGCCCTGATGGCAAGACTGTGGTCAGTAGCAGTTCTGACAAAACGATTCGACTGTGGGACTTGCAGGGTAACCCGATTGGCGAGCCGTTCGAGGGGCATTCGGCTTATGTTAGGTCAGTAGCCTTTAGCCCCGATGGCAAGACTGTGGTCAGTGGCAGTTCTGACAAAATGATTCGACTGTGGGACCTGAATGGAACCCCCATCGGTGAGCCCTTCGAGGGGCATTTGGATTATGTTAGGTCAGTGGCCTTTAGCCCCGATGGCAAGACCGTGGTCAGTGGCAGTGATGATAAAACGATTCGACTGTGGGATCTGAATGGAACCCCCATCGGTGAGCCGTTCGAGGGGCATTCGGATCATGTTAGGTCGGTGGCCTTTAGCCTCGATGGAAAGACCGTGGTCAGTAGCAGTTCTGACAAAACGATTCGACTGTGGCGGGGGAACTGGCGTAGTTGGTTAGCGCTTTGTTGCAATCGTTTGCGTTACCATCCTATTTTCAAAGATCCACCGGATGATATGGCACGGGAAGCCTGCGAAGTATGCCAACGCCTGGTGTGGGATCACGAAGAATAGCGATAGAACTGTTTGGGAAAGGGGGAAAAGGGGATGCAATCATAGATAGTTAAAGCATCCCATATGGCCATTTCCCCAAACGGCTTTAGAGAAAAATTTTACTTTTCAGGACAATGACAATAGGCCAGAAAACTAGCCACATCTGCCCCCTGACCAAACTCTCTTCGATCATACCCCTGCCCACCCGCATAAACTTGCCACAGTGCTAGCTGATTACCACGATATAACAGCTGTTGAACCAACTCATCAGCGGCAGATTGTTCAACGCCCCATCCAAGTTCAATACTGAGGGCAGCATCGGGATAAATCATCACGCTTAAATAACTAGCAGGACGATTATCCCGATGATTCCATGTGCGACCATCGTCACTAGTGAACTCTGCCAACATCAAACCCTGAACCCATTGCCTAAACTCAGCTATGGGCATGTTGAATTTAAGATCAAGATAATAGTTAGGGCCGCTGGTGCTGTTCCTGATTTCCCAGTACCAATTAAACCTTTCCATATTTGGATTCGTCTTTGTTAATCATATCGGTTGGGCAGTGTTTGATAGTGCTCAGGATTGCTCAGGGCTTTCCTCTTTTGGACCTATCTAATTCATGGCTATGGTGTGATAAGTCAGAGAGAATGGCTAATCCTCTTAATTTTCACTAGTTTCAGAATAATCTAGTCAAGGTTCCCCTTCGTAAGGGGAATCGTCAGGGAGGGGTTTGGATAACTCGCGCTAACGACCGAAGCCCCCTCCGTTGGTTTCCCTTGACAAGGGGAACCGTTGCTTTTCATGCTCAATGCTAATAATCTTTCAGTTGTGTATACACCGTAGGCTGTTCGTGGGGCTCAACTCTCCCCCTTAGCCTTCCTTAGCTACCAAAAGCCGATAGATCCAAAGACTCCATACCCTCAAAGAATGTTAGCAGCCTTGCAACAATTGTGGACACTCCCCCTTCCACATTAGATTCAAGATTTAAAGGAAGAACCGGATCGTGGAGAGACAGACGCAATAAAAACCAGCCATCTTCTTCAGGAGATTGGCAAGATACCCGAATTCCTTCATAGTTGTTAGGCACAAGGGACCAGCCAGCCTGTTCTGCTGAGAATGCCTGAAGCTTCTCAATAACAGTCTCACCGTAGACTTTAAAATCATCAGCCGTTATTTTGATGCGAATCTCTCGACTCTCCTTAGGTTCCTTTAGAGTGGCAATTAAATCCGTTAGGGAACGGCCTGCCTGGTTTGCCTTGGCTAATTCAATCAGGAGCTTACTGACTAAATAGGCACCATCATCTAGAAAATAATTTTCTTGCATGGCCCCATGGCCAGAGGTTTCAATGGCTAGCCAAGATTCCTCTCCCGTTTGGGTGAGGCGGACGGCCTCGTTGATCACATTTTTATAGCCCCGCTTAAACCGATGGTGCTTACCGTGGAGATCTTGCTCAATAAATTGGGTCAGACCATCTGAAGTAATAGAGTCAGTGACAATGGTAGAGCCTGGATGTTCTTGCAACACAATGGCAGACATCAGGGCAATCAGGCGATTGCGGTTGAGTTCTCGACCTTGATGATCCACGGCGGCGGAACGGTCCACATCGGTATCGAAAATGATACCAAAGTCCGCAGACTGGTCCAGTACGGCCTGACGGATGGAGGCCATGGCATCGGCATTTTCAGGATTGGGAATGTGGTTGGGAAACATCCCATCGGGATCTAAAAACTGACTCCCTGCAGTGTCGGCCCCTAGGGGTTCCAGGACCTTGCTAGCAAAAAAACCGCCAGCCCCGTTGCCCGCATCAACAATAATTTTGAGTCCCTGTAAAGGCTGCTCAAAGTGGTCAGGGTGGTTAACGGC
Source organism: Cyanobacteria bacterium P01_D01_bin.156 (assembly GCA_039024555.1). Lineage (GTDB taxonomy): Bacteria > Cyanobacteriota > Cyanobacteriia > Phormidesmidales > Phormidesmidaceae > Leptothoe. Next base: position 2,532 of record JBCCQQ010000021.1, read on the forward strand.
AGTCCGAATTTTTTGCACTAGCTGGTCGGCATACACAGAGATAAAATCTCGGACTTCGATTTTGCCAGCGGTAGCGGCTGTTAGAAAGTCATTTTGTTGCGCTAAGGTCAGAATCTCTGTAATGTCTGTTTTACCTAACCCACCCTGGGCGGTAAAAAACTTGAGACCATTGCGATTAAAGGGCAAATGACTGGCGGTCATCATAATGGCACCATCGCAGTCAAAGCCGGGGGTGACTGTGCTCATAAACATGGCTGGAGTGGATGCCATGCCAACGTCATACACCCCAGTGCCGAGGGACGCCATGCCGTTGATTACCCCTGCCATAAGCTGCGGTCCGGAGAGGCGGCTATCACGCCCGATGGCCAGCTGTAATTCTGCAGTAGGTTTACCGAGTTTGGTGGCGAGCCATGAGGTAAAGGCTTGCCCCAGACAGTTAGCGATATCGGGGGTCAGGTTTACGGCTTCATTCGCCACACCGTCCATCGCCACACCGCGAATATCTGAACCGTTTTGAAGTTTTTTCCAGTTAAAATCCTGCATGGTACAGAGTCACCGTTGGGAATGGATCAGATTTGAGTATGGCCTGGGAACTCAAAAATCTAGAAAATCCACCAATTTTGTTAATTTGACACGGCAGAATTGGGCCATGGCGAGATACAGGTAAATTTAGTTGGAAGAAAGACAGCAACGTGAACGTCGAGCTTTACATTGGTTAAATCCTAATAAAGCTTCCAGATGCTTGAGTTTCTTAGTCTAAGTTTAATCTAGGCTCCGTATAATCACGGTAGTATTTTGCATCCAACATCATGTGTATTTGGGTTTTTGAAGCTAGCTAGAAAGTTGTCGTTCTGCCTGGATCGTGACTGATTTTTCTGTTGTTATTTGCACCTATAACGGCGAGCATCGCTTGCCTAAATTATTGGATCGGCTGCGATCGCAAATTACTCCCCACGACCTCACATGGGAAATCCTCATTGTTGACAACAACAGTCAAGATCAAACAGCCAGGTACATATCTCAACAACAACAACAACATTGGTCCTCCCCCTGGCCCTTACGCTACAAGTTTGAACCCCGCCAGGGACTGGCCTACGCCCGCCGTTGTGCTATCCAAAACATCCATAGTCAGCTCGTAGGCTTTTTAGATGACGACACCTTACCCGCAAATAACTGGGTCGCCCAAGCCTATGATTTTGCCCAACGCCATCCTGAGGTGGGTGCCTATGGTAGCGCTATCAACGGACAGTATGAAAGCCAGCCACCTAAAGGATTTGAACGTATTGCCAGCTGTCTAGCGGTAATTCAGCGAGGAGATACGGCATTTCAGTACGATACCGGTCTGTTGCCAGCGGGTGCGGGTATGGTGATCCGCCGTCAGGCTTGGCTGGACTGTATACCTGCAGAACCAGATCTCACCGGGGTGTGCGGAGCCAGCCTAAACGCCAAGGGTGAAGATATCGAAACCCTGAGCTACATTCGCCAGGGCGGCTGGTCTATTTGGCATAATCCCCAAATGCAGCTCACCCATGTGATACCGGCCCATCGGCTGCGGCCCAGCTATTTATTGCGATTGTTTCAGTCCATTGGCAATAGCCGATATCCCCTACGCCGCCTACGATATCGCCCCTGGCAGCGACCTATTATGCTGTTACTGCATAGCCTCAACGATCTGCGCAAACTTATCGTCCATATTGCTGAAACTCAACAGCTTCAGCCAACGGACATTGTCACTGCCTGCGAGCGCACGTTGCTGGTCCATAGTTTGATGAGCCCCATCAAAGGACAAAGGGTAAATGCCATTATGCAATTTGTTAACTTTTATAACACAATAAGGTAGAACGAATACCCATCAATGCCACCATGACGGCTACTTACTCCCAAAACCTATCTGAGAGTCCTACACCCTTGGGCGGTCCTGACCCACAGCGGTTTGATTGGTTTGAAGCTTGGTATCCGGTCCATTATGTAGAAGATCTCGATAAAACCAGACCAACACGGTTTACCCTGCTAGGCCAGGCGGTGGTGATTTGGTGGGAGCCAAACGCTGAGACCTGGCGAGTGCTGGCGGATCAATGTCCCCATCGGTTGGCCCCCCTGTCAGAAGGCCGCATCAATGAAGCAGGGCAGCTGGAATGTCCTTATCACGGCTGGGCTTTTTCCGGAACGGGGATGTGTGAATATATTCCCCAGCAGTCTGCCGATGGAGAAGCCAATTTACCAAATCGAGCCTGTGTAACATCCATGCCCACGGAGGTACGCCAGGGTCTGTTGTTTGTGTATCCGGGTAAGCCCGAAAATGCAGCACGGGTGGAAGTACCGATTATTGACCCCGTAGAGGCCGAGCCCGACGGCTGGGTAATGCTCAACACCTTTCGCGATTTACCCTACGATGCGCTAACGCTGTTGGAAAATGTGTTGGACGCTAGCCATATTCCCTACACGCACCATAAAACAGTGGGTAAGCGAGAGAATGCGGCACCGATGCAGATGGATGTGGTCACCTCGGGTAAGCAAGGATTTAAGGGGATTTGGCCTGAAGGACCACGGAAGGGGACACTGGGCACACAGCACACCACATTTGTGGCCCCTGCTCTGATGTATCACGATTTAACGTCAAAACAGTTTGGCCGCACGCTGACGGTGGTATACGCCACACCGATGGAAAAAGGGAAATGTCGTTTGTTTGCCCGGTTTCCGTTTAAGTTCTCATCCAAGCTACCGGCATTTTTTATTAAGCTGACACCTCGGTGGTACAGCCATGTGGGCAATAACCGGGTGCTAGAAGATGATCAAATCTTTTTACACATTCAGGAGCGGCTGTTGGAGAAGCAACAGCATCGTCCCTATGCTCAAAGTTGTTACTTGCCAACCCAGGCAGATCGCTATGTGGTGGCATTTCGCAAATGGATTAGTGATTTTGAAGCAGATCCATTTGATGGGGAGGCATTACCGCCGGAGCTTTCTACCGATGCGTTGATGGCTCGGTATGAGTCCCATACAAAACACTGCGGTAGCTGTGGTCCGGCGCTGAAGCGGATTCAGGCAATTCGGAAAGGGGCTTTGATTCTTAGTGCTATGATTTGGTCGTTGGTGCCTTTGGTAGTTGCGATCGCTGGAACACTTTCCTGGCAAATCAGCGCTGCTTTAACTGGAGTGCCTTTACTAGCCATGGCGGTGTGGCTATGGTTGGGCAACCTAGAACAGAAGTTCTACAAAGGTGATCCAGTTCCACCACGCAACCTGGCTTAAGTTCCACAATTCACAGCGCTTATATGTCTCTGTCCTCATAGTCATGTGCGTTTAGCCTATACCCTGAGGCCAAAACTGACTGGCATAAAGGGCTGCTTGGGTGCGATCGCGAAGCTGGAGCTGACTCAAAATGCTCGTAACATGGTTCCGCACCGTCCGTTCCGAGATAAACAACTTTTCTCCGATCTCACGGTTATTGAGCCCTGAAACAATTAACTGGAGTACTTCCTGCTCCCGTGGAGATAGCGATCTCAACTTTTCAGGCAGTACAATGTCAGCTGCAATGGGAGTCACCTTTGCAGCGTGAGAAGAGGCTAACGTTTTCTCAAATAAACCAGGCCCCATATGGGTATATCCCTGATAAACCGCTCGAATGGCACTGACGAGTTCCTGAATCGGCGTTTGTTTGAGCAGATAGCCTTTTGCACCCCAACGCATGGCCTGCTGCACATATTCCGTATCATCAAATGTAGTCAGCACTAAAATGTTCACCTCTGGAAAATCAGCACAGATTTGTTTTGTTGCCGCCACACCATCGACCACCGGCATACGTACATCCATCAAAATTACATTTGGCTGGTTTGGGGTGCCATAAAGTGTTGCAACTTGATCAATGGCTTGCTGACCATTGGCAGCATCACCCACCACCTGTAAATCCGGCTGATTTTCCAACAGGTTGGCTAGGCCCTGTCGAATAATGGGTTGGTCATCCACCAGCAAGACACGAATCATTGTTTTTGCCTCTTTAGGGATCGGTGCGAAAAGAAAATATCTGTAAGGAAAGGCAAATGGGGAAGGGACAAGGGAAGTCCAGCTTCAAAGTCCCAAAATATAGCTCGAAGGGCCTTTAAGAAAGAGGTTTTGGGGGCAAATATCGAATAGTTAGGCGGCCCAATAGCATTTTACAAAAGGTCTAACTGACCTATTTACTGCTAAATGCTCAACAGCCTACGCAGGATACTCTAGAGACTTTGAAAAGGGTAAAATCACGCTAATGCGGCAGCCAGAATCGGGGGCACTCCAGATTTGGCAGGTTCCCCCCAGGGCGGTGGCCCGTTCTTTCATCCCCCGCAAGCCAAACCCTGTTGTATTTTTGCTAGGGTCAAACCCCTTGCCATTGTCTAATACCTGCACATAAAGACTCTGCGGTTTAGTGGATAGCTGCACAGATAGCTGAGTGGCTTGGGCATGTTTCACCACATTGGTAAGGGCTTCTTGCACAATCCGGTAGGCGGTCAGACTCAGCTCATCGGATAAGGGTGCGGTGATGTTAATCGCACAAGTTGGTGTTATCGGTATCGAGTGGCAGACTTTATTCACCAATTCAGGAATCGCATTTTGCAGAGGTTTATCGGATTGGGGAGAGTCGCGCAGGGCGGCAACGGCGCGGGAAACTTCTTTGAGTGCCTGATAGGACGAATCCTTGGCTTCAAGTAGATAAGATTTGGCCTTTGTCGGATCTCGTTCCCAAAATAAAAAGACATTTTCTAGCAAGATGGTTTGAGCCGTCAGAGAATGCCCCAGGGAGTCATGGATTTCGCGGGCGATGCGGTTGCGTTCTTGTAGTGCAGCTTGGCCTTCAACCTGAAGCGCATACTGTTGCAGCTGAGCATGGGCAATCTCCAGCTTCTGTTGATTTCTGTGCACTGCGAGTAAGGCATCCACCAGCAAGAAGACAAACAGGAGCGCCAGGGTAAAGAGAATGATGACATTGGTTTGAAACACGCTCACCTGCCAGGACTCAGGAGTCGATGCCAGTCGAGCCAGGTTTTGGCTAACCGCCCTTTGGCCTAACATGAGAGATACAAAGAGGTGCATACCAAAGGTAAGGCCCGCCACCACAAGCCGCCCTTGGGTTTGAAAAATTTGGCAACTGCGGATCATGATCACCAGCCCCAGCAGCGGGATAATCCGCATCATCATTGGATTATCAAGACAACTTAGTATCAAAACGCCGAAGAGGCTAAGCTCAATCGCAGTGTAGAGCAACTTAGCCCGGAGCCGAGTCAGCGGTAGGTACAGCCCCATGACGCCAAGCAAACCAAACAAGAGGAGTTCTGGCCAGAACTCCTGAAATACTTGATGGAGAATCATGGTCGTAATGCTGACCAGCACTCCCATGCTGAGCAAAATCCACTCTACATATAACAATAGGCGCAGCGGTCTGGCGGCGGTACGTTTTGGAGCTAATCGGTGAGGTGGATTTAGTAGCATGCGCTTCGACCAAGTTTATCTAAACCGGGGGTACGGAACTCGGATTTGGTATTGCCTGGGATAATCCCCAATTTATCATTACAAAATTGGAGCTGCCCAGTCACACAAGTCCTAATTTTGGCCACCTGGCAGTAGGACAATTCTCCTAGTCAAGCTGACCAATTGACAGAACACAATCAACTTCCGTTTCCACTAACCACGCTGAGTCAATAAAGCGACTAACCTCAACAAAGGTACAGGCGGGTCTGATTTCTGAAAACAACTCTCCGTGGGCCTTAGCGGCATCTTCCCAACGGGATATATCAGTCAGCATAATCCGGGTTCTGATGATGTCATTGGATGTGCCACCCGCTTCTTCAATGGCTCGAATCGACAGTTCTAAGCAATACTTCGTTTGGCCATAAACATCACCAACGTATGCAGTCTCACCATTTTTGATGGGGGCTGTCCCTGAGACGGATATGATATTCCCGACCCTACAGGCCCTTGAAAAGCCAATGGGTCCTTCCAAGTGGGAACCTGAACTCACTAGTTTTCTCATTCGTTGCCCATCCTTTAATCCAAAGCAGCGGCGAGCGCGTCAATTAGCTGATTAATCTCTTCTTCAATGGTGTAATGGAGGAATGATACTCGAAGAACCCCTGGGTTAACGGGAATATTCATTCCTTTTAATGGACGAATACTGTAAAAACTACCCTGCCCTATCATCAGTTTCTTCTCAGCCAGTACCTTGCACATGTCATCAATCGATTTCTTTTTGGGGACGACAGCAACTGTTGGCGCTCGTAGCTCTGGATCATCCGGCCCAACAATATCCACATCGTCACACTGCCGCAGCCACTCCAGAAGAGGCTTTAATAGCTTTTTCTCATGGTCCTGGAACAGTTTTTTGAGACGTCGTCCTTTTTCTGCCTGGTCAACGGTTTCAGAAAAATGGTGCGCATAAACAGTATCTAGATACTGGGCTACACCGGCAGTGGCTGCAATTTGGGCATGATCTGGACCGGCGGGCAGCATCTTTTTGCGACTATTATGGGCATTGAAGGAGTGGCCCTGGTTGGGCAGCATATCCATAATTTCTTTCTTAATAGTCATGAGCCCGAGATGGGGACCCCAGGTTTTATAAAGAGAAAACAGGTAGATATCAGCTCCTAGCGAACCAATATCTGGTAGCCCATGGGGGGCGTGGGCTACGCCATCAACAACAACACAGACGTTAGCGGCTTTTACTTTTGCGACGATTTTAGCAACTGGATTAGTATGACCAATGATATTAGAACAATGGGGGAATGCCAGCAGTTTTGTCTTGTTAGATAGTAGAACATCGAGATCATCCGGGTTTAGTATCCCTGTTTTAGGCTCAACACGCCATTCTTTGATAACGATGCCTGTTTTTTCTAAGCGTCTCCAAAACCCGGCATTAGCTTCATGATCTTGGTTGGAGAGGATGATTTCGTCCCCTTCGTTCCATAGCTCTCGGAAGGCGTGGGCTAAAACGTAGAGGTTCTGGGTGGTAGATGGACCAAAATGGACTTCATCTTCACCGACATTGAGATAAGCAGCCAACTGTCGATAGGCACCATCCATTGCCGCACCGGCTTTTAGTGCAGTTGGGTAATTGTAATAGGGCTGAACTTTGGTCTGGGTGTAATAGTTATTTAGGAGGGCAAGCACTTGTTGGCAAGTATAGGAGCCCCCTGCATTTTCAAAAAAGCTCCAGCCGTTGAGTGATGGCTCTGAAAATGCAGGAAATTGACTTCTAATAAATGTTGAATCTAGCTGTGTCAAAGCTCTCTCCTCGTCTTTGACAAATCCTAACACTTATCTTTTACACTAGAAACGATTATTTTGGAGTAGGCTATCGTTGCGCTCATAATAAGTAGGCATGCAAAGTTTCTTACAAAAGACTTTGACGGAATGGCTTTATTTTAGGTGGTTATTCAAAACCTGTTCTGTAACTAATTCTGCATAGGTACTTAACCTCCCTCTTCCTCAATAAATGTTTGTTTTGCTAGCTTTCGATCAGTTGAGCCTGAACGGAAATCTAGACGATTCCACATAAGTTGAATGTTCTCTTTTGAATTGGAGTTTTCCCTTTTCTCATAAACACAATTAGGATAAATGTCCTATTCGATTTAGGAAAATTGCTTCAGGTGGCGGGCAATGTAAATTGCCTAAGATGAACATGTTCGGGGCAAATGTTTAAAGGCTGTTGCACATCACACTCTACATTTTTTTAATAAATGAGGCTAGTTAGCATGCGATTCGCCATTTCAAAATCCCTTTTGCTCTTGACGGCTACCATGGGATTAACGGTCAGTTTTACTGATACGGTCAAAGCCAGTATTCTGCTACCTGACGCTTTATCATTTAGCAGTGGTTCTGAGTTAGCTCAATTTACTCGTTTTCCAAGTCAGTCTAGTTTTGATCGTGACAATCTCGATAACATCCGTGACAGGTTAGAAGACCGCGATGAGGATGATTTCGATGACTTCCGTGACAGCTTGGAAGACCGCGATGAGGGTGACTTTGATGACTTCCGTGACAGGTTAGAAGACCGCGACGAGGATGACTTTGATGATATTCGTGACAGGTTGGAAGACCGCGACGAGGATGACTTTGATGATATTCGTGACAGAGTCAGAGGTAGCCGGTAGATTAGCTCTACGAACTTCATGATTTCAGATAGAGTTGACTGACGACGCCCGTATTAGGAGTTTGAACTTAGCAGGTCGCCATCAAGCTAAAAGCGGACTAGCTAATCTGCTCAAACTCCTAGTACTTAACATCCGAGATGTACTCTATTAGCTATGGGCAGGCAAGAACCATGATAACCTCCTGAAAGTATCGCTGTTGCTGCGGTTGAGTTAAATTGAATACGACATATCTGAGATGGTCAAAGGTATAGGAAATGAAAACTGTTGGTATTATTGGTGGAATCGCTCCTGAGTCTACGATTGAGTACTATCGAAAAATAGTTGAATCCTATTTAGAACGTCACGGGACTGGTCATTACCCTCAGATAGTCATCAACAGCATTGATATGAAAAAAATGCTGGACTTAATCGGTGATGGAAAACTTGAGGAAGTAACAGATTACCTAGGCGCTGAAGTCAAGAAGCTCGAAAAAGCGGGTGCGGACTTTGGTGTTTTGGCATCAAATACTCCCCATGTTGTTTTTGATAACGTGCGCCAACGCTCTCAGCTGCCGTTGATTAGTATTGTTGAAGTAACCTGTAACAAGATCGCAGAGATTGGCCTGCAGAAGGTAGCGTTGTTTGGCACAAAATTCACGATGCAAGGCGGTTTCTATAGTGGAGTACTGTCAAAAAGCAGCATAGAGGTAGTTATTCCTGAAGAAGCTGACCAAGACTTTATTCATGCCAAATACATGCACGAATTGGTCAAAGGCATCATTTTGGATGAAACAAGATCAAACCTGCTCAACATCGTTAATAAAATGCAAGCTGACCATAACATTCAGGGTTTAATTCTTGGCGGAACAGAGCTCCCACTGATTTTAAAGGCTGATGATGTTAACGATATCCACGTTTTTGACACCACAGAGATTCATGTGGCAAGCATATTAAATGCTCTTCTCTAAGAATTGGGCGCTTCCAACCCCTGAAATAATTTCATCTAAAAAAACGATACATAACATCATTGCCAGAGCGAGCCATTTCTTAAATTGGAAACGCTTTCTGGTTTCACCATGAACTAGATTGCTAGCCAATACAGGGTCTCAAGAATGCTTAAATATCTGACATGAATTGTATAGCCGCTGAAATATCGAGATAGAATTCCGTGGCAAACCTTATTTGGAGATCGGGTCGATGAGCGCAAACCATGGTCTTGGCACCCAATGTCTACACGCAGGTCAGGAGCCTGACCCCACTACGCTGGCGCGAGCAGTCCCTGTTTATCGGACAAGTTCCTACGTTTTTAACGATACGGAGCATGCTGCCAATCTGTTTGGCCTAAAGGAACTGGGCAACATCTATACCCGGTTGATGAACCCCACCCACGACGTTTTAGAAAAGCGTGTAGCCGCATTGGAAGGTGGTGTAGCTGCGCTTGCTTTGGCCTCGGGCACCAGCGCAATTTTTTACAGCATTATTAATATTTGCCAGGCAGGCGATGAGATTGTTTCGGCAAATACCTTGTACGGCGGTAGCTACACAATGTTTAAGGACATTTTGCCAACGCTGGGCATCAAGGTGAACTTTGTTGATCCCCGTAATCCTGAGAACTTCCGCTCGGCCATTAATGATAAGTGCAAACTGGTGTTCTGTGAGACCGTTAGCAATCCGGGGCTGGAAGTATCAGATTTGGAGGCGATTGGTGCGATCGCACATGACAATGGTCTGCCCTTAATTGTTGATAGCACCTTCACCACCCCCTACCTGATCCGCCCCTTTGAGCATGGTGCAGACATTGTTATCCACTCCTTAACCAAATGGTTAGGCGGTCATGGCACCGGCATTGGTGGCATCATGGTGGACTCCGGCAAATTTGACTGGGCCTCTGGCAAGTTTCCAGCCATGAGCGAGCCAGATTCCAGCTATCATGGGCTGCGCTTTGCCCACGATTTGGGACCACTGGCCCCCCTTGCCTATACCCTACGCATGCGCCTAGTGCCCCTACGCAACCTGGGGGCCTGCATTTCTCCAGATAATGCTTGGATGTTCTTGCAAGGCATTGAAACATTGCACCTGCGGATGCAACGCCACTGTGAGAATGCCATGGCCGTAGCTGAATTTTTGACCCAGCATCCCAAGGTGGAATGGGTGCGCTATCCCGGTCTTGAAAATGACAAAGCCCATGATGTGGCCAAGCGCTACTTGAAAAACGGCTTTGGTGCCATGGTGGTATTTGGCATTACAGGCGGTGCTGATGCAGGTAAAACATTTATTGAAAAACTAGGCTTATTCTCTCACCTAGCCAATGTAGGAGATGCCAAGAGTCTGGCCATCCATCCGGCAAGCACCACCCACTCACAGCTCTCTGATGCAGACCTAGCCAGTTCTGGCATCTCTCCAGAACTGATTCGTCTAGCCATTGGCATTGAAGACATTGATGACATTATCGATGACTTAAAACAGGCGCTAGAGAAAGTTTAGGAGATTTTTCTTGCTAAATAGCTCAGTACGTCTTTTATAAGAATGCCTGAGCTATTTAGCTTTTTGCCCCTAAATCCCCAATCCTGGGGACTTAGATTCTCCCCAGGATTAGTTTTGGTGTATGCCAGAATCAGAGAGAATGGCTTAAACCCTTAAATGCCAACGAATTCGGCTTGTATATCCACCAGTTTCACCAAGCGATACCAACAACCTTTCAGATTGTTTACATACAGGAGTCATTGAAGGGAAGCTCGATAACTGATCTTTGATCAAGACCGCCTGCTCAATCTATCCTTCTTGCTCTCCCAAAGCCAACAATATCTCCCTATGACCATTGGTCCTGTTAAAACTCAGTTCTTCCATATTAACCAACCATTCCAACTCGATTCAGGTGAATTATTAGACGACGTTACGCTGGCCTACGAGACCTATGGCACGTTAAATGCTGAGGCCAGTAATGCCATTTTGGTCTTTCATGCACTGACCGGCAGTCAACATGCTGCGGGTATCAATCAGACAATTCCTGGGGTGGGAGCCCTGTGGACCGATGAGTGTGTAACGGGATGGTGGGATGACTTTATTGGACCGGGTAAAGCGCTGAATACCCATCTCTATTTTGTTATTTGTGTAAACTATCTAGGCAGCTGCTACGGTTCTACCGGACCACGCTCCACTAATCCGCAAACTGATAAACCCTATGGCAGCAGCTTTCCAACAATTAGTGCGGAAGATATTGTCCGTAGTCAGCTGTGCTTGTTGGAGCACTTAGAAATTCACTGCCTGTATGCAGCAGTTGGTGGCTCCCTGGGAGGAATGTTGTCCATATTATTAGCAACACGATTTCCAGAGCGGGTGAAAACTGTTATTCCGGTTGCTTCAGGATTTCAAACAACGGTGCTGCAACGGGTGCTGAACTTTGAGCAAATTGTTGCCATTCGCAATGATCCTAATTTTAATAGTGGAGATTATTACGAAGGCCCCCTGCCAAAATCAGGCATCATTCTGGCTAGAATGATCTCTCACAAGACCTTTGTTTCCCTCGATGTATTAGAAAAACGAGCCAAGCAAGAAGTCATTCATCAAGATATTGCAGGCAAATGGTATGAGCTCTCAACCCCTATTGAGTCTTATATGTTTCACCAGGGTAAAAAGTTTGCCGAGCGATTTGATGCCAACAGCTATCTACGGATTATGGATGTCTGGCAAAACTACAGTTTAGAGGCGATAACACCCGAGATTTTCCGTAACTGTAGCCATCAAAAATATTTGATCTTTAGCGTTGATTCAGATGTTTGTTTTTATCCAGAAGAACAGTTTGCAATCGTCAAAGCATTAGAAGGGGCAGGCATACCTGTAAAGTACATTACGGTTCACTCTAACAAGGGGCATGACTCGTTTTTGTTGGAACCAGAACTATACTCTCCCTATATTCACTTTATCCTGAAAGACGGACAAGCTGAACAATAACTCAATAACAGACCCAGAAATCTAAAACATTGGGTCCACTTCCAAAACTGTTAAATCGATTAACTATTGAATTGATTAATTTAATTATGTGACGTTGGTTGCCTAGCTAAAAGAGGGAACTTTAGAGCAGTGGCACTGATTCTAGTCTCGGATTTATAGGGAAGACATTATGCTAAGGTTTGCCGTTGGCCATAGTAACGATCCTGATTCTCAATGCGCTATTTTAGAGGTATTAGAACAAGTACACAGGGCTTTAGACGGCGCATCTCCAAAGGCGGGCATCGTATTTGCTGCGATTGACTTTGACCACACCCTTATCCTAAGTCGAATTGTTGAAGCGTTTCCAGAAATCGACTTAATCGGTGGTACAACCGATGGAGAAATGTCTTCAATGCTTGGATTTGAACAAGATTCGCTGACACTGATGGTGTTCTGCTCAGATAAGATTACAATCACAGCCGGCATGGGAAGAGGTGTGTCCAAAGATCCCCTGGCGGCTACCCACGCTGCTGTGCAACAGGCCAGTGTTCACCATAAGGAGACAATCCAGTTTTGCATTAGCTTGCCCGAAAGCTTAACTATCAGTGGTTTAGTAATTATCGAGAGCCTGAAGCAGGTTTTAGGGGAGCATGTGCCCATTTTTGGTGGGCTCACCGCTGATCAATGGAGATCGCAACAGACCTATCAGTTTTTGGGAACTGAAGTGTGTAGCGACGCTGTACCAGTTTTACTGTTTTCTGGCCCGATTCTATTCTCCCATGGTGTTGCCAGCGGTTGGCAACCGATTGGCCAATTAGCCAGAGTGACCAAGGCTGACAAAACTGTAGTTTATGAAATTGACGGGCAGCCTGCTCTGGACTTTTATTCCCGTTATTTGGGAGGGTTGCCCCCTTCCTCAGAATATCCCCTGGCTGTATTTGATGGCGATAGCGATCGCTATTACATGCGTGCTCCATCCGGCATTTACGATCCCACTGTTGGTAGTGTCACATTTTTTAGTCATGTGCCAGAGCAGTCGATGGTGCAAATGACAGAAACGACCCGTGACGGTATTTTGTCCGCATCGCACCTCTCCACCTCGCAAGCCCTGGAAGACTATCCAGGTAAAACCCCTGCAGCTGTCCTATTCTTCTCTTGTGCCAGCCGACGACAAATGTTAGGGCCGCGTACCCGACAAGAGTATGAGCAAGCCCATAGCTATTTGACCCAAGCCTTATCACAATCCATTCCCATCTGTGGTTTTTATACTAACGGGGAAATTGCGCCCCTGCAGGGCAAAGGAGTAACCCATTTACATAACGAAACTTTCATTACATTAATGATGGGAGACGCGTAGATGCTATCGAATTCAACGGATCTACAGCAGAGATATCAGCAGTTGGAAAGGGAAAACCGGATTCTCCAAAAAAAGCTGGAACGTTCGGATGCGACTTGTCTGCAATTGGATGATACCACTCAAAAAAAAGAGTTTTTGCTGCGACAAGTGATCAATGAACTCAAAGAATCACGGTCTAACCTGGAAAGACAAAGCCATGAGCTAAAGCAGGCCCTAACAGAGCTCAAACAGACTCAGACACAGCTAGTGCAGGCTGAGAAGATGTCAAGTTTAGGACACCTTGTTGCAGGTGTTGCCCACGAAATTAACAATCCAGTTAACTTCATCCATGGCAATCTCGCGCACATTGAAAAATATGCTCAGGAACTCATTAGCTTTTTGCAGCTTTATGAAACCCATTATCCTGAACCGGTTGCTGAAATCCAAGCAGAAGCAGAAAACATCGAACTCGCTTTTCTGCAATCGGATCTGTCTAAGATGCTGGGTTCCATGAAAATGGGCACAAATCGTATCCGGCAGATTGTGTTGTCACTTCGAAATTTCTCACGGACGGACGAGGCAGAATTTAAGGCTGTTGATATTCATGAAGGTATCGATAGTACGCTATTGATTTTGCAACATCGACTCAAAGGACAACACAAATCTCCGGCGATCCAGGTCATTCGTGACTATGGAGAGCTACCCCTTATACAATGCTATCCTAGCCAAATCAATCAAGCATTTATGAACATACTGGCAAATGCGATTGATGCGTTAGAGGAAAACCGTATTAACCAAGGTTTTCAGGAAAGCCAGAAAACCTCAAGTGAGATTACGATTCATACGTCTTTAATTGATGCGGACTGGGCAAAAATCGTGATTGCTGACAATGGTACAGGGATGAGTGAATCTGTACGCCAACATATTTTTGACCCTTTCTTCACAACCAAAGACGTGGGTAAGGGAACAGGCATGGGCATGCCCATCAGTTATCAAATTATTACCCAAAAACATGGTGGTCGGTTAGATTGTTTTTCTATTCTGGGCGAGAAAACAGAATTTGCCATTCAAATTCCTGTCCGACAACGCTAAATCTGTAAGACTACCTAACAAGACTCAGTGTAGTGATCTCTCATGTACTGTTGACACTCTAAGCGTTGCATCAGAAAGTTAAGCGGAGGGTACTCATGCTGATTTAGCTGTGCTCTAACCGCCGATAATAGTTTGCAAAATTGCCTGTAGCTCTTGGGTGGACATTCGTGCACCATAGGCGGTCACAAGTTTAGCCGAGGCCATGGAACCTAAATCCCCGGCTTGAGCCCAGCTTAAACCATGGGTAATGCCGTACAACACTCCTCCTGCATACATATCTCCAGCACCAACGGTATCGATAGCGTCCACTGGGTGGGGGGCAATGTCCAATACCTGTTCTCCATCAAAAATGACAGAGCCTTGGGGACCACGGGTAATGGCAAAAGTTTTAGCCAGTTTCTTAAGGTATTCAATGGCTGTGGCCAGATCGTCAGTATCTGCCATCAGTAAAGCTTCTGACTCATTGGCAAATAACAGATCCACCCCATCCCCAATCATCTCTAACAGGCCAGGTTTGAAGAACTTAACCATATTGTAGTCCGACAAAGACATGGCCACTTTACGACCTGCCGCCTTGGCTAACTCATGAGCCTTGATCGCAGCTTGTTTACTGTTATCACCCGTGACCAGAAATCCTTCAAAGTAGGTGTATTCAGAATCTGCGATCGCACCCTCATCCAAATCCGCCTCCGACAGCTCCGCCGAAATCCCCAAAAATGTCCCCATGGTGCGATCCGCATCGGGAGTGACCAGCACTAGACATTTACCCGTAATGCCTGTCCCCGCAGTCTGAGCTGTCAGATTAGTATCCACTCCGCAGTCCACCAGGTCCTGGGTGTAAAACTTGCCATATTCATCATCCGCCACTTTGCAACCGTAGTAGGTTTTACCGCCAAACTGACTGATGGCAATGATGGTATTGGCCGCTGACCCACCACAGACCTGCTTGGTGTCAGTGCCTTTTAGCTGTGCGATCGCAGTATTCTGTATTGCTTCGTCTAGCAGGGTCATAACCCCCTTATCCATACCGATCGCCGTTAATGCCTCTACTGATAGGGCACACTCAATATCCACCAGTGCATTGCCGAGGCCGTAAACGTTGTACTTAGGTGGATTGCTAGACATGGTGGTTATAGGGATGGGGTAAATTTCCTGGCATTGCTGATCCTCGCTATGACTTTATCTGTCATGGCTAGGCTATTAGCAAACCGTACAGATCGTTTCGCCCTCTAAATCAGCAATGGCAATTTGCTCGCCCATTATCACCCTCAATCCCGTAGCTGGCAAGGGTTAAGATTCCTTCTAGCTGTATGAACACTTTCTGAGTTTGGGCTAGGATTAAATGGAAAGTGCTCAATTTATGCTGTGTGCTATTGACATAGCATTGGTTTTGATAACATCTGCAATGGTTACCACTGCTCCAGAACCAAAAGCTGAAATCTCTTCTCCTGTAATCGGCGAAAAGAGAGTGATTCTGTGGGATGTTACCTGGAACGCCTATTTGCAGATTTTGGATGCATTACCCCCTCAGCGTGGCTCCAGACTTACCTACGATAATGGTCTACTTGAAATCACTATGCCGCTAGAGGATCATGAGTTTTCAGGGCGGTTAATTGAACGCTTTATTTTAACCTTAGTAGAGCTATGGGGATTGCGGATTAAAACCATGGGGTCAACAACTATGAATTATCCCCATCTGAAAAAAGGCGCTGAACCTGATAATGCATACTACATTCAGAATCAACCTATCGTGAAGGGTAGGAATGTAGATTTCTCAGTGGATCCTCCCCCTGATTTAGTGGTGGAAGTGGATATTACTCATACGGATATTCGCAAAAATGAGTTTTATGCCAGTCTAGGTGTGCCTGAATTCTGGCGATTTAATGGACGTATTTGGCGAATTTACCACTTGCAGACTGGAGTGTATGTAGAGGTTGACCGTAGTCCCACATTTCCCCAGGTGCCAAAGGAAAAACTATACGATTTTCTAAAACTGGCTAAGGAAGATGAAATGGAAGCAGTGCAAACATTAAAGGCATGGGGGAACACTCAAATCTAAGTTCTTCTGATTGTTTAAGATTGTTGCTGCTGGAGATAAATCCATAGGATAATCTTATCGAGATAGTTTTAATAGGCTTTAAAGGGGTTGCAGGTCTTGAAAACTCTGCCTATGTTAGAGACGTAGATGATCGTTACTCAAGCCCATGGCTCCTGATTATCAATCCAGAGAAGAAGAACTACGCAATCGTGAAGCTGGCCTAAGGGAACGCGAAATCCAGGTGCGTATGCAGGAATTGGAATCAGAAATTGAAGCAACTACACCAAACAAACCGACGAAGCAATCGCAAAGCCCCCTTAGTTTGCTAACCCGTTTGCCTAAATGGGTGCAGCTAATCCTTCTCTTTATTGGAATAATTTTGGCGATACGGGTAGTCAGTATATTGGCTGGAATTTTTATACTATTTGTTATTGGTTGGGTAGGCTACAAGCTTTTTCTAGAAGGGGATTCCAAATAGAAAAAGCGACCGCAGGCTGATGATCAGTACGCTCCCCATTAACCCGTACCACCCATGGCTGCTGCTACGCCACAAATTACCAACACTCTAAAAAAAGCAGTCGGTTTGCTAAGCGCACCCCATGCCGAGTTAAAGGCAACGATGCTTCGCCAATGCCAGCTGATCAACTATCCCAAACTACGCATTGCTGTATATGGTCCCTTTAACCACGGGAAATCCACTCTCCTCAATGCCCTACTCGGCAGTAAAACTCTTCCCATCGCATTGGTCCCGACTACAGGGACTGCCATTACCATTACCCATGGGCCAGAAGTCACTAGCCGCATTACCCTCACCGACGGCAGCACCCTAACAGAGCCTGGTACTGCGCTACTGCAGCGCTATGCCACCTTAGATGACCAGCGCCAGATGTTACCAGAGGTGGCTACTGTTGAAGTGCAGTGTCCCCATCCTCTATTAAAACTGGGCGTGGAGCTTGTGGACCTACCCGGCACCGACGATCAAACCACCCATAACCAACTGGTCTACACCAATCTATTAGAGACCGATGTGGTTATTCAACTGTTGGATGGTCGCAAACTCATGACCCTGGATGAGCACAACCAGTTGCAAGACTGGCTGCTGGCTCGTGAGCTAACCACTGTTCTGTTCGTGGTGAATTTTCTAAATCTGGTGGAGCCAGCAGAGCGGCGACTGGTGATCGAACGACTGGAAGAATTAACGACTAATCTGCCCACCACACTTCCCCCTGATGTGAGTAACTTTTATACCGTGGATGCTCTGCCTGCCTTAAGAGCACGCTTAAAGGGAGATATGGAGGCGGCTGAGGAATCGGGACTACTAGAGCTAGAAGTTGCTTTGCAAAGCCTTGTTCAATCTCGTCTCCCCTGTTTAGAGATCTATCGTTTAATGCGTCTGTCCCCCCTTATGGAACAGCTAAAGCAAGCTTTAAACCAACAGCTCCATGCCCTAGATAATGCCTCCCCTTCACGACGTGAAATCCTTCAAAAACGTGCTCAGCAGCTATTGCAAACCGGCTTCCAGAAAAGTATTAATGACCTAGAAACCTGGCTTCAGTTAAATAATCTGTTAGCGCAATATCAACAGCGCATGGCAACCGAATATCAGGCTGGCAGGCTACCCCAATGGATAGAGGAGGCATTAAAACCTACTTTTAAACGAAAACAACAGACCGTTGAAGACTGGGTGCAGAAAGCTAGGGACATGTTTGACCAAAATCGCATGCTGGATATGGAAATACCTTGGCCAGCCATGCCCAAAGATCTTTCTCCGTTAGGATACGAAGCTACTTACCAATATCTAAGCCATTGTTCGAAAACAACATTACTGGCATTAGAACGCTATAAAAAACAAGCGCAACTGCTCTTTACAGACCCATTAGAACAATCTCAACGACAACGTGCCGGACAAAAAATGCTGCTTGAGAATACCCTGACTGATTTACAACATCTGGAAAGTGAGTTGATATCAAGCAAATAGATCCCCTTTTGAAGGATCTGGAACAATCTCTTGCAGAAGCTTAGATTGCGCGTCTAGTTTAAGCTCTCCAAACGTTTCCACTGGTTAACAATCCACGTTAGGCTGCGCCGCGTAAACCACAGGTATAAAAATGTTAGGCTGCCTAAAACAATACTGAGTAGCCAACGGCCTGTACCCATGGCCGCCAAAGTCCAGGTGCCCAGACCAAAGGCAAGACCATAGGCACACAGGGTACTGGAAAGAGCGATCGCAACTCGCCAAAACCCTGGTCGCCCCCCAGACAAAACCCCTAAAACACCTCCCATAACAAACCCAATAACAGCACCACCAATCGCCCATGTGGGATTTTGATCGGTCATTTGTCCAATGCTATAGAACAATAGAATCCCCCCTGACGCTGCTCCGCTGGCTAGCCCGGTCAGTCGAGGTGGAGCAACCTGAATCGATTGGAGTCCCATGGATGTAGCGGCCAAGGCTAAAAAGCCTGCCAGCGTGAGCGCTAATCCCCAGTCCGGACTATCGGGGAAAAGCCCTAAAACACTAAATACCAGACTGCTCAAAGCATGAAATGTGAAAAGTGCGATCGCCATCAGCCCCACAATACGTAAACTCTTTAGCCCGTGGTGAAGACTTAAAGAGTGCTTACGATTTTGATTCATAGTTAGTAAACGGATTAACCAGTGATTGATTTTGATGGGATCTACAATCACAACCCAAGGGTTTACAGTTTTTTGCCGTTGCTGATTTATGGGATGGATCGATCTAACGACGCTCGCCCATGCCAGACTCTTTCAGAAAAAATCATTCCGAGGATCAGCAACGCCTTTTTTTAATGTGTTGAATCTGATCGTTGATGACACTAACAATCAAAATACCACCCCCAACAGTAATCTCAATCGACGTTATTCATACCCCCCATGCCCCTTCGGAAAAAAGCTACTAACAGTCTGATCTGGCTAGGATTATTAGCACCGTTAGCCCTATATGGAACCAATATAGCTCGGCGTCCGCATCTGGATGAGCTTGCTCCTCAACCGTTGTTCCAAGGCATTACCTACAGCCGTCGAGTACAGCAGCAGCCTCGCCCCCAAATTCTTCACATCATTGAAATCGATCTTGCAGCCCCAGGTATTGAACCTCTGGTGACTCCAGGAGCTCCCGACACCGTGGCCAATAATAGTAGTACTACTCTAACCCAGGCACAAAAAACATCAGAATTTGTAGAAAGCCAGGGTGTGCAACTGGCCGTCAATGGCAATTTTTTCTATCCCTTTCGTGAGGTGACTCCCTGGAACTTTTACCCCCACTCAGGCAATCGGGTAAATTCTGTGGGTATTGCCGTATCGGATGGCAACCTGGTGTCCGAGCAATTGAAAAAATGGCCCTCACTATGTTTTAGAAGCGACTGGGCAGAAATTCGTGCGGACGGGACCTGTAAAGACGGCCTCCAAGCCGTTGCTGGAAAAACCCTTATGTTGTCAAACGGCAAACCCACAGAGGATGTCAAACAGCAAATTGCAGAGAAAACGCCAAAGCCTTATCCGTTTAATATCGCCGCTCTGGATGCCACAGGGACTCGACTATGGCTGATTTTGGCAGACGGCAAACAACCGCTCTATGCCGAGGGCATTACGTTAGAAGAATCTGTAGAACTCTTGCAAGAATTGAAAGTAGACACCGCACTGCGATTAGATGGCGGTGGTTCAACAACAGTTGCTATGGCAACAGATACTGGCGCTAGGATACTAAATATCCCTATTCACACTAAAATTCCGGGTCGGCAGCGTCCGGTAGCCAACAATCTAGGCTTTTTTGCAAATCCGTTGACACCCTAGAAACCGCCTATAGCTTTTAGCGCGCACTGATGTGGTGCACTATGTACGCCAAGCTATCCAAGCAACCTAAGTTTTTTCTGTGAGTCCCACTTAATTCTGTTGGTTTATAAAGAGCTCACAGAGGCTAAATCAATTTTTTATGAGACTTTTAGGGTTTGATATAACCTTAATAATGTCTCCTATGAATTCATATAAAGTTTGGACAGAACTAGGGTTTTCACCTACTAATTCATATATCGTTTGAGTAGGGTCAGAATTTTCACGTAGACGATATTCCTGAATCAATTTAGAAAACCCATGACTAAGCGCCTGGCTCCCTCGGGAGTATATGATTCCACCTTCGCATTTCTTGCGCTAGCCGATGGGGAGCAGGTGGTTCAAGACGCAACCATCGTTGACTCCACTGCGACAGCCATCGTTACTTTTCTACTAGCAGAAGATGAGAGCGGGTTAGCTTATAAAATCCAGCTCAATGGTTTGAACCTCAAAGCAGATCCGCTTAGCCGTACGACAGATAACGACGTTACCAGGATTCACTTCCATGTTGGTGCACCGGGTACCAACGGTGGTCACACACTAAATATTTTTGGTATACCTAGCCAGGATGACAATGATGTCATCATTGATTACGAGAATAATATTATCTCAGGGATTTGGGACGATCCTGATGCCACTGATCTAAATGGTGATGGCGATACAGATGATGGCCCAGAATCTAAGCCCATAAGCGACTTTCTCGATGAGCTAAACGCAGGTGAACTCTATATTCAGGTTCATGATGTCGCTTCGGATAAGCTGGGAACGCCCGGTGCCGTGCGGGGTCAAATTCAGCCGCTCAAATCTGATAAGAGTTTTACGGTGTTGGCTGAGGGGAACAAAGTTGTTCAACCCCAATCAATTCCCGATTCTACGACAACTGCAACCGCAACATTTACTCCCCTGAATGACGGAGAGCTATTGGCCTACCACATTGAGTTGGATGGTCTAAATCTTGAGGCTGATCCTACCAAGAGAACGGCAGACAATGATGTCACAAAGATTCATCTACACCAGGGAGCTGAAGGGGCGAATGGTCCCCACGCCCTGAATATAGCCGGTAAGCCCAGTGAAGATGATCTAAATCTCTTGATAGATTTTGAACGCAATGCGCTGATAGGTGTCTGGGATGATACCGATGCCAGCGATTTAAATGGTGATGGCGACAGTAATGATGGGCCAGAAACAAAGCTTCTGAGTGAGCTGATTGACGAGATAGAAGCACGACAAACCTATCTACAGGTTCATGCTGTAGAGGCTGATAAGCTGGGAACTCCGGGGACAGTGCGAGGACAGCTAGATCCATCCATCACGAAGCCGACACCGTCAAAGCAAGAGATTTTTGTTGCGATCGCAGACGGCCCCCAAGTTGTTCAAGATCCCTCTGTTCCTGACAGCAAGGCAACCGCAACAGTTACCTTCATTTTGGCAGAGGATGGTAGCGGTCTTGCTTATCAGATTCAGCTGAATGGCCTTACCCTAAAGGAAGATCCGGCGGCTCGTACTGAAGATAATGATGTCACCAAAATTCATATCCATGCCGGTGAACGTGGCCAAAACGGTCCCCACACCCTAAATATTTTTGGTAAGCCCAGTGAAGACGATGATAATCTTGTCGTAGATTACGAAAATGGCATCATTACCGGTATGTGGGACAACGGCGATGCCACCGACCTCAACGGCGATGGTGACACTGACGACGGGCCAGAATCGAAACCCCTCAGTGAGTTTATTGAGGCACTGAGAGCGGGCGATCTGTACATTCAGGTTCACGATGTTGCTGCCGACAAACTGGACACTCCTGGCAGTGTTCGGGGGCAAATTATGCCCATCGACGCAGTAGACAGCTTCACCATGGTGGCTGATGGTGAGCAGGTGGTTCAGGACGAATCTATTGCAGATTCTGCCGCTACAGCAACTGCCACCTTTACCCCTACTGAGGAAGGGTTAGCCTACGAGATTGAGATTGACGGTCTCACCCTAAAAGCAGATCCGGCCAACCGCACAGAAGATAATGACGTGACCAAAATTCACGTGCACATTGGTCCCGAAGGCGAAAATGGTCCCCATGGTCTCAACATTTTTGGTAAACCCAGTGAAGATGATGACGATCTCGAAGTAGATTTTGAAAACGGGATTATCAGAGGTCTTTGGGACGATGGTGATGCCACCGATCTAAATGGTGATGGAGATACCAGCGATCCGAATGAAACTAAGCCCCTCAGTGAGCTGATTGATGAATTGGAAGCTGGGCAGCTCTATCTTCAGATTCATGATGTAGCTGCTGACAAGTTAGGGACTCCTGGCACCATTCGCGGGCAGATTAACCCACCACCTCAGGCCGATGTTTTTACCCTGGTGGCCGATGGCGCCCAAGTGGTGCAAGACGAGTCTATTCCTGACTCTACGGCTAGAGCAACTGCCACCTTCATTCTGGCAAAGGATGGTAGCGGTCTGACCTATCAGATCAAGCTAGATGGGCTATCCCTCACAGAAGACATCGTTGACCGCACCGCAGCCAACGATGTCACCCGCATTCATCTGCACGTGGGTCCTGAAGGTGAAAATGGTCCCCACACCTTAAACATCTTTGGACTGCCAAGTGAAGATGACGACAATCTGGTCATTGATTTTGAAAATGGCATCATCACCGGCATTTGGGATGACCATGATGCTACCGACCTGAATGGCGACGGTGATACCGATGATGGGCCGGAAACTAAACCCCTTAGTAACTTCATCAATGAGTTACAAACTGGTGAAATCTATATTCAGATCCACACTGTGGAATCCGACCAGCTAGGTACCCCTGGTGCTATTCGTGGTCAAGTGGTTCCCCTATTTGAAACAGATCAACCCCTTCCCCTGACTCCCCCCATAGAAAACATCGTCGGCACCAATGCTAAAGACAACATTGTGGGTGGCCCTGGGGCTCAGCTTATCCTCGGCCAAGGGGGAGATGATGCCCTTCGAGGTGGCCCTGGCAACGACGAGATCTTTGGTGACGACGGCAATGATGTCATCCGCGACGGCGTCGGTGACGACACTCTCAACGGTGGCGATGGCAATGATAGTCTTGACGGCGGTGCTGGCAATGACCTGCTAAAAGGCGGTGCTGGCGACGATAACTTATTTGGTGCCCGGGATAACGATACTCTTAAGGGTGGAAGCGGCAACGACATTGTCAAAGGAGGTATGGGCGACGACTATATCTCCGGTAATGCTGGCAATGACCTACTCCAGGGGGGCATCGGCAACGATCTACTAAAAGGTGACGACGGTGACGATGACTTGGACGGCGGCGTTGGTAACGACCTGCTAAAGGGTGGCTATGGGGATGACAAACTGTTTGGCGGTCGCGACAATGATACCCTCAAGGGAGATAATGGCAATGACATCGTCATGGGTGGCATGGGCGACGACAACTTAGAAGGCAATGACGGTAAAGATTTTGTCCAGGGTGGCCTGGGTAACGATAACCTAGACGGTGGGGCCGGTAAAGATACCTTGTCCGGTGGTGAGGGCAACGACAACCTCATTGGTGGCGAGGGCAACGATCTACTGGCTGGTGGTCGCGGCTACGACACCTTTATTCTCATGGTGGGTGGTGGTACCGATACCATTACTGACTTCGGGGTTGGCATTGACCTGATTGGTCTATCCAGTGGTTTGAGTTTTAGCAAGCTTACGCTTACGGGCAATGATATTGTCTTCAATAATGAAGTCCTGGCAACTCTAGATGGTGTTGTTACTAGTGATCTAACAGAAGCTAACTTTACGGTTATCTAAAGCACTCTCTAGATAAAAAAGAGAGACCAAAGGGGCCTGAAAAATTTTTCAGGCCCCTTTGAGTCTTAAATACGGAGAAGGTAAGACTCTTTTTAAGACCATATGCGCCGACATTTGAGCAGAAAATCTGCTAGCTCTACTCTACCGATTGGCAAATTTTGAACGGCTTCTTAATGGCCCCCATAGCGTTTCTCCATCAGATAAACCTATTTGACAGACTTATGCACGACAACTGAATAAAATACTTCAGTACAGAGCATCTATAAACAGCACACCCAGTACATGAGATTGAGTCTCAATAGCAAAATCAACAAAAATTGTTTTATTAATCATAAACTCTAGATAGTGCAAAGACTCTTTAGTTAAACAATGTTTAATTACTAAGCATTTCTCCCAACTGAAACCTATATCAGGGTTTACGTACATTTACAGAAAACTTCTAAAAAAACAATTAAACCCAATAAAATTTAGAAAAAATAACTGCTTTTTCTAAATTGGTCAAATCCTTTAGCGAGAGCCCTCTGAGGTCTTTAAATGATTTTGGTATCAGTGAAGACCGTTTTGCCTTTAACTATAGCGAATCTTCTATTAACCTCCCCTTTACCTTAAAAAAAATCGTTTGTGGAACTATGTCTTGTGGGGGATAAGTGGTAGTCGTCTGACTGACACTGTCTGAGTTGAGTTTCATAAGTACTGCCAAGGTATGTTGGCTAGTTATTTTTTATGCTATCTAGCAGGCTGTTGCTGGGCCTTTTCTCAGTGGTGACGTGTTCTATTAGCGCGTTGTTTGTAGTCAGTTTTCCTGAGTCAGCCCTAGCAAGTTCAAACAGGCCAATCCTTCTGGATATGCCAATTTACAGTCGAACTTCTAGCGATGACTTAATCAGTCAGGCTGAGTCTATGGCCGAGAAAGAGATTAATCAATCCTTCAGCTCCAATCCTGAACTTGCTGAGATTGAGGTTGTTGTATTGGGTAATCGCAATGGTGATGTTATCCCCGTTTTGACGACCACTGTTTCTCGGACTCAATGGCAGGAAAATCCACAGGTTAGTGCCTGGTCAAAGTATTACCAAGCATATGCTTTACTGCGACGGCACGATAGGCAGCCGCCTACACAGGTTGCCAACACTCCGTCTCGCCGCTCTACAGCAGCTGTTGCGTCGCGGAGTATTTCCATTCAGTTTGATCGACAGTTCGACTCTAATCGGCTAAGCGGTCAAACAATACAAGACTACGCTGACCTTGTGGACTAGCGTTCAAAAGGTTAACTCGATGGACGGAGTTCTCCTGATGGGGTTCCTCAAAAGGGACTTGATTGGAGGGCTTCACGGTCAGTTTCTTAATTGGTGCAATCGCGATCTAAGAGGGAGCTCATATATCCATGCCTCACGACAACGAAGTCTGCAATCGTTCTAGTAACCGTCCCTTTGAGGACATCATGAAAGCGAGCCTATCTCGCCGTAATCTGCTTAAGCGCAGTGCTGTTCTATCAGCTACTGGCTTCATGGGCGCATTTGTTGGTGAAAGCTTACTGGCAAAAAGTGCTGCTGCTGCTACTCGTCAAGTAGGCGGTGGTACTCTACTAGCTCAGACAACTGGTCTGCTTGGCTTCCCTGCATTGAAAATTGCAGACGCTATTGTGGACCCAGCTACACCTTCTATTGCTGAAGGGTACTCATTTCAGGCTCTAGTTCCTTGGGGAACACCTATTCAGCCTGGTGGTCCTGAGTACGATGGTGACCCCTCTACTCGCCCCACAGCTGCTGAACAAGCTGAGCAGGTTGGTATTGGCCACGATGGTATTTGGTTCTTTGGTAAGAATGGCCTCAGCAGTACTGAAGGTATGCTGTGTGTGAACCATGAGTTTGGTCGCAACAGCCATGTCCTTGGTAAAGATGCTCCTGAGAGTTTGGAAGACGTTCGTCTGTCTCAGCACGCTCATGGTGTTTCCGTTATTGCTATTAAGAACGAAAATGGTCAGTGGGTTCCCGTTGGTAACTCCAACAACCGCCGTATCCATGTGAACACTGAGGTTGAATTCAGTGGACCTGTAGCAGGTCATGATCTGCTAAAGAACGCTGCCAATAACGTTTTCCAGGGTACTGTTAACAACTGTGGTAACGGTTACACTCCTTGGGGCACTTATCTGACCTGTGAAGAGAACTTCAACGGTTACTTTGGTTCTTCTGAGGGAGAAGCTTTTGTTCCTAACGAAGAGCAAGATCGTTACGGTTTTGATTTCGATGGTTTTGGCTACGGTTGGGAGAAGTTCGACCCCCGCTTTGACCTATCTAACCCCGATTATGCAAACGAGCATCATCGCTTTGGTTGGATTGTTGAAATCGACCCCGAAGATGGCTCTAAGAAGGCGGTAAAGCGTACAGCTCTAGGTCGTTTTAAGCATGAAGGTTTCGCCTTCTCCACCGGTGCTGGCGGTCGTGCAGTTGGTTACATGGGTGATGACCAGCGTTTTGACTACTGCTATCGATATGTTTCTCAGGCTAGCTGGCGTGCAATGCGTGCTCGTGGTTTGAGCCCCTTTGACTTTGGTAAGCTTTACGTTGCCAAGTTCAACGAAGATGGTACTGGTGAATGGTTGGAGCTGAATGTTCGCAACCCCAAGCTAAGTGCAAGATTTAAGGATCAAGCTGAGGTTCTAACCTTTGCTCGCATAGCTGCTGACATTCTAGGTGCGACTCCTATGGATCGCCCTGAGTGGACTACAGTTGCTAACGATGGTGCTATTTTCTGGGCGCTGACTAACAACAGCCGTCGTGAAGAAACTGGTCCTGGTAGCCCTCTAGCTCCCAACCCAGACGGTCACATTCTCCGCATGGTTGATAGCAACAACCACACTGGTACTAGCTTCACTTGGACTATTCCGTTCATTGCTGAAGAGACTCACGAAGAGGGTGATGAGACTACATTCAGCGATCCTGATGCACTTTGGGCTGACCCCGATGGTCGTCTGTTCATCGGTACTGACGGTGGTCAGCAGAAGGATCTAAACAACCAGATGTTGGTTGCTGACCCTGCCACTGGTGAGATTCGTCGTCTATTCACTGGCGTAGCAGGTGATGAAATCACTGGTTGTGCAGTTACTCCTGACCGTACTGCTTTGTTCACCAACACTCAGCATCCCGGTAACGGTAACCCTGAACTGACTAACTTCCCTGCACCCACTGACGGTGTAACTATTCCTCGTGATTGCACTGTCGTTATCACGAAGAATGACGGTGGTATCGTTGGTTCCTAACTAGTGAGTGTTTCCCGCTGTGGATGATATTTGTCCACAGTGGGAAAATAACTGGGGGGACGTGACGCAGATTTCATTCATCATTTCTTTTTATCAATATCATAGAGTTATGAAACGGATTGTTTTAGCTGCAAGCGCAGCCCTCGGTGTAGCTGCTTTTGCAGCACCTGCTCAAGCAGCTATTTTCCAGTGGAATGTTGATTACACTGGTTTCTTTGATGGTGCTTCCATCAGTGGTTTTTTCACTGCTGATGAGACTGCAGCGACTGATGGCATTGTATCTGCCGATGAGTTTGAAGCTTGGGAGTGGAACTGGAGTGGCAATAGTGAAATAGATGCATTTTCTGTTTCTTCCACTAACGGTGGTGAGGTAGCAACTTTCCTAGACACACCCGGCTTCTTTGTTGATGGCACTCCTAATGAAGTAGAGCTTGCTGATGGTTTAGATCAGGGTTTCTATTCTGACGCTGACTTCGGTGTTGATTTGGAATTCTTGACTGTTGAAGCTTTTTCCATCGGTAGTCCTATCACAGGTACAGCAACTTCCGGTACTGCTGCACCGACTGCTACTATCGCTGTAGCTGATCCTGTACCTGTTCCTGAGCCTGCTACTATCCTAGGTCTTTTGACTATGGCTGGGGCTGCTGCTGTTGTTAAGCGTCAGAAGCAAGCTGCTTAGTTGCAAAACTAATGACATTTCAGATGTAGTTTTAGCGCTATTGCTTGCTGGGAAAAGTTGACAGCACTATAGGGATGATTACATCTTGCTGGTTAGCCTCTTTTTTGAGGCTATAATGGCATAATCTTTAAACCTCTGGATAAACATCCAGGGGTTTATTTTGTTGGAAGCTAATCTGTTATTAAACTCTTCTTATCGGAATATTTAAGGGATAAACCTAAGGTTTAGTGTCTTGGTGTGCAATCTTTTTCAACACCAGCGGATGTAATATGTTGAAGTTTTTGGCTAATCTTTTACTAGGCAGTTTAACAGGACTGTTAGGTATGTTTGCTATCAGTGTGTCCACATTAGCTCAAGAGGCAATAGTAGAACAGCAAACTGAAACTCTATCTGTTAATGTCACCGTTGAAGCAGATCGGATGAGGGACTATGGTCAGCTGATGGGGCAGGTGGTTGGTAGAGCAAACGATGCGATCGCAAATGCCTTTGAAACAAATCCCGACACTAAGGCCATCAATGCCACTGTGCTCATCAGTCGTAACGGACAGGTACTTCCAATTTTAGTCGCAGAAATTTCCCGTGATGCATGGCAACAACAGCCAGATGTACAAAGCTGGGCGCGCTACAGTACGAGTGTTCGTAGTCTGTTGGGATATGCTCCACCTGCAAGGACAGCTACTAGAACAGTCGTTGATGAGCCATCTCCTCACCAAGCATTTCTTGAGCGTGAAGCATTAATTGATCAGCTCGACTAATAGAGTACTTAGGGATCTATCAAAAGATAATAAGCCTCCCAGATTAGAACAGGAAAAGATTAAGGGGCAATGGGTAAGAGGCCATTGATGGGTATTTTATTTGCCCGCAGGTCCCTTAGTGAAAGTATATACGAGTAACATAGGCAAATGGAAATCTGTTCGATTTGTTGAGCAGACTATGTGACACATGGCGATAAGTAAACAAAAATCAGAGATTGTTATTGTCGTAAGCAATACTTAAACGAACTATATTTCACACTTCTTTGTAAGGCTGCACACATATTGATCTGAATACTATGGCTGTAGCCTTATATTTTTTATGCCTGAAAAGATAGGCAACACATGAGTCTCGGGCAATCTCACATAACGACTATGGGTGCAAAAAAATAAGACTAAGCTCTCTTTAATCGCACCTTAACTACCTATCAGAAATCGATTGATAGAATCTGGGCGCATATGTTTCAGAAGTAGTAGATTTTTTGCTGGAGATAATAAGTCAAATAGGACTAGAAGATTTATAGTGCCATTTGTTTATTCTCTCTGTAGAAATCTGTCTGCATTATGTCTTGAGAACGTTTTTAGCACTGTTATCGGCCAAATAGTTCGAAGCAGATACATCAGTGTTTAAAGCCGATCGTCACAACAACAGTCTTAATCTTTGACTATCCAACGGAGTTCCGCCTGTATTTACCGTTTTATTATTAGAGAGGAAAGAGCATAGTGGTTGCCCTATCTCGCCGTCGTTTTTTTAGTTTCATGGGTGCTGGTGCCGCTGGAGCATTAGCTGTTTCTCCCCTACAGGCTCTTCTGGCGAAGAAAGCCCTAGGTCAGAACCCTGCTGCAGACCCTTTTGGTCCTTTAGTGCCTAAGCTACCTGCTAACATTGATCCCCGATTTAGCCCTGTTTACAGCCTTAAGAATGCAGGTGCCATCCTAGAAGTGCCTGCTGATTTTGAGTACTGTGCATTTCACGTTAGTGGAATGAGAATGAGTGACGGCAAACCCTGCCCCAGCGACCACGATGGTATGGCTTGTTTTGCAGGTCCTCGCGGTACTCACATTTTGGTGCAAAACCATGAGTTGAGCCCTGGTGAAGATGATGGTTCTGGTTTCACAGGGGGAACTGGTCTGGCAAAAGCCTATGACCGTTTTGACCAAAGTGTTCCTGAAGGTCTAGGTGCAGGCGGTACCTCCACTATGATCATCACTGATAGAGGGCAAGTACTACGGGACTATGTTTCTTTAGCTGGTACTTACCGTAACTGTGCAGGTGGCCCCACTCCCTGGAATAGCTGGATTTCTTGTGAGGAGAACGTTAGCACTCCTGATAACAACTCCAATTCCACTGTTAAGCATGGTTATAACTTTGAAGTCCCTGCTCGTGCAGGTCTGGTAACGCCTGTGCCCCTGATCGAAATGGGCCGCTTTAACCATGAAGCTGTGGCTATTGACCCTGCTACTGGTTATGTCTACGAGACTGAGGACCGTGGCGATAGCTGCATTTATCGTTTCAAGCCTAACACTCCTGGTGATTTGGCTAAGGGCGGCGAACTAGAGGTTCTCAAGCTTGTAGATGCTCCCCAAGATACTCGTACTGGTGTGCTGTCCTTGCTTAACCAGCCTTTGGCAGTAGAGTGGGTAAGTCTAAACGCCAACGGTGTAAACATTGACCCTGATGAAGACACCCTTCGCTTTGATTCCCAGGAACTAGGAGGCGCTATCTTTGCTCGTGGTGAAGGTGCTTGGTACGGTAACGGCAAAATCTATTGGGTTTGCACCAGCGGTGGTGATGCTGGCCAGGGCCAAGTATGGTGCTATGACGATGTTACTGAAACAGTAACTCTGTTTGTTGAGTCCACTGATGAAGTTGAACTCGACAATCCTGACAATATCACTGTTGCCCCCGCTGATGGCAGTCTATATCTGTTTGAAGATGGTGGCGGTGACATCTTTGTTGTGGGTGTAACACCCGATGGTGGCTTGTTCAAGTTTGCTAAGAACATTGCCCCTGGGTTTGAAGGTAGCGAGTTCGCTGGTGGATGCTTCTCTGCGGACGGTACCAAGATGTTCTTTAACATCCAAACACCTGGTATCACTATCATGATGTACAGAAAGGATGGTCAACCCATCACAACTGTGTAGTCAATGAGTGAATTCAAGGCAGGCCTAATAAAGGCCTGCCTTGGTGATAACTCTTAGTTGTTGACAGACTATGCTTGGCCGAAAACAGCTAGCTGTTTTCTAACTGTGTACCTTTTAGCAAGGTACCCTTGAGGTTAGCTCCCTCTAGCTGAACGTTCTCTAAATTGGCGCCTATTAGAGCGGCACTGTTTAGATTGGCACCTTTCAAATTAGCACCTGCCAGGTTAGCGTTTCGCAGACTTGCACTTTGTAAGTTTGCCTCTATCAAACAAGCTCCCCTAAGGTTGCTTCCTTCTAGGTCCGCTCCTTCTAAATCCGCCCCAGATAGATCCGCATTTTCTAGATTGGCGTTGCGAATATTGGCATCCACCAGATTAGCTTTTCTCAAACAGGACTCTTGCAGATTAGTTTGTCGAAAAAGCACACCATCTAAGCTGGCAGATTCTAGGTTAATACCCGATAAATCTTTCTGCTTAAATTTTAGATCGTCTAGTTCAGCCTTTGAAAAATCGCGTTCGCCTGCGGCGTAGTTTGCCAGAACATCTTGAACCGTTAGTTTCATTGAAAATTACCTGTTACGAGTGATGGAACAGTTATCTTTGTCTCTCCCTATTGGGGCACACGATTGTGTGTCCCTTTTTCAGGTTCAAGATACATAAGAGCTTTACCCACACAGCCACAGTGGTAAACCGCTTCCTATCTTATTCGTTAGCTGAATGAAGATGGATTTAGAACAGGTTAAGGAAGGATAATTGGAGACCAAAATTAACACCCAATAGTTTGGTTGTCCATAAAGTTTGCTCAATGGCAATGTCACGTTAAAGCTAATAGGACTCGACCGGGTGTCTACACAGTGGTGTCTATTTCATGGCAATGTCGTTCCATCTGAATAAAATATAGATTTTTTATCAATGGGTTTTGTGAAATGAATCGCTGAAATGAGTCAGTGTGAGTCACCCTGTAGTTAGGGAACAACCGCTATCCTTCCCAAGCAACACCAGAAACTTGGATGGATAGTTGCCTCTCACAGATCTCATTTTCTCTTCACTTTGCTCGGAGTCTGAGCCATGAAAAAGCTGCAAAATCCTGTTGATGAAGGATGGAGCGTTCATATTTATGATCGGCAACGTCGTCTTCTCTGTGCCTTAGAACCATCTCATGGTTGGATCTTCTTGCTGGGCTGTGCGTTTGGTCTAGTGCTAGCGATCATCTGGTTTAATGTGGCGCCAAACTCAGAAACAACCGTCCCTAGGGAGCCTTTACCAAAATCTCCGATGCTTCAAGTTGATTAGGCAACGATACTATCTGGCCTTCGTCTTGTGCAGGTTTGAGTATGAACAAGCAAACTACCCAAGATAACTGGGTAGGCATAAACAACTGTCTTCGCAGCGATCTATCGCGGCTCAGTTGATGCCACCAGTCCATCAACCCAGAATCAGAATGTAGCAAGGTCAAACCAGTCGTTGGTTTGACCTTGCTACATTTTGATGCCCACAAGTAGCCACAATCAATACCTGATAACGCTTTCAACACCATTCAGCAAATTCTCTAATAGGTATTGCACAGGTACTCAAAGCCGTTGCAAATGCGAATAGCATCAGCTAGACATATATATGGACACTTTATATAAAAGTAAAACTTATATCTAAGATTTAGCATTACATTCAAAATTCGTGTGTGACATCGCAAAATCTCAAGTTTTTTAAGATAGACTTAAATACATAAGAAGTCAGTTAAAGATTGATTTCACTCTATGAGTTGCGCTACAGATTTGTGTTTTTTACGTAAGTTTGTAGAGTAACTAATTCTTCTAACATTTCCTATCTGTCGATGGATAGAGATTGTTGAAGCACCTGCGCTACGGGAGTGCAGCCATGCACTCCTGATTTCTTTAACTTTTGATAATTCAACTAACTGCAATTACCGCTCTTCTGCATTGGGGCGGTGGAAAGAGGAGGTATTACAACATGGATTTTTTGTCCGATTTTTTAGCAAACTTCGTAGCGAAGTTACAGTCTCCAACACTTGGCTTTTTGATTGGAGGCGGTGTGGTTGCCGCCCTCGGTAGCAGGTTGGCCATTCCAGAAGCCATCTACAAGTTTGTTGTCTTCATGCTACTGATCAAAGTTGGTCTGAGTGGCGGCATTGCTATCCGTAATGCCAATCTGGCGGAGATGCTGTTGCCTGCAGTGTTTGCTGTGGCAACAGGAATGCTAATTGTCTTTATCGGGCGTTACACCTTGGCCAAGCTGCCAAACGTTAGAGTCGTAGATGCGATCGCAACCGCAGGCTTGTTCGGAGCTGTGAGTGGTTCTACCATGGCCGCTGCGCTAACCCTGATGGAAGTAGAAGGTATGCAGTACGAGCCCTGGGCCGCTGCGTTGTACCCTTTTATGGATATTCCAGCCCTGGTAACCGCAATTGTTTTAGCTAGCATTTACACCAGTAAACAGCGTGACAAGTATCTGGCAAAAGAGGAAATACTCAGCAAGCAGTCTGTTGCTGTCGGCGGATATGCCAGCGAGCAAGGCAGTAGCACAGGCGGATATGCCAGCGGTACTAGCAGATCTTCCAGAGAGGAGCGCGTTCCCGGAGGAGAGCGGGTTAGGATTTGGCCCATCGTCAAGGAAAGTCTTCAGGGATCTGCCCTCTCCGCACTGTTGCTCGGTATTGCCTTAGGTTTATTAACCCGACCGGAAAGTGTTTATGAGAGCTTCTTTAATCCTCTCTTCCGTGGCTTGCTTTCGATATTGATGCTAGTCATGGGTATGGAAGCTACGGCAAGGATTGGTGAACTGCGTAAGGTGGCCCAGTGGTATGCCGTATACGCGTTTATTGCCCCACTGCTCCATGGATTTCTTGCCTTTGGTCTTGGCATGATTGCCCACGTTTTGACAGGCTTTAGCGCCGGTGGCGTTGTGATTATGGCCGTTATTGCAGCATCTAGCTCAGATATCTCAGGCCCACCCACGTTACGGGCTGGGATCCCTTCAGCGAATCCCTCCGCCTATATTGGTTCATCCACAGCTGTCGGCACACCAGTTGCGATCGCGATTGGCATCCCCCTATACATTGCTCTCGCCCAGGCACTGATGGGTGGCTAACGGGCCAACACAACAATCTGAAATAAGGCTCCGCTAGATCAACATTCACACAACACAAAATTCAATGACCACCAGCATCAGGAGGTAAAACATATGTCTCAGCAAGCCACTAAGCTCGTTATCGTTACAGAAAAGTTACTACTAGACAAGGTTGCCAAAATCATCGACGACGTTGGAGCCCCCGGTTATACGGTAATGGAAACTGGCGGTAAAGGCAGTCGCAACGTGCGCTCCTCGGGACGCCCCACCGTTGGCGATAGTTTCTCAAATATTAAATTTGAGGTACTCACCCCCAGTCGAGAAATGGCCGTGAAGATTTCAGATGAGGTTGCAGCAAAATACTTCGATGATTATTCAGGCATTTCCTATCTTTGCGATGTGATGGAGGTGCTACACGCTCACAAGTTCTAATTCCAAACCGCCGTTGCTGATTTATAGGTTGGACCGATCTGGTGACGCTCAACTGTGCCAGATTCTTGAAGAAAACATCATCCCGAGGAGCAGCAACGCCCCAACCCCAGTAACTCAGCAAGTTCAAGCAGCCGGGGCATGTCCCCGGCTTTCCTACTTGGTTATTGAAATCTGGAGAGTAAAAAGAAAAATTAACCAACAGTTAACCTCTTCACAGTTGCTAATTTTGGTGTTTTAAGATTTGCTCTGATAAAAACATCTTTAGGGTCAGCAACAATACCTCTTCAACCAGAGGTAGCTTGTATCAGCGTTCGGTTATCACTCCGAGGTTAACAGAACAAAAAGAACAGATTACAGTATCGAGAATTTACACGTTGAGTTTTATGTCCTGCTAACAAACAGAGGTTTACGAAATTTATTGTTCACAGTTTCCTCGTCAAACGACTTGTCTCCTTACCTAAAAAAGAATTTTAGATAGCAGCTATTTTCTGTTTAACAGTATGAAAATGTTTTGTTAACCTGCCTCTGAAATATTGCTCAGGGGGATTTTCAAAATCCAAAAACAGATTATAGCGAAGGGGCTCTCACTTCTTTGGAGAAGTGACTGGTTTCTTCCTGCATACATAGCTCACTTAATGTTCTTCAGAGGTAAAGATGGTTACCTTAAAAGGGTTTGCTTCTCTACCAGCCGATACCTTCGCCGATGGTCCTTCGTCTGGTTCAGATAATGGTCGTATTGATGCAATTAACCGAATTCAACCAATCTCTGCCAATGGTCGCAGCGGCCCTTTTGATGGGCAACCAGTACAGGGATTTAGCGGTGTCCAATTTGCCCCCAACACCGATGATCAAACCTTCTGGTTTTTATCCGACAATGGATTTGGTGGAGAAAGCAACAGTACTGACTATCTGTTGAGAATTTACCAAGCCAAGCCTAGTTTTAATGGTCAAGGGGGCGATGGTAGTGTCGATATCCAAGGGTTTGTTCAGCTGAGCGATCCTAGCGGTTTAATCCCGTTTGACATTCAAAATGGTGATAGCGGCGAGCGGCTATTAACGGGTGCAGATTTTGATATTGAGTCATTTGTTATCGACAATAACGGTGACATTTGGGTAGGTGAAGAGTTTGGTCCCTACATTTTGCACTTCAACAGTGAAGGGGAACTGCTAGAAGCCCCCATTGCCACCCCTAATCCGGTGGATCTAAATACCTTAAATGGTCAGGACCCTTTGGTGATTGCGCACCGGGGTGCTAGCGGTGATTTTCCTGAGCATACTCTTGAAGCGTATCGAGCTGCGATCGCAGCTGGGACAGACTTTATTGAACCCGATGTCGTCACCACCAGCGACGGTGTTCTGATTGCTCGCCACGAGCCCATGTTGGACGATACTACCAACGTGGCCGAGGTGTTTGGTCCCGAGCGCATGAGCACCAAGAATCTGGACGGTGCTGAAGTTACTGCTTACTTTGCAGAAGACTTTACTTGGGAAGAAATCCAACAGCTGCGTGCGGTTCAGCCCCGCCCCTACCGCGATCAAAACTTCAATGAACTGTTTAAGATTCCTAGCCTAGAGCAGGTGATTGAACTGGTTCAAGAAGTGGAAGCTCAAACCGGTGTTCAGGTGGGTATCTATCCTGAGACTAAGCACCCCACCTTCTTTGATGATCAGGGTCTCTCCTTAGAAGAGCCTCTGGTTCAGACATTGCAGGACACTGGTTTCACCGACCCCAACCGGATCTTTATCCAGTCCTTTGAATTTGCGAACCTACTCGACCTCAGCAATCAGCTGGATGCAGTTGGGCTAGGTGACATTCCTCTGGTACAGCTCTTTGGAGATACTGAAAATCAGTTTATTAACGAAGGTGGCGGCGGCTTCTCCGTTCCCTACGACTTCGTTGCCAACGTTAGCAACACTCAAACAATTGTTTCCACCGACGCCACTGACAATAACATTGTGGCCTCTGCTCCAGATGCCCCCGGTGGTGATGTGGTTGACATCTCCGTTGACTTAAACGATGGGGGTGCCCCCACCAACGGTCTGCTGCGGTTTAACAACATTGTTCTGCCTGAGGGAGCAACCCTAGAGAGTGCTTCGCTTTCGGTTTACACCAACAGCGCTTCTGACGGGACCATTTCCGCATTCCAGATGCTGCAAGCTTGGGATGACAGCAGCACCTGGAACAGCTTTGGTGGCGATGGCATCCAGGCAGATGGTGTAGAAGCGGCCACTGAAACTTCTTTTACCCTTGAGCAGCCTACCGATGAAACCCTGCTAAACATTGACGTCACTGCTGATGTAGAAGCTTGGTTGGCCAACCCCGACTCAAACCAGGGCTGGGTATTCCTGAACGATTCTGGCGACGGTTGGGACTTTTGGTCCTCTGAATTTACCGACGATCCAGCCTTGGTGCCTCAGCTCTCCCTGACCCTTAACACCCCCGGTCAGATCAATGATGCAGAGCTAGCGGAAATCTACGGTGACCTGGTTAACATCATTGATTTCTCCAGCGCCCCCACCTACGCTGACCTGGCGAACCAGGAAGCCCTAGACTACATCACCACCTATGCCGATGGTCTAGGTCCTTGGAAGAACAACATTCTTCTACGGGAACCCATCGATACTCCAGTGGATGGCAACGGTGACGGTATTGCCGAAATTAGCACCCAGCTCACCGGTGAGATCTTCCCACTGATTGACCTGGCCCATAACGCGGACCTGCAGGTTCACCCCTACACGCTGCGGGATGAAGAGCGCTTCCTAACGCTAAATCCAGATGGCACCCCCCAGACGCCTGAGCAGGAATTTCAACAGCTGGTGGAACTTGGTGCCGATGGCTTCTTCACTGATTTCCCCCGTACGGGCGATCCGGTGGTGGATAAGCTCACCTCCGACGAAGTGCGCTCTCCCAATAACCCTGACTTTGACTTCAACACCCTCAACGGTCAGACTCCTCTGGTAATTGCCCACCGGGGTGACAGTGGTAACTTCCCTGAGCACACCCTAGAGGCCTATCGTTCTGCCATCCTTCAGGGGGCTGACTTTATTGAGCCTGACCTGGCGATTACGAGCGATGGTGTTCTGATTGCCCGCCATGAGCCCATCTTGGATGACACGACTAACGTTGCTGAGATATTTGGCGAAGAGCGTAAGTCCACTAAGGTGCTTGATGGTCAAGAGATCACGGCCTACTTTGCTGAGGACTTCACCCTTGAAGAAATCAAGCAGCTAAGCGCGGTTCAATCCCGCGACTTCCGCAGCGATGAGTTTGATGGTCAGTTTGAGATTCCTACGTTCCAGGAAGTGATTGAACTGGTTCAAGAAATGGAAGCGGACTATGGTTTCGAAGTGGGTATCTACCCTGAAACCAAGCATCCTACGTTCTTTGATGAGCAAGGGCTGTCCCTGGAAGAACCGCTGGTTCAAACCTTGGTGGATACTGGATTTACGGATCGCGATCGCATCTTTATCCAGTCCTTTGAAATCTCCAACCTGCTGGATCTGCGCAATAACATCTTGCCCGA
The DNA here is from genome assembly GCA_039024555.1 of Cyanobacteria bacterium P01_D01_bin.156. Lineage (GTDB taxonomy): Bacteria > Cyanobacteriota > Cyanobacteriia > Phormidesmidales > Phormidesmidaceae > Leptothoe. The sequence goes on from JBCCQQ010000021.1 coordinate 40,540, forward strand.
AGCCGGTCTAGATGACCTGCAGCTGGTACAGCTCTTTGGGGATACCCAAGGCAGCTTTATCAACGAAGGTGGCGGCGGTTTCTCCGTTCCCTTTGACGTAGTAGCCAATTCTGACCTATCTGACCCCGAGAAAGAAGCCATCTACGGTGACCTAACATCCTTCCTCGACTTTGAGAATCCTGGATACGATTCTTTGGCTAATGCCGAAGCCATTACTGAAATCAGCAGCTACGCTGACGGCCTTGGCCCCTGGAAGAACAACATTCTCCTACGGGAATCCATTCCCACATCTGAAGACCGCGATGGTAACGGCACCAACGAAACCATTCTGCAGCGTCTGGCGTTCGACACCACTGAGGGTTCCTTTACTGGAATTCTTTCCTACAACAGTGAACTAATCACTGGCGAAGGCACTGAGGTAATCGACCCATTCACCGGTGCTGTTGAGTTAGACATCGACTTCTTCGGTACTACACTCACAGAAGAAGACGATACTCTGTTTGACTTCTTCCCCCAGGTATTCCTAGAGGATGGTACCGTTGTTGACCTCGACTATACGGTATTAACCGATGACCTACTCTTCTCCATCTCCGGTGAGCCCAATGAGCTCACGGTTGATTTTGAAGTCGGTCCTATAGAAGCGCCCACATTAGCTGGCGAGGGAACTGTTGAACTGATTTCTCCCGAAATTAGTTCTCAGCTCACAGGTGAAATCATACCTCTGGTTGACTATGCCCACGATGCTGGTCTACAGATTCATCCCTACACGCTGCGGGATGAGCCCCGATTCCTAACGCTTAACCCCGATGGCACACCTCAAATTACTGGCGAAGAGTTTGAGCAACTCATCGAACTAGGCGTAGATGGGTTCTTCACTGACTTCCCCGAAACCGGTCGAATCGTTGTTGAACAGTTTGAAACCGCTGAAGAGTTTGCGAACCTACGCGGTTCTCGTGGTTATGAGGGCATGGCCTTTAGCCCCGACCGTCAGACGCTGTACCCAATGTTAGAGGGTACTGTCTTTGGCGATCCCGCCGGTTCGTTACGCATCTATGAATTTGATGTAGCCAGCAGCGCCTTCGAAGGCATTGTGGGGCTATACCAAATGGATGCTAATAACCACGCCATCGGTGACTTCACTCCCATCAACGATAACGAGTATCTCGTAATTGAGCGGGATGGTCGTCAAGGTGCAGACGCTGCCTTCAAGAAGATCTTCAAGGTGGATCTGTCTAACATAGATGAGGATGGCTTTGTTGAGAAGACAGAAGTAGCTGACCTATTGAACATTGCCGATCCTGACGATCTCAATGGCGATGGTGAAACTAGCTTTTCCTTCCCATTCGTCACCATTGAGGATGTGCTTGTCTTAGACGAGAACACTATCCTGGTAGCCAACGACAATAACTATCCCTTCTCCATCGGTCGTGGCTTTACTGGTCAAGAGATTGACAATAATGAAGTCATTGTTCTAGAGCTAGACAATCCTCTGGCCCTAGATTCTCGCCTAGGAACTGCAGGTATTCCTGAGCCTGCACCGATCTTGGGTGATGAGGGTGAGAATGTGCTTGTCGGTACCGTTAGCAATAACACTATTGCTGGTGGCTTAAGCGGTGACATTATCTCCGGTGGTGATGGTGATGACGTGTTGCGGGGTGACCTCAACAGTCGTGATCCTCAGGGTAATGCCGGTGGTGATGACCTGATCTTCGGTGGGGCCGGTAACGACCGCATTGGTGGTAAGGGCGGCAACGATGAACTCTTTGGTGATGCTGGCGATGACCTGCTTTGGGGTGATGCTGGCGATGACATCCTACGGGGTGACCTGGGTAACGATACGCTAACGGGTGATAACTTCTCCGGTGGTAGTGGTTCCGATACCTTTATTCTGGCGACTGGTGAAGGAACCGATACGATCACTGACTTTGAACTTGGCACTGACTTTATTGGTCTTGCTGACGGGTTAACCTTCGAACAGTTATCTCTAGGTCAGAATGGTGATAGTGCGGTCATTACCGTTGGTGATGAAGACCTTGCATTCCTCAATGGAGTGACTGCTTCTGCACTAACAGAGACGTCCTTTACTTTGGTCTAAGCGTTTATCAAAGACAAATCTAAATTCATCTAGGTTTGTTTTCCCTTTGGACTCAATAGGCAGCGAAGAAAACCTCTTCGCTGCTTTTTTACGTAATTCACTACGAATAAAGTCAAGATTTCACCGTCAGCATGGCAAGACTGCTAGCTAATGGTCAGTTTATCGAAGCGGCCTATATGGAAATGTTTTTTGGGAAATTTCCTCAGCGTTCTGATGATAGAAAGCTAGAGAATTGGTGATTTAATTCCATGAAGATAATTTAAAGCTTTCTGGATAACTCCGAGCCTGGGGGGTATTATCCAGAAACTTTCTGGGATATTCCCTTATAGAGTGGTTATCCAGAAAGTTTCTGGATAACTCCGACTGAGGGGTATTTATCCAGACAAAGTCTGGATAATGCGTAGTTGTGCCGCTTAGTGACCTGACGAATGCACGAGTAAAGTCCTATGTGTCAACCTCTGTGATTTACTTTATCTGGATTTTTTGTTAGGCAATGATGATTTCGTAGTTTCGAAAGGTTTCTCTGGGGAAAGGTTAAACATGGCATCAGAAAGCTTTGCTCAGCAGAAAGACAGACCAGTTCTAAGCTACGGGGCAGACCCTGAAGCCTCTCAGTTGGTCTTACCGAAATCAGCCAAGCTCTCTACAGGAAGCCAGTGGAAAGATTTCTATTTTGAAATCCAGAAGCAGCCCGCCCATGATACGGGAGAGCATTATCACCAGATGCATATTCTGACTATGGTGACATCAGGTACACCGATTAACCAGGCGATCGATGGGAGATCTCAGAAGAATTTAGTGGGTCACAACAATGCGTTCATCCTTCCCGCTGGTGCATTGCATCAATGTGATTGGCAACGAGATATTGAATTCATGTTTGTTGGGCTCGATCCCCATATATTTGTTCAGATTGGTCAAGAATTAACCAGCTCAGATCGCGTGGAGCTGATTCCGCATTTTGGCACAGTTGAAGATCCGCTGTTACAGGGCATTCTGCTCACGCTAAAGCAAGAAATGATCATAAGTGGGCTCAATACACCCTTGTTTGTAGATCAGCTCAAAACGACTTTAGTAATGCATCTCCTAAGGAGTTATGGCGTTCGTCAAGCCAAAATTGCAACCTATGCTGATGGGTTACCTCGCCACAAGTTAAATCAGGTCAAAGACTATATCACGGCTCACTTAGATCAGAACCTGGGGTTAGCGGAACTAGCGCAGCAGGTCGGGATGAGTCAGTTTTACTTCAGCCGATTATTCAAACAATCGATGCAGGTTACGCCGCATCAGTACGTGATTCAACAGCGAGTGGAGCAGGCGAAGCAATTGATTCAGAAGGGCCAATTGAGCCTAGTCGAGGTTGCCTTAGAGTGCGGATTTTCCAATCAATCCCATCTGAATCGACACTTTAAGCGGCTGTTAGGAGTGACGCCCAAAGAAGTTGCAAGAACGTACAAAACGAGCAAGAACGTGTAAGAGCTGGCTAAGGCTTGTTCCCTATTCTAAGAACAGTTCAGACAACGACAGTCTGAGTCAGTCCACTAGCAATAGAGGTTACTGCCATGAAAGCAATTCGCGTCAATGCATTTGGTTCGCCCAACGTCCTCGAACTGGCAGAGGTTGCCGACCCATCGCCTGCGGCTGGGCAGGTTGTGATTCGCGTTCACGCCGCTGGAGTGAGTCCGCTCGATACCTATGTGCGGGAGCAAAGCCACAGCGCACCTACCCCGTCTTTGCCTTACGTTCCTGGATTTGAAGCTGCAGGCACAATCACCGCCATTGGGCAGGGGGTTACTCAGTTCAAGGTAGGCGATCGCGTCTACACAAACGTATTTATGGGAGCCTACGCCGAGCTTTTAGTCCAGGAGGCCACGGCGGTTTACCCACTCCCCAATAGCATCTCCTTTGCCCAGGGTGCAGCTGTCGCCAGTTCTTATCCCACGGCGCACTACGCGCTTTTCAATTTGGCCAAGGCAGTTCCCCAATCCAGCGTCTTTATCCACGGTGCCAGTGGGGCGGTAGGGCTGGCCGCTGTCCAGCTTGCCCGAGCGGCTGGCATGACCGTCGTAGGGAGTGCTGGCAGCCCAGAGGGACTGGAATTGGTTGAGCAGGAAGGCGCACATTTAGCGGTCAACCACCATGAGTCCAACTATCTCCAAAAGGCAATTGATTTTACCGAAGGCAAAGGGTTTGACGTCATTTTGGAGATGAATGCAACGAAAAAGCTGGCGGATGATATCAGCCTGCTCGCGCCCTTCAGTCGAATTATTGTCATCGGCGGCACTGATGGCACTGTCACCTTTGACCCCGCTCCCCTGCTCTGGAAAGGCGCAAGCATCATCGGCCTTTATATCGGTCTGGCCTCTCCTACGGAAATGAGTGAGAGTCACAAAGCGATCTACGCAGGGTTAGAAAACGGATCGCTGCGTCCCCAAGTCGCTCAAGAATTCAGTCTAACCAATGCTCCACTGGCTCATGAAACGGTTAGAACTGCTCGCAGCGCTGGCAAAATCGCCCTCGTATTCTGATTATCTCTAGCGCTTTCTTGCTAGCCTCACAGCCCAAAGCAAACCCGATCATCAACAAGGAAATTACAACAATGCTGAACTATTCACTAGAGCCCATCTTCTCGTATCACTTACAGCTCAACCCACCCGAAATCCTGGGTCCGGTGCCAGAGGGTATCCGCATCAATGCTTATACAAAGAGCGGTACAGTCACCGGCGAGAAGGTCAACGGCATCCTACGTCCTGTTGGGGGTGATTGGGTGACAGTCCGTCCGGACGGTGTCGGTATTACCGATGTCAGAGGCACCATCGAAACCGAAGATGGCGCACTTATCTACATCACTTACACAGGTGTCCTAGAGCTAGGTGAAGACGGCTATCAGAAGGTTTTAGAAGGAAAGCTGCCCACAAATGCCAAGATTCGCAGCGCTCCTCGCTTTCAAACCGCGCATCCAGACTATCTCTGGCTCAACCGCATCCAGGCGATCAGCGTGGCTGAGATTGACCTGACTACGTTTATTGCGGACTTTGATGTTTACGCAGTTCGATAACCGCACAACTCAACAAAATTCATCGTTTCTGATTGAGAAAAAAAGGAGCATTGTATGAAAATTGGCGTGATTGGAGCGGGCGGCATTGGTGGAACTGTGGGCACCCTCTGGGCAAGAGCAGGACATGAGGTTTTCTTTAGTTCTCGCAATCCCGAAAAGCTCGCATCGCTGGTCGCTGAAGCGCGAAATGGAGCCAGAGCAGGATCGATTGAAGAAGCGGCTGAATTCGCCGATGTGATTTTCCTAGCCGTGTATTACTGGACAACTGATGATGCGATCGCGGCGGCTGACTCCCTCGATGGCAAGGTTATCATTGATGCCACCAATCCCTACATGCGCACCGACGATGGGCAAATCCAGCGCGTCCCTGATGTTAGCGCGGCTTTAGAACTTGCCCAGAAGCTTCCTGACAGTAAGGTGGTAAAAGCATATAACACTCTACCCACAGAAACATTCGCAAACGAGCATCATCGTTCTGAACCCTACGCCTTGTTCTACTGTGGAGACGATTCGCATGCAAAAGCGATCTCTGCTCAGCTGATTACAGATAGTGGATTTGTGGGGATAGACATAGGGGCTTTGAGTTGTGTCACTCTTCAAGAACCCGATGGCCCGTTGTATAACAATCTACTCACAGCAGACGCTGCCCATCAAGCGCTAGAAGCTTTGTAGAAGAAAGCGAACCAACAACTCTGATGCAGCGGACGGTATCCAGATCCTAGTGGTGGCATAAAGACTCTGCCGCCGCTGACCAGGAACGTTAATCTAATATCCTTTTGGTGCGGTCAGTTGTTTACCAATTTGACCGTGCTGTTTACGGTTGGGAAGGCGCGATCGCGCTGAATAAGTTCTATGAATAGAGGTGTTATCAAGCAAAAGTCCTGTGTGAGATCCGGGTGTATGGATCCTGTACAGCAGCTCTGACGAGCGATTTTCAATCGCATTGAATACACCCTGCACCCTATACTCGCTCACCACCAATATATATTCATCCCAACCGGGAACCGCTATAGATTACTAGTATGCGTACAATAAGTGAAAACACATAATGCTACTGATCTGTGGCATTTCCCGAAAACTGGTAACAATCTGATCGCTCTCGACCATTACCAAAGCTAGGAGTAAGAAATGGCAATTGCAATCATGAGCGCAATGGACGAAGAAAACGCTAAGTTGGTTGCTGAGTTGGGTGATTCCCGAGAGACAGTTGAAAAAGGAATGCGAGTATACCATTCAGGCATGTTATGGGGTATCCCCTCCGTTGTTGTCTTCTCCCGGTGGGGAAAAGTGGCGGCCGCTACAACGGCAACATATCTGATTGCTGAGTTTGAAGTCGATGAAATCATATTCACAGGGGTGGCTGGCGGCGCGGATCCTGCCCTACGTCCAGGTGACGTGGTCGTCGCCACCGAACTTTGCCAGCACGATATGAATGCTACACCGCTCTTTCCACGTCACGAGATTCCGCTGATCGGAAAATCCACCTTCGAGAGTAACGGCGAGCGTAGGCTTCAAGCAATCGATGCGGCGAAGAGATTCTTGCAGAACGAATTGACATCCCAGGTTGACGCTACAATATTGAAAGAATTTGGTATTGTCAATCCAAAAGTTATTGAAGGTGAGGTTGCGAGCGGTGATAGCTTTATTGCGGCTGCAGCTGAACTACAGGAACTCAAGTCACGCCTCCCTCGTGCCGCCTGTGTTGAAATGGAAGGAGCTGCCGTTGCACAGGTATGCTATGAGTACGGGGTTCCTTTTACAGTTATTCGAACGATCTCTGACGCTGCGGACGAAGATGCGGTCATAGATTTCCCAAAGTTTATCAGCACTGTCGCGAGTACATATTCTCACGGAATTCTCGAGCAGCTATTCAAAGAGCTGGGATCATAAGCGATAACAGCTAGGCAAAGTAAGTGGCTATGCATCATCTCCCAAAAAACACGATGGAGTAACGTTAAAATTACTCAGCATTAGTCATGGTGGGTAACTTTGGCCAAGTCGTCTAACACGGTATCAGTGCAGACTGAGTGAAGGTTATCGATTAAAATCAGAGGCACTGACGGCTGCACAACTCTGTCGCTGTGCTATCCAGCCTCAATACTCTCATTGAGCTGATCTGACATGAAAAATAGATTGTTCACATCACCGACAAGCATCCAAACAATGCTTGGGGAGATTGTGAGCAATGGCCGAGCCTGTGGTGTAGTAGTTGGCCTGCTAGATTCAGATGAAAGTCGGCAAATATTCACACATGGCAACGCAGGCTCAAATTCTCTTCCCCTCAGCGCTGAGAGCGTATTCGAAATTGGTTCTATCACTAAGGTTTTTACCAGCATTCTGTTGACCGACATGGTACAGCGAGGTGAGGTGGAGTTGTCTGAGCCGCTTGCAAAGTTGTTGCCATTCCATCTGGATATGAATTACCACGCGATCCAGGCGAAACATTTGAATACTCCAACTATGCCATGGGCCTCTTAGGTCATGCCCTTGCGTGTCGGCATAAATTATGAGGAGTTACTCACCGAGAGGGTACTCCAACCGTTAGGACTGTCGCACACGGCAATCACTCTCTCTCCGTGGATGAAAAACCATCTAGCCTATGGACACAATGGCTTTGGCGATCCAGTCCCCCTGTGGGACATGCCAACCCTTGCCGGAGCGGGAGCCCTACGCTCGACTGTCAGCGATATGCTAGATTTCGCAGCAAGCAACCTTTCCCCAGACAATACAAGCTTGGGACCAGCATTGAAGGATGCACAACGCATTCGTCGAGAGTTAGGCGAAGGTGGTGACAGCATTGGCCTCAATTGGATTATCTCTAAACCTGGAGAGCGTACAATCACATGGCACAACGGGGGCACCGGAGGATATCGCACCTTCCTAGGGCTGGATCTCCAGGCAAGCCGTGCAGTCGTGGTGTTAGCAAACTCTGGTGGTAATGCTGTTGATGATGTGGGATTCCACCTGCTCGATCCAACAATCCCCCTAAAACAACCATCAGCCGCACCCGTCATCGCCTCCACCTATCGCACCAAAGGTATCGAGAAGGCTATCCAGCACTATCAATCACTTTGCAGTACGGATCACTTTCAGATCGACGAACGCGCGTTGAATAATGTTGGTTATTGGTTGCTCAGACAAGAACTCATTGAAGATGCAATTGAGCTCTTTCGTTTGAACGTGGAGACATACTCCGATGTGCCAAATTTATACGATAGCCTAGGTGACGCTTATATGGCTGCGGGTAGTTTTATAGAAGCAAGGGAGAGTTACGAGAGAGCAGTCAAACTGGCTGAAACAGTAGCCCCCCTGGGACTATCTCTCTACCGAGCAAACTTGGAGAAAGCAATAAAGCAGTTGAGTCAGTAACAATAATGCATAGTATTTCTTAGCTGCATTTAACCATCCGCTGAAGCGTTGAGTGGTTGAAGTAAACACATAACAAGGAGTACACTATCCCGCATGCACATATGGCATAACAATGCCATTGCTAACGAAACGAGGGTTACATGATCAAATTAAGCTGTTGCTAATTTAAGGGATGGACCGATCTGACGACGCTCAACTGTGCCAGTCTCTTGCAGAAAAAGTCATCCTGAGGAGTAGCAACGCCCAAATTAATATATGTTTGGCCCGTTAGACTATGACCACTCGATTTTAACCACCGCCATCTAGAGGAATCACAAATAAGTGTCATGGATTCTCTTTCAATAACAGCCGATCTTATTTCAAATGCTTACAGTATCATTGACCCTGTTTTTTTGAATACTCCACAATTTGAGTCTGATGCGCTCAATAAGGTTTTAAGCCTGCGTCTCATTCTAAAAGTTGAAATACTGAATCCAATTCGTTCCTTTAAAGGACGTGGCACAGATTATTTTATAAAACAGAATGCTCAAAAACCATCATTTGTCTGTGCTTCTGCAGGAAACTTTGGCCAGGGTATGGCATATGCTTGTCAAAAGCAGAATATTCCTCTCACTGTTTTTGCGGCAGAAACAGCAAATCCTCTAAAAGTTGAGCGCATGAAACAGTTAGGCGCTGAAATTAAACTAACCGGAATCGACTTTGACACCGCTAAAGAGGCTGCAAAAACCTATGCTACGGCTGAAGGAAAAACCTTCGTTGAGGATGGCCGTGAAGCTGAAGTCTTTATTGGAGCCGGGACCATAGGCGTTGAACTGAGTAAATATTCAGAATCAATAGAGACTCTTTTAATTCCTGTTGGCAATGGTGCTTTGATCAATGGTATTGGTGCCTGGTACAAAGCAAATCATCCTTCAACACAGGTAATTGGTGTGGTCGCAGAGGGGGCACCTTCAATGGATTTGTCATGGCGGCAAGGTCATATTGTTACAACCGAGAATGCTGATACGATTTCAGATGGCATAGCCGTACGTAACCCAGTTTCTGAGGCTCTTCAAAATATGACGACTACGGTTGACGACATTGTTCAGGTTTCCGACGAAGCAACCCTACAAGCAATGAAATTAGCTCACAGTCTTGTAGGCGTTGTGCTTGAGCCTGCTGGGGCAGTAGGCTTGGCGGCTGCAATCACGTATAGAAATCGATTTCAAGGGCAGCTTATGGCCACCCCGCTATGTGGGAGCAATTTAACCGCAGCACAGATGAAGCGATGGCTTTAAGTATTGAACATCAACGTCACAATCAACAAATTCATCGTTCTGACAACCTTACCTAACGAGGTGATAATGAAAAAATGTTCATTTACAATTGAACAAAACGTCATTGTTAAAGAGACGATCCCAAAAAAGGGAATCGTTAGCTCAAACCCTGGACGTTCTCTCCGTTTATCGTCTCAGTTCTTGGAAAACCCCTTCACTAAAGTAGAATCCTGGGGTGTGGGCATTATTATAGGAAATATCACTCATAAAAACGTGAGTGAAGACTTTTTCTTTGCCTATGTTCCCATGGGGGCAAGCGGCTCTGCCCACGCGTTTCACGAAATGTTTGCGGCTGGGGCACAGGAGGTTGTCCGCCTTGGCAGTAACGATGTGTGGGTACAAGAAAAAGACATGGATTCACTCGTTTTGGTATCTGAATCTAAAGGATTGAGAGGACTCTCCTGGGACCATGGCATAGATGAGAACGATGTAGATTTGTCACTAATGCCAGACTATGAGTTGACCCAAAGGCTGATAAAAAGCTGCAATCATCAGCGTTTTCCTTTTTCCGAGCGGGTGTGCTTTAACGTTGACGATTATCATGCCTACCTATATCCCGAGTTAATGGAGCAGCCCCAACGAATTCAGCAGCGGCTCGACACCTATAACTCTTTTGGCCCTTATAGCCGAGATATGGAAACAGCATCTTTATTTTTAAAGGCCAACCAATTCGGAACCAAAGCCGCAAGCGTTCTGCAGAATGTCTTTAAGCAAAAAAAGGATTCCCCTTACGAAGGCTCATCTGGTGATAAAGCTAAAGCTAATGAAAGCAAAATCGCCAAAATCATCATCAACGCTCTGCTTGAAAAACCAGTGGAGTCAGTACAAGTCTGAGCATGACAGTCAAAGTCATCTACGTGAGTCTGTCTTCTGGAGTGATTCCTCCCGCACTAATCTATAGCCCTTTTCAGGCTTCAGACACCTAATTCATACTCCCTATTGGGTACCTTAGAGTCGGATATTAGTCTTTATGCTTTTACTACTATGACCAAGTTAATCTCTAGTAAGCCCTGGAAGTTCAGAGCTTTCTTAATCCTTGCCATGCTCAGCTTTAGCATCGTTCTGGCTGTCTACTGGTACTTTACAAAGCAAGGCTCCGCATTTCACATCATTAATTGGCAAGTGTCTACGTTTGGTGGATACTACATTATCACCACCTTTCTTCTGGTATGGCTAAGCATTCTAGTACCCTGTTTGCCGGTTGCATTTGTATTAGCCAAGCTATGCGATATGTTAGGGCTATAGCCACAGCTTAGACCAGAGCGATCAGTCTTATAATGGGCGAGACAGTGGTAGTATACCTGCCGTCTATCCATTTGGAATCCTCTATGCGCAAAATTGTTGTTGTAGATTACGACCCCGAATGGCCTAATATCTTTAAACGATTACGCGATCGCATATGGCCTGTCCTCCAGGATTTTGCCATATCCATCGAACATGTCGGCAGCACTAGCGTTCCAGGATTAGCTGCCAAGCCAATTATTGATATTAGTGCCATTGTTCCATCTAACCATGAGATTCCCCTGGCAATTAAGCGATTGTCAACTATAGGCTATGCCCACCTGGGCAACTTAGGAATTGAAGGCCGCGAAGCTTTTAAGCACGATCCCTCGGATGACTCTCCTGCCTATCATTTTTACGTATGTCCCCAGGGCAGTCTGGGGCTCACAAATCATTTAGTTTTCCGTAACTACCTCCGCTCCCATCCAGAAGTAGCACAGGAATATGGAAATCTCAAAAAACAACTTTCTGACAAATTCCCCCATGATATTGATCGCTATATAGAAGGAAAAACAGATTTTATCGTCAGGGCCTTAAAGGAACAAGGCATATCTCTAGATAATCTTACGTCGATTGATCGGTCTAATCGCTTACCATAGCAGGCGGCAGCGTTAACTTACCTCAGCCTCAAGGTTACAACAATCACTGGAACAATTAAAACGGGTGATGGCATTACTGAAAGCACGATATCTCTGAACTTAGTATCCAGTATGTCCCTGCAGTGGATAAACCCCAATTAGCGTTGGGGTTTGAACTCAACGTGGGTTATGTCTTTAAACCGATTGAGTGAATAAGCTGATCTAAACTTATTCAAGCCACACCCACTAACTACCGGTAGAACCGTATCTCTTCTACAGAAGAATTTAATGGCAATTCTCTATTTTCCGAAGAGAGCTACAATCTGATAGCTGTAATAGAGATGCTCACAATCCTAATAGAGGAGAAATGTTGTGGAAGACTACTCAATGAGGTCTGCCTTAGCCCAAGCGGGTTATTTCTTAGACAATGCTACTGGAGCCGTTACGCCACCCATTCATCCTGCCACCACCTTTGCCCGCGACGACAATTATGAACTCATTGGTCAATACAAGTACAGCCGCTATCACAACCCCACCTACGATCAGGTAGAACGCCTGGCGGCTAAACTTGATAGCGGTGTTGATGCTCTGCTTTTTGCCTCTGGCATGGCAGCGATTACCGCTGTTTTCGAGACCATTGAAATGGGGCAACACATTGTGGCTCCCGTGATTATGTACCATGGTGCCCAGGACTGGTTGCGACGAATTTCGAAGAAGCGCAATATCGGACTAACTCTCTTCAATGCGACAGATCCGGATGCCCTGCGTCAGGCAATTGTACCTGGTAAAACAGCCATCGTCTGGATAGAAACACCGGTTAACCCCACCTGGGATGTGATTGATATTGCGGATGCGGCTCAAGCCGCCCATGAAGCAGGTGCTATCCTAGCGGTGGATTGCACGGTTTCTACACCCATTACGACAAAAGCTTTAGACCTTGGTGCCGATCTTGTTTTTCATTCGGCAACCAAGTACTTCAATGGCCACAGCGATGTCTTAGCAGGTCTCCTTGTTACCAAGGAAAATGATAAACGCTGGGAAGAGATAACGTTTATCCGCAAACATGTTGGCGGTGTGATTGGCCCCTTCGAAGCGTGGTTACTGCTTCGTGGCATGCGCACCCTATCGCTCAGATTTGAGCGTGCGTCTCAGAATGCACAGAACATTGCAGAACATTTTGAAAATCATCCCAAAATCGAATCGGTATTGTATCCCGGTCTTAAAAGTCATCCTGGCCATGAAATTGCCCGTCGTCAGATGATCAATGGCTTTGGTGGAATGTTGTCCATTTGTATCAAAGGAGGGGCTGCAGAAGCAAAAGCATTAGCGACCAAACTTAGACTGTTTATACCGGCAACATCTTTGGGCGGTGTTGAAAGCCTGGTTGAGCATCGGGCTTCTGTAGAAGGACCCATGAGTCAGGTACCGCCAAGCCTATTACGGTTCTCTATTGGTATCGAAGATGTTGAGGATCTCATTGCAGACCTTGCTCAAGGTCTAGACGCGATCTGACATTTGCTAATTTAGTCTCCTTAAACTGGCCCAGTGATCATCTACCTTTTGCAATACAGATTACGGATTTAAATTCGTTTCGTTTTTTGTAACTCAGAGGGCATGTACGATTTGCATCAGCCATACTAGCGACCATGCCCGTATGGAAAGCAGCCTATGGATATTTCGAAAGTACGATTATCGCACCTCCCACTCCCTCAAGATGCCCGTGACTATCAAATCCTTTGTCTGAGCCTATTTCTTGGTCTAGGCGTTGCCATGCGCGACTGGTCTCTACAGCCTGCCATTGTCGCCACTGCCATCCTGACGGCCCTGGTTACCCAAGGGATGCTTTCCTGGCTGAGCTCACACAAAGGACTAGCTCTTTACTTCGAAAAAGTCATCCATGGGTTCCCATTTAGAAGTGGAACCGCCGGGGAGGGGGCTCGATATCTTGAGCAAACGGTCGCCCCTCCTCTGCCTGCCACACCTCCCCTTCTAAAAAGGAGGACATTCAACTGGCGCAGTCCTCTCATTACGGCACTGGGGCTCAGCCTGCTACTCCGCACCGATCACATGGCTACCATGGCCTTTGCTGCCAGTATTGCGATCGCAAGCAAATTTCTCTTCAAAGCCAACAACAAACACTTTTTTAACCCTGCCAATCTGGGCATCATCGCCGCCCTTACCCTCACCAACGACGCCTGGGTCTCTCCCGGCCAATGGGGAGATGAAATTTGGTACGCCTTTATTTTCATCGGTGCAGGCGGCATAGTACTCAAGCGCGTTGGCCGTTGGGACACCACTGGCATGTTTTTAGTCAGCTATGCACTATTAGAAGCAGTACGTAATCTTTACCTCGGCTGGACCTGGGATGTATGGGCTCATCGGATGACGAGTGGTTCGTTGTTGTTGTTTGCCCTGTTTATGGTGACCGACCCCAGATCGATTCCCAATGCCCGACCAGCGAGACTCTTTTGGGCATTGGCCATTGCAGTGCTCACATTTGTACTGCGCAATCAGTTTTATCTCTCCACAGCTGTCTTCTGGGCATTGTTCTTGCTAGCCCCGCTAACCATTGTGCTAGACAAACTCTGGAAATCTCCACGATTCGACTGGAAGAAAAAAGAGACTTTAGTTTTAACCTCCTAGAGGTTCTAAATAAAGCATAGATTGCGCCTAAAGGCTTGACAAAACCTGGTTCCCCTTGCGCTACGCTTTAGCGCATGCCCGGAGGGCTATAGGGGAACCGTCAGGGAGGGGTCTGGACAACTAGCTTTAATGACCGAAAACCCCTCCGCCTCCGGCACCTCCCCTTCTAAAGGGGAGGATCTCCCACAACACCTCCAAAACTCTTTCACAACTCTCTCTTCTCTACTCTAAAAATCTCATATTCTTACTAACCCCAGAGAAATCCTCAATGTTTAACCTGTTACGCATGGCCATGGTCGCCATCATCGCCATCGCCACCATAACCATCCACCCCCAACCCGCCCATGCCTTCTGTGGCTTTTACGTCGCCAAGGCCGACACCGAGCTATACAACAAAGCCTCCCAGGTAGCCATTGCCCGCGATGGTAATCACACCGTACTCACCATGGGCAACGACTATCAGGGTGAGGTCAATGACTTTGCCATGGTGGTCCCTGTACCCACCATCATTACTGAAGACCAGGTCAACGTGGCTGAACAAGTGGTGCTGGATCGACTAGATGCCTTTAGTGCCCCCCGACTGGTGGAATATTTTGACAGCGACCCTTGTCAAATTATGCGGCCCTTTGCAGAACCTGGATTACGACGTCTCCGCCTGGAAGCGACTGCTGCCGACAGTGCTGCAGCACCCGCATCGTCTTCAGCATTAGGGGTAACCATTGAAGAACAATTTTCTGTTGGAGAATATGACATTCTCATTCTCAGTGCCCGTGAATCGGATGGGTTAGAAACCTGGCTGCGCCAAAATCAGTACCAGCTGCCTCAGGGCGCAAGTCAGGTTCTGGCACCCTACATTCGTCAGGGCATGAAATTCTTTGTCGCTAAGGTGAATCTAGACGAGTTTGACAGCAGCGGATACCAGTCTTTACGCCCTTTGCAAATCTCCTACAAATCCCCAAAGTTCATGCTACCGATTCGTTTGGGGATGCTCAATGCCGATGGTGACCAGGACTTAATTGTTTATCTGCTTTCCCCCGAAGGCCGCATTGAGCTAACGAACTATCGCACAGTGAATGTTCCAACAGATATTGATCTACCGTTATTTGTACAGGATGACTTTGGGGCCGTTTATCCTGAAATGTTTCAGCGGCGTTACGAACAAGAAAACAAAAATGTTGCCTTTTTAGAATATGCCTGGGATATGCGCAGCTGTGATCCTTGTTCGGCTCCGGTGTTAACCCCAGCGGAGCTAGAGGCAGCAGGAGTGGACTGGCTGAACCAAACTCCACAGCCACGCCTTCCTGGTACTGTGATTGCGCCTCCTAGACCATCTGCCATTTTTATCTCGCGGCTCCATGTGCGCTACAGCCGCGACAAATTTCCTGAAGATTTGATGTTTCAAACCACCTCCAATCGTCAATTTTTTCAAGGGCGCTATGTCACTCGCCATGCCTTTACGGGCAGTCTGGACTGTCCGGCTCGCCTGCGGCAGGAGTATCCTGATGCAGAGGCTCGTCTCCAGCTTGAAGAGTTAACCGGGCAGGAATATCGCGAAATTGTTGACGATGTAACAGACAGAGGTAAGCAGTATCTTCGGGGTTTAATGGCCCGTTTTGAGCGGGAGTCCCAAAACCTGGCACGACTGACTGGTCAAGATATCCAAGAAATTCGCCAGCGCATCAGCGATGAGGTGCCCCAACCCACACCGTCGCCATGGTTAGTCCGCTATCCCAAGAATTCATAGGTAATGGGTAGTGGAAATATACAGTAGGACCTATCTAGGCAACTTTTTATGGGTGCCCTGATTACCCCATTGCAATCATCTCGCGCACGTCGATCAAGCCGCTAGAATAGCTAGAAATTGTGTCTGGCTATTCTATGGGCGTTCGTATATTTCGTAGGTGGACCTACTGGCTAATGGGCCTCGTTATGGTCGTGGTTACCGCTAGTTGCTCCCTAGACAATTTTCAAGTGCGAGATGCGGAATCATCGCGGTTAGTCTATAGCATCCTTAGCGATCCTAAAACCTTTAACTATCCCCTCAGCAGCGAAAGTCCAAATATTTTTGGACTGACCTATAAAGGGCTGATTACTGAAAACTACGAAACCGGCGAAGTGGAGCCAGAACTTGCCGAGTCCTGGGAGTTTGCTGACGATGGCCTCAGCGTGACGTTTACGCTACGGGACAATCTGCAATGGTCCGATGGGGAACCTCTCACTGCTGATGATGTGGTGTTTACCTACAATGACATCTTTTTTAACGAGGCCATCCCCACACAGATTATCGATATTCTGCGGGTGGGGGATGAAGGCAGGCTACCGACGGTGACCAAGGTGAGCGATCGCAAAGTCAAATTTGCAGTGCATGAACCCTACGCCCCGCTACTGCGCAATACTGGCGTCAACATCATGCCTAAGCACGCCCTAATCGACACCATCACCCAGACCGACTCCGAAGGCAAACCCCTATTTTTATCTACTTGGGCAACCAATACGCCCCCCGGCGACATCGTTGGCAATGGCCCCTTCAAACTCAAAGCCTTTACCCCTGGCGAGCGCGTGGTGTTTGAGCGCAATCCTTACTACTGGCGCACCGACGACCAAGGACAATCCCAACCCTATCTGGAGGAAGTTGTTTGGCAGGTAGTAGAGTCCCAAGACAGTGAATTTGTTCAGTTCCGTTCCGGTGGACTGGATCTAACCAGTGTCAAACCCGATAACTTTTCCCTGCTAAAACGGGAAGAAGAACGGGGCAACTTTACCGTCTATAACGGTGGCCCTGCCCCTGGCAGCCTATTTATTTCCTTTAACCTCAACAAAGGGTCTCGCGATGGTAAGCCCTTGGTAGATCCCATCAAATCCAAGTGGTTTAATGACCTGAAGTTTCGTCAGGCGATTGCCTACGCCATTGATCGACCCACGATGCTCAACAATATTTACCAGGGTCTAGGCGTCTTACAGAATTCATCTATTTTTCCCCTGAGTCCCTATTCTGCCAGCCCAGAGAAAGATGGCATCCGAGCCTACAACTACAACCTAGACACAGCCAAAGAGCTACTGCTCACAGCCGGGTTCAAATACGATGACGATAACCAGCTGTTGGATGCTGACGGTAATCTGGTGCGCTTTACGCTGCTCACCAACAGTGGCAATAAGGTTCGCGAATCCATTGGGGCTCAAATCAAACAAGATCTCAGCAAAATTGGCATCACCGTAGACTTTCTTCCCATTACCTTTAGTGCATTAGTAGACAAACTGCAGGACAGTCTGGACTGGGAATGTCACCTGATCAGCTTTGGTGGTGGCCTGGAACCCAACGGTGGCTCTAATGTGTGGAATCCAGATGGCGGGCTTCACACATTTAATCAGAAGCCTCTACCAGGGCAAGACCCCATTGAAGGACGGGTGGTTGCCGACTGGGAAAAAGAAATTGGCCAACTGTACGTGAGGGGTGCCCAGGAACTGGATGAAGCTAAGCGGCGTGAAATCTATGTCGAGGCGCAGCGCATCGTCCAAGAGCAGTTGCCATTTACATATCTGATCAATCAGTACTCGATGGCCGCTATTCGCAACAAGGTTCAGAATGTGAAATACTCTCCCCTAGGAGCCTTATGGAATGTATACGAACTTAGCTTGGCTAAGGAGTAATCGATTGCCAATCCGTTCTTCTTACCTAGAAAACATGCGGGCAAATGCAATGGAATTTTAAGTTTCTTACCAAATTGCAATAGACCCTTAAGGTAATTGGATGTTCTGTGATGTGAAAGGACAGTAGTCGTCATAATCGGCGTACGTTCTGCCAAGCCTACTCCTTTGTTAGGTTCAGACTGAACGTTAATAATTAAACCGAGATCTAAAGGCTTCCCTATAAAACACGGCATAATCATTTTCAAACTTTCTAGCTTCTTGAGTAAACACCTATAAGAAGATCTTTAGCTATAGCTCAGCAATGAAACGGTCACGTCTTCTGGACAGTTGGCCATATCATTTTTAGCGACTAGACGTTTCGTCACCGACTTGATAACTCTACCTATGGACGATATCGCGAAAGCCTATACCGTACTGGAGTTAGAGCCGGGTGCTTCCCTAGAAGATGTCAACCAGGCTTATAAAGACCTTGTATTCATCTGGCATCCTGATCGGATTCCGGCAGATAATGTGCGGCTACGCGATAAAGCTCAAGATAAGCTGAAGCGCTTAAATGAGGCCCGCAGCCATCTCAAACAGCATTTACGAAATAGGACAAAAGTGTCTGCCGGGCAGACAAAAACCAGCAATAAATATAATCCCGAGCGCTACGGTAGACATCGCTATAATGCCTACAGCCGATATGCTCGCTCCCAGAGCAGTAATCAGGCTTCTGCTCCCCAAGGTGCTACTTCAAGCAACGGCAGCTCAACGCGCCCTACCGGTTACAGCAGCAATTACCGGCCTAAGGCAAATGGCACAGCCGCATCTCAGCCATCTTCTAGCAGCGCATCTACACCCAAGAACTCGTCTGTGTCCAGTAACGGACATACCAATGGCCCATCCAGCCGTCCCACCACCACCAATTCGAATGGTAAAGGCTTTGCAAATGACAAAGGCTTTGCAAATGGCAAAGGTTCTTCGAATGGGAGCACATCATCTCGTAATGGCTCTAATGGCCGTAGCACACCGCCCTATCGGCCTTACAGTACCGTGCCGCTGCCTAAGACGGATGGTTATGCCGACTATATTTACCAGGTACCTCAAAGTGGGACCTATCAGCCACCCCAGTCTTCTGCTCCCCACAAACAACCTGATTTAGAAGGCACCGACTTTAAAGGAGCCAATTTGAAAGAAAAGGATTTTTCTGGGCGCAACCTCAGTAAAGCAAACTTAGAAGGTGCAGATCTCAGCGATGCCTTTTTGCATAAGGTGAATCTTAATCAAGCGAATCTTCATAAAGCTAAGCTGTTCCGAGCCAATCTGCTACAGGCAAATCTCAGCCATGCCAACTTGCGGGAGGCCAATCTAATTGGTGCCGATCTCAGTGGTGCCGATCTCAGTGGTGCTGACCTTAGTGGCGCTGTCGTTGGCTATGGCAATAAGGTGATGGTTAAACTTACGGCGGCTAGATTGACAGGAGCCATTATGCCTGACGGCAGCATTCATGAATAATTAATGCCTGAAACCTTGATGTTAGAGGCTTCAGGCATTAGCTAAGAATTAGTGAGGGCTTATCACACTACCAATCATTTGTTCTAGTCCATCGGGCTTCTACGAAGTCGCGCATTGCTTCGTGGTTATCACTGTTGGGGCTAGACCGCATTTGCTGCAAAAGCTGCTTTTTGTGTAAATGAGTACGATTGCTAGGTTCTAGGGAAAGCAGGGAGTTCACAACATCGATGGCTGCTTCTGTCACCCCCAGCTCCATCAATAAATCGCTTAAAAGTACCAGTACTTTCACATGGCCAGGATTTTGCTCTCTAGCTTTTTCTAATAAGACGATTACTCGACAAATCATGTCTTCGTTGTCGTAGATACCGCACTTAACAGCCTTAGACCAACGGATACGAGCATCCCTGTAAAGTTCATCCGTAGAACCGGTTATTTGCCTAGTCAGCATTATTTTGAAGTAAATTCCACCCTCTTAGAGACTGTCCTTACATAAGAACGGTTCCCGCTATTTGCTTTTTCAGGCTGGCCTCAGGTTACACATCGTCCAAATTCTTCGCATCCCACTTTAATACGGATGCATTAATTCCCTGTTCTTGCTTACGTTTAGAATCCTTTTCAAACCACTGAATTATTTGCTCATTGCTCAGGGACTCTACGGAGGTATTCAAATCCTTGGCAATAAAGCTTAAGAGCTTAGCTGTGGAGAGGGTGAGGCGCGCTAAAAACTTCTCCGGTGTGGTCAAGAGTGCTTTATCTACATCAGCGGATTCTTCTGGTGTTAAAAACTGAAGGGTTTGGTCAAGCATATTAAATTCTAGAAAAAGAGTGTAAAAAGCGGGCGTTGCTGATCCTCGGGATGATTTTATCCGTCAAATCTAGGCAACCGACGAGTTTTACAGGTTGTTTCATTCCCTAAATCAGCAACGGCCAACAGTAATTAGATAATGCCTAAGCTACTTTTTTTGAATTCTGTAACCACAGAGATTTTCACCCCTCACTAGCCAGTGCGTGCGCTCTACCTGACAGTCGGGGAGAGCCACTGCAAACATGGCTAGCTCATGGCCGCAGACCGCTGGATAAGATTCGACGACGTGGGAGATGGCGCAGTTATATTCGGTGATGATGTACGTATTATCATCGTCACCCTGGTGTAGCTCAGCCATGTACCCTTCGGCCTGGCGTAACTCTACCAGCTGCTTTACCCGATCGGGCAGAGCGCCATTGCCAAGGGTTTCGCAATAACGTTGGGCCTTACGCTGCCACTGGTGACGTAGTAGCGCTCCCACTTGCTCAGCCCCTAAATCCTCAGCAATGGTATCCAGTAAGGAAACGGCAAACTGATCGTACTGAGAAGGAAATCGCTCGCGTCCCTTGGCACTTAGCTGGTAAATATAGTTAGGGCGACCCATGCCGGACTGCATTGCCTGATGCTCCACCAGCTCCTCTGCCTGCAAATCTTTTAAGTGACGCCGAATCGCCTGGGGACTCACCCCCAGGCTACTGGCGAGGGTTTGAGCTGTTGCTTGACCAGATTTCAGCAAAAACTGGAGGATGTCTTCCTTGGTGGATGGCTGCTGCACTGACGTCATCGGCTTGCGATCGCAATATTACAAACTGTAACAGTAAATCTAACTGGTCCTACTTTAACAACATACCTGTTGCTAAAGTCTGCCAGCTGGACTACTCTTTAGAAAAGAGTTAAGCAACACGCATGTTGTTTAATTATAGAATCATCTGGTTGTCTCAGCACTCTTCATTCCCCCATGACCTTAAGCAAACCCACACAGGCCAGCGACAAAAACCTTGAGCTGATGCGAAATTTTGCCCAGAGCTATGCGAAGCGCACCGGCACTTACTTTTGTGCTGATCTCGGTGTTACTTCAGTTGTGCTTGAGGGGCTAGCAAAGCATAAGGATGACTTTGGTTCTCCCCTGTGCCCCTGCCGCCACTATGAAGATAAGGAAGCTGAGGTTAAGAGCACCTATTGGAACTGTCCCTGTGTGCCTATGCAGGAACGTCGCGAATGTCACTGCATGCTTTTCCTGACCGAAGATAATGACTTTGCCGGTCAGGAGCAAGAGATTTCCTTCGACCGTATTCGTACTGAAACGAATAAATATTAGTTAGTTGCGAATCAATTAGTTGCGACAGCTGTTGGGGTTGATGTTGGTCACCCCAGGTTCACACCGTTTGTTTTGTATTCTCTCCAACCTCTCCGGTTAAGCCATGAGCACTAGCGTTCAGTCCGTTGTCAGCCAGCCCTACAAGTACGGATTTGTTACTGATGTAGAATCCGATGTTATTCCTCGTGGGTTAAGCGAGGATATCATCCGTTTAATTTCCAAGAAAAAGAACGAGCCGGAGTTCATGCTGGAATTTAGGCTTAAGGCCTATCGTCAGTGGTTAAAGATGACGGAGCCCAGCTGGCCCAATGTGAACTATGAACCCATCAACTATCAGGACATCATCTACTACTCCGCACCCAAGCAAAGTGAAAAGCTTAAGAGCCTAGATGAGGTAGATCCAGAAATTCTAGCCACGTTTGAAAAGCTTGGTTTGCCACTATCTGAGCAAAAGCGGCTAACCAATGTAGCGGTAGATGCTGTCTTTGACAGTGTTTCCATTGCCACCACCTTTAAAGAAGAGCTGGCAGAGCACGGCATCATCTTTTGCTCAATTTCTGAAGCAGTTCAAGAGCATCCTGAACTTATTCAAAAGTACTTGGGTAGCGTTGTTCCGTCAGCGGATAACTATTTCACAGCCCTTAATTCAGCTGTATTTAGCGACGGCTCCTTTGTTTACATTCCTGAAAACACCCAGTGTCCCATGGACCTGTCCACCTACTTCAGGATCAACAACGGTGACTCAGGGCAGTTTGAGCGCACCCTAGTGGTCGCCGATAAAGGTAGCTCTGTTACCTATCTGGAGGGCTGTACTGCTCCCATGTATGACAGTAATCAGCTCCATGCGGCAGTAGTTGAATTGGTGACCCTAGATGATGCCAAAATCAACTACTCTACGGTGCAAAACTGGTTTGCCGGTGACAAGAATGGCAAAGGCGGCATCTACAACTTTGTAACTAAGCGAGGGCTGTGTTCCGGTAAGAATTCCAAAATTTCCTGGACCCAGGTGGAAACCGGCTCGGCTATTACTTGGAAGTATCCTAGCTGTGTGCTGGTGGGCGACAACTCCGTCGGTGAGTTTTATTCTGTAGCCCTGACCAACAACATGCAGCAGGCAGACACGGGTACCAAAATGATTCATGTGGGTAAGAACACCCGCAGCACCATTATTTCTAAAGGCATCTCGGCTGGCAACTCAAAGAACAGCTACCGTGGCTTGGTAAAAGTAGGTCCCAAAGCAGAGAATGCACGCAACTATTCCCAGTGTGATTCCATGCTGATTGGTGACACCTCCAATGCCAATACCTATCCCTACATTCAAGTACAGAACAATACGGGCCAGGTAGAACACGAAGCATCCACCTCCAAGATTGGAGAGGATCAACTATTCTATTTTGCCCAGCGAGGCATTTCTCCCGAAGATGCTGTTTCCATGATCATCAGCGGCTTCTGTCGTGATGTGTTTAATAAGCTTCCCATGGAGTTTGCCGCTGAAGCCGATAAGCTGCTAGCCCTAAAGTTGGAAAATTCTGTTGGCTAGCATTTAAAACTATCGATTTTGATACCCTTTGTCCCACCCTTAAATGATTAATCCAGACGCAAAAACGATTCTCTCAGTTAAGGATCTTCGCGCTAGCGTAGACGGTACTGAGATCCTTAAAGGTCTCAATTTAGAGATCAAAGCCGGTGAGATCCATGCCGTCATGGGTTTGAATGGCTCTGGCAAAAGTACATTCTCTAAAGTACTCGCAGGCCACCCAGACTACGAGGTTACCAGTGGCACCATTGAATTTAATGGCAAGGATATTTCCGAGCTGGAGCCCCACGAGCGAGCAACGGCCGGTATTTTTCTAGCGTTTCAGTATCCCCTAGAAATTCCTGGGGTGAGCAACCGTGAGTTTTTGCGAGTAGCTTACAATTCCCACCGCAAAGCCCGTGGTAAGGACGAGATCGATGTATTTGACTTCGATGATCTCATCGAAGAGAAAACCGACATTGTCAAAATGGATGTTAGCTTTCTCGACCGCAGTGTGAACGAAGGCTTTTCCGGTGGTGAGAAAAAGCGCAATGAGATTTTGCAAATGGCGCTTTTGGAGCCCACGCTAGCGATTTTGGATGAAACCGATTCTGGTTTAGATATTGATGCCCTTAAGACGGTGGCTGAAGGCGTAAACAAATTGGCTACGCCGAATAGCGCCAACCTAGTGATTACCCACTACCAGCGACTACTTAACTACATCGTGCCGGACTATGTCCACGTAATGTGTGGCGGTCAGATTATTAAGACCGGTAGCCGAGAGCTGGCGTTAGCCCTTGAAGCTAAGGGATATGAGTGGCTGCTAGAAGAACAGGCGGTGGCATCATGAGTAGCGTATCAACAGCCGTTGCCCAGCGCGATCGCTACCTAAGTGCACTTTTAGCTCAAGCTACTGAAGCGGCTAGTCAGTCATCTTTGGCTATTGATAATCTACGGGCATCTGCACGGGCCTTGGTACAGGAACAAACGTTTCCTTCCAACCGAGCTGAAGAGTGGCGGTTTACTAATCTCTCTTCCATGTTGGAAACAGAGTTTCAAGTGCCGTCAGCACTGGAAGAATCAGCCATAGCCCAGGCTAAGGGATTACTAACAGATGTGAGTCTGGATGCCGTTGCCAGCAGACTTGTTTTTGTTAACGGCACCTACGTTGCAGAGCTGTCTCAGCTTGCCGCAGGCATTACCGTTTTTAGTCAGCTGGATAAGCTACCTGAGGGTCTAGCCCAGGTACGCGGTAGTAATGAGGTATTTACGGCCCTCAACACCGCTGGCTTTACGGATGGAGCCGTGGTGCAGGTCACTAAAAACACGGTACTGGAGCAGCCGGTACAGATTGTTTACCTCACCGTTGGTGACGCATTATTGGTTCAGCCACGCTGTCTAGTAATTGCTGAAACCGGCAGTGCATTGACGCTGATAGAAGAGTTTCACGGTGTAGGGGCGAGCTTTACCAACAGCGTTAGTGAGATCTGGGTGCAGGACAATGCTGAGGTTACTCACCTACGACTCCAGCAGGAATCTACAGAGACGGTTCACATTGGTAAAACGGCTGTTTCCCAAGCGCGCGACAGTCGTTATCGCACTACTGCGATTAATCTCGGTGGTTCCATTGCCCGTCATAACCTAGAGGTTTACCAAACGGGGCCGCAGACAGAAACCACCCTCAACGGCCTAACCGCTATTGGTCAACAGCAGCTGGCGGATACCCACAGCTTAGTGGCGCTCACCCATCCCCACGGCACGGCTGACCAGCTCCAGAAAAATATTATGGACGACCAGTCCCATGGGGTATTTAACGGTAAAGTCTATGTGCCCCAACAGGCGCAGCTAACTAATGCATCGCAGCTGAATCGCAATCTGCTGCTGTCCTCTAAGGCGCGGGTGGACACTAAGCCAGAGCTAGACATTGTGGCGGATAATGTTAAGTGCGCCCACGGTGCGACCGTAAGTCAGCTGGCACCGGATGAGTTATTTTACTTGCAAAGCCGAGGCATCAACCGCGATCAGGCACAGCGGCTGCTTGTTTATGCCTTTGCGATGGAAATTATTGAGCCGCTCCCCGTGGCTCCCTTGCGCGATCGCATGACCCAATACATTCAACAATGGACAGTGTAGGCATGACTCTAACAATGGCGAAACCCCTCGCTGATGAGGTCCGGGCGGATTTTCCGATTTTGGATCAAACAGTGAATGGAAAGCCTCTGGTGTACTTTGACAATGCGGCCACATCGCAAAAGCCCAGGGCTGTTTTAGAGGCTTTGGAAAAGTATTACCAGCAGGATAATGCCAATGTTCATCGGGGTGTGCACACACTGAGCGCCAGAGCGACCGAAGCCTATGAGGCCACGCGAGATAAGGTAGCGGCATTTATTCACGCCAGCAGTCGCGACGAGATTGTTTTTACCCGCAATGCCAGTGAAGCGATCAACCTGGTGGCCTATGCCTGGGGATTAAACAATCTAGAGGCAGGGGATGAGGTCATTCTGTCGGTAATGGAGCACCACAGTAATTTGGTGCCCTGGCAGTTGGTGGCCCAGCGTACGGGGGCTGTGTTAAAGCATGTGCAGCTGACTGATGCGCAAGAGTTTGACTTAAACCATTTTAAGGAGCTACTGAGCGATCGCACCAGGCTAGTGGCTATTAACCATGTTTCTAATACCCTGGGCTGCATTAATCCAGTAGAAGAGGTTATACAGTTAGCCCATGATAACGGTGCCAAGGTGCTGATTGATGCCTGCCAAAGTATCCCCCACATGGTGGTGGATGTGCAGGCCATCGGCTGTGACTGGCTAGTGGCTTCGGGCCATAAGATGTGTGGTCCTACCGGGGCTGGTTTTCTCTATGGCAAGCTCGATATTCTCAATGCGATGCCGCCCTTCTTAGGTGGTGGCGAGATGATCCAGGATGTTTACTTGGATCATTCCACCTATGCAGAACTGCCCCACAAGTTTGAAGCCGGGACTCCCGCCATTGCGGAAGTGATTATGCTAGGTGCAGCCGTGGATTACCTCACGGGCATTGGCATGGAGCGCATTGCCCAGTATGAGCATGAGCTGACGCGGTATCTGTACGAGCGGCTGGCGGATATTCCCCAGGTGAATCTGTATGGCCCCCAACCAAAGGCAGATGGTAGTGGACGGGCTGCGATCGCAACATTTACGGTCAACAATCTCCATGCCCAAGATTTGTCTACATTTTTAGACCAGTCTGGTGTTGCTATTCGTTCGGGGCATCATTGTACTCAGCCCTTACACCGTATTCTAGGTGTAGATTCTACGGCCCGAGCTAGCCTTTACTTTTACAACACCTACGCTGAAATCGACAGCTTTGTTGCCGCGCTAAAAGACACTATCGAGTTCTTTGGCAATATTTTTGAAGACTAGGCTGTGAGGCGTTAACCTCAGAAGATTCTCTGGAAAGTGGCTACTAGCTTCTAGGCCCCCAACCTCGCAATCCTGGGGGCTTCAGAGACAGTACTGGGCAGGAAATCCTTTAAGTTAGTAGGGTCCTCATAGTTGAGATTTTTAATCTCGTTTCAAAGGCCCCAAAGTTTGGGATTGGGGGCTAAATGCTCTATGGCTTCACCGCACAACTTGGAAAGTTATAAACAGAGAGAAGTTAAAGCCGTTATTTTCAAGATTGTGATGAACGTGTTGGCGGGGTGTAAAACCGGTTGCTTGGGGCTCCTCCGAGTTCCCCAAACCCCTATGGGCAGGGCGGAAACCGCCGCCCTACGACCCTCGGGCAAGAGGGCTTTGGTTAATAGCCTATTGGGTTGGGGGTGGTCGGTAAAGCGGTTTAGAATTTTACGCTCGGTCGCGCAAAATTCTAAAAAGGGTGATTCCATCGATGGTTTTCTAATCGATGCTCAAAGAAAGTTTTTTTACAGAGGTTTGATCTCCGTTCCAAGAATGCCAGACATGTCCATTAGACACTTTATGTTTTACGGTGTGGAGCATGATGGGTCGCAGCGTAACCCACATGACCAACTACTCCATCAATGGTTGTAGCGTTTAGCCAATAACCTCTTGTGCGACGGGAAACCCCAATATGCCTAAATGGGACGGCCTATATATTTCCGAGAAGGGACGTTGAGGTCCCCAGATCAGAGAGGTAAACCCCAGTTTGCCTAATTGGGAGAGCCTTGATACTTCCGAATAGGAGGGAAAGTCCTGAGCGTCCCTGTTCTCTATGTGCCGATGCTTAACCTTCCAAGTCGTTTCACTGTCAGTGGTTTGGAGAAATGAATTCACCTTGCTAATCCTGCAGGACTTTGAATCTTTTCTTTTTCCAAGATTAGTGAGCTTGAGGTACAAGCAACCAGTATTGGCTTTTTCGAGAAGACTACACAGGGTTAATAGCCACAAAAGTTAGCGATTTGCGGCATATTCTGACGATGAATGCCATAGTCATGGAAAGTAGGTTTTCTATTTTAGGCTATGGCTGATGATAAACCGTCAAGTCCTGAGCGTCGTTGGATAGAGCATGCACTAAATGCATTTGCTCGTTGGGCTCCTCTGGGTGGTGGCGGATTTGCATTTGTTCATTTCCTCTCTCAGCAAGAATGGGGAATGTCCATCTTGATGTTTCCAGTGACGGTAGTAACGGGCATCTGGGCAGCTTACACTGAAAATTTTGTAGCTCGATGCCGTGAGATTGCTAGTGAACGCGGACGCAAAGACGCTGATGCCATTGGTAATCGATTAAATCAAATAGATCAGGCCCTACAATGGCAGCTATCGGGTTTTGACGGCAAATATCTAGAACGGGTAAGCGCCGCCTGTTTGTATAGCGAGACCGAAGGCTATCGCCAGCCCGACGACATTAAGATCCCATTGCTAGAGGAGGTATTTGTCCCCCTCAAGTTTAGCGGCAGTGGCTTTAGCAAAAATGCCGCTGGGGATGTGGTGCCCTTTCAGATGGGAACCCAGTCAGAAGAGATTCAGAAACTGATGGGAAAACAGGGGAAGCAGGAGCCCTTAACCATTTGGGATATTCTCTCCCAGGCGAAGCAAGATCCGCGATTTCAATCGATTGCGATTTTAGCCTGGGGCGGGTTTGGTAAGACTACGCTAATGAAGCATCTGGCGTTTACCTATGCCCATAATCCTGGCAAAGTTAGAAGACTTAAAGCACCCAGGCTGATACCGGCACTGCTGTTCCTGAGAAAGTGGAAGCAGTTACTCACCCAGGAAACTCCGCCTACGTTACCCGAACTCATCGAAAACTATTACGTGCTAAGCCTGCCGGGGGCTGACGACTTGGCAATTCCTAAGGACTGGGCAAAGACAGCCCTAGGCAATGGCAAACTGCTAGTGATGTTTGACGGCTTTGATGAAGTGGCCGAAGCGGATCGGCCCGCTATCAGTGAGTGGATTAGTGAGCAAATCCGCAACTACAGCGAGAGTGTTTTTATTCTCACCTCTCGACCGGGTGGCTATAAGCAATACACAGCCGAGAAACCTAAGACCAATGTGCTGGTAAATCCTTTTAACCAGGAACAACGGGAAGCGTTTGTTCGCAAGTGGTACGGCTGTCAGGAGCGCTATGGCCGCAGTCAGAGTAAGGAAAATGCTATAGCTGTGGCGGCAATTGCTGACGAGAAAGCCAAAGATTTGTTGGAGCAAATAGAGGGCCGAGAAGAACTCCAGGCCATGGCAACCAATCCGCTGTTGCTAAATATGATTGCCACGTTTCATCGGTTTTATCCCGGCAGTGAGCTGCCCAGAAAGCGAGCAGAGCTGTATCAAGAGATTTGTCGGCTGCAGCTAGGGGATCGACCCAGGGCCAGACAGATTGATATGTTGTTGTCTACTGAGCATAGTCAACGGGTGTTGCAGTCCCTGGCGCTGGAGATGACTAAGCGAGAGGTGGAGATTATTGCCTATGATGAGCTGCTGCCCCTGGTGGAGAGCTACGTAGCTAAGTTGGACGGTACCGTATTGGCAACAGAGCTAATTAAAAAGATCATTCGGGTGAGTGAGCTACTGGTGGAGCGGGAGCCCAGGGAGTATCAGTTTGCCCACAAGAGTTTGCAGGAGTATTTGACAGCGGCGGAAATTAAGCGTCAGGGGCTAGAGTCGTTATTGATTGAAAAGAATGAGGCTTGGCGAGGGACGGTGCTGCTATATGCGGCCCAGGTAACGCCGACAAGTTTGGTTGAAGGGCTGTGTGATGTGGGTGGAGAGCAGGCCCTGACCCTGGCCTATGACTGCTGGTACGAGAACCCGAAGCGGGTACCTGAGACGACCTATCGGCGGGTAATGGAGCTGAGCTATGGGGTGTTAGAAGGGTATATGCGGGAGCGGCAGTGGCGAAAAGCAGATAACTACACCTATCGGGTAATGGTACAGGTGTGTAAACAGGAGTCTTATCTATTGCTTGATAATTTACGAAACTTTCCCTGTGAGGACTTGAATAGACTTGATGACCTATGGCTGAAGTACAGCAATAACCAGCTAGGCTTTAGTGTACAGAAGGAAATTTGGGTTGATGTGGGTGGTAAGCTGGACTTTGGTAGGGATGGCACATCCGCAGTGAAGGCATTTGAAAAACTTGGAGACCAGGTCGGCTGGCGTATTGATGGCAGCTACAACTTTCAAGGCCTTTATGATTTTCCAGAAAAAAAACCTGGGAGCCTCCCATCAGTAGATGTGGCGGGGGGTTGGCGGGGCGGTCTCTTCTCTCGCATCCAGGCTTGCAAAGTGTAACAGATAAGGCTTTTCGAGAATCATAAACAATTATTTCAGGGGCTAGATTCACCATTTTTCAGGGGTTTCTTCCACTCGATACCTGGCACCAGAAGGTTCTTTTAAGGTTCTTTTTACTTCTCTGGACGTTTATTCGCTTCGATAAATTTCTCGGTAACTCGCTTCACCTCATCTCGTTCTTCAACGCGGGCGTTTTCCCAAAGTTCCTGCTGCCCTGGCGAGGGTTTGCGTTTCCCTTTTTTTGGGATTAACCCCTTCAAAAGCTGGCTTCCCCAAGTACGCTTACGGTCTATTTTGGGCTTAGGCTGATACCTCACACAAAACCGCTTATAAGCTTCTGCACATTCATCCAAGCTAGCCCCCAGGTCTAAAAATGCTGGATGCCATTGGGTCAAACCATCCTGGGTTAATTGGTCATAGGTGCCATAGTTACTGAAATCATAGAAAAAGCCTCGCTGCATATTGGCCGCTTTAGGGTTGGCATGGATATACCGAATCGTATTCAATGCTCGACGATAGTCATTTCTGGGAAAACCACTGCTGTGATATCGCTTTTCCCAAAAGTGTCCTGTCCGATTGAGCATGCGATTAAAACACATCGCTGTATACCAATTTAGCCAATGCATCACATGGGATAAATCCTGGGGTTGTTGCGGTTCGATCAAATAATGCACATGATTACTCATAATGCAGAGTGCATAAAGCTTAAAGCCATATTTTTTCTGACATTGCTGAATGGCATAGAGTAATACTGACCGACATTCATAGCGCAACAATCGAAATTCTCGATTGTTGCAACGAATAGTGATGTGATAACAAAAATTAGGGCAGAAAATACGATTAGGTCGTGACATTATTCAACCAACGTAGGAATGTTGGGTTAATACAATTGTTGGAATCGTATGACGGAATTCAATGGTAGGCAACCTAACCCACGTTTGTTGAATTTTAAGGAGCAGCAAAAAGCTGTACCGATTTCTGAGCTGTTTTGGTATCTTCTGTTTGTTGCCAAATTTCTTGAAATGTCTGCTCTCCAATAGATAATTCTGACTCTAACGGAGCGTCAATATCTCGGGAAGCGGTAAACATCACTAGGCAAGGCTTAAACCTGCCATAGCGTCCCTCGGTCTGTAAAGGTGCCGACTCATTACTCACACCGACATGCTGCGCCCTAAATCCACGCCGTGGTGCATCCAATAGCTGCCAGTAGGGATACTCAAACGAGATATTCTCAAATACCATACCCACATCAGAACAGCTTTGATTAGTAATCTGTTCAGTGGCATTGGTATAAATCTTCTCTAGGGCTGGCTGAGTCTTAAAATATTGTGCAGGCCGAGTATTTGTAAAAATGTTGTTTTCTCCTGCCATTGGTCGCACCTGGTTATAAAACACCCATTGGAACGACAGCAAGACTAACCCAATAGTTAACAGATTTACAATTCTGCGGTTTAGAGTATTTCCTAGAACCGTGCCCACCAATGCTGCAAATATAATAAAAATGGGCAAATGCAATCGACAGCGGGCCGAAGACCAGGTCAGTAGCTGACAAAATAAAAGAAAGGTACCTGTTGTTGTCAGCCAATAGAGAAACAACCGTCGCCGCTGCTTTAAGCGACCATTAATTAACAACAGCCCAGACGCAAGTAAAATAACCGCCAGATGCAGTGGATTCCCTGCCTTGTCTTCATTAAAGGATAACCCTGGCACATAGAATCGTGGATCTTTCGCACTGGTAATTAGGGGCTCATTAACATCTACACCCATAACCTCGTGCAGGATTTTCACTAGCTTTTCGACAATGCCAGTGATGGGGGTAATGAAGCCTTCTAAATGCAGATTTCTGACAATGTCGGCATGGAGGGCCAGGTTTCTAGATACGTTAGAGATTAAATAGCGAATGCCAAAAGCGGCTCCAGTTTCATCCGGTACTCCCAAGGGGGAGCCAAACAGTAGTACATTGCGCAGGTAGTGCCCACCATTAATAAACAGCACAATGCCCATCACCCACACCATGGGCGCAATCATGCGCCAGCCTAAATGTCGAATGCCCCACAGCAGCAGCCATAGGCAAAAGGGGAAGGCATAAATATAGGCTGTCCCTTTAGATAAAATGGCTAACCCAAGACTTGCCCCTAGGCACACCAGCGGTAGTATCCGAATGCCCTGCCGCATGATCAATAGGGCAAAGTAAATAAAGCACACCATCCATAGGGCAACGACGTGATCGTTATTGGTGCTTGAGCCCTGCAACACGGCCATGGGCAGGGTGCCGCTGAAAATGGCCGCTAAAATTTGGCCGTTGCGATTAGCGCCTAGTTCCTTGGCGATTAAGGAGACACCAAATAGGCTGCCAATCATGCTGATCCACTGAACACAGCCGCTAAAGCGATCGCTATTACTAAGGAGCTGTAGATGAGCGATCGCAAACTCGGACCAAGGATTCTGATATAGCTGAAATATATCGTGGGTGGGATAGTGAGCCACCGACTCGTTCTGAATCCAATGCATCACTCGGCTCAGATGGTACTCCATTGAATCCGAGTGATTAGGGGCTGCCACCACCGCTGTGATGCCAATGGCCAGCAGGGCTAGAGTCATACCCACCGTCGATAGCTTTAGAGTCCACGGCAGCTCAATAAATGCATAGGGACTGAACCACTGCTTGGGGGTAGATTTAATCACCCGTAAGCCATAGGCACGCCATGAAAAGAATGCCAGCCCTATGGTTATCAGCAACCAAGCCAGCGTTAGAAAAAGACTGTTAAACCCACGTACCAGGCTTAACCCTTCAGTCAGTACCGTTACGATTACGGCCCAGGCCATCAATCCGAATAGTAAGGCTTCTCGGTTGTAACGAAACAGCCTGGAACCAATGAGTACAAGCAGAACAAGACTCGCGATGGGAAAGATGACGGCCATTTTCAGGTTGAGTAAATAGGTGGGGGAGACCCTACACGGATCGGCTCAAGCAAACAGGGCCATTATCCCACATCAAGTTTGAGCTTATTTGCAGTATCTCAAAGAACGCTGGCGTAGCGGTTAACCGCATGCACCCATGGGCTGAAAAACAATCCTGTTTAAAAAATAAATGGAAGTAACAATCAATACTTAGCCAATATGGCTTGCATAAGCCTGCAGGCTGACAACAAGTTTAGTTGTTGTTGAGGTTCAATCCGTTGATGCTGAAATTCTTTAGGGAACACTGAACTCATCATGGCTAGATTGCTGGTTTTTATGGATCTAGAGAGAGTTTGATCGACAAAACTTGTTGGCTTTATCGATAGGAAATGAGGGCGTTTCAGACATCAGCAACGCCGTTTTTTAGCGAATAATTCAGTGTTCTCTCCACTGAGCCCATCTTAATTGTGAAGTAATTTTCCATACCTGGTCTCCTTGGCCATTGCGTAGTTACCCCAGGCAAGTGCTGGGGCCAGACAGTTTTTTATCGAATGTGACGGTATGAACTATAGACGGCATTTTTTGATCGGTGTAGTAACAGCACTATTGCTGGGATTTTTTGGGCTAAGCGTTCAGGCCCATGACCCCCACGATGTGGTACGGCAGGTAGAGCTGTCGCCGAACTACAGTCAGGATCATGCGCTGTACCTGCTGGTGCGAGGAAACTTTCTAAAATCTGTTGATGAAGGCGTTACCTGGCAGCGACAGGTGCAGGGGTTAGATCATCAAACTCCCCTAACTGCTTTTGCCATTGCACCCACCGCCCCAGACCATCTGTATATCACCACCGAAGGCGATGGCCTCTACGAATCTGAGAATGCTGGTAAGACCTGGCAGTCTGTCAATCAAGAACTGCCAGAACTGGCCCTAACCCAGGTGGCCGTTTCTGCCACGGATGCGAATCGGGTGTACGTGGCGGGTCATGATAGTAATGTGTATCGTCGCGATGGCGATACCTGGTCTCTGGCTCTGGCAACAAAAGTGCCAGTGGGTGCGATCGCAACGTCTCCAGACCAAATTGTTATCGGAGATTATCAGGGCAATCTGTACCGCTCAGGCGATGCAGGCCAAACCTGGACCACCATAAATGTGGTAGATGGGGCCATCACCAGTGTGAATCTAAGCCCAGATAACGACACTTTTTGGATTGGGACCGAAACCAGCGGCATTCTCAGAACAACGGACGGTGGCCAAACCTTTACTGCAGTGAATGAAGGACTACCGGAAACAACCATTCAAGATATTGTCAGCGCCACCGATCCGAATACCCAACTGTTAAGCCTCTACGCTTCCACCTCAAATAATGGCGTATTTTATTCCACTAACAGAGGAGACAGCTGGCGCCCTGTAGATGACGGTCTCACCAAAACCTCCCAGGCCGACAAAATGGGCTATGCCCACTTTACTGATTTAGCGATTTCTCCAGCGTTTAATCAAGATGGCACGGTGCTTGCCAGTGGGTTTAACGGTTTGTTTAAGACCACAAACCAAGGAGAGACTTGGGCACAGCTAGATACCCTGCCAGGAGATATTCCCATGGCACTGGCCCTATCTCCTAACTACGCGACAGATAAGACGGTGGTAGCGGTTACCTATGTGGGAGAAGCCTACATGAGTAACGATGGCGGTGATAGCTGGTCGCCCATGGCAAAAGGGCTAGAGCTACCCTTCTTTACAGATACCTTTGAGCCCATTGAGCGCAATGACGACCCGCGTCGGTTTCAATCGCTAGCGTTTTCTCCCAACTACGCCAAGGATAAAACACTGTTTGCCACTATTTTGAATAATGGTGTGCTGCGCTACTCCGAAAGTAACGGCTGGCAGCTACAGCGATTTAAAGGTTGGGAAAGGGCCTTAGCGATCGCACCGTCTCCTAACTATGACAAAGACCATACCGTATTTGTTGGTACGCAAGAAGGGAGAGTGTATCTCTCCCAGAATAGCGGGAAAAGCTTTAAGAAACTGGGCGAAATAGGCCGTCAGGTGGGTAACGAGTCTCCTTTTATGGTGGTCTCCCCTAACTATGCTCAGGATAAAACGGTCTTTATGACTGGGGCAGAAGGAGTCTACAAAACAACCGATGCCGGACAATCCTGGCAGGCCATGACCTCCAAAGAACAAATTCAAGACCGCAGCAAACTCAAACTAGCGGTTTCTCCCAACTATGGACAGGATCAAACCCTGTGGCTGGGAACGAGCGATGGCTTATTTGAAACCCAAGATGGTGGAGAGACCTGGAATTTAGTCTCTAGTAATGTCTACGGTGCCATCCCCTACATTGAGGCGGTGGCAATTTCCCCAAGCTACGCCAACGATCAAACCCTATTTGTGAGTGTGCGGGGTAAGGGACTGATCAAGAGCACAGATAGTGGACGAACCTTCGCTGCAGTAGGTAATGCGACACCGCCCCTATCGATTGTGAATAATTTTGAGTATGGGTCTATGCCGCTCGTGATATCCCCCAACTATGCCAAGGATCAAACCCTATTTGGCATTGGTGCTGTTACCGGAGATATCTTCAAATCTACAGATGGTGGTGAAAACTGGGCAACGATTACCCTGCCGAACGCAGAGATTTTTACCGCTTATAACAACTATCAGTATTCTCCCATTAGCAAAGTTAGGTTCTTTGTTCATATTTACCAAAGACAGCTGCTGAAGATGGGTTTGGCGTGTTTATCAGGGATGATGTGCTACGCACTGCTAAGTACGGTGACCCAATTTATTCGCAGAACTCCATGGCTACGACGTCCCATGCGTTTGGGGGCTGCAACGGTGGTTACGGGGCTTGCGATCGCAGTTCTGTTTGTTTAGTGCAGTGATTACTCTGTTCTGACTCTACCGGATTCTGGAATACTTGTGGTGCATACCTCATAAGATCTTGCCCAAACGGTGTTCTGCGCAGTGCATGCTCATCAATGGTGGAGCCTCTGGTTGGCAGCGGAACAACAATTCCAGACAGTGGAACGTAGTTCATGGTTTTAGGATCAATCAACCACTTAGGAAGAAACCCCTTTGGATAGACTTTTGTGGGCATAGGCGTCTTGAGAGAGAGGCCATAGGTAGTGGCGTAGCCATCGTTCATAGAGCCTAGATGGCTGACGTTCGACCAGGAGGAGCGGAGGTGAACACGCCCCTGCCGCCAATGGAAACCTTCTGGATATACTCGAAGCTTTGAGGTTAAGGAAAAATAGTAGAGCCATCCCAGAAAAACCGCGCCTAACGGCAACATGATGAGATTGTTTTGCAGAAAATTGGCGCGGGGCAAGAAGAGCCAACACACCGCCCCCTGAAATAGCAAATAGCCAGCTCCAAGGCTGAGATAAATAAAGGGGTGCAACTGATTTTGGTATGTTTTCATTCTTGTTTAAGGAATGGAATCAGATACATCATAAACTTAGACTATCCTAGGAAAATTGAGAGCAAGTTCTCACCAACGTGGCATCTTGTCTATCTCAAAAATTAAGAACGTATTGGGATTATCTGCTGAATTCAGGCCAATGCGCTTTCCGTCTATTGACCAAATTATCGAAAACACTGCGTCTAGGCTTAAAGAAATTTTTTCAAACGTCTGACTGCCCCGTTGCCAAAGATATATAGCGTCCTGTTGGTAGCCAACTGCTATTAGCTGTTGACTATCCGGAGAAAAGAACGCACTTTCGGCCAAATCTTCGTCAGACCTGAGCAGAGCTAGCGATTTTTCAGCGCCATTTACCAGCTCAAAAATTTCTAGAGGCCCATTCCCTCTATGAATTGCCTTAAGACTCTGATCGGGTGAAATCACCTGGGGTTGTCGTAGTTGTGGATAAAGGATGGTTTCAACCAAGGCTGACTGAGGTTTTAGTGCACTCTCTTCCAGAGATTTAACAGTACCATCTGCAATTGCAATCCGACGCTGTGTACACAACACAAACTGACCATCCTTGGAGAACGCTAGCTCTGGACAATTATTCATCCGTGTTCGCCACCGACGCTCACCCGTCTCAGCATTCCACACATACACAACATGGCTACTATCCTGTGGAATACTGGCTGCTAGCAGTTCTCCATTGGGAGAAAACACAACATCCGGATCATCATCAGGAGGAATTAATGTTGACGTGGATAGCACTGTTTCATTCACCATCAGTGTGTGCAGTATCTCACCACTTTCCAGGCTCACTAATAGAATCAACGTTCCCTGCACTCGTCGTCCATCGTTCTTACGCAACACAGCCAGTTGGGGAATCACTATCATCTGGCCATTGGGAGAGAATAGCATGGGATGAATGGGCTGTAATACAGCCTCTACCTCTGCCACATTCAGTGCATCAGTATCTACAGTCACTTTCGCTATGCAGCCACTTCTATCCAGGTGTAAATCTAGCCAATTGCAAGCCTTTAGACCTGCTCGAATTTGCTGATTTGCTACCACCAAAACACTGCCCACTACTACTAACGGGAGCCAACAATTTTTTAGAAAACCTGTAATTCGTTTAATGTGTCGATCTCCCTAAATAATAAGGCATTCAGGAGTGTCCAATCCGCTATAAATGTCGCCAATGTTTTTATCAGCCCCAAAAATTATCCACATCAATTTGGTTGATTTCGCTTTGTAGTTCTTGAAAATAACTGCTCTCAGTTATTTTTGCAACGTCTTGGGCTTTCTGAGTTTCATCAATCTCAATTTGCAGTTCCTTTAACTGACGCTGTAGTTCGATTTCCCGCAGCTTGCGCTCGGTAATATCTTTGACGATGCCTTCAAAATAAAGGATCTCACCAGTATTGTCTCGAACAGCGCGAGTGTTTTCTTCTACCCAGATAATGCTGCCATCTTGGCGATAGCTGCGATATTCAAAGTCCTTGACTTCACCAGTCTCATCCAACAGACGGGTGAAGGTATCTCGTCCTTCTGGATCCACATAAATCTGTTTGGCGATATTCTCAATGCTGGTAACCATATTGGCTGGAGAGCTATAGCCATACAGCTGAGCCATGGCCGGATTCACACTGATAAAGTGCCCTTCCTGACTGGACTGGAAAATACCTTCTAAAGCATTTTCATAGATGCTACGGTACTTTTCCTCAGCAATCCGCAGGTCCTGAAAAGAGCTTTGTAGCTGTTGAGCCATGCTGTTAAAGGTACGGGCTAAGCGCCGCATTTCTCGAATGGGTGCAGGGGTGACGCGCTGTTCCAGATTGCCCTCAGCAATACCCTCGGCCGCCTGACATACCTCTGATACCGGACGGGTAAGACTGCGGGCTGCCAAGATGGCTAGAGCAATGGCTACGAGCAATCCCGCCAGGGCCAGTAGGAGAGTGGTGCGAGTGTTGGCGTAGATTTGCCCCATAAAGTCAACTTTGGGCACCACAGCCACAATTAACCAGTCCAGGCCAAATCCATCGCTGAAAGGAACGACGTCGATAAACTGGCGCTCGCCGTTAAGCTGAAAGCTACGACGCTGGGGGCGGCTGATGCGGGCGAAATCGCCAAAGGTATTTTGGAGGTAGATACCTGCCCCCTGCACCAATGGATCCTGGCTTTCCATGACCTGTAGAGAGCGGACCTGGTCCCCTTCTCCCACCATCAGGGGTTCATCGTTAGAGTTGGCAATCAAATTTCCGTTGCGGTCTAGTACAAATGCCTGACCACGATTGCCAATCTTTAGGGAACTGAGAAAGTTGCGAAATTCCTCTGGCAATACGACATCAGTGGCACATACTCCAATCAGCTGTTGTCCAGTGCGATCATAGACAGGTAGACTAGCCGTCACGTTAGGTAGGCCGGTGGTAAAGGCTATATAGACATCTGTCCAGGCTGGACCTTGAGCACTGACTGCTGCTCGGTACCATGGCCGTTGGCGGGCATCATAGGGTTTAGTGGACTGAGGCAGCCTAAAGGTACGTAGTCCGGCGACGTCCAAACTAAAATAATCCCTTAAGAATTTGTTGGCCCGGTTACTGTAGGACAGTTGCAAAGAACCATCCTCGGGTAACCTTAGCACCCCAAAAAATTCTCCCCGACGGCTGCTGCCACAGTAGGCAAAGGCCACGTTGGGAGAAATTTTCATTTGTTGATAGATCTGGGCCTCGCCAAACTGGGCATTGGTGATGTCTAATTCCCCTCGGGAGAAGGCCGCGGCATTGAGGCGATTGATCTCGTGGGGGGTTTCAAAATAGCTCTGTAACTCACGTTCGATCCGAGATGTGAGCTCCTGTCGTATCTGGACAGCCAGGGTTTCAACCGTCTGTTGACTGTTACGCAAGGAGAGATAGCCCACCAGACTGACCACACCTAACAGTTGCCCGGCAAATGCGATTAGCAATAGATTCCGTAGGGACAAATTCTTGAGGGAGTTGAGCACGTGTTTAGGTCTCAGAGGCATGTAGTCCGATTTTATCGTTGCTTTCTATCCGTCAACGAGTCTTCTAAAAATTAGTCTCTGGTAACCCATCTGGTTTTTAATTCATCTGATATTCTCTGATTAACGCTGCTGCCCTATGGGTTACCGTTATGATTGGACTTCGTCACCTCAGCATTAGATCAAAAATTCAGGTGATGTTGCTGGTTGTTGGCCTGATTTCGATTGTCTCCATCAGTCTCTTAGGGTGGAGCTGGGCTCGGGCAGAGCTCAAGCAAACTATTTTTGATCATCTCACCAGTGTTAGGGCCTCAAAGGCTTATCAGATTGAATCCTATTTCACTACGTTCAAAAACCATGTTGAAACTCTCTGCGAAGACCGCATGGTGGTATCGGCGGTGCAGGAGTTTGACGCGGCCTATGAGCAGCTCAATCAAGAGACGACCCCAACCAGCTGGGATAATGCCATTCGCGATTATTATGAGCAGAACTTTTTTCCCAAGCTGACCGAACATATTGCCGGGACGCCGAATTATGAAACCTATGCCCCCAAGGGTAATGCGGCCCGTTACCTGCAGTACCACTATATTGCGTCCAATCCTAACCCGGTGGGAGAGAAGGATGTCCTGATCGATGCCAAGGATGACAGTGTTTACAGTGCTATTCATAGCCGTTACCATCGGCTGTTTCAAAATCTAATTCAGAAGTTTGGCTATTATGACTTTTTCCTGATTGATCCCCGAACATCGGATATTGTCTATTCCGTCTATAAGGAAACGGATTATGCTACCAGCCTAGGCGATGGTCCCTACAGCCGCAGTAATTTGGCTGAGGTGGTCGCGGCGGTGCAGGATAATCCCGATCGGGGGGCGATTCAGGTTGCAGATTTCAAATCCTATAAGCCTTCCTATGCGGCTCCAGCGGCATTTTTGGCGGGTCCTATTTATGATGGTCCCACCTTTGTTGGCATTCTTGCGGTGCAAATGCCGGTCAATGAGTTGAATCAGGTCTTAACGGGGGGAAAGAACTGGAAACAAGATGGATTGGGGGCGTCTGGAGAGACCTATTTAGTGGGGGAAGATTATCTAATGCGTTCCATATCCCGGTTTTTGATTGAAGATAAAGCTGGATACGAGGAAGCTTTGCGTTCTATAGGTACTCCCAATCGCACTGTCGAATTGATTGATCAATTGGATACTTCGATTTTGTTGCAACGGGTGAATACTGAGGCGGCTAAAGATGCGATCGCAGGTCAAGAAGGTACCCAGATTACAAAAGACTATCGCGGCATTCCAGTGTTGAGTTCCTATGCCCCTATTAATCTACCGGGGCTAGAATGGGCCATTCTATCGGAAATGGATTTGGCTGAAGCCTATCAGCCCGTTTATTCTCTCCAAACCTATTTGCTGATTTCGACCGTAATTTTGATGCTGGCTCTCACATTTTTGGCCAGCATTATTGCCGCTAATTTTGTAAAGCCTATTGATACGCTGATCGCGGCTTCTCGCAAAGCAGAGCTGGGCCAAGAAGATGCCACCGTATTCTTTGACTCCACCGATGAATTTAGCGAGTTGGCTACCATTTTTAATACGGTAGTACAAAGAATGCACCAGCAAATCAACACCATTGAGCGGCAATATCTTGAAGCTCAAGGTATTTTGCAGAAGCTCCTACCCGATGAGATTATTGAGCGCGTCAAGCGAAAAGAAGCCTTGATTGCCACCCAGACCCAACAGGTTACCGTTTTATTTGCCAAAATCGTGGGCTTGGGCTCTCTGGCTAAACAGCAGCCCCCCAGCATGTTGAATCAATACTTGAGCGAGCTATTGATTTCCTTTAATCAGGTGGCCACACGCAATGATGTTGAGCCTTTTAAGTTTGCTTGCGATCGCTACATTGCTACCTGTGGTCTTACAAAACCCAGGCTCGATCATGAAAAGCGGATGGTGGATTTTGCCCTCAATTTGCTCGATCTCGTTCAAGGGTTCAACAGTCGCCATCAAACCCGTCTAAGTCTGCGCATTGGCATTCATACAGGAACCGTGGCCACGGGTGTTTTAGGAACCCAGCAATTAAGTTATGACCTGTTGGGCCAGCCAGTGACCATTGCCAGCGGCCTCATTGAGATGACAGATGCTAGTGTCATTATCACCACTCAAATGGTGCGCGATCGCCTCAAGGGATTCTATGACTTTCAAAAAGGAACTCGTCTTTCCCTAGAAAGCCAGGCCACAATGGACACCTGGATACTGAAAAAAGGTGCCCTCACCGACCTCATTGGAGAACTAACCAGTGGTCTTTCCAACGGTTCCCCGTCAGAGGACTTAATAGACGGGGAAGCCGAGCCAGTGGCTGCACCAGCAACTGCAGAAGAATCATCCGTCGTGTCGTCAGCACCCACTGATGATTCTTCAATCTTTGGAGAGCTTGTGGAAGAACTCGGCATTGACTCGTTTGATCCTTAATCATTTCAACCTGCCCGACACCTGAACACCATGGATGTAGCGATGGAACAAATGCAAATTACCTGGGCCTTGATTTTAATCATGGCAGTCCCAGCTTGCTCAATTGGTCTGGGAGAAATCGTTACACGCTTGCGCAGCCATCCGCTAATGGATCTGTTTCACAGTATCCGTGTGTTTGTCTTGCCACCCCTGGCGATTCTCTTAGTAACCCTAAAACTGTTTCATATACCCGCTGGAGACATCACGATACGGATTCTCTCTACAGCCCTGGGATTGGCCATTATCTATAGCCTCATTGCCCTGGTCAATGGCATTTTAGTTCCAGGAAATCGTCAATACAATTGGCAAATTGATGTTCCCAATTTACTATTCCAGGTCGCTCGCGTCGGGGTTATTCTTTGCGTTGCATCTTATCTATTAGCGACCGTATGGCAGGTAGATTTGAGCAAAGTAATTGCAGCTCTAGGGGTGGGTTCTTTAGTCATTGCCCTGGCCCTGCAAGATACCCTCAGCAACCTAGTCTCTGGATTTTTGCTTATCTTTGAAGCTCCCTTTCAGGTAGGAGACTGGGTTCGCGTAAATGATGTGGAAGGCGAAGTGTTAGAAGTCAATTGGCGGGCAGTGCGGTTGAGGACACCTGACCATGATGTGGTGATTATTCCTAACGGTGTGTTAGGCAAAGAGACCATCTACAACTACACATTGCTTTATCCGCTCCATGGAGATCGCATCACCTTTACCTTTTCCAACAAAGAAGCCCCCAATCGGGTAATGCCCGTCCTCAAAACAGCGGCATTGGCAGTAGAGGGCATTTTGGCAGATCCTGAACCGGAAGTTCGGCCCCTCAACTTCACAGACCATCAGGCCGAATATGAAGTGCAATATTGCATTGCTGATTTTACCCATGCGTCAACAATTCAGGGGCAGTTTATTACCAACGTCTACTACGCCGCTAAACGCCATCGGTTAATGCTGCCCATCCCCTTCGAAGAACACTATGTGTTGCAGGAGCGTCAATCCCATGGTGAAGATTACACCCCTGATATTTTGAAAGCCCTTGTGGCTTTACCCATTTTTCGCGTGCTGGATGAAACAGTACTCAACACCTTAGCCCATCAGGCAGATGTGAACTACTACGGCGCCAGTGAAACCATTGTCCAGGCTGGCGATGTAGATCAAGGGATTTGCATTTTACTACAAGGCCAAGTCACCCTCTCATGCCCTGACCATACCGGTAATACCCGTGTGATTTCTTATCTAGAAACGGGTGATCTATTTGGCGAAATGTCACTGCTGCGCAACGAACCGAGCTGGGTCTCTGTAACAGCAATACAGGATGTGGAGCTGGTCGTACTGAGCAGTGATGCCGTCTTTTTGATTGCGCAGCAACAGTCTAACTTTGCTTTGGAAATGAACCGCTTCATCGATGAGCGCAAAAAAATGGTGCAACGTTCAACAGAATCAAACTCCGAGGTTATGGCTGTAGTCTCAGAGTTTGATTCATGAGGCACAGCTTCTATCCATTAATGATTTGTTGCGCTACTTTTCGAAATTCCTGACTCAAAAGATGTTCCGGATGCTGCATACAAAATATCCCTTCGCTGGCTAACAACACCATGTCTTCCGATAGTGAAAAAATACCTGCCACCGTTTCAGCATACGTGTCTTCTACCTTTTGTCTCAAGGCATCATGATTCACTTGGCTGTGAACTTTATTAATAGCCAAGAGCATTTTGCGAACTTTCAGTTGTCGCGCCACATCAATAGTGACCGCAGTTCCTTGATAGTCCTGTTTATCGGGGCGTAAGATTAAAAGCAGAACATGGGAAATAGCAATGGACAAAAAGGTTTCCTTTGAGAGGCCCGGATGGGTATCGATCAACAGATAGTCTAATGCCAACGCCTTTACTAAGCTGCGAAACCCTTCATTCATCAACTTAACGTCGTAGCCGTCTTTTAGGATGCGGGCAATATCATCTGCTTTGACACTGGCGGGCACCAGAAATACCTGACCATTGCCGTCAATACCGACATTGGACGTAACCTCGTAGGCTGCCGCTTCAATAGGGATTTCACCCCAAAGAAAATTATTTAGAGTTTTGTCAGTTTGGTCGGACTCCAGTGCAAAAAGATTATGGATTCCCGGTGAGGGCACATCGGTATCTACAACACCAACCCGACATCCTTGAGCTGCAATTGTTACCGCCAGGTTAGCCGTAAAGTTAGACTTGCCGGTTCCGCCCCGATAGGAATGAATCGAAACAACTTTGGGCATAAGAACTCCTTAGCGCACAGTCTAACCAAACTAATTCCCCTTGAACCACAGTAGCAGCTG
The DNA here is from genome assembly GCA_039024555.1 of Cyanobacteria bacterium P01_D01_bin.156. Lineage (GTDB taxonomy): Bacteria > Cyanobacteriota > Cyanobacteriia > Phormidesmidales > Phormidesmidaceae > Leptothoe. The sequence goes on from JBCCQQ010000021.1 coordinate 84,488, forward strand.
CCAAGTCGTTTATGGCGTTGGTACTAGCTTTAGAGCACTAACAGAAGTAGATCAAAGATAAATGGTTGAGATAGATTATTCAGGCTAAAGGTTAAGCGATGTGCGTCGTCTCCAAATTGTGACAATTGCAGTCATTCTTGTTTAAGGAATGGGACCAGATGCATCATATAATCTCGCTTTCCAATGGGTACACCAGCCATGCGAAGAATGTCATAGGCCGTAACCATATGGAAGTAGAAGTTTGGCATTAAAAAGTCATTCACATAGGTGCTACCAGGTATTTCGAGGTGTAGCCCTTGACCCAGGTCGATGCGCGTCACCGCACTTAATTTTTCGTCTCCGGTATTAATCCCTGCAAGCAGTTCCTTGGTATTCGCTATATGTTCGTATGCTTGTGCAAGAGACGTAACTTCTGGGTTTAAATTATCCATTGGTTTATCGTCACACCACAAAGCAAAATTGCGGGGTTGATTGCAGGTGAAAGCAATCTGTGTACCAAAGGGCAGCATGTCTGCGGCAATGCGCTCGTTCAGGAAAGATTCACTTCCACTAAAGTGCGCCTGAGCGGACTTTAAGAGGTGTTCAAGAGTCGTTAAGCGGCTGTGGAAGATAGTTCTGATTGAATCTACAGTCTGACTTGGCATGTTGTGATCCCTTGAGACTTACTTCATAGAGCCTAATCTAACTGTAATTTAGGGTCATGTGTGGCTTGTAACGTAGAGTTAAAAGGCGGTCGATTTTTGATAGCGTTTCTGAATAATTCACTCCGTCTGCTATTGCGCTGTGTTACGTCGCTCTTGTACCTACCAAAACTGGTTGGAAGAATCGGTTGTCCAGACGATTGACTGACGTGTAGCCTGCCTCCTCCATTAACTGTAGTAAGCGGTTAGGGCTCAATGCATAGTAACGAGAACGCATGATGTAAGTATTCGCATTACTGGATTGTTGATTCTCTTCAATGAAGTACATTGAGACATCGTAAATATCACCTTCAAAATCCCATACTTGAAAGACAAAGTAACGTTTGCCTGCATCCTCACGAATTCCATAAGATTTTACAATACCAGTCCCTCTTTCTTCTTTGTCGTAATCACGCATTGTCAGTAAGCAACCACCGCCAATACGAGTACAGGCGTATATCTGTTTGAGCGCTTTTAGGATTTCCTCATCACTAAGCAGGTGTGGAATTGAGTTATCGCATGAAATTACAACATCAAATTCAGATTGATGGTGAGAATATGCTTCCCGCATATCGCATTCGGAAAAGTGAATATTGAGGTTACGCAATTGCGCTTCTTCTTTTGCCCGTTCAATCTCCTTAGGCGAGAGATCTGAGGCGGTTACGTTGTACCCTTTGGACGCTAGACCGAGGGCTTGTGTGCCGATACCACAGGATACATCTAAAATATTCTGAACCTGCTCGCCCCAATATTCATGAATTATGTTGGATAGCTGTGTTGCCTGAGTCTCCACAGTTGTGTTCCAATCTTTATAGATAATGTGATAGAAGGGCGCGAGGCGATCGTAGAAGTCTTTCATTTTGACAGGTGCATCTGCTAGTTAGATGATTCTCAAGTGTTTTCAAAATGGAAGGCGACTCTCCTTCCCCAAGGATGGTCTTCTAACTCGTTCTCTGAGTACCTATTGGAGGTATAGCTACTGACTACTCGTCGCCAGAATGAGATCACTCGTGCGTGCGTAGACCACGTGACAACTTCCCATTTGCCTCTGTGTTGGTCAAGTCCGGCAATGGCAGACCGCTCTGCGATACCTTTCCCTCGGAATGCGTGCAACACGAAGAACTCGTCTACCACAAAGTCAGCTTCGAAAAATGGGATGAGGCGTATCCAGCCGTCAGTCAAATCTGGATTCGGCACTGGGAAAACGTTATTCCCATATTCGATTATCCGATGGAAATTCGACGAGTTATCTACACCACCAATGCCATTGAGTCGCTCAACCGCTC